>CAYXRT010000025.1:0-27234 GCA_964467535.1 uncultured Desulfurococcales archaeon
TATAGCCCCGGACATCCCGAAAGCTTTGATGTGGGCTCTGGATGATGGGGCTAAAACCCTAGTTCCTTCATTACTTCTCTTAAAGCTTCATTGTAGCACCTTTGAGTTCGTCTTGCTCTACACTTTTTCTCTATCTTCATCCTGACATAGTTAGCTATATTGTCCGCTAATAGTATTAGTGTTGAAAGGTAAGTTTTCTTATGCTTACTTTCCTTCCCCACAACACCGCAAACATCATGTACTTTATCTAGTAGCTTATCATCGACTATGAGTACTGATGTCTCTGGATTAATTCTGTAGAATACTTATGTTGTACTTATGTTTATATACCGCTTTTTAAATGATATAATTCTGGATGAGGCTGTCGTCGTTTGTCCCTAGAGGGTGTTTTGTGGTAGTTTAGGGTGGATTAGGTTATCCTCTAGGGGCTTCTACCTCGCCTAGAGGGTTCACCTTTTCGGCTCATCCCGTAGGGTTATGGGTGGCTTTCAAGGCTAACGGAATGAGCCTCACATCTAAGCTTAACCCTATGGGGCTTAGAGCAATGCTCCCATCACCCCATAGGACTTCAACCCATACCAATCCACCCTAAAACATCCTAAAAAAGATTTCTGCCTCACCCCACGCCACATCGGCGAGCAGGTGGGGGCTATAGTTTTAAGATAATTCCGTGGAATGAACCTGAAGGAGAAAAGTTCATTAAAAAGGTCATCGGCTGACCACCCAAATTCTTCCTCCAGCTTCTGTAGCAACTCTTTTAAATAGTTCCTTAAAGTATTTGAGTAATTCATATTCCTTGTAGTCAAGTGCTCTATGAGTACAATACGCTATGATGTCGGAGAACTGTAATCCTGGTAATAGCTTTGAGTCGCCTAACAGTACAAGGTTTATGTGTTGTATGTTCTCTAAGCCTCTTACTGTAGCAACACCTTCTATAGTTAATGTCTTTCCTATAAAACCATATAATGATTCTTGAATTGTTTTTGCATCAGAATCAAATACTATATAACCATAGGAGTTTATACTACTTAAGAACTTGTTAAGACAATATAATACCTCGTTCATTATCTGGAATCTTGAAAATACGTCTCTAAGATCTCTTTCAAATTTTTCAAGTAGTTTTGATCTTGAAGCTTTTAGTTTAAGTACTATGGCATAGGGATTATCTATATTCCTTAGAATTTCATCAATCTTCTTAATAACCGTATTCTTGACGACGTCTATATATAATGCATTTTTGTCTACTGCTATAACAATTACCTTAGTTGATTTCAAACTTGCTAGCTGGTTAGCTATATACTCAAAGACTTCCTTATATTTACTTCCATTCTTAAATTTGCTATAGATTTTAGCTCCCTTTATTTCAAGCAACTCAACATTATACCTACTGTGAATATGTTTTAGGATATCAGAATGGAGATCGTATAATTTCATAACTTCTTCTTCATTACAAAGGAAGGCTAAGATAATATAGAATTTATATTTATCAAGAGGACTACATTATTCATCCAGGAATATAAGATATCTTTGCTCTTGCATACACCTATACATTCAGCGTATCATGGAACATTCTGTACCTGAAAATATTGTCTATCGACTAGAATAAATAAGTATAATAAATCTATCATAAACGTAGAACGTGTAGGACAGTATGGTCTTGTATTTTAAGGTGTTTTTGTATACGTTTAGTTTGTGACTTAACGCTGCGGAGGTCCGGAGTTCAAATCCCTCTGAGTCCATCAACAATTTAATCTTATCTTATTTAAATTTTCAGTCAGGTAAAGGTAGTGTTAATTAGGTTCGTAGAGGAGATGTCTTATAAGAGGTTGAGAATTATGTCTCGTGAAGTTGATGTGAGAATTAAAGCCCCAGCACACCATGTTGGTGATATTGAACGGGAGGTTAGTTTAGCTTATGCCATTGATTTATTTTTACGTGGTATTGTTAGTATTGAACGTGCTGCTGAGTTAGCTGATATTCACCTATATGATTTTATCTTAGAATTAAAGCGTAGAGGGCTGTATGCTTACCCTTACAGTAATGAGGAACTACGTAAGGAATTAAAGCTTTGAAGTGTATAGTGGTAAACTCTAGTATTGTAATAGCTCTTTCAAAAATAAGCCTTTTGCATATATTGGTCAAACTTTACGAATAAGGTAATTATCCCAAAACATGTCTACGAGGAAGTGGTAATTATGGGTTCAGGTAGACCAGGCTCAGAGGAACTAAAAGGGCTAATAAGGACAAAAGATAATGTCAAAGTCTTAAAGGCTAAGAATAGAAAACTTGTTGAATTACTTCATGATCTCCTCGGATGGGGAGAATCCGAAGCGATAGCTATAGCACTAGAACATAACTGCATTGTAAGACTAGACAACAGAATAGCTAGAAGCAAAGCAAGATCACTAGGACTTAATATTATAGGCACATTAGGTATTCTAAGAAGAGCTCACGACAGTAACTTAATTAATAAAAATCAACTCATAGACAACATAGAGAAACTAAAAGAAATCGGATTTAGTATTTCAGACACAATCGTAAGGGAGCTCATAAAGAAACTGCAATAAGTATAAGACTAATAACAAGGTCGATAAATTAAATGAATATCCCCAGTTAGTTACCATCAACTACGATTTCTTTCTCCGATATCCGTCCATAAAAACATGAATATTAAAATGCAAACATTTATGAAAATAACATCGCCCTGACGCGGCGGAGGTCCGGGGTTTAAATCCCCGCGGGCCCACTGATTCTCAAAAAAATGAAGAACAAAAAATAAACCATGGTTTTATGTATACTTACCTGTTATATAATAAATTTATAAGCCTGTTATATAACAGGCATGAATTTATAAGTACATTACCAAGGATATTAGGAGTTCATAATCCGCCACAGTAGCGGGTTTCAAGCAGGTTCTCCACTCATTGTGTGAACTATATCCTAGTTTTTAAGAGTAAGGACAAAAGATATCTAATGTTTGTAACCTTAGTGGATAAATGGTTTATTGGTTAAACGGTTTTTATATCAACTTCTTTGAAATAGAATATATGGTGGTACTCCACATGTCTATCGTGACTATGGATAAATATGGAAGAATTAGAATACCTAAAGAGTATCTAAAAGACATAAAAACCAATAGGTTTATCATCAAGAAATCAGATAATTTAATAATCCTTCTACCAATTGAGGAAAAAGATCTATCACAATACATAGATAGTGTTGAAATAGATGTGAAACCTGAAGTGTTTAGAGATTATAAAGAATTAAAAAAGGCATTACTTGGTGTAAAACATGAGATTTATTGATGCTTCAGTGTTTTTATATGCCTTCCTAAAGCCTAAAAGAAGATTACCAGGAGAAATAATTAAACTTAAGGGAAGCGCTAAAAGAATTATAGAGAGAATTAATAAAGGTGAAGATGTAATAACAACTGTCGTCCATTTAGCTGAAATAGCAAATATACTTGAATCTCATACAAATGTAATGCAAGCAATAAATATCATAGAAGCTATTCTAAGCAAGAAAAATATCCATGTATATCCAGTTACCGTAACAGACTACATAGAATCAATAGAAATTGCTAAAAAGAACTATATAGGATTAAATGATGCACTAGCAGTACTTTTCATGAAGAGACTAGGTATAAACGAAATATACAGCTATGATAGTGATTTTGATAAAATAGCGAATATAAAGAAAATAACTGAGTAATAACAACATAATACTTGTTCTTCAATTTTAGCCACTTTATATATTATTATGCTGATTATCAACATCATTATAGCTGGGATTAAGATTATTCCTCTCCAAGTAGTTCACCTATTATGTGCTAGACTTATAAGATAATAATGCTACATTCATCCACGAAAGACGTCAAGGAATGCATTATTATATATGATGATCATTTAATTCCGATGAGACATTAAGGACTATAAAAGAATGACAGGAATGTACATTAATTAACAGATTCTCTGTAGTGAAAAGGAGAACAGAACGAGCATGCTGTAATGAAGGGATACTATCCATTTTGTTGTGTAAGGAGGTCTTTACCTGTGAGAAAAATCTTAGGAGAATAAATTCATAAGAATCCTAAATCCCAAGTAGTGATTATAGAATAATTATCCTATACTATAATTTTTAAAGTGAAGTTGATTTAATTTGAGGTGGTGTGTACATGTTTTTTAATTATAATTGGGAAGGGGATAAAGTAATAGTATATAGGCCTATAGGAATAATACATACACCATTCAAGGAGCCTAGGGGGACACCTATTCAACCTATTGGTGCAAAGGGGGTTGAAGGCATTGTTGAAGTTTTTCCAGAATATGTGGAAGGTCTTGAGGGATTAGAAGGATTTTCCCATATAATTTTAATCTATCACTTCCATCTCATAAAGAAACCTCTGCTCAAGGTTAAGCCCTATATGGGGGATAAATTGGTAGGAATATTTGCTACACGTGCTCCTCCAAGACCTAATCCTATAGGTATCTCAGTAGTCAGATTATTGGAGATTAAGGGAAACATACTTCGAGTATGTGATGTAGATATAGTTGATGGAACGCCATTGTTAGATATTAAGCCCTATGTCCCAGCTTTCAACCACAGAGAAGTTGAAAGTATAGGCTGGCTTGAAGGAGTAATAGGCAAAGCAACATTAACCAAAGATAATGGCCGTTTCATGAAGGTAAACTAGATATAGAAAATTGTTACTTACGGCTACTAAGTATCATGTTCAATAATAGTGAAGTTGATGTTATTATAGCTACAATGATAAACGCTAACTTGTATGAAGTAAACATCAGTATTACTCCCATGACTATTGGTCCAAGTGCTTGACCTACATCCTTTATAGTCTCCATAGCTCCTAAAGCTGTTCCATAGCTTTTTCTAGTAACGATTTTTGATATTAATGGCGAAATCGAAGCTATTGTAAATGCTACTCCTGTTAGCATATAATATTATTGATAATAATGTGGAAAAGTACATATCGGAGAAAGCTATTAGGATTAAGCCTAGAAATGATAGAAAAACCCCAATACTATTAACTTTACCTCCACCAATACGATCATATAAGCGCCCTCCATATGGTTTAAGGAAGGCTATTACGGCTAACTCTATAGTAAATGTAATTCCTATAAGCCAAGATTCTACATTAAGAGATTCCATGTAGAGAGGTAGAAATGTTTCTATACTTTGCATAGCGAAATAAGTTGAAGCCATTATACAGCTAGCGGTAATTATCTTTACATTAGTTAAAATGCTTAACAACCTAATATTTACTTCACGCCTAATACCTCTCATAGTGCTTATTTCAGGAAATCTAAGTAGTACTATCAGGGCAATTATACCGAATACTCCGCATAGAGCATGTAAGTTGTATGGAAAGAGTATAAGGTAATCACAGTTCCAGCTATAGAGGGAGCCATTAACCTACCAAGTAGTGTTGCTGAAGAGAAGTAGCCCATCATCTCACCTCTACGTTCACGATAAACATCAGCTATTGCAGCTATAGCAACTGGAGTGAAAATAGCTGTTGCAATACCATGGTAAATCCTAACAATTATTAATTGCCAAGACCTGTTTACAAGTAAGTATGGGAAAGGAGGTGATGCAAAGAAGAAACCTGATAATAAGAGCATTTTTCCTTCTACCATAAACGTCAGAAAGAGCACCAGCAGTAGCATTAACAATTATCCCTACTAATGTTGATGCAGCTGCTATTATACCTATTTCACCAGACCCTGCACCTAGGTATTCAGCGAATAGGGGAAGTGTAGGAGATTTTGATGCTGTTGAACTAAGTATAGCTACTAATCCTGCAGCTGATAACAATACAAATACTTTACGCTCTTTAATTTCCATATCCTACTTCCTTAAGAGCTCCTTAAGAAACCTTAATCTATCTATTCTTGATAATGATTTAAGCTTATCCCTATACTTCTCCTCCAAGCCCTTAAGCTTAAAATATGTATAGAGAGCGCCCCATATTTTCATTTCCACTTCTAAAGTCTCATAATCATCCTTTGATATAAACCTAAGACCACTGAATATAGCCCTAATTCCTTTAGCTTTAGGAACCTTATCTAATTCTCCTTCGATGTCAGCTGCATGTACTATTTCAGCTATTTTAAGTTCATAAGGATCCTTAATGGAAAACTTCTCTATTATGACTTCAAAAGTGCATTTATTATTTTTATGACCAAGTTCAACACCTTTAATATCAAATGGATTTCCATGTTCAGGTTTTAGTTCTTCTTCAGGCCAATTTATGAAAATAATTTCAGCATTAGGATCTATAAACTTTTTAATAGGCCATGCAGAAGCTGTTCAATCAACATGAGGAAAAGAGCGAGTAGCCCGTTTCGTGGGAATCACCATATTAACTACCAGCCCACTAGATTAAATATTCTATTTAAAGAATTAAGAATAGCGTTCATTAGTCTAGATTGGAGAATTAACCACCTCATAACGGTTTTTAAGACCCCATATATGCTTTAAACATCATAAGCGATTACTAGGACTCTTTACTATTTCTTACTCTTTTTAGTGTAAACTGTTCAATAATAAAATTAGGAGACATTTGTTTCTTAGTAGCAATAGATCTAGGATAGAGCGAGTTCACGCCTTATATTCATTATCCCTTACGATTTACAGTATTACTTCTTTAATTCTGCTTAAACTCGTCTACAATATAATTAAAAATTATCCTCTTAGCATTATCACTATATGCTAAGCTGTCCATGAGCGAATCTTAATACTTTTCATGACTTAGTCAAATCATGTGTACAGAAATGAATCTAAATAAAAGAGAAGACTTCGACTACACTAAATATGAAACTACATGATTAATTAAGGTAAAATACTTAAAGGAAGACAATGAGAGTTGAGTGGAGATGAGAATCCTAAGTAAAATACTATCAGTACTATTAATATTCACATTAATATCGTCGACTACATATAATACGGTTACTATCACTGTACCCTATGGTAAAGGTCATGTTTTAAACATTTATTTTAAAGCACTTGGCTATGGCTATTTAAGGACTAGTCTTGAAGTAAGCTTAGGTAATGAAACTACAATTAAGCTTTATTTAAATGAACTCACTAGGCCTTTATCTGGTATATATTTATTCAATAACTCTATAATTAAAGCTAAACATATAATGTTAAGTCCGAATGTATGGTATGACCTAGTCTTAAACTATACGCATAGTAATTTATGCATTTATTTAAAGACATTAAATAGGAGTTATATAGCTAATGTCTTTATAACATCAACTTTATATACACAAGGGTTAACCTTTAGCGGTAAATATTGGTTCTTTACGGGAACCACGTCAATATATAAGCTAGGTAAAGATATGAATAAAATCATTAAGTATAATGAAAAGCCTATACCAAAGTTCCTCAAAAGAGAAAGATATTTTCATTTAGGTGATCTAGATTATTATAATGGTAAACTATTAATACCTATTGAAAAAACGAACTATGTTAAACCCGCTATAATAGCATTATATGATTCATATGAACTTAAGCTTATAGGTTATTCATATACACCACAAGATCACATGCCATGGATTGCCGTGGACACTAAAGGATTTATATATACTTCAGAATACTCACCTGTAAGTGAAGTCTATGTATATCATATAAACCAGATAGGTATGGGAAACTATATTCATCCTATTAAGGTAATAAAACTTAGTAAGGAATTAAGAGATATTCAAGGAGGTGTTGTCATCGATGACAAAGTATTGGCTTTAACATCAGATGATGGTGATCATATCTATTTAATTAATATAACTACTGGAAAAGTTATAGAAGAAGTAAGGATACCTGGTCTCTATGAAATAGAAGGCATTGAAGCTATTAAAATAAACAATGAAACTAACCTATTTGTTCTTGTCAACACGCATGAATACGATAATATTATTTATCAGTATAAGTTAATCGATAAAGGCGAGGTCATAAATTTATTTAATCTGACTTGTAAACCTTATTCCACAGTAAAAATAACTTATGATAAGAATACAATATATCTAGGGAATATGCTTTTAACTACTTATACACCTCAGGTAGAGACATTTAAAGTCAAAGAATATCAGAAATATTTTATGTTTCTAATAATTTCAATCATCATAATCATAGCTATTGCAGTAACTACCAAGTTAAAGGTTAAAAGTTAAACTACGACTTTAATGCATACGTTGTCGATGAACTCATTATTTATATTCATCACTAGCCCAGCTTACTTGCCCAGGATCTCCTAGCCCTAAAAGAGAGATACCTGCTTCAGCTATTATTGCTTGTGCTACTATTATAGTTGCTGATGCTAGAAGTGGTTGCTTTATTGAGGAAAACACATATTTTAAAGCAATCCGCTTCCTTGAAGCACCAATAGCTTGAGCAGCTTCTACATATAGCTCCTTAAGAACTTGTTTAATTCTAGGAAGAAGTGCTTGAACAATATATGGCCAAGAGAGAATACCAAAGATAAAAGCAACACTAGTAGGGGTCAGTGGGAACACTAAGGCTGATACTATGATAATAGGAATTCGAGGAAGCGATATGAAAATATTCGCGAACCCTGAAGCTATTATTGAAATTTCTCTATATAGAACTGGGCATTAAAAGTATCATTGCGATAAATAATGCAATTGCCATCGAGGTTATAGCTACATAAAGACTAATAAGGCCTCCTCAAGCGATAAGCCATGCAACATCCCTACCTATAGGATCTGTTCCTAGAATATGTTTAGCTGAAGGCGATTCCAATTTTGTACTTACTTCAGGTCTCCATATATTTGAATAAACACCTACACCTAATATTATTAAGAGTATAGTTAATGAGAGTAATCTCTTAGCTTTCATGCCACTCATTTCTTAATCTTGGATCAAGAAGACCACTAACAAGGTAGCCTACTGCGACTACTAATACCGATAAAATACCTATTAATGTAAAGGAAGCTACCACCAAGGGGATATCACATTCTATAATGCCTGTAAGTAACATATAACCTAGTCCAGGAGAACCTACTATGGGTTCGATGAAGACTTGTAATTGTAGCATTAAGGCATAATATGAAGCAAGCTGAGATACTAAGCTTGGGAGTACGGTCATAGCTATTCTCCTCCTAACAATTCTTTCAGATAAGCCCTCTGCTCTAAGAAGTCTAATTAACTCCTTGCGCTTGAAGATCTCTTCCTCAATTACTTTTGAGTAAATGATGTATATGCGAGGTATTGAAATACACATGATAATAATTAATGGTTAAGAACAGTTTGACAATACTATATCGAGATATAGATGAAACTAAGCCTAAGTACCAGTTCGTTATCACAAAAACCAACGTAGCATAAACATAAGGTGGAACAGAAGATGTTGCTTCTAACATCTTCCTTATATTTTTTCGTTGTCCTATAGTCTCCCATGTTACAAGATAAATATTGCTGAAAAAGCTATGGAGGTAGTGGTTGTGGTTATAGTATAAATTATTGGCTTAATAAGAACTTCAGAGACTGGTTTAGCATATTTAAATGAAATACCATATTCTAAGCTAAAGAATGATTTTAAGACATAATATATCTTTCAATAAGAGGTTTATCAAGACCATAGAGAGCTTTTAGTTTCTTAACTTCTTTAGGACTTAATGGTTGAAGACCGCCCATGCTAGAAAAAGGATCTCCAGGAATTAAGTTAACGATTATAAATGCTATTGAAGCTACTAAAAATATTAGCATTAATATGCCGATTGTAGTTAACAGTACTTTATGCATGGTATAACCTTGTTAAGGAATACTTTCAGGAGTGTCAAGGCTTGGTATATATGGCTTTATGTCAATTACTGGGGTTCCATCGAAAGCTTCAGTCCCTTTAACTACTAATACATTCCCTCTTCTCTCGATAAGTTTTACAAGAGATAGCATAATATTATTAGGTCTCACCGGGCTCCTAGTTGCAAATACCCCATAAATGGGTTGTGAAGGATCCCCATGGATATGTACTTTCAGTGTTGAAGGCTTACCGGATAGATGTGCAAACCAAATCAGCCAGAGGTATTCATATTCTTCTATTCTCTCTAATGCATCGCTATATGAAGGAAATATAAATACTTCAACAATTTGTCTTCGTAATTGTTCATCGTATTTAAATACTATATCCTTACTCCAGCTACGTAGTTTAGGCGGCTGATTCCTTCTTATTACATATCCTATGGGTTTAAAACATATTCTTAGCTCTTCAAAAGAGCTAATTTGTTGAAAGGCGATGGTATCCCCCATTAGCTCCCATATAAGTAAAATACCAATTAACTATTACTTCAGGTCTTGAAACTACATAACTTTCGGGATAATATATGGGTATTTGAGGAATGTTTTCTGCAATAATAGCCTGTAATTGCCTTATTATATTATTTACGTCCTGCTTGCTTTTTGCATGAGGTAGTTGTTGTACAAGTTGATTATAAGTATCATTATACCATGGTTTAACCCTCCATGCACTAAAGTACCATATAAATCCCATGGAGTCATTTCCTACTGCACCATGACCTGTTAACATTAGGTCATAGTTGTCGCTTCTAGATATCTGGTCAAGTTTGTAGTAACTATCATAAACTCTTAATTCTACCTTTATACCCAAGCACTCTAAATATTCTTTAATGATTTCAGCCCCCTGTAAGAGGTTCCTAATAGTTATTAATTTAAGTACAAGATCTTTACCTGTAGGTAATTCTAATACTCTATCACCATCAATATCCTTTATGTTAATTTTATTAAGTAGTTCTAAGGCTTTAGACGGATTGTATTCATATTTTGGGACATTGGGATTATACCATGGACTATAGGGCGGCAAAAATCCTGGATTACCTACTATAGCAGCATCTAATCCAGTGCTCCTAGACACTACATCTGTTAAATTGAGGGCATAAGCTATTGATTTTCTAAAGACTGAAGAATTTATAGGCAATCCCGCATGGTTAAAGCCTAAGTAGAGCACCCAATAAGTATGACCTTTAAGTATCTTCAATCCTTTTACTTCATTTAGAAGCTTTTAACCAATTCTAATTCCTTACCCCAGAAACTAGCACAATGAACCTCTCCATGCTTTAAGGCAGATGAAATAGCATTAAGATCTTGGATTATTCTTAGTTCTAGCTCTTTATAAATGGCTTTACCAAGAAAGTAATCATCATTAGCTTTAAAGAGATACTTAACTCCAGGTTCATAACTAATTAATTTATAAGGACCGGTTCCTATGAAAGCTTCAGGTTCAGTATATGTCTCCGGCTTTTCTATTCTACTCTAAATATGCTCTAGTATAATAAAAACTGAAGTTGCATATGTTTCGAGAAAGTATGGATAAGGTCCCCTAAGTGTAATGTCAACAGTGTAATTATCTACCATTACAATTTTATCAAATAATTCAGGGTCAATAGTTTTCCATTTCCATCCCTTTTCCATCATATAGTTGAATGTAAAGACTGCATCCCTTGCAGTAAATGATTTACCGTCATGTCATTTAACGTTCTCCCTTAGGTGAAACCTATATCTAGTACTATCGTCAAGAACTTTCCCAGGACTTGGCAAGACAAGGTACTATCCCTTTATCATCTTTCCAAACAAGCGTATCAAAGATAAAACTTGTAGTAATATATCCTGGACCCCTAGGATAGAACGCAAAACGGTTGCGGCCATCCACAATCTCCCCATGCTATAATTAACTTGGAGGGGATTGTGGACTTCCATGTTCCATGGATATGATAATATAATGTTATAGCTAGAGCCAATGAGAGAGCAAGCAAACATATAGCTATAATTACGTACTTAAATGTAACACCAGCATTCATAAATGGTACACCATGGTAAATGATAAAATAGGAGAATATAAGTATAGCTGCTTTAGTTAAATGATAAAGATTATGAAATATAGGAGTTACCTTCAGGTTAAATCAGTACACATCGATAATAGATAGCCAAGAATGATAAATTTAGTCTTGCTAAGTAAGTCATTTAGTCGTTAATGAGTTTTTGAATTTACTTTTTATTTGAATCCATAGAGTTATGTGGCATTTTTTCTGTTTCAACTAATGATGTTAGGATATCTTTTATGGCATTATAACCTAGTTCTTTTGCTATATTTGATGCTCTACTATAATGTTCTATGACGTTTGATTCATATTTAATATATTCGTCTATAGCGTTTAGTAAGCGCCTTATGGTGTTTTCTAGCTGTTTTACACCCTTCGTTGCTTGTTGTACCTCCTTATCTATTCTTTCTATTTCATTTAGAGCATTTATTAGTGTCAAGCCTATTAATTTATGTGTTACAGTATCCCTTACCATCACAGTCAAAATCGATCGTATTACCGGGTTGGTAATCGTCCTTATATAGTCTAGTAGAATAAACGCGTTCCTCTATACTAAATGTCATTTGAATATTGCTCTTTAGTACTTTAATTAATCTCTCTCGTACCTCAGAGAAGCCCATATTTTACTACCTCATAGTTCATCTAGGTTGTGATTCATAGAGAAATTAATAAGAATTTATTTAATTAGCTAAGATACTATTTTATAACATTACCGTTATATTCTATACTTAGGTGATAGGTTGTATTCAAATGAGTACTATGAACGAGAGCCTCCTATTCCTCCTGAAGATTATGTCCGTGTTAATCATATCGAATTAAAAGATTTCGTTACCGATATATTCATAGCACTTGGCGTTCCTAAGGAAGATGCAAATATTGTTGCCGACGCCCTTGTAACGGCTGATTTATTTGGAATTTCTAGTCATGGTGTTCAAAGAGTTAAAAGGTATGTTGGTGGAATTAAGGTAGGTAATGTTAATGTTAAAGCTAATGTTAAGGTAGTCAGAGATCATGGTGCAACTGCTCTTATTGATGGAGATAACGGTTTGGGCCAACCTATAGGTGTTAGGGCTATGGAACTAGCTATTGAAAAAGCTAAAAAGTATGGTGTTTCTTTAGTTCTTGTTAAAAATAGTAACCATTTTGGTATTGCTGGATATTACTCACTTAAAGCTGTTGAAAAAGGTTTTATAGGAATAACCATAACTAATTCAGAAAACCTTATGGCATATGTAAATACCGTTGGTAGAACTCTTGGTACAAATCCTATAGCTATAGCTATTCCAAGACCTAATCCACCACCCATATTATTTGATGCAGCAACAGCTGTAGTACCTGTAGGTAAAATAGAAATGTACTCTAGACTAGGTAAGAAGATCCCTCCGGGATGGGTGATAGATCCTGAAGGAAACATACTCCACGGGGATCCGAAGAAGGTCCTCAAAGCAATTAAAGAAGGCGATGCAGCTATATTACCATTAGGTGGTTTAGGTGAAGAATTTGGAGGTCATAAAGGCTCAGGGCTAGCATTCATTATAGATATAATATCAGGTGTTCTATCCGGTGCAGCTTGGGGTGTTCATGTAGGATATACCATAGGAACTAAGCCAGCAAATGTAGGACATGCGTTTGCAACTATAGATATTGAAGCCTTTATGTCCAAAGACGAATTTTTTGAAAGAATAGAAACTTATGTAAAGGAGATTAAGTCATTAAAGAAGCATCCTAAAGCAGATAGAATATGGTTACCTGGCGAAAAAGCATGGCTGACAATGCAAACAAGGTTAAAAATTGGAATTCCATTACATAAAAGCGTGTATAAGGAACTTATGAACATAGCTAAAGAAGCTGGTGCTAAGAAAGAGCTCAGGATTATAAAATAGACAGGCTTTACAGAGTATATATTCAACTATATTTTTATTCAATTTTAATAAAAAGTTAAATCCATGATAGTCTTGACTTAAAGCAGACTATAACTAAAATCCATAGTTAATCTAGAATCGATTAGTAACATACATTGTCGGATATGTCAGTGACATGTAGTAGTATCGTAAATTGCCATGCATTATGTATAAGTTCCATAGAAAGGCTGCAATTAACATATAGTTAAATATTGTTGCTGGGAACAAATCTACGTTGTGAAGATAATAAAAACTTTAGATGTATTTAGATATAAAGGAAAGTGAAGACATGGGCTTAACTATTCGATAAATAACGTCAACCATGTAATGTGGTTCTTAGATAAACAGAGCTACATGAATAGCCTCGTTAGAATGCGTACTGTATGATACTAGTGAGAAAGTTGATATTCATGTAACTAAGAATATCATTAAGGATGAGAACCTGTTAACTATAGCCTCAGAAGAAGAGCTCATAGTTCTCCAAAAGAATTCTAATAATATTATAACTTAAGACCTGCATTAAAGAGACCTATAAAGGACGCATTAAAAACTATTGTAATTCTTATATAGGCAAAATGCGATGTAAAAAGTAAGGATTGCACTCATAAAATCAATTTTGTATTGTTCTAGATCAATCGAACAACTTTAATAGAATTCTACGTTGATTACATATTTGTAATTCTAGTAGAATACTTGTCTAAAGACTTCAGGAATTTGAACTCTAAGGGAAATTAAAAGAAACATATGCTCACGAATTTACTGATGTGGAGAAGACTGAGTTGAAGGAGATAGATTGGAGCATATTCACAAAGATAAAGAATACTTCGTAACTATACCTAAGATACCCTTAAAGGAAGTTAGAAAGGGAGTCGATGTTGGGTTAAGGGAATGTTCAGTATACGTAAAATGGTAGCTAAACTTATCGGAGGTGGAAGATATTTAAGAAGTAAAGGTGGAAGACCATTTCTCTTAAAAACTTATTATTAATTAGCGATGAAGTATTACTATCGGATAGACACGGTGTAAAAAGTTTCTTTGCTATGTTTAGCACTTAGTAATACTCAGAATATAGAAAGCCCTTGCAGTCTAAAAAGAATGCTGTATTACTACTACATAAACTACTTTTCATCAAGGTTATAGTAGTTAATTTAATTAATTTGAATTTCCCATTTTTATAAGGGACTTCCTTTGAGCTTGTTTAGGAGATATCTAGAGTATCCTATAATCTATAAAATTCTAATAGGCTTTATCCTGGGAATCATCATAGGAGCAATTGTAGGAGAGCCTATAGCAGTCATAAAGCCTCTTGGTGACCTCTTTATCAGATTGCTAAAGATGATTGTAGCACCAATAATTCTATTCTCATTAGTTATTGGAGCTGCAAGCATTAGCCCTGCTAGGTTAGGAAAGGTTGGTGTTAAGATAATTATTTACTATCTAATAACATCAGCTATTGCCGTGCTCATAGGAATTGCCATGGCAAATCTCTTTAAGCCTGGTGCTGGTCTTCAGCTAGCAGGTGAGGCAAAGAAGATAACTGTTAGCCCCCCACCACCTATAACTGAAGTACTCTTAAATATAATACCTACAAATCCCTTTGCAGCATTAACAGAAGGAAAGGTATTACAAATAATATTCTTTGCCGTTGTCCTAGGCATAGCCATAGCCTACCTCAGAGAAAGTAAAATCGAAAGAGTAAGGACTGTTGCTGACACAGTTTTTAAAGTATTTGACGGACTTGCTGAATGTATATATAAAATTGTTAGGGGAATTTTACAGTATGCACCTATAGGTGTATTTGCGCTAATAGGCTACGTGGTTGCTAAGTACGGGCCTGGTATATTAGGGCCTTTAGCAATAGTTGTTGTAGCGCTCTATGTGGGGTTATTTCTGCATATATTTCTGATATATGGAGGCATACTAGCATCATTTAAATTGAGCATCATTAAGTTCTTGAGAGGAGCTAAAGAGGCTATGCTTACTGCATTTGTAACCAGAAGTAGCTCAGGAACATTACCTGTAACGATGACTGTAGCTGATCAAAACTTTAGAATTAGTAGATCAGTTTATGCCTTTACACTACCACTAGGCGCTACTATTAACATGGATGGAACTGCTATGTATCAAGCAATTTCAACAATATTCATTGCTAATGCCCTAGGAATACCATTAACACCTACCCAGCAACTCCTTATAGTAATAACGGCTGTTCTAGCATCAATAGGAACTGCCGGAGTACCAGGCGCAGGACTCATAATGTTAGCAATGGTACTAGAAGCTGTAGGATTACCATTAACAGAACCAAGTGTAGCATTAGCTTATAGCATGATAGCGGGAATTGATGTAATCCTAGACATGGGAAGAACAATGGTAAATGTGACAGGAGACTTAGCAGGTACAATAATAGTTGCAAAAACCGAAGGAGAAATAGATTTATCATCAGGTGTATGGAAGTCCTCGTAGAGAATCAGTAAAATCATAACTTTTTCTTCCTAATATCGATATCTAAAACATCTGCTAGGTGAAATAGTTCTCAAAATACACATAGTCACTTGTACCACTTTTTTCTTCTAGGTATTGCTATAATTTCCCTTACTTCTAATCGCTTATCTATGTTAGGACCTAGCATATCATTTGTTGAAGAAGCTTTAACAATAATGGCTGTGTCAGCACCTTGTGCAGTTCCTCCTATAGCTATTACTTCATCGCCAATATTTACTAAGCCTTTGCTATTAACGTAACCTCAACTGCTACTTTTAATCCTTGTCCTAGTGTATAGTATGTGTTTGCAATTTTCTTTTTATCTTCAGTACTTAATGGTGTATGAGAGTTTTCAATGATTATAGCGTTATGTTCTTTTAGCTTCTTAACATTTTGTGGATCCATAGTTTTCCATGAAACCGCAATCACTTTAACATTGAGATTTTTAACGGCCTCACACACCTTAACAGCAGTTTTACCACTATCACTTGCAACAATAATAGTTTTAATCCCTGTTTCCCTCATCCTTTCAATAACTGCCTTAATAACATTTTCAGTATTTTAAGGTCCATATTCGTCGAAATAATAATCCACTCTCTTGACAAAGCTATAGGTCAAGGCTATCACCTGACTGAGATATTAATGTTCTACTCAATCTATGTGGGTATAATTTAACTTTAAAACCTTATAAACTTCTTCTTATGATTCTCAATAATACTTCCGGTTTTATCCCCAGTACTTTAAGTACTCTATATGCTAATGGCTCATGTAAGTTTATTTTCGCAAATATTTCTTCCCTTAAGAACTCTTCTACACGACAATTAACCTTCACCTGACCATTATCTATAGCATAAATTCTATCTGCTACTTGAATTGCAAATTCCAAGTCACATGATGTTACTATCACTGTCTTACCTTCACTTCTTGCATCAATTATTAAATTCTTCACCGAGCTCACAGCCTTTGAATCTAGGTTTGCTGTAGGTTCATCAAGGAATAGAACTTTTGGTTCATATACAAGTATAGATGCTAAAGCAACTTTCTTCCTCTCACCAACACTCAATTTAAACGGAGATTTGTGAAGTAAATACTCTATACTAAGTACTTTAGCAATCCTGTTTACTTTACCCCTAACCTCATCTTCCTTCATGCCTAAAGATCTCAGCGCGAATGCTATTTCATCAAAAACTGCAGGATTAAAAGGATGGTTATCGGGATCTTGAAATAATATTCCTACTATCTTTTTAATGTATGGCAACAACTTTTCTAACGGTTTATCATTGTAATATATAATTCCCTTATCTGGCTTAAGGAGTCCTGCCATTGTTAGTAATAGTGTTGATTTACCGCTTCCTGTAGGACCTATAACTACGGTAACTTCACCTTTTTGAGCTGTTAGGTTAATTCCTTTAAGTACGTATTCTCCTTTAACATAGCTAAACCAGGCATCTTCAACCCTTATATTATACCCCATAGCCTCACCGAGAGCTCGAGTAATAGCACATATACTGCTATTACAAATAACAGTATGCACCATATCTTATCTGGGTTATGATTATACTTTAAATCTACTTTACCGCCTATAATTCTAGCCTCTAATGCTAAGTTAAATCTCCAGGACCTGTGATAGGATTTTACTACTACCTCAGATGCTATTGTTGATAAAACTTTCCATGTTCTTAGTAGTGATTGTTTACTAAATATTCTTGCTTCTCGAGCTAGGAGCATTCTCAGTACCTCGTTTATAAATAAGGGTATGAATTTTATGGTACAAAATATCATCCATATTAAGCTACTTGGTACTTTAAGGTCTCTTAAACCATATAATATATTCCTCCATCCTATAATCCTTAATAGTACTATGAAGGCTATAGTCGATGCTATAACTCTAGTTATAAATTTTAAGGTACTTATATGATACGGATTCATTATTAGTAAAGGTAACGAAACAACTAATGCTATAATAAATGATATAGGCTTAACTATAACCTTGAATTCCTCTAATATCCTACCTTTGCATGCTAAAGTAAACAAAGTTAGGGATAGAACTATTACAAATATAGATGGACAAGTAATGTGTTACTTAGGGAAGTAGTAAATACGGTTATGAGCCAAGATATCGTTGCTAATAACGGTATAGTTTCTTTTAATCCAACATCATGTGTTAAATATATTAAAGCCTCACGTATTTCTTCAAGATATCTATATGCTAGGCTCTTTTTCGTTTTAAATCACCAGATACTTTGTACACTATATAACCTATACCTAATATTATGCCTATTCCAATAAACCCTGATACTATGTAACCTATGACATCAGGTAATCCTGGCACTGTATAGTCAAAGAATGGGGTCCAATTTATTTTTCACTAATGTCTATTAACCCAAGTAGTTCTGCTGCCATATCGAGAGGTTCATGATAGCCAACCATATCTGCTAATATAACACCAAATACTGGGCTAATGATAACTAGGATAATTATGATAATTAATGTCTTACTACTTATCATTTGAGATTCACCTCCATTGCTGGTACTAGGTAAGGAGCTTTTATAGTAAGGTAACCTATTATGAAAGCTGTTATTATCCCTTCAATAACACCCAGGGCAGTATGCCATTGCCCCATGACAGGTTCTGTAATATAAATACCATATGGAAATGCAGGAGAATAGCCTATTTCTAAACCGCAAGCTATTCCTGCTAAAATTACACTAATCCACCCTCCTAGGAATGCTCCTATAATTCTAGCTTTTCTTGCTCCATGCATTAATTTATTAACTATTACAAAAATGAAATAACCAACAAGAACTCCTATTATAGCCATGTTTAGCACATTGGCTCCTAGTGCTGTGATTCCGCCATCATGAAATACTATACATTGAATAAGTAATACTAGAAACATTGTAAGAAAGCCTAGCCAAGGACCTAATATAACCCCCGCTAATGCTCCTCCTATAAAGTGTAGACTTGTACCTCCAGGTAATGGCTAGTTAAGCATTTGAGCGGCAAATATTCCTGCTGCTAGTACGGTTACCAAAGATATTTTATCAGCACCTACACCTCTACTTTTCATTAAGCTAAACACTAAATAAGTAATGAAGATCGCATAAGTTACTATGATAGTTATAGGATCTAAAAACCGTCAGGAATGTGATTTGGTGCACCATTCAAGAATATAGGTGCACACCCTTAAATTTTTCTATAATCATCTCAAATAAGGTTATATTCGATAGTACAATGAGACCTTTTCACCGCTTCTTTACTACTTTATGTTTTTCCGGTTTTCTCCTTTTAATCTTTAAGAAAACTAATCTATCGCCTTCATTTAATTTCATTTCTCTGCGTGGCGGAATGAGCTCTCGACCATCCTTCCTAGCTAATATTAATGGTATATATCTATACTTATCATCACATGTCTCTAACTTTTTGACTAATTCATTTAAGCTCATACCCCTTTCGCTATGCGATATGTCATGTTCGGTTAAACCTAGAGCCTTAGCTGTAGCAACTTTTTCTAAGAAGTCTGATACAAGTGGCTCGAATATTGCTGAAGCTAATGCTTTCCCTATAATCCTCAAAGGTACAACCATCCTAGCTCCTGCTTCTTCAAGTAATTCTTGTGATTTTCTATTCATTGCTATACTTACAATATTTAAGTTCTTATTTAATCTCTTGGCTGTTAAAACCACGTGTAGCGCTCTAGAGTCATTAGTTAAGCATATTATCATGTGTTTTGCTTGTTTTATTCCCGCTCTTAAAAGCGTTCTATCATCAGTAGGATTACCTACTATAAATTCTACATCCTCAGGTGGGGTTCTAGGTCTTCTTTCAAGAATCCATCCGATTTTAATCTTGGGGAAGTTGGTCTTAATTTCATTTATTGCTTCTTTACATATCTCTGAACTACCTACAACTATTAAGTCTACATCACTCAACCTTCCTAGCCCCATAGATCTTCTTAGACTGTACTGCATTAAAGCTTCTGCCATAGTTGAAACTAATAGCATAAATACTACAAAGCCCATTATTGCTGTCTCTATTGCTAATAAACGCCCTGCCTCTGTTACGGGGGTTATATCTCCATAGCCTGTAGTTGTCATGCTTATAATTACCCAGTATATAGCATGAAAAAACGTTAAGTTCTTTTGAGGCCCGTTTACAGTTTCTATCCAGTAAAAAGCTGCAGCATTGATTAAAGCAACTACGATAAACACTATAAAGGTTACTACAAGTCTATGTCTCCAAAGCTTTCTGATAATTAACCTTAAGTATCTTAATATGCTACGCATACCTGGTAAGAATACTTGTGATACAGGTTAATTAATAGTATTGAATGTTTATACGTTCCCCTAATAATATAATACCGGATTGTATTGACAAACTCCGAATTCTTTTTAAGATTTTTTAATTCATGTAGGAGTAGAAGCCCCCCGTGTACGGGACGGCCGACTATTAGTCGGCAGGATGACCGTACACTGGCATTAAAAATGATGATAACTTCCGACGCAGATGTTATGAAGAAGCCCAGCGATGCTGATGGCATACAATACATTTTTATAAGCTAGTTTTAAGTGGATACCTTTTAGTGAGGTGTTTAAATATATGACTGAATTTAAGGTTAGAGATCTAAATCTGGCTCAACAAGGCATTCGTCAAATCGAATGGGCTGAAAAGCACATGCCTGTGTTAATGATTATTAGGAGGGAGTTTACAGAGAATAAACCATTAAAAGGTGTTAAAATAGGGGCTGTACTTCATGTTACTAAAGAGACTGCAGTTCTTGTTAAGACATTAATAGCTGGTGGAGCAGAGGTCGCCTTAGCAGCTAGTAACCCTCTTTCAACACAGGATGAAGTTGCGGCAGCTCTTGTAAAGGAAGGTGCTAGGGTTTTTGCGTGGAGAGGTCAAAGCGAGGAAGAATATTATTGGTGTATTAACAAGGTTATTGAATTTGAGCCTCACATAGTTCTTGACGATGGAGCCGACTTACATGCTACAATACATAAGGATTATCCGGATCTAGGCAAAAAGATTAAGGGTGGAACAGAAGAAACTACAACTGGAGTAATTAGATTAAAAGCTTTAGAAAGGGAAGGCAAGCTCCTATATCCCGTGATTGCTGTTAATAATGCATTAACAAAATACCTATTTGATAACCGTTATGGTACTGGTCAAAGCACAGTTGATGGAATACTTCGTGCAACTAATGTATTAATAGCTGGTAAGAAAGTCGTAGTAGCTGGCTACGGATGGGTTGGTAGAGGTATAGCATTACGAATGAGAGGTATGGGTGCACATGTAATTGTAACCGAGGTCAATCCTGTTAGGGCATTAGAAGCTGTAATGGACGGATTTCAGGTTATGCCTATGAAAGAGGCTGCAAAGATAGGTGATATATTCATAACAGCTACAGGTAATATTAATGTCATAAGGAAAGAGCATATGGTGCTAATGAAGGATGGCGCTATATTAGCTAATGCAGGACATTTCAATGTCGAAATAAGTATTCCAGACCTTGAATCATTAGCTGTAAGTAAACGTGAAATTAAACCTAATGTTGTGGAATACACATTAAGAAATGGTAAAAGGATATACTTATTAGCTGAGGGAAGATTAGTCAATCTAGTGGCTGCCGAAGGACATCCAAGCGAGGTTATGGATATGAGCTTTGCAAATCAAGCTCTATCAGTTAAGTACTTGCATGAAAATCCTAGATTACCCATAAAGGTATACAATGTTCCTCTAAAGATAGACTACAAGGTTGCAAAGCTTAAACTCAAGGCTATGGGAGTAGAAATAGATGAACTCACTAAAGAACAAGAAGAGTACTTAAAGACATGGACCATAGGAACATGACAAGAAAGCTAATACTAAAGAACGTAAACTCAAAAAACCCCTCTAGAATATAATTTTAATGCAGTGGAGGGCCCGTAGCTCAGCCAGGTAGAGCGCCGGGCTCATAACCCGGTGGTCGGGGGTTCAAATCCCCCCGGGCCCACCACTACTTCTAATGACTAAAGTGGGATGAAGAGGGAACCCGGATAAAAAGAGCTAAGAACGATGAAGAAAGCCCCGCATCACAGACCGTAGTAGGTGAATCAGCTGTGAGTATAGAATTGCATAGGAAAATTCATAATATAATTGATGAAATAGATAAGGAGCTATCTGTGAAAGATAAAGTAAGAGAAGAAGCAATTAAAGTTACAAGAAATATAATCAGGAACTCAAGTGAATGTATTAAATTAATCTTAGAAGGTAAATATCCGGAAGCTAAAAACATCATCAATAATATCACTAAGGATGTAAGGTACATTAATAATCTATTGAAGAGAGATCACCCAGATCTATATTATTCAGGTTTAATTTATAATGCATTAGCTGAATATGTTGAATGTAATGTATTGTATGACATTGTTGTCAATAATAATGTAAGATCCCATAATGATCTTGACGTCCCCATACAGCCATACTTACAAGGCTTAGGCGATGTTATTGGTGAACTTAGGAGATTAATACTAACAAGTATAATGAAGGAGAGAATAGATGAAGCAATAAACTTTCTAAAGATTATGGAATATGTATATGAGGCGCTTAAGAAACTTCATTACCCTGAAGCACTTATGCAGGGAATAAGACATAGAGTTGATATCGCTCGTAGACTTATTGATGATACTAAAGCATTCTTGATAGACATTAAATCTAGGGAAGAACTTAGGAGACTTATATTAAAAATCACATCACATTAAACCATTACTTACATCTTGGATTAAAGTATTGTGTTATTACCTTTGCTAAATGTACTGGTTTAGTATACCACTTGTCATACTTATAGTTATTGCCGGCAATGGTCATTATTAAGTATTCTCCCATATCCCTAATAGTTGCCTCAACAGTATTACCTCTTACTATCTGAATGACACTCCCTGCCTTTCTTACAATTTTATAACACTTAGCAAGTTCTTTATTTAATATTCCTATTAGCTCATTTATGTACTCAGTCATTTAAATCACGTTTTTCAACTTATCAAGAACAGTATATAAGAATTCCGCTAAAATCAGCTATGTTAATTAGCGAAGAACGATTTTCATGGTTATAGCCTGTAGTGTTCTAACTAGTAAGCTGGGTTGTAGAGAACTGGGTTTTCTTGATGATATATATGAACCTACTATAGGGCCTTAGATACAGGTATTTCTTTGGACCGCAAGTTAATCTAGATCCTTCAGCTGTACTTGAATTAGGTAGGTTTGGAGTTAATTTAAGCCACATACCTGCTGTTTTATTAAAGGCATAGATCTCACCAGTATAATAAGCCACTACTATCCAGTCTCTACTGTCATCATATATAAGTCCTGCTATATTTTCATATAATGGAAGTTTAGACGTTAATACAATATCATTAGAAGTTACATTGTATATAGTTAGTCCACTAGAATCAACACATATAATAATGTCGGCATATCCTATACAGTCATATACGGGTGGCGTTAATGGTAAAGTTATGCTACCTGTCCACACATCATTAGCTATGTCGTATATATAGAATGTAGATCCTGTTCTGGCATCTGGTAGGTAATATATGTAATCTTGTGATGGAACATAAACTAGTAATGAATATGTAGAATTAACGGGTAAGTTTGCTAGCGCTGTGAAAGACCCTGTTAATAAGTCTATCTTTGTGAAGTTAATAGTATTACCTCCATAGACTACATATAGGTCAGAAGTTACAGACGTGAAGGAAAATCCTTTATTCAATGTAAGTGGTAAGTTAATAGTATTCCATTGATTGGTTAAATACTTGTAGAGTATTAAATAATCATATCCTGCTCCAGCAACAACTAAAGCGGGAGCTTCATAAAGATATTCAATCACCTCAATTAAATCAGACTTTTGTTGAAATGAAAATGCGTTATCACTGATGTAAATAGATTCAACTAGTAACTTTATTTCAGAGCCATAGATATAGTTCTCAGGGAATACGGTTATAGCTACGGAATCAGCTATTAACGACCCTGATGAACTGTAAATATTAACCCATGATGAAGTAGTGTAATCCCATAAGTAAAGTTTAAATGATGTAATTGAAGTATCGTGTTCAACTTCAAAGTTTATGACGAGCTTGGCTACATTCTCACTAACAGCATCTGTTATTATGAACATGGTCTTAGCGGTATATTCATTATAATATGTTGGTTTATAGAACATGTAGTCAATGTATAATGTAAAGCCTTCATTCCAGTCTACAGCTCTTTTGGCAAACACCTTAATCTTAAACTCTCCCGTAGTCCCGTCTCTAAAGTATTCAGGATATGTGGTAATGTTTTGACTATATATGGTATCTGTAGTAGAGATATTTGTAAAATACATGTAGCCCGAACCTGATGTGGGATAGGTATCTAAGTTATAGTTGTATAGTTGTATGGTCAAGTTAACATTAGTTATATCAGCTCTAATGTCAAGTCCCCATAGGAGATAAAGCCAGTCCTCAGCTGTATTTGAAGTTCCTATAAATTCAACTTCAGCTGCATAAGTAGATGCCCAAGTTTCACCTGCTTGAATGTATGTATTTGGATCTTCTAGAACTACATAAACGGTAACAGAACCAAAGAAGAATATACGTACATTTATTTCTATTCTATACTCTATGAGCAAATATTCGTCGTCTTCAGCAACAGTGTATCCAGGAAAATTATATGTCGCATACGTAATGCTTTCAGTTCCCTGTAAAGGTGCTACGGCAACATTTGTACTTACATATGTGATAGTTCCATCGGATTTTATTACACCTACATTAATATATGCATTAGCATATCTTACTATTACAATACCTGATGTCTTATACCATGCATAGTAGTAGACCGTCCATGTTCCAGCTGGTATGGTTAGACCTCTATAGGATTGTAAAGGATAAATGAAATCGCCAACCAAAATAATCCAAGTACCCGAAGATCTTATGGTTGCTGTACCTACAAATCCTTTCTCAGTTATAGGGGATTGAATCATTAACTTATAATATGTAGTTCCTTGAAATGCATATGTTAGATTTCTAAAGTATGCTCTAGGAGCATACGTATATGGATATGCTGAAACATTAACGTATAGTATATCGTCATTTCCCTGGATATTAGATACTGAGCCAGATGTACTGCCTAATAATGTATTTATTGATGAAGGGTGATACTCTCTTGTAGTATACGAAGTAGCTGTGGATTCTACGATATAATATGAGTCGTCACTAGCCATAACATCGTCAGGAAGAGATCCTGAAATATATGCTCCTGTCTCAATGCTTGCTGTACTAGGGTACTTTACATTTTCTTGGAGGGTATATGAAGTCTTAGCATATGAGTAATCAGATCCTCCGGGTTTAGTCCAAATATCTTCTGGTATCGTAATAAAAGACCATTCAGCTGGGGGTTTTGGGAGGGCCTTAAATGATATTACCGTTACAATATCCGCTTCACTTATAGATGCTTTAGCTGATTTAATGTCTTTTTTAATACTTAATTTTACTTGAAGTTTATATCCGGTTTGAAGTATTAATGGAAGACTGTTGTTAAAAGAACTTAAATTATCCCATGACCTCACTATTCTATCTCTATAATCATATAAGGATGCTTTTATGAATACAGAATACTTTAGCGAACTGGATGGAAGTATATCAAAGTATCCTCCCTCATAATATAATATTATTCCAGTTAATGATATTGATTCTATATAGTTATTTGTAAGGTTAAGTGTGATAGTATCATCTTCAGTGATCATATATGCTTCAATGTATTTTATCATGGATAGGGCTTCTGCTTCTTTCTCAATTCTTTCACTACTTATTATTGTAAGTTCTCTATGACTCCTTAATGCTGTCATAAAGAATGTAGTTAATAGGACTGCCATAATTAAGATGAATGCAGAAACTACTACTCCACTAATGCTTTTACGTAACAACTTCTGCAAATGCATAGCATTCTCCTCCTTCATATATGACTTTAATATATGCTATTGCTCCTTCACTTAAGGTTAATTGCGATTCTATGCTTGATAAATCAACTCTTATGACATATAATGTATTGGGAGGGATGGTTAGGTCAAGATCATATCCTATATAGGTATTATTTACGTAGATGGTTATTAATTCAACATTATTTTGACCTGTAGCTACTATTAGATATAGGGTTTTATTTGTAGCGTTTATTACTGCTAAACCTATATCAAGAAATTGCATTAACTTTATTTTTGTTTCTAATAATTCCTGTTTCATAGCATTAATACTTGATACCACTTGAGTATATAGTGTGATATATATTATGCTAGATATACTTAGCGCTATTAATAGCATTATTATTGATGAAACTATGGGGCTAACACTTCTACATCTGTTGATCCTCAAATCCACTTACCTACTCTTCTCAATAGGTGTTGCTGAGAATATTTTTTAGTAAATATTAGATTAATTAGCTTATCGGGTTAAGAGAATGTATTTATTTAGAAAAAAGAAAAGCAATGTAATCGATGGATAATTACTTTATGTACTACCTTTACTTTCTTAATCTAGACGTCTTTTTAGATTACTCCTGTACTGTTATTGCCCCAACTGGGCAGACCGCTTCACAGGCCTTACATCCTATACAGTTATCAGGGTTTACAGCCTCAGCCTTATCTCCTTTGAGCTCAAGTACTCCTTGAGGACATGTATTTACACAAGTTCCACATCCAGTACATTTCTCTTTATCGATAACTGGCTTAGGCATGAATTTTCACCAGTCAGATATTAATGAGTGTAGGAAAAAAATTTATATGAAAAATTAAAAGGATTAAACGTGTTTAGACCTACCATAATTGTTATACCTATGGGATTTAATCCTAGTTAAACTTATTTAGCTCCATATAATGAAATATGCTTATGGGTTGCGGCGGTCGTCTAGCCTGGACTAGGACGCCGGCCTGCCACGCCGGAGGTCCCGGGTTCAAATCCCGGCCGCCGCACCACAA
>CAYXRT010000026.1:0-26335 GCA_964467535.1 uncultured Desulfurococcales archaeon
AGTAATTAAAAGTATTTAGAAATAATTGGAAATAACATAAAACAAGCTACGGCTTATATTCTTCCTTCCTAAAAGTTAAGAGCAATTCAACATTATTACTGTTTATTTTTAGTTTAGCTTCACTATATAGTTTCCATATAGGATTATTCATATACTTCCAAAACAGCTTATGAGGTCTAATACCTAACGTTATCCATCCTTTATGAGTAGCAATTCTAACCTCTGTATATCCATTAAGCTTCCAGAGATGGTCATCAAGCCAAATACTAATCCTTCTAATTTCTGGATTATCAGTATAGGTTAATCCTTTCCTCTTAAGTTTAAGGAAGCTCCTAACTCTAGTAGCAGCATCTTGACAAACCGTGTAAGCGTAATGACTAGGTAGCTCTGAGTATATGCTTCTAAGCTTTCTATATACTTTGGCTTTTAACTTGGTAAATGACTTGATATTATTCTTTAATGCATAGTTTAATGTATATTCTAGCATAGACTTATACATAGAGTAAACTTCTCTTACTATTGTTAAGATTCTCTTAGAGACTATACACTTTACTTTAACAGTTCTAGCTAACTTCATGTTCCATCACTAAATCATAGAGCTTATCGACAAGTTCATCCCAAGTCCTAGCCTTAAGTTTAGCCTTTAGTTCCATTAGCTTCCAGTACCTATTCTCTCTAAGCGTAATACTCTTATAGCCCTTCAAAGGCATACTAGATACCAAGTAAATAATGGTAAAACAAGTATATTAGTATTGCTGATATAAGAATTATGAAATATTATAACTTATGGTTTCTGCTCTCGTATAGGATGGCTAAGGATGACGCTTAATGGCCGCCGCTGATGAATTTTTATGGTCAGCCAATCGACCCTTCTACATCTTTTCGACAATTTAGTCTATGTCGGCTACATCATCCCATATTATATTATTCTACATATGAGGTTAATAGAGGTTTAGTATAGTCATTAGACTTCATATAGTTTTTTAATTACTTCATCAGGTAGCATTTCCTCTTTAATAACCTTATATGTCGGGGGTACATCTTTTCTCTTAAACCCTAACATGATATACTTTGTTGGTTCTGTATCTGCTTTACCCTTAAGTACTCTAGCCTTAATATACCAGCCGTCTTTTCTAGCTATATAGACATATTTACCGTGTTTACCTCCCATGACTATTAACCTCTTCTTTTATTATATGGATCCATTTTAACCTTGGATTTAGTAAGGTTGAAAAACTAATAAATTTTACATGAGAATTTGATGGTGTGAGTAATGTGTTTAAATCCATAAAGGCCATTTACATTGTTGGTAGTACTGTTAGGGGTGAATATTGCCTTCAAAGCTCTTGTATTGATTTACTCATTTTTGCCAAATCTAAAGTCCCTGGAGACTCCATGATTTTAGCAGCTCCAGGTGTAAAGATTATAGTTTTACCACCACCAGTAAATGGATTAATAGTTGATCCCATTACTTGTAAGCCTTCAAAAATATATACCATAAGATTTAGTGAGGAGCCTAAGAAGTTAATCTATGGTAGTGAAATAACATACTCCGCTCCTCCATTAAGTACACTAAAAGCCGATGATTATAGAGATTATGTAATTAGCTTAGGTATTAGAGTTAGAGCTGCTCGTAGAATAGGAGTACCTAGATACACATGTAAGGTTATCTATGAAATGCTATGGTTCATATATTTATCTAAGATAGGCAAAGTTGTTAACTACACCTTTAAGAATATATGGTTACTCAGTAAAAAGCTAACCGATGAACTACAATTAGAGGATTTGCTAGACGTTATTGAATATTGCTATGATGTTCTTACATGTAAAGCCATGGGCTATAAATACTTAAATTTCATTACATCGACCCTAAATACTTTAACATCTAAACACTTAACGGAATATTTGGACGAAGAAACTAGAATGGTGCTAAGGCTATGAAAGCCATTACAGTGGTAATTGATCCCCTTCAATATCAAAGCTATAAGCTAGTGAAAGATCTGGTTAAGACTAATATTCTAGGTCAAGTTAATATAATTAACATTCTTCAAAGACCATGTATAATAGCTACTTATGGTATAGCTGTTTTACCTGCTATAATCTCAGATGCCGAAGTAATGCTCTGTGGGATTATAAAGCCAGGCGATATAATGGTTAT
The DNA here is from genome assembly GCA_964467535.1 of uncultured Desulfurococcales archaeon. Taxonomy (GTDB): domain Archaea; phylum Thermoproteota; class Thermoprotei_A; order Sulfolobales; family WANQ01; genus CAYXRT01. The sequence continues at coordinate 2,159 of CAYXRT010000026.1, forward strand.
GTTACAATCTCATAAGATACAAGTAGATTTTGATGATGCTAAGCAGCGGCTTATTAAAGGAATTTTACTATCAGCTCCTCTATCAGGTCTCATTTACGTTACTAACTCATTAAAATGTGTACTTGAGAATAAGATCCTAACTAAAGCACTTACGGGTCTACGGGAAAACCATATGATGGATGAATTTATCAAAAATATAGTAAACGAAGAGAGAAACATCATCAATAATATTATGGGCGAACTCATGGAGTCCATCCTAAGATACATGCTGAAAGTAATTTTCTTCACCTATAAGAAGAAGAACGTTAGCAGAGTAGATGTAATAGAGTTCTTTAACCCATCCATGTTAATGACAATGCTTAACTTCATTATTAGTTATGGAGGTTTAATAACTTACCACCTAAACCTAAAGAACCTTCAAGTCAAATGCCTTAAACTTTATCAAAGACTACACGAACATGTAGAAGAATTATATAAAGAGATTGTCAATGAATATGAGGAAATTATTAATGATAAAGAATATCAGGGTATTGTAGGTAAATTGGAGTTTCTCATCTAGGTTTTTTATGCGGACAAAGTATTGAGAAAACACAATATGAACATTCCCAACTCCAACGTGGTGCTTGTTTTGATGTTATGAGACTTAAAAGTTCATATTCATCAATCCTTTCCTCAACCCTATACTCGGTTATCCTATCAGGTGTTAGGTAGATAAGTATGGTTTCGCTTAAGTCAAATAGCCAATTATATATCTTCACCTGTAATACGTGATGTTGAAGCGGTAAACCCATATCACTCTTAGTATACTTTATTTCAACACCTATACGTCTGCCATCCTTCTTGACTATTATAGCATCTATTCTACCCTTTATGATATATTCTTCTATACTTTTTGATCCTTCAACCTCAATGTTCACTTCTCCATCAATAAGATTTAGACTCTTTGCTTCAATTAGAAGATTTTCTAGACCCTTATGAACAACATCTCCAAGTATAGTTGGAGGACTATATGCTTGCTGTATAACTAGTTCAGGGTATTTAATCTCATACTCTATTTTTAATGGACATCTAACTAAGTCGGTTACATAAAGCTCCTTTTCACCTCTTACATGCTTCTTCATTTCTTCAAGTCTTGTCTTATATAGTATCTCTTGTATCATTACTTACCACGCTTCCTCTTAATTCTTAAAAATACTATATATAGTGATAATGCTAAGGCTGTAGCTGAGATCACTAATGCAGCTAGTAAGTACTGCTCTATTACACTTGTCTCTCCAACATAGGTATATAGAGTTATAGTTACATTATCTAACTTGTCGACCGCATCTGGTCTTAGTACTAACATTGTCTCATTAAATCCGATTACACCTTCCCTGTCAACCTTCTCTAAGATTTTAAGTTTCATATTCTCCATGTTAAGCCTTAATACTACTGGTAATTGAAACTTTGTTGAAGCTTCTTTCACTATTCCCTTAATAATTCTTGGTATATTCCTTATGTCTAAATTTTCTGGTATTAGTAAAGTTATTGGTGTAGCCATTACACCTATGGGCGTGAGCGTTTGTGGATCTAGATAATGAATTAATCCTATTGTATTAGTTGCAAGTATAGGAAATTCTGCTGGTATGTAAAGTAATAATTCATTCCTAAGCACTATATGTAATAGTGCCTGAATTATAATTGCAGAAGCTTTACGGATATCTAATGATGAAATACTAGTCAAACTTAACTTATCCTGTTCATTATAAAGAGTATATATTGCAGTGTGGACTAGGTCTATGTCTGAGTACTTTTCCGTTAATAGGTAAAGCATGGTAGTATTTACATCAAAACCGTAATGAGCCATGATCTTTACAATGATATTCTTAGTTAGCGGTATATCACTTAAACATACTACTCCGCTTACATCTAAAGCAAGAGAGTTTCCTTCAAGAGATGCTATACTCCTTTGCACATTTATGAAATTCAGCCCCCTATTTCTTAATTCTTCATTTAAGCTACTTGCATTAATCATATCGAGTATTATTTTACGTTTTTGTACTATATTAGTAAGAGATGTTTTGTTTAATGGTATATAACATGTAGAATTAAACATCACTTCATTATCATTGAGTGTTCCGGTAAAGTATGTTGTCAAATTCATGCTTTGAATATTCAATACTAGGAAGCCTGCTATGATATGTCGTGGTTTTTGGGGTTTAATCTCATATCTTAACATAATTGATATGTTTTTACCCTTAGATTTTGTCTCCAAGTTAACATTTCTTAGACAAGTATAGTTAAGTGATTCTAACCTTGCACTTATTGTTATAATTCTCTTTATGTAATTCAACGACTCATTAAATGTTTTAAATAGTGTTATCGTTAGTGAGTTATTATTTATATCTATGACTATGTATCCCTCTGATGGAGTTTTTATGTCCATAGAATTAGCAGTAGTTTCTATGGTTACGGTAGTATGTAGTATAATGGCTATTATCACAAATATCGCTAGATACTTTATCAAGTGCTCTTAACCCCTCCCTAAGTATCATATGGTTGCCTGTGCTTTATCTTTTGGGGATAATGAGTATTTTGGGAACCTACACGGGCTTCCCTCTCATCCCTTCTTGGGGTTGCATTTGGTCAAGGGCTTTCGGGGTCTCCACGAAACCACGAGACCCCACATCTCGGGTGAGAAACTTAAGACCTTTAAGTGCTAAATTCCATGAAGCTACAATATCCCTAGTAACAATATGTCCGTTAGGTAGCTTAGCCCACCTATAATTGATGAACGAAAGCTTACCGTTCACCTCTACATGGTTCATTGGGGTTGTTTAGGGTCTTTAGGGTCCTCCTCCCCATGTAGAGGTTCATTACGGCGATGCTCTGACCCCCTCACCATAGCCCACTAGTGGGCTATGGGTCTCGGGAACCAGAGCCCACCACGTACTCTATACTTCAGAAAAAGCTTTTAAATATTACCAGGGATATATACCCCTAGGTAATAAAACAATGAGTTTACCAGAGTACCTCACACTCGATATACCGTTTACGGTTAAGGATGTGGATGCTAAGCTGGTTTGGTCAACCGCATGGCTCTCTAAATTATGTGCTCATAGACTACTAGGTGATGTAAAGAACAATGATATGCTTATTGACTTATCACAAGCTAGTTTCCTTAAGTATGCTCGTAAGAGATGCTACAACATTCTACCTAATCGTAGATATATAGACGGAGTAGCAACACTAATACACTCAACGCTCAAGAGTGCAAGAAAATTAGGAGTGGAGATAAAGAATATAGAGCTAAGGCAATGGCTACTCTTCCAGAGCGAAGCAGAAAAAGAGAAAAAAGGAAACCTAAACATAAGATTGTTGTCTACCGATAGAGCAGAGATCCTAGTATTCAATCAGAGGAAAGAACCAAGAAAAATAACAGTAAAACTAAGAACACCAAAGGGATACAAGAAAGTATTAATAATGCTCACGGAGAAGGCAATGAATAGAGAGATAGGTTACCCGGCACGGGTAGTAATTAAAGAATACAATTTCTATCAATACAACAACTTGCATCTTTACTGTAGTTTGCAGGTAATGATCCCCTACAACCTGTACTTGGAGACTATGAGAAAATACGTTAAACCTCTTGGAGACTATGTTGCTGGTGTAGACGTTAATGTTGATAGGATTAACCTAGCAATAATAGATAAATATGGAAGATTAAGAGACATAAAGACCTTCTGGTTTAGAGAGGTAACGAGTCGAGGGTACAAGAGAAAGTCTGCATGGACGAAAATACACCAAGCAATACACAATATGTTAGACTACACTTATCATCATGGCGCATCGGTCGTTGCCTTAGAGAACCCAGAGATTATCGGCTACCTGAGATACTACTGGATAAAGAATGGTAATAGGGAATCAAGGAACTACAACTACAGAGTATCAATCTTCAGGAACAAGGTAATAGAGGCGATAACCTATAAAGCACCACTCTACTCCCTAAAAACGATCTACATAAACCCCAAGGGAACAACACGCTCCAAAGAACACGGTGAGGTTATGAGGAGGTATGGTTTAGACAGACATACAGCATCAGCATACATTATAGCCTTAAAAGAACTTAAACAAAACTAAAAAACTCTCACACACGGTATCAGCCCCCTATGGGTGATTTTTTAGAAGTGTTTCTTGGGTCAACATGAATTACTGGAATACCCTCTACTAATGCCTTGTAGTAGATGTAGGTCAGTATCCTGCGGTATGTTCACAGCGATAGCTTCTTATTATATCTCCTAGGCCCATTAGCTCTAATTCTAAGTTTGTTTAAGTTCTCTAGGACAATTAGTGTATTGTACTCCTTAGCTATCTCTACTACTCTCCTTGATATGTGGTGGCATGAATCAGCAAGAATATTTCTCGCTCTCCTACCGTGCTTCCTTATGGATTCTCTTATCCCCTTGACATACCTCCACCTCTTAGTATGCTTTCTCTGAATTCTCTCAGTAATAATCCTATGAGCCGACGCTCTCTTCAGCCCATTAAACGGTATGACACCCATAGTTACGAGCTTACCATTCATATCAATTATAGTATAGGTTGAGTTACTGAAGTTAATGTCTATGCCCATAACGGCTCTCGGCTGTCTAAGCACCATTTCCTTCTCGAAGGTGAAGTAGACCCACACCTCATTCTCATGATAGCTAACGAGAATTTCCTTTAGCTTCCACCCATTGTTAAGGTACTTGTCTAGATACCTATACCATAGTAGCTTCAACTCTACCCATTCATTGTCGAGAACCGCTATTCTCATTGTTTTGCTGTTTATATCTAGCTTGTAGTCTTGGTAGTCAAGTCTAGCTGTTAACTTTCTAAGAATAGGCTTATTGCCATTATTCTTCTTGACCGCCTTAACAACTTCTCTAGCTCTACGCTCTATCTTGTGACAGTGATGTTCACGAAAACCTTGCTTCCTTAGTATTTTATAGAATCTATGGTGTAACTCCTTCATAGATGGTATGTAGTTTAAGTTCCATATCTCATTTACCACGTATTGAGTCCAGTTACGGAAAGCCCTTAGAAATTCAACTAGTTTATGATGTAGACTAGGGTCGGGAGTAACCGTTTTTGACTTTTACGGTTACTTTAACCCTCATCCCCTAGCCCCAATAATATACTTTGTGAACAATTTTATAAGTTTCTGTGAACAGCCATAACATGAGTGTGAGTATGAGTATTGTCTATAACTTTGAGGGTAAGATTATTAAGTTTGCTGGAAATCGCTACGTAATTTACCCACCAAAAGAATACCAAGAAAAACTTAGAAGATTTCATGGAAGAAAAGTAAAAATCATAGTAATAATAGAACCAGAATAAAGGTTCCCATAACACCCAAAAGTTTCCATAATCACCAAAATATTCTAATTCAGTCAGGCGAGTAGTCTTTTGTAGAATTTAAAGTATTCCTCATGTATATAGTTTGATGGGTGATTAGAAGTGATTATTAAGGCGTCAGCTCCTGCAAAGGCTATATTATTTGGCGAACATTTCGTTGTTAAAGGGTATCCTGCTATTGCTATTGCATTAGATGTTAGGGCTTATGTACATGTTAGGGAGACGGATAAGGAGTACATTAAAGTTAGATCTATAGACCTAGAAGAGGAATTAATAATGAGCCTAGATGGTAATATTATTAAGAACTCTAGTAATTTAAGACCCTATGTTGAAGTCTTTGAAGCCTTAAGTGAGTATACTAGACCTAAACCTGCTTATGTTGAAATTAAATCTAATATTCCCGTAGCTGCTGGTCTAGGTTCATCAGCTTCTATAGCAGTAGCTCTTACGGCAGCTTATTCGAAATTCTTAGGTATTGATTTAGATTTAAGTGAAATATCTTCAATAGCTTTTAAAGCTGAGAAAATAGTCCATGGCAAGCCTAGCGGTATTGATAATAGTATTGCTACTTACGGTGGAGGAATAGTTTTTGAAAGAGGAAGGGTAAGGGAGAAAATTAATGTTGAGAAACTTAGGGATGCAATAGTTATTGTAGCTAATTCAGGTATTGAAAGATCAACTCGAACAGCGGTCCTAAGAGTATTAGAGCTCTATGAGAAATATCCATCGATACTAAAGCACATATATGATGCATCAAAAACCATCATTGAAGAAGCTTTAGAATACATTAAAAAAGGGATGATTAAAGAACTCGGGGAGCTCATGAATATAAATCATGGACTATTATCAGCTATAGGTGTTTCAATAGCAGAACTAGAAGACCTTGTATATACAGCCAGAAAGGCTGGAGCCCTCGGAGCTAAAATTACAGGTGCAGGACTAGGAGGATGCATTATAGCATTAACTACATCTAAGGAAGCAGAAAAAGTTGAAAAAGCACTTAAATCCAAAGCTGAATGGGTACTTAGAGCACCAATATCTATAAGGGGTGTAAGAATAGAGCAGAACATTCTTTAAAACTATGTTTAACTATATTATTCCTGTTACAGATTAGAAGGTGGATAATATGGGTAAGATAGCTAAAGGAGTTAAATGCAGTGTTGAGGGATGTAATCAAAGAGCAGTACGTTCTGTAAGCTATATTGAAGCATCAGTGCTAGGAGATGAAGGCTTAAAACTTAATTCTAATGGTAGAAGGGTTTACCTATGTGAACAACATTATAAGCTTTATAAGAAGCTTAAGAAGAAAAAGGAAAAACTTGAAAGATGGAGAATGAAAGCGTAATTAACATCATGATTAACTACATATAATTTCATCCGAGAATTAACATAAAGAATATCCGGGATTATTAAAATAATAAAATAAATGTGAAGTATATTCTAGATAGGATAAGACTAATGATGAGACGAAAAGTATAATGATAAGCTAATTTCATAAAGATGAGTACTTAGTTCTTAGAGCTAAGAAAACGAAATAGGAACATTTCTAAGAATATTCCTTGAAAAATTAAGATGCTATAGAGTAACGTTTCTAGAATGAAAAAGCTATGCCTTAACTTAAGGTTATCTTACTTTATACAATATTGTGATTAATATAGTGAATGCTTCATCAATTCGCCTAAGACGTAAACGGAATAAACTGATATGCTAGAGCTACGTCCTAATTATAAGTTCATGTAGTATAGGAACATATTAAGAGATTTGAGCGAATACTTATGATATTTAAAGAGGTGTAAGGAATTCTTAGCTCCCTTGAAGGTGCTCTTTGGATGAGTGGAAGGTCTTGGTAAGAGGAGAATTAGGATGATTCAATGACAATTCATAATAAAAACATATAAAGAGGCGAATCCATAATAAGCAAGGGAATCCGGATTGTTGAAGTTAAGGTTAATATTAATGTAAAACCCATTAATGAGTTTGCTGAGCTACTGTCAAACATAGCTCATAAATGGCAAAAAGCGTGGATTGAACATAAATTATTTGAAGCAAATCCTGATCCTAAAAAGCCTAAGTTCTTCCTAACAGCAGCATTCATGTATCCTAATGGACCTGTACATATAGGTCATGCTAGAACGTACACTATACCAGATGTTCTAGCACGCTTTAAGAGAATGCAAGGATACAATGTTTTATTCCCCATGGGCTTTCACTATACAGGAACACCCATAATAGCTATAGCAGATGCGATTGCCCGAGGAGAAAAAAGCTGGATAAATCTATTTGTAAATGTATTTGGGGTTCCGGAAGAAGAACTAAAAAAGTTTAAAGATCCATTATCTATGGCTAGATATTTCCATGAAGTTAGTAAAGTATCAATGATTAATGCAGGTTATAGTATTGATTGGAGGAGAGAATTTACATCAATTGATCCACAATTTAGTAAATTCATACACTGGCAATTTGAAAAACTCAGGAAAAGGGGTTTCATAGTTCAGGGAACGCATCCTGTTGGCTGGTGTCCTAGAGATAACATGCCCGTAAGCATGCACGATACTAAGGATGATATTGAACCTGAAATAGGTGAATTTGTCTTACTGTATTTTAAGGACAAGGATAACATAGTTTATCCTACTGCTACCTTAAGACCTGAAACAATCTTTGGAGCTATTAATGTATGGGTTAACCCTGAAGCAACATATGTTAAAGCAAAAGTTGATAATGAGGTATGGATTATAAGCGAAGATGCTGCATATAGATTAACGTTTCAATTAAGAAGAGTGAATATTCTTGAAAAATTCAAAGGTGAAAAACTACTTGGACTAAGACTTAGAAATCCTGTTACAGGTGAATGGGTGCCCATATTACCAGCAACATTTGTAGACCCCAAGATGGGAACTGGTGTAGTAATGAGCGTTCCTGCACATGCTCCCTACGATTATGCCGCAATAGTTGATATAAAGTCAACTGACTTATCGAAGTATAATGTTAAACCCGAAGAACTTGAACCTAGACCATTAATTAAAGTTAAAGGTTATAGCGAAATACCTGCAAAAGATGCTGTTGAAAAATATGGTGTTAAGAGCCAAGAGGAAAAAGATAAGCTTGATGAAGCAACGAGAGAAGTTTATGGAGTTGAATATAAATATGGTATTATGAGAGATGACATCATCAAGTACGTAACTATAGATATACCAGAGCCTGCTAGGAGTTACATAATAGGATTCGTAAGGTCATGGATTGTAGGTAAGCCTGTAAGTGAAGCTAGAGAAAATATAACAAAATGGCTTGAAGCATCTGGCCTTGCAAGTAAAATGTATGAAATAATGAATAAACCTGTATATTGTAGATGCGGAGCTGAAGTTGTTGTAAAAATACTTGAAGATCAATGGTTTATAGACTATGGTATTGAAGAGTGGAAGAAGCTTGCACGTGAAGCCCTAAGACAAATGAGGATAGTGCCAGAAGAATATAGATCAAACTTTGAATATACAATTGAATGGATTAAGAGAAGGGCATGTGCTAGAACGAGGGGTTTAGGTACAAAACTTCCATGGGTTGATGGATGGATTATTGAAAGCCTAAGTGATTCAACAATATATATGGCATACTATACTATTGCACATAAAATCAAGGAATATAAATTACAACCACATCAATTAACATACGAATTCTGGGATTATGTAATGCTTGGTGAAGGAGATGTAAATGAAGTCTCCAAGAAGACAGGAATACCACCACAAATACTTGAAGAATTAAGGAATGAATTTGACTACTGGTATCCACTTGATTCAAGACATAGTGGTAAAGACTTAATACCAAACCACTTAACATTCTTCATCTACAACCATGTAGCAATATTCCCGAAGGAGAAGTGGCCTAGACAAATAGTCGTTAATGGCTGGATAACTGTAGGAGGACAGAAAATGAGTAAAAGTCTTGGGAATATCCTACCAATACTATCGGTTAACAGAAGATATGGTCCTGATGCAGTTAGATTAGCATTAATGATAACAGCTGAAGTAGGGCAGGATGGAGACTTTAATGAGGATCTCGCGAAAAGTGTTCTAGATCACTTAAGAAGAATATACGAATTTACATTAAAGATCAAGAATCTAATAAGTAATGAAAAACCCAAGAAACTAGAGGATGTAGACTTATGGATACTCAATAGAATGCAGAAGCATATAATGAAGGTAACCGAGGCTATGGAGAATGTAAGATTAAGGGAAGCTGCAAACATAATATTCTATATAATATATGATGATATTAAGAAATATATGGAAAGAGTGAAATATGATCTAGAGACACCGTCAAGGAGGAAAGCTATTGGATGGGTTATAGGCAAGATAATAAGCATATGGGTTAGAATGACGGCTCCTTATACCCCCCACATAGCTGAAGAACTATGGCATATCATTGGCGGTAAAGGCTTCGTATCAATAGCTCCATGGCCCAAAGTAGAAGAGGAATACATTAGCCCTGAAGTAGAGGTCAAGGAAGAGTATATTGAAAGAGTAATACATGATTTAGAGGAAATAATTAGAGTCATAAAGGTTAAGCCCACTAGAGCATACATATATGTTACCCCCATAGAAATGTATGAAGCTCTCAAAGAAGCCATAAGATTCATTGAAGAATCAAAACCTCTAAAAGAATACATAAGATCCATGGTAAGTAAAGCAGTGGATAAGAAAAAGGCAGCTGAACAAGCTAAGAGACTATATGGACTAGCATTAGATTTACCACCTCATATTAGAAGTATACTCAAACAAGTAAAAGTAAATGAATTCGAGGTACTAAGTAAAGCCTTAGAATACATTAAAGAAAGAACAGGGTTAAGAGAACTTTATATATACAACGCCATAGATGAGAAAGCTCCTGATCCTGGTAAGAGAAAGCATCTAGCATTACCATTTAGACCGGCGATATATGTTGAGTAAACAAGGTTGCTACTAGATATTTAGGAGTATATAACCACCTTCAATCCTAACATATTTTCTATTAACAAGTTCTTGTAGAATCCTCCTTGCATACTTCTTATCTATCTTCAGATTCCCTACTAGTACGTATAGAGCGTCTTTAGTAGTTAATGGTCCATATTCCATGATACCGTCCTTCAAGACCGCTAGTGCTTTACCTAGAATACCTTTAGGTTTTTGTAATGCCGGATATATGCCAGCAGGCTCTATTCTGATTCTCACGGATTCATTAGAGTACATTAATATGTATTCTTTACCATAGGCATGTTTCAGATAGGCGACTCTAAACCTTAATAATTTCCTTAAATTACCTATCTTAGCGCACGTAGCAAACAATATTCTTGAAGAAAGTTTCCTCAGAGCATTAATGCAATGTTCATTAATGTCAAAGATTATTATGCTTAGCTTTCCACCGTATTGGTCAGATAATATACATTTATCGATTATGTGAATATTAGCTAATGCATCCTCCGTACGATATCTCTTAGCTATGTTGTCAAGTATATCTATTCTATATGAACCACTATTATCTATCAGTATTATTGACTCTTGTCTAAATTTAACTAACTTGATAGCGATTTCACTCAATATTATCATGTTTGCTGAAGCATAAGGGGATATAAGGAATACCCTTACTCCCTTAATTATATCCTGTATAAATCTTAATTCAAATGATTGGTTATTCAGCGTAGCTCAGCCTCTTCATCCCCTAAGGGGTTCGAGCCCAGCTTTCTCATCAACCAATGAGTTTCTCTTTATCACAGGTATTTTAAACTTGCTCACTTTCCTCAACAGCTCCTTCCTCTAATCCATATCCTTTAATTCCGAATATTTCGGTTAATATTAATGAGGCAGCATGTGGAGGTATAATCCCTATTTCAGTTATTATTGCTGATATGTATTCTGGAGGTGTTATATCAAATACCGGGTTCATTACCTTAATCTTTGGATGCTTACTTAACCATTCCTTACTGACTACTTCGGTTGGAGCTCTTTCTTCAATAACTATTAATTCTCCTATCAAAGTCATTGGACTGAACTTATATGTTTCGGCTGCAACGTAAAATGGGATCGAATGCTTATATGCTACAAGAGCTACCTGGCTAGTCCCTATTTTATTTACAACAGCACCATTACTTGCAATAGCATCAGCTCCAACAAGTACTTTATCGATTTTTCTCATAATAAGTCCTATAGTTGAATCTGGTATCAAAGTTGCGTCTATACCAATACTACTTAGCTCTTTATAGGTTATCCTTCCTTGATATCTGGGTCTAGTTTCATCAACAAACACTTTGAATTCTTTGTCTCTTGCCTTAGCCTTTTTAAGTATCGTTACTACTGCAGAGCTATGGCAATGGGTTAATATTGTATCCCCATTTTCGATAAGTTTTGATCCTATTTCACCTATAATTTCAAGGGCTTTGAGACTAGAATGAATAAATTCATTAGCTGCATTAACGACCTCTGTTTTTAAATAGTCAACATTTGTTGCTGAACTCTTTTTTAGTCTAGTCATAACAAATGAAACAGCGTTGGGTAAGCTAACGGCGGTTGGACGTGTCCTTAGTAGCAGGGTTGCTATTTCCTCCATGTATTTTAGAAATTCACCTACATCTCTTCCATTATATTTCTCGGCGGCTATTTTTAATGCCTTAACAGCAGCCCTAGCTATTCTACCAGCTCCACGTATCTTCATGTCTTTAATATCCTTAACTATACTTAGTACGTCAACGGGTATTTTCTTCATAAGAGCTTTCTCCAAGCTTATTAACCTCTAACAATAATTCTATGTGCGGTGGTCTAATAAAGGTGTTACAAGTGCTAATAAGTAAACTAATCAATCTAATAAAGAAAGAATCCGTAAATGTTGCTTTAACAGATTGTTATCCTGATTGTAAGGATGTAAGCTTAGATGATGTATTAATGGAAATTGATATCAAGTTAACTAATAACCAAAATGAAATGATTGAGTTAAGCTCCTGTGCTTCATGCATAATTAAGGAATTAGTATCAAAGTTAAATGCAAAGACTTATATAGCATTAACTCCAAGTGGGTCAACCATAGAATTTTATGATCTGGGCAAAGTAGTAATTGAAATACAGGGTGAGGAGGATACAATTATAACAATAATTCCAAGGAGGTTAATGATTGAAAGACTATTAGAACTAAGAATGCAGGCTTTAATAACAATAGATGATGAACAAAATATAAGGAAATTATTTAATATAACTTAAACTTCGTATGGGTTAATGTCTTGAAGGAACACAAAATCATAAATATACCATTAGCAATTGAGCTTCTTGGACCTTTAAATGCCATACCTAATGTTCCATCACTTAATATCGTAGTTGAAACCCCAGTAAAAATTAAATATGTAGTTGAAGAAACAGAGGATAATCGTAATGTAATGAAAGATTTAATAAGAATTAAATTTACGGAATTCAAAGTATTGGAACATAACATCGCACTTAACCTAAGTACTACATCACTAAGGCTGCTAGCTAAACTTATGATATCTTTAAAACTCTACGCCTATTTGAGAAACTTGAGAAGTCTAATCCATATATATGCTATTCTTAGCAAACATGAAGATGTAAACGAGCTAAATCCTACACTTACTATATCGTCATTAATAGGAGGACTTCATATACTACAGGTAAATCCTATAGCTAGTCATAAACTTCTTCCACATCATAACCCATACATTGTTACAGCCCTTATTAAAGGTAAGGAAATAGATATTAAGCACTTAGTCAAGATGTATGAAAACCCAAAAATGTATAAAGAACTTAGGAAATTAATTCATATAATCTACTTAATGTTCAAGGAGAGCATCATAGACTATACGTATCTTAAGCATAAGCTAGGATTAAAATTAAACCTTACTTCGGATAATTATAGAGAGGTTCTATTCCAAGTATTGGGAGAGGCCATGAAATATAATGCTAAGGTCTTGGAGTTATATCCCAATAATTTACACGATATTTTTGATAAACTCAACAATGTACTATACGGAACCAGGATATCATTAATTTTAAATGGTAAGCCGTGTATTGTAGGATTAGCTATCAATAAAAAACAAGCCTTAGAAGCTTTGAATATATTAAGGGAGAGTGGATTAGAAAGTTCATGGATGTCTAGGATTGCAGTCTATACATGGACTAACGACTTTTACTCTTTATTTTAGGCCTAAACTTTAAAGCATATGCTATTGGACCGTATTCTCCTTGATCATGAATTTTTCTTAGTACAGCTTCAACTTCCATACCTACTCTTATTTCTTCTGAAGAGACATCAGTTAGCGTAGCAAGAACTCTTACACCATTGGTTAGTTCAACTATGCCTATTATAAGTGGAGCATAGCTTCTAAAACCGTATGGAGTATCATGAAGTATTGTATATGATATTAATTTACCTTCATGAGGTAATCTTATAGGCTCTAAATCTCTTGAGCTACATTTATTGCATACCGGTCTTGGCGGATATAATATTGAATTACATTTTTTACATCTTAATCCCTCGAGCATATAATGAGCTTTTTTCTCACGCCATATTCTTGCAGGGCTTATGAGTTTAACCATAGGTCTCACCTTTTAAGTATTATAACTGATGCAAAAGCTCCAACACCACCAATATTTTGTGCTAAACCCACTTCTGCTCCACTAACTTTAATGCCTGGAAAATCTCCTCTAAGCTGCATAGCCACTTCGGCAACTTGATAAACACCTGTAGCACCAACAGGGTGGCCACGAGCTTTTAAACCTCCACTAGGATTTACTGTAGGCTTATCACCCGGTCTAAAAGAACCATTATATAACAGTTTAGCAGCTTCACCTTTTTTAGCAAAGCCTAGATCTTCTAAGTTTAATATTCCCAATATACTAAAAGCATCATGCACTTCAGCTACATCAATGCTGGAAGGTTCTACCTTAGCCATCTTATATGCTTTCTGAGATGCCAGTATAGTCGCCATTAAACTATCTAATCTCTCCCTTGAAGCTATATAGATGTCATCTGTAGCAGCGCCGACTCCAGCAATCAGTATAGGTGTATCAGTTAGCTTTCTTGCTACATCTTCTGAGGCTAGTATTAATGCAGCTGCACCATCACTTATAGGACTAGAATCTAGAAGTCTTAGGGGATATGCTATTACTCTTGATTTATTAACGAACTCTCTATTTACCTTAAACCTTAAATGAGCATATGGATTTTGTGATGCATTTTCATGCATTAATATAGGCCATTCACTTATTTCATCACGTGATACGTTATACTTGTCCATATAATACTTCATGATTAAGGCATTGAGGCTTGCAAAACTTGCACCATAAAAAGCCTCGTATTCAGCCTCAGCAGCCTTAGCTAAGGCCCAAGCCACATCTTGTGTACGAGCATCAGTAAGTTTTTCGACGCCGCCGACCATAACGATATCATATAAACCCGAAGCTACAAGAGAATAACCTGTAAGAACTGCAGCACCACCACTACCACAAGCAGCTTCTGCTCTCCAAGCAGGTATCTTACCTAAACCGCAATAATATACTAGATATGCTCCTAGATTATCTTGGTCTTGGAGAGAACTACTAGTTTCATTGCCTACAACAAGCGCTTCTACATCAACATTACCTGCATCCTCAATAGCTTTCCATGCTGCTTCGGCAAATAAGTCTTTCAGGCCCTTATCAAAATGCCTACCAACCTTAGTAAGACCTATACCAACTATGTATACCTTCTTCAATTCAAACACCAGTATCTAAACCTTGAATTTAGACTACCAGTATATAAAGTCTATTGTCTACCTAGAATTCGACAATAGACGAATAAAAAGATAATAAGAACAGGTGGGGTTATCTTATAATACCTGAGGATAGCTTTCTGTCAATTTCTATAAGAGCTTTAATTCGTTTTACTAATGGTGGATGCGTTGAAAATAGTACTGCTTCAGCTTTTTCTTGGCGTGCAAGAGCTAGAGCTAATTGATAATCTTTTCTCCAGTCTTCTTCCTCTCCGAGTATCAACCCCTTAATTACATCTGTTTCGGGGTCGCTTATCAGTAAGGCCTTAAACGATGAGCTTTTCATTACAATAGATTTAGCATGTCTACCAAGCCTTCCTGTAATAGTAGCTATTCTAACAAGGGCTGCAGCAAGCTTCTTTGCTCCATCAGGTATATTTATGGCAGCTTCGTAATCTGCAAAATACTCTCTAAGCCTACTATATCTTAACATTATTATGAGCAGTACTATGTAAATAGCATAGCAAAGGGCTGCTAAAGCTATAGCTAGAATAGGTCCACCACGTTCATCTCTTCTAGAACCAATACCTCCCCATAATAAACTCCACATGAGATATCTACCTATAATGAAGAATATTGCTGGTAATAAGGATAAGAATAGCATTATCTGTACATCCTTATGTCTTAAATGACCTATCTCATGACCAAGTACAGCTTTTACTTCTTCTACATGTAGGTTCTCAATTAAGCCCTTTGTTACAGCAACTCTAGGACCCGTCAATGGAGATCCGTATGCAAATGCATTTGGGATACTGATTTCAGCTATCATTAGCTTAGGCTTAAAGTTTAGCTTAGCTCTCGTAATAACTTCTTCAAATACTCTATGAAGCCACGGATATTCCCTCTCATGAAGCTCTCTTACATGATACATGGATTCTATTATGTAGGGTGCTATAAGCCATTGTATAATATGAAATGTAGCTGCTAGTGCAATAGCATAGAATATGCCTATACCAAGCATCGATAATATTAATACAAACGCTAGACTCGTAATACCAATATAGAGGGCTAGAGTAGTTATCATTGACAGCCTTAGATTTAATATTGACGTCATATGCTTAACCCCTAACTTTTCATACCACTTCTTTATTACCTAATAAATTTTTGTATAAATAACGACGAATTTAGTAATGATGAATGTTGGGTGTAGTATATGTACCTGAGACTCCCCCCAAGAATAAAAGTTCTAGAAGCATTGGGTGCTATAGCTGACGGTAGAATAAAAATCATTGATGAACGTAGAGCACAGGTAATCTCATCTGAAGGAGATAGAACTTATAATGTATATATCGATATAGCTAAAAGCCAGGTTTATAGTGATGATAATGGAACCAAATATCGAGGTTACATAGGATATCCTATTATAGCTGTGCTTATGTTAAAAGGAATTATACCATTCTACAAGGATGTAGCTGAGGCATTAAAGGGAATACCATGGAGGGAGCTTAATGAAAAATACAAGAAGTATGCAATAGTTGAAACAATAGTTAAAAATATTGTAAAGAGAAAAGGGATTAGTCCTAAGTATATAGATATTGTAATAAACAGGGTTATGGTGAAATTAAAGACCTTAAAATTACGGTTATTAACTTCAATACCTACGTCATAGCCTCCTTAGGGACATAGGGCTTTATAAGATCAAGGAACTCGGTAAACTTTTGTATAAGATAGTCTGCATCTTCTTTACTATGAACTGTTGAAAGCAGGAAGTGCACTGTATGCTCAGTCATATAGGCTATACCGTTAACTAACATAAACTTGTGGATAAGTTTATAGACATCCTCATTCCAACGTCTAGTATGGGCTATCCTTGCACACCATGGATGCTCGTATGTAAAGTGAATTCCTATGATGGAGCCCTCACCTGTAATAAATACTTTTAATTTAAAGTCCTCGACAACTTTCTTAAGTGATTTTATAATGTATTCTCCTAGACTATTTAATTTATCATAAGTACCAGGTCTTTCAAGCACTTTGATTGTAGCTTTACCAGCTGTCATTGAGATAGGGTTACCGGTAAAAGTACCTCCATGAAAACTTCGTTCCATTTTATTCTTATACTTTAAGTGATCTAGTTTACTCATTACTTCTCTACATGATGCAAAAGCACCGATGGGGTATCCTCCACCGATGATTTTACCCATGACGATTACGTCTGCATTAACATTATAATATTCTTGTCCGCCGCCAAGGGCAAGCCTAAAGCCTGTGATTACCTCATCGAATACGAGTAATGAACCATACTTATCACATAGCTCCCTTAATGCTTTAAGGAAATCTCTTTTAGCGGGTATAGCTCCTCCTGCACCTAAGACGGGTTCAATAATTACACCAGCAATGTCTTTCCCGTAGTTCTTGAATATTCTTTCAACTCCCTCAATGTCATTAAATGGAGCTACAATAGTATTAGCTATAATTTCTTCAGGTAATCCTGCTGACTCTGGTCCTCTATATGGTGGAGAGACACCTACATGTAAGGAATCGTAACCTCCGTGCCATCCGCCTTCAAATTTAACTATTTTCTTTCTACCAGTATATGCTCTCACAAGCCTAACAGCATACATATTAGCCTCAGTACCACTATTAGTGAATCGAATCATTTCAGCATTAGGTACGTGCTTTATTATAAGTTCTGCAAGTTCAACTTCAAGTTCATGAGCATAACCGAAATGAGAACCCAGCTCTACCTGCTCTTTAACAGCTTTAACTACTTCTTCATGAGAATGACCTAATATCAATGCACCATGACCAACCCAATAGTCGGTATAAACATTACCATCTACATCATATATTTTACATCCTTTAGCTTTAATAACATAAAATGGACATGGTTCAAAGAATCTTATAGAATAGGTTACTCCTGCAGGCAAGACCTTGCAGGCTCTATCATATAATGTTCTTGACTTCTTTGTTTTTTCACTAAGTAGCTTCAAATATTTAGAACATAACTCATTTAGACTCATAATTCTACCAAGATATATGTAACGTAGCTGTTATAAATGTGTTCAAGAACTCTAACTCTCTAGAATCTTGACATGTACCATAAAACTACTTATACTCTAGTATTAACTTGAAAAGGTAGCGTTGTTTAAAAGTGTGCCGATTAGACAGATTAAGTTGGAAGCGTGGCCTATGACCATGTATGGAAAGCATAAGCTAATAGCAACAGATGTGGATGGTACGTTAACTGTAGATAGAGTTTCTCATAGAATATATCCCAAGGTTATTGACGCCATAGAGAAGCTAACATCGGAGGGGTTCTTCGTGGTACTTGTATCTGGAAATTCTTATCCTGTACTAAATGGACTAGCGAAATATTTGGGAGCTAATGGACCTACGGTAGCCGAGAATGGTTGTATAGTTGCATGGAGAGATAAAATCATGTACCAATGCCCAAGAACGGCAAGGGATATAGCATTTCTAGTAGAAAGAGAATTTAAGGAGCATCTCATACCGAGTTGGCAAAACATCTATAGGTTACATGATTATGCATATATAATTAAGGATTCAAAGAATGCTAAAAAAGTAATCAGAATGATAGAAGACTTTCTACGTTCTAAGCATCTAGAGGATTTTAAAATAACCTATAGCGGATATGCATTACATATACTACCCGTGGAATGTGGTAAGGACATAGGTGTAAGAGAAGCATGTAAGATTTTAAACATACCAGAGAAAGAAGTTATAGTCATAGGCGATGGAATAAATGATCTTGAATTATTTAATATAAATGGCTTAAGAATAGCAGTATCTAATGCTGATGAAGAGGTAAAGAGAAAAGCCGACATAGTCCTAGAAAAGCCCAGCGGAGAGGGCTTCGTAGAACTTGCAGAGAAATTACTGAAAGGATTAATTTAGTAGAAGTCCTTATAGATTCTTAACTATCTGTATAGATGTAACATTAAGCGCCGACTCGTACTTAATAGTTAACGTATAAGACCCTCATATCCCAATGTAAGGTTCTGGGCTGAGCGATACACCTATATACCATTAAACGGATATATAGTACCCCAGGGTTCCCACTTGGGTAAACAATACGTTAAAGAGGACCCCAGATTAAAGAGAGCTTTTAAGGAATTCATTATAATGGCAATAGTATATTATATCATATACAGCATTGTATACTGGAGTTACACATTTACTTATGGAGGAAACCCTCATGCCATAGTTATGGGTCTTCCATGGTGGTTTAATCTACTATGGATCTCACTAATATTCTTAGTAATTGTATGTATAATAGCATGGACTATGAAGGAGGAACCTCTAGATCCTTGGATAAAGATAGAGGAGGGTGAGAAGAAGTGACCACGGAGATACAAGCACTTGCAACCCCTGAAGAACGTTTAGCCACTGCAATAACATTTATCATCTACTTGGTAGCTTTAGCGGCAATAGGTGTTTACGCACGTAGAGTTTTAAGGAAGACCATAATAGATAAGTTCATTGAAGAATTCTATGTTGCTGGTAGAGGTCTTGGTGCTGTAGTCATAGCATTTCTCATTGCAGCAGGTCTATGTAGTGTTGGTACGTTCGTTGGCGGTCCTGGCCTTTCATGGCTTTTAGGAATGCCATGGGTATCGATAGTTGGATGTCAAATATTCATGAACTTTGCTATACTGTACGGTATTGGTAAAAAGATAGGTATAGTCGCTAGACGTATTGGTGCTGTAAGCTTAGGTGATGTACTCTTTGAACGATATGAGCAAAGTAAACTTGTTGCACTACTATACACAATTCCAGTGCTAGTATTCTTAATTTCATACTGTTCTGTGCAATTTGTAGGATCTTCAAGAATATTCGAAGTAATGACCGGATGGCCATATATGATCGCTCTGATCTTATCCGGTTTAGTAACAATATTCTATGTTACTGTAGGTGGTATTAGAGGCGTAGGTTTAGCAGTAGTTGTACAAGGAGTATTCATGACTGTAACAACAATACTACTTGTAGCAGGAGTCTTTAATGGAATATTCACCACATACGGAGGCCTAGTTGAAGCTAATGAAGCATTTATGAAGATAGCTGGCGAAGCATATCTAAATCTATTCCGATTACCACCAGCGCTTGTTATTTCATGGTGGATAATATTTACTGTAGGAATAATAGCCCTACCTCATGGATTAATGGCTTCATTAACATATAAAAGCGCTAGAGCCATGAAAATGGCCATAATACTAGGATCAATAATTGTGACCTTCTGGACATATGGATTACTATGGGCTGGCTTCTTCGCCAAGTTATGGTTTCCTAAGCTACCAGTACCAGATCACGCTATACCCGCGCTTGCCATGAAGCTACTACCGCCATGGTTTGCGGGTATAATTTTCGCAGGTGTTGTAGGAGCTGCACAATCAACTATTGCCGCAATGACCATATTAATGAGTTCAGCCTTCCTACAGCATATTTACAGACAGATTATAAAGCCTACAGCAACACCTGAGGAATTAAGAAGGATAGCCTTCTGGACTACTCTAATTATAGGAGCAGTAGCATTCCTATTAGCTATTACACAGCCTCCAGCACTTGAGTTCATAATAATATTTGCCATAGGGGGACTAATATCATCACTTCTATGGCCATTAATACTAGGGTTATTCTGGAAGAGAGGTAATAAGTATGGGGCTATCGCAGGTATGATTGTAGGATTTATGGTATTTGCCTTAGGTAAAAGCAAGTTAGTACCACAGATAGTAACAGCCTTTGGAGGAGCGGATCCTGTTGTAGCAGGAATGATATCCTCACTAATAGCTTATCTAATAGTAACAGCAGTTACGCCGCCACCACCATTAAGAATTATTCAAATATTCTGGGGTGCAGAACCCCCTGAGGGAGCTGAGAAATGAGCTATGACATTATAATAAGAAATGGTAAAGTAATAACCGGCTCAGGTGGTCCGTGGATATATGCAGATATAGGCATAAAGGACGGTGTTATAGTCAAAATAGGCTACCTAGGCAAAGCAATGGCTGAAAAAGTTATTGATGCTACCGGTAAATTTGTTACTCCAGGATTTATTGATATGCATAATCACTCTGATCACCACATATTGGTTTACCCAACAGCAGAAAGTGCATTAATGCAAGGCGTAACAACCATTGTTATCGGCAACTGTGGGCTCTCAGCTGCACCCGTATCACCAAAAACCATTGACCTATATAAGAGCTATTGGGCTCAAATAGCCCATGGCTTAACTATAGAGCCTACATGGAAAACACTTGAAGAGTACGTTGAAGTAGTTAAAAGAGCTAAACCAGCCATAAATATAGTACCCTTAATCGGACATGGAACAGTACGCTTAGCTGTTATGGGGTTTGAATCTAGAGCTCCAACAACTGAAGAGCTTGATGAAATGAAGAAACTGGTAAGAGAGTCTATGGAGGCGGGAGCCTTTGGAATGTCACTTGGACTTATTTATCCTCCAGGAAGTTTTGCTTCCACAGATGAAATTATAGAGCTAGCAAAAGTTGTAGCTGAATATAAAGGCTTATGTACGTTTCATATCAGAGGAGAGTCATATAATTTAATCAATGCTGTAAAAGAAGCTATTGAAGTAGGCGAGAAAGCAGGTGTAGCTATAGAGATAAGTCACCATAAGGCAGCAGGTAGAGATAATTGGGGAAAGGTTAAAGAAACATTAAAAATGATGGAAGAAGCTAGAAGGATAGGAATAGACGTGACATGTGACGTATATCCTTACACTGCTGGAATGACCATGCTCTCAGCCACACTACCCAGGTGGGTACATGAAGGAGGCGTAGAGAGACTCTTAGAGAGATTAAAGGATCCTGAGACTAGAAAGAAAATTATAGATTTCATAGAAAAGGAGGTCACTACTTGGGAGAATTTCATCAAATTAGCTGGCTGGGAAGGAATTGTAATATCCTATTCTAAGAAATGTAAGGAATGTGAAGGTAAAAGTATTGCTGAAATAAGCAGAGCTAAGGGTAAAGATCCCTATGAAACTCTATTTGATATACTAATTCAAGACGAGGCTAAAACTACCATGATAATTCACTTAATGAGCGAGGATGATGTTATTACAGTAATCAAACATCCATTATCCATAATAGGCTCTGATTCATGGATAACACCTGCTGAAGGTAAACCTCATCCGAGATTCTTTGGTACATTTCCAAGAATTATAAAGCGCTATGTAAAAGAGCTAGGTGTTTTAAGGTTAGAAGAAGCAATAATGAAAATGACCGCTATGCCCGCACAAAAAGTAAAGCTCAGTGATCGTGGATTAATAGCTCCAGGATTTAAAGCAGACATTGTCGTATTTGACTATGAAAAAATTGAGGATAAAGCAACATTTGAAGAACCAGCAGTTTATCCTACCGGTATAGAGTATGTACTAGTCAATGGAGCTATAGCTGTAGAAGAGGGAAGACCGACAGGTATACGAGCAGGTCAAGTATTAAAGAGATCCTAATTTAAAATAAACTTCTTTTTATCATTCTCACAGGTTATGAAATATGCTTCTTTCCTCAAGTATTAATCTTAACACCGTTTTAATCAAGTTTATTACGATAATTAATGTTCACAGAAGAGATCTAACATAATCATAGTAAGGTTTATACAGGTAATGACTACCTTTGAAGAATTTTGTCAGTTACACCAGGGTTCATCAGTTCTCAGCTTTGCTACCCTACATCATCCAAGATTAAAGTAAGTATGTCTAAAGTTATAAATCTTACAGGTTAAGCATAAATAAACATGGTGTAGAGAAAATGAACTCTAAGGAAATAATGCCAATTCATGCCCAGGGATTTTTCTGTGTACATAGAAGGGGGTATGTAAATCAGATAATAATTTACGACTACTATGATCCTAAAGGATATTTTGCAAACCTAGCTCATAGACCACTAGACTATGAAAATGAAATAGCAAGGCTTGCAGCTAATATGCAATACTTCTTGGATCAAGAACAAGTGCTAATAAATGGTGAAAAAGTAAGGCCTATAGTAAAAGCAGTTAGCATAGATCATAGAGGTTTTATGGAAATAGCATATGTAACATACGTAATAGAATTCAAAGGGAAATTCAAGAGAGGAGTAAATAGTTATGAAAACGTTTATGAAGCTGAAAAAGCCGAATACGATTACGAAGTTTACTGGATCTTTCCTCCACGTACAAAAATCATTGAAGTAGATGTAGCAGCAGAGTATGAGATACTAGGTGATGGGAATATACTATTATTTTGGGTTAGAAAAGGGGATGAGCTGAAAGGATACGAGAAGATTGTGTTTAAGTTTCCTTAAATCTAGTAAAACCCGTGTTTAATTTAAGCTAGTTCCTTTTCAATGACTTTACGTGAAAGCTTAAATATTATATCTCACCATTTGGGGTTGGTGCGCATTTTAGCAAGTGCTATTCTAAATGGCATATCAAGGTATTGAGATAACATGTAACTGCATTTACTTAGCTCAGCTAATTCTAAAAGATCTTCAATAAGAATATCTTCACCTTCAATTTCAGCTAGATTAAATAATACTTCTAGTACTCTATCCTCCTTGTAAAGAACTTTACTGGATCTACTCCGTAAACATACATTCTCACCATTGTTGTTTCGTAGGGATCGCATATTTCTTCCTCGAGGTTAGTAGCTACTATGACATCGATATCAGCTAACCTCCTAATAAGCTCCCTTCTTTCATCACGGGGCATTATCCTTGGGTCGGTCATAGCTGCTACATGGAAGCTTGCATTGTATGTAAGTAAGTTCTTAATAGCATTGAATGGGTATTCAAAT
This sequence comes from uncultured Desulfurococcales archaeon, assembly GCA_964467535.1. Lineage (GTDB taxonomy): Archaea > Thermoproteota > Thermoprotei_A > Sulfolobales > WANQ01 > CAYXRT01. Next base: position 26,065 of record CAYXRT010000026.1, read on the forward strand.
GCTTCAGGTATAGCTCCTGTTCTTAGTGTAAATGATGATGGAGTACCTGCCTTCAAACTTACTCTGACATGAATCTTACTATACCTTGAAATCTCCTTAACATAGTTCTTATCAATACCAAACAATATACCATTAGTTTCGAGAATAAATAGCTTGATTTTAGGGTCTCGTTCAATAAATTCTAACAACTGGATTAAATGATCTCTGCATAAGGTTGGTTCGCAAGCACTAATTCTAGCTTTACTAACATTCCATTTCTTAGCAACTTTAA
>CAYXRT010000027.1:0-21497 GCA_964467535.1 uncultured Desulfurococcales archaeon
TCGATCTCCTCATTATTACGAGGCGTAAGAAGGACTATTTAGAGTATATTAAGGTTATAGATGATCTTCCATTAAATATCGATTTAGCAGTATTTAGTACCGATGAAAGACCTTGTAGTAGTTTTCTAGCTCAATTATTTCTAGGCTACGAAATTTTACATGGTAGTGGTAAGATAATTGAAAAGTGGTTGAAGTTTGTAAGCCTAGATATTGAAGAAGTTTATAGTAAGTTAAGAATCGCTAAAAAATACTTTCAATTAGCGCTTGAAACTAAAGATAAGTACGATAAAGATACACTAATTCGAGATGCCTTTAACAACATATTCCATGCCTATAGACTTGCATCAGCAATATATCTAGGTTTAAAAAGAGAAGAAGCAGGAGAATGGGGAAGAAGAATTAGAGGAGATTTACCTCTAGACTTAAGGAGAGAATTCGAAGAAGCAATAAAGGTTCTACACATAGATTATTACTATAATGGAAATTATCCACGTGAAGATAGGAAACTAAGGAGAATATTCGAGCAGTGGTTAAAGAAAGCTGAAAGCTATGTAAATAAAATCCTAGGAAATAGTACATAAAGATCCTAAATTATCCACTACTCTAAATAATGTATTAGGGTCTTTTCAACTACCTTATTATTTAACCCCTTAAAGTCTCTATCAAATGTATAAAAATGATCATATTTGAAACATACAGCTGTAGCCAAGATCAATGAATCTATTTCAGGAAGCTTATAATTCCTCCTAAAATAAGAAGCTTTAATACATACACCTTGATTTAAGGACTCAACCCTAAATAGTTTATGTAAAATATCTTTTACTTCAATAAACCTATTCTCAACATTAAATTTAAGACTATACATGTGAATTTCATGAACAGAGATCATTGATATTGCCTTCACAGTATGCTTCATAGAACCTCTCTAGCAATACTAAACCTATCCTCCTCTCTAAACAAGTAAGCTATTAATATATTTGAATCATAAAACCCCCTACCTTCTTTCACCATACTTCCTCTCCTTATCTAACTCTTCAGCTAAACCCTTAACCCGATAACCAGGATTAAGAACACCAGCAAGCTCCTCAAGACCAAAAACCTTCTCAACAATAACCCTACCATCCTCAACACAAACCCTAACATAATCACCAGGAGCAATATTCAACCTATCACAAACCTCTTTAGGCAAAGTTATCTGCCTCTTCCTAGTAACCCTAACAACACCCAAATACAACCACCAAAAACAAACATATCATGGAACTACTATATAAAAGTACTACTCTAGAAGGTGGAAGATAAACAGCCAAATCATTCTCTACAAGAAATCATTAATTAGCCTCTAGATATAATATCCTAAACTAAGAAAAACATTCAGTCTTTAACAACACTAAAAGAAATACACTACACTAACTACGTGGATAATATAAAGACATAATTGGAAAGAATTTCCTCAAGAACTTATAGATGAAGCAAAACATATATCGATATACTACTAAGGAAATATAAGAGATGAAATAATTATCTTAAGGTTTTCTTCAACTTTTCAATTTCTCCTTTAGACAAAATTCTCATAACTCTGACAGCCAGTATAATAAAATCACGTATTCTTCACCATTCATTTTTGTAACCTAACTCATCTGCTTTAACCCTTATTAAATCCATTAACTTCTTAATAACCGTACTTAAAGTCTTCGTCCTCTTCAATACGTCCTGTAAACGGTAATTCTCTACCTCAGCAATATTTAATTCATTAATAAGCTCCCAAGGATTGATGTCTTTCATGAATTCGCTAAACCTTCTCTTAAATTCCCTTAACACAATACTAGAGAAAGCTTGACATATTCACTATGTCGAGTTTTTAACCCTCTACTTCTCCTCCCTCCTCTAATCAACTCCCAAGAACATAAACTCTGTATAAATCCCTTAAGTCTATCATAAATTACCTCTTCAACTGGTATACTTTTACCATTCTCTTGTATTATTAATTGCAGATTCTAAGTAACATAATCTAAATTTAATAGTTTACCTATGAATCTTTCTACAAGGCTTTTAAGCTTTGGATTTAGTCCGCTATTCAATGCTAAACCGTTTTGAATCTTGTGAATCTTTCAATAACTTTATTTTTAGCTAAATAATCTATGTAGTTTAGCATATGTTATTCTACTCACTCTTTTCTTGAAAGACTATAGCTTCAAGGCTTATGGAGCATTTAGAAGCTTTCCCGTATCAACAAGAACTTCATAAATACTGATAAAGCTAGTTTTTAACTCCATCACCTATAAGGATACATACTTTAACCACAACTATTCACTGTATAATACCCTTAACCAGGATCTTTATAAAATCTTGGTTTAAACAACATTTAAAATTTAAATAAACATTTACAAAGTGTGTGGAATTTATGATATAGAGCTTATGCTATACCATCATAGATAGTGTATTCATAGTAGATGTAACCTTATTAAGCTTATTAAGTCTTAATAAGATGTTAATGACAGTTTAAACTATATGTGAGAGAAAGATTTATTTATCTTTTGCTCCTACCTACTCTAGTGGGAGTGGAGGGAGATCTTCTATGTCTGCTCCAAAGTTCACTACTATCTCTATAGTAACTTCTGTAGTCCTGCTCATTATAGGAATTGTTATAGGATACTTTGTAGGAGCAAGTACAGTAGCTCCCGTCACCATAACTAAGACCGTTATGGTAACAGCATCTCCACCAACAACAACTGCTACTACGACTCCTCCATCTACGACTGCTGTATATAGCTTCAAAATGCCTACAGGTTCACCTACAGGTACCTATTATATAGCTGCTCAAGCTATAGCAGCTATTGTATCAAAGTATAATCCGAATATAGTAATTGTAGCAATACCTGGTGGAGGATCGGTATCTAATTCAAGAGTTGTAGGTAAGGGTGAAGTCCCTATATCCTTTGCCACATCAATGGTAGCATACTTCGCCTACAACGGTAAACTCATGTTTAAGGGGGAACCTTATCCTGACCTTAGAGCGGTAGGGCCAATACATCCTCTAATAGTAGGCTTTATAGCTAGAGCTGATAGTGATATAAAGACAATCTATGACCTAGCAGGAAAGAGAGTTGCTATAGGAGAGCCTGGAAGCGGTGATGCTGTTGTAGCTGAACTTATGCTTAAGGCAGCAGGAGTATGGGATAAAGTGATAAAGGTACATGTCGGAGATCCAGAAAGCTGGGATATGTTAAAGACGGGTCAAGTAGATGCATGTGTCCACCATACCATAGCTCCTAACCCCCACCTATATCAAAGATCATTAACAACACCATTAACTCTAATCGAAATTCCTGATGAGGTAGCTGAGAAATTAATAAAGGAGTATGGATTCTTTGCAAAAGCGATAGTTAAGAAGGATACCTATAACGGTATGGACCGCAATGTTAAAGTATTAAAGATACCATCAATAATAATAGCAAATGCTAATGCTCCTCAAGACCTAGTCTATAACTTCATAAAGACCTATTGGGAACACTTTGATGAAGTTGTAAAGATGGCTAAATTCTTAACTGCAGTTGATAGAGAGAACCCATTAGCGGGTATCGCCATACCTTTACATCCCGGGGCATATAAATATTGGACTGAAAGGGGTATCAAAATACCACCACAGCTAGTACCTCCGGAACTTAAAGGCTAAGTAAGAAGACTAATTGTGTCTCTAACAATACTCATATTTTTCATCTCCTCTATAATACTATTATTGAGTTGAGGTGATGAATGTATCGGCGGTCAAGGTGTAATGATGAAGCAAGGTAGTAGAGCATTAAACATCCTATCATTTGCATTCTCTACATACACCGTATTAATAGCTTTAGGTACGTATACCATATTTCTTGCATTTTTAGCGCCTTATATCACCATCCCTGAATTCTTAATGTTGTCCTCTCAGCAACATATGTCTTTATTTCTAGCAGGTACACTCCTACTCGCATTGCTATTTAAGCCTTCTAGAGGTAATAAAATAAGATGGTACGACATACTACTGGCGTTAATAGCTTTTTTAGGTCCATTCTATAGATTCCTAGTATACCCATTCTTAGTATTAAGAATGGGTATAACGACACTACCTGATATAATCTTTGGGTTAATAACAATAATCTTCATACTCGAAGCAACACGTAGAGGAGTTGGTACTGCATTAGCAGCTATAACCTTATTCTTCGTTCTTTATGGCCTTGCCGACGTTAATTTTGATATAGAGACCTTTACTGAAAGAGTATATTTATATAATGTTGGTATATTCTCTATACCATTAGAAGTTGCTGTATTCTTGATCTTCGTCTTCATATTCTTTGGTCATTTACTAAATGAGTTAGGAGTAATGGACTTCTTCATAAAATTAGCATTAGCTTTAACAGGTCATAAGAGAGGAGGTCCAGCAAAGGTTGCTGTTCTTGCAAGCTCATTAGTAGGTACAACAACAGGATCCGCTACGGGCAACGTTACAATAACAGGTACCTTTACTATTCCAGCGATGAAGAGGGTAGGTTATAAACCTGAAGTAGCTGGTGCTATTGAAGCAGCAGCATCAACTGGTGGTCAAATAATGCCTCCAGTTCTAGGCTCTGCTGCATTTATAATGCCATTATTCTTAGGCACAACGTATTGGAATATAGTTTTAGCATCTATAATCCCTGCATTATTATACTACCTATCACTATACTTATATGTGGATCTTAACGCTATGAAGGAAGGATTAAGGGGTTTACCTAAAGGTGAACTTCCGTCATTAAAAGAGCCATTAAAGAAAGCATACTACCTACTACCTATAATAGCTCTTGTAATGGCCTTAGCCATGGGTTTTGCCCCCCAGCACTCGGCATTAATTGCTTTAATGATAGCCTTAATAATAGCTGCCTTCGAGCAAGGCATTAAGAGAGGTTTAGGGTACTTCATTGCATTGCTTATAATAATCCTCATAGCTAATAGGTTAGGGTTAGGTTATTTAGGTATAGTCTTGCTGGGTGGAGGAATTGCAATATTAACTATGTTGGTGATTGGAGTATTAATCCATGGATATAGGGAGACAGCACGAAAAACGTACCTTGCTTTAACTAGGGCATTTATAGGCATGATTCCAATAACGTTAGCATGTGCTTCCGCAGGTGTTATAGCAGGTGTAATAACATTAACGGGTCTTTCACAGACCATAGGTAGATTTCTTATACAGCTTTCAGGAGGTAACGAAGTAATCCTCTTAGCATTGACAATGATAGCGGCCATAATACTCGGTTTTGGTCTTCCTACACCAGTAGTCTACGTGCTTTGCGTTACAATGCTAGTTACAGCGCTATCTGTACTTAAAGTACCTTTACTAGCATCACACTTCTTCATATTCTACTTTGGCGTATTTGCCCCATTAACTCCACCAGTAGCTTTAACGGCATATGCGGCAGCAGCTATAGCAAGGTCTGACATGTGGAAAACCGGTTTAGAGGCATTTAAATTAACAATAACCTCCTGGGTTATAGCTTACGCATTTATATTTAAGCCAGAAATGCTGTTAGTTACGGTGCCCAATTGGGATTTAAATGCATTAGCTAATCTTGCTATTGGTGTTGTTGGAGCATTAATTGCTTTAATCGCACTTCAATTCACTCTAATAGGCTATTGGTACTTTGTCAAAGAACTTAGTATAATAGAGAGAGTGATATCAGGTATAGGAGCATTAATGGCGTTAGCAGGAATTTACTATACAAACGTATTATTACTTCTACTTCCAGCAGCGATAATAGCTGCCATCATATTATTTAAACAGCTTCTAATAGGAAAACAGATAAAATAAAGTGCTCTTAAAGGTTATTTAATTGATTTTTCCATTTTTTTTTCTGTTTCTTCAAATTCTCTCTTGGATATTTCATCTATATCGGTAGTTCCATATCTCTCAAACAGTTCCTTCTTTGGTAATAATTCAAGTTCTAATCGTCTCCATTTGTGTAGGCCTACTATTTCATTGAATTCTCTCCAAGTTACTCCCATTTCCATAAGTTTCATAAGGTCTCTTGTCTCCTTCAACACTCTTAGTGCTTCTATCATAGCTTTTGTTGCTACATATAGGCATACCATAGGTACCGAAATGTACTTTACACCTATCGCCTCAAGATCTTCTATCTTAAATGGGGGTGTTCTACCGCCTGGGATTATGTTTAAAGCTATTGGTACAGGTATTTTTTTTACGAGTATTTCAACTTCCTTGAGTGATAGTGGTGCTTCAACATAGACATAGTCTGCTCCGGCTTTAGCGTAGGCAATGCCTCGTTCTACGGCTTCATCTAAACCTGCTACTGCTCTAGCATCTGTTCTAGCACCTATAACTATATCTGGGTCTATTTCATCTCTAGCTTTAATTGCCGCTCTTATTTTCTGTACCATTTCCTCTTTAGATATAATTTGCTTACCGGACATGTGCCCGCATCTTTTTGGCCATACTTGGTCTTCTATTCTAATCCCTGCAGCTCCTACTAGTGCGAAATTTTTTACGGTCCAATACACGTTAAGTGCATTCCCATATCCTGTATCAGCGTCTACGTCAACTGGTATGGAGACAGCATTAATTATTGTCCTAACTCTTTCGAGCATTTCACCAAAACTTATAAGACCTATATCTGGTTGACCTATAAGTGAAGCTGCAATTCCGTAACCTGATGTTCCAACAACCTCAAACCCTGCTCTCTCAATAAGTATAGCTGATAGTGCATCATAGGCACATGGCCTAACAATAGGTTTAGATCCTTCAAGTAATTTTCTAAAAGCTTTAGACCTGGACTTCACCATAAGACCGCCTTGGATGATTTGTCTCGCTCATATAAGTATTATCGAGAATTTAAAAACATTACTAAAGATAGGATTGACATTAGATAAATATATAATAGATGATAGATTATGTTAATTAATATTCGAACTCTATTTTATTTACTTCCTTGTCCCTTATACTTTGTAATTAGTTTTCTAAGTACATATTTAAGTATACCGCCATGTCTATAATATTTTACCTCTATGTAATTGTCCAATCTTGCTATTACATTAAACTCTATAGTCTTTGAACCATTAGGTTTACGTGCAATTACTGTTAGTACTTTATGTGGTTTTAGACCCTCACTTATACCTATTATATCATATATTTCATCTCCTCTTAGACCTAGTGATCTCCAATTTTCACCAGGCATAAATTGTAATGGTAGTATACCCATACCTACCAGGTTGCTACGGTGAATTCTCTCAAAGCTCTCAGCTATAACGGCTTTTACTCCTAGAAGGTATGGTCCTTTTGCAGCCCAATCTCTTGAACTTCCAGCTCCATATTGTTTACCGGCTATTATTATAAGAGGTATCCTATGCTTCATGTACTTCATTGCAGCATCGTAGACTGTCATAACTTCTTTTGTAGGCCAATATATAGTCCATCCTCCTTCACGTTCTGGTAGCAGTAAGTTCTTACAGCGTGGGTTGAAGAAGGTTCCACGTACCATTACTTCGTGGTTTCCCCTTCTAGCACCATAAGTTCCAAAGTCTTCAGGTTTTACTCCATGCTTCAATAAATATTTTCCTGCCGGGCTCTCGGGAGGTATAGGTCCTGCTGGTGAAATATGATCCGTTGTTACTCTATCCCCTAGTAATAAGAGAACTCTTGCACCCTTAATATCACGTAAAGGTGGAGGTTCTAGTGTAAAGTCTTCAAAGAACGGTGGCTTCTTAATCCATGTAGATCTTTCATCCCATTTATATAAGCTACCTGTAGGAGCTTCTAATTCAATCCAATCCTTAGTGCCTTCAAACACATCTTGATATTTCTCTATGTAGAGGTTTGGCTTAAGGTATTTAGCGATATATTCTCTTATTTCTTTCTCCTTCGGCCATATATCCTTTAAGTATATAGGTTTACCATTAGGATCAAATCCTATAGGTTCATTAAGTGGATCCCAATTCATTGTGCCCTTTAATGCATATGCTATTACTAACATGGGCGACATAAGGAAATTTGCCTTTGAAAGGGGATGTATTCTTCCGGCAAAGTTTCTATTTCCACTTAGAATAGTGGTACTATAAAGACCATACTTTTTAATAACCTCTTCTACAGGCTTTAGTAAAGGTCCACTATTACCTATGCATGTTGTACAGCCGAATCCAACAATGTGGAATCCTAGAGCTTTAAGATAAGGCATTAGTCCTGATTCTTCGAGATAATCTAGTACAACTCTACTTCCAGGCGCTAAACTGGTCTTAACCCATGGTTTTACTCTTAGACCATACTCTATGGCTTTCTTTGCAACTAAGCCTGCACCTATCATTACATGCGGATTACTGGTATTAGTGCAACTTGCTATTGCTGCAATAACTATCATCCCATGTCCTACTTCAACTTCTTCATCGTTTATCTTGAGACGTACTTTACTGTTAATTGATATAATGTTCCTCAATTTTTTCCTTTGTTCTTCAACGAATTTTTCAATATCTTTCTTAATATACTCCTTAGCTTTATGTAAAGGTATTCTATCTTCGGGATGACTTGGGCCAGAAATCGACGGCTCGACGCTGCTAAGATCGAATTCAAGTATTTGCGTATATTCTGGTATGGGTTCTTCTTCGTCATAAAATAGGTGTTGAAGTTTAGTGTATTTTTTTATGAATTCTATATAGTCTTGCCTACGACCTGTTATTAATAGAAACTCCAGAGTTCTATCATCGATGGGGAAAAATCCTATTGTTGATCCATATTCAGGCGCCATATTGGCTATCGTTGTACGGTCGAATCCTGATAAATTCCTTAGTCCAGGACCAAAGAATTCAACAAATTTACCTACAACATTAGTTTTCTTCCTGAGGAATTCTGTTATGCTTAACACTATATCTGTTGCTGTAACACCTTCTCTGGGTTCGCCGATTATTTTTACTCCAATGACTTCTGGTAACGTGATATAGTATGGTTGGCCAAGTAGCACAGCTTCAGCTTCTATGCCGCCAACTCCCCACCCTAACACACCTATACCGTTAACCATTGTGGTATGAGAATCTGTTCCTATTACTGTATCTGGAAAAGCCGTAACTTCACCTTTGAATTCCCTAAGGTCTATAACCTTAGCTAGGTATTCTATATTGATCTGATGTATTATCCCTTTTGCGGGAGGTATTATCTTAAGGTTAGTAAATGCAGTTTGAGCCCACTTTAACAGCTTATATCTTTCACTATACCTCTTAAACTCGAGTTCAATGTTTTTCTCCAATGCATAAGAAGTTCCATGGTAATCAACCTGGATTGAGTGATCGATTATTAGATGAACAGGAACCATAGCGTCTATGATTTTTGGATCACAATTATATTTCAAGGCAACCTCTCTCATAGCTGCAAGGTCTACTATTAATGGTATACCCGTATAATCTTGTAAAATTACTCTGGTAGGTATAAATGCTACTACATTTTCACCTACTCCACGAGGCCAATTACCAACCTTCTCTATATCGTCCTCACTAATTAGAAATCCATCATAGTTCCTTACTACATTTTCAAGTAGTATTCTAATAGAGTATGGAAGTCTGGAGATCTTAGTAAAACCTATTTCTTCAAGAACATCTAGCTTATATATAACCGCTCTACCTCTTGGAGTATCTATGAATCGCCTAACAGCTTTAATTAATTCATTATTCTTTGGCATAAGGATCACCTATTCTATACGTGATATACTGTTAGAGCTCTAAGTTAAAAACTGTCTGCTCGGGATACAGGCACCATTACTGTGATATCTTGGTGAGAAATTCAAAGGGTTTATTAGAGTAGGCTCGTGACATAGAATATATGAAGACCAAGAACATTTTCTAGGTGGCTATTATGGAGGAGTTTGTGTTTAAAAAGATAAAACCTCCAGAGGAAGGTGAACGGATTCAAGTAAAGAATGGTAAATTAATAGTTCCGAGCAAGCCTATAATAGCGTTCATCGAGGGTGATGGTATTGGACCAGAAATAGTAACTTCGGCTCGTAAAGTTATAGATAAAGCAGTAGAGGTAGCTTATGGTAGCTCAAGAAGTATTATATGGTGGGAATTATATGCTGGTGAAAAAGCTGTAAGAGTTTATGGTGAGCTGTTGCCTAGTGACACTCTCGAGGGAATAAGGTATACTTTAGCAGCCCTTAAGGGTCCTTTAACAACTCCTGTAGGTTCAGGTTACAGGAGCTTAAATGTAGCTATAAGAAGAGCTTTAGACCTATATGCTAATATAAGACCCATATTCTACTTTGGACAACCAGCACCACATAAATATGCTGAACATGATAACTTTATTATATTCAGAGAAAATACTGAAGACCTGTACATGGGGATTGAATGGCCTGCAGGAAGCGAAGAAGCAAGAAAAATCAGAGAATTTCTAAAGAGAGAATTCGGTATTGTATTAAGGGAGGATGCAGGTATAGGTATAAAGGTCATCAGCAAGTTTGCTACGCAAAGACTTATGAGGAGAGCGTTGAAGTGGGCTATTGAATATAATAGAAGAGTCGTAACAATAATGCATAAAGGCAATATCATGAAATATACGGAGGGAGCTTTTAGAGATTGGGCATATGAAGTAGCATTAAAAGAATTTAGAGATTACGTTGTAACCGAAGATGAAGTAATTAATGTCTATGGAGGTAGAGTACCAGAAGGTAAAATACTAGTTAATGATAGGATAGCTGATAATATGCTACAACAAATAATAACAAGACCTTGGGATTATGATATTATAGTAGCGCCAAACGTTAATGGAGATTACATAAGTGATGAAGCGAGCGCGCTTGTAGGTGGAATAGGTATGGCTGCGGGAATAAATGCTGGAGATTACATAGTAGTTGCTGAACCTGTACACGGAACAGCGCCTAAATACGCAGGTAAAGACATAGCTAATCCTTCAGCTGAAATTCTCAGTGGAACACTACTACTTGAATACATAGGTTGGAAAGAAGCTAGTAAATTAATTAAGGAGGCAATAAGGGAAGCAATATCTCAAAACAAAGTAACACAAGACCTTGCAAGACATATACCAGGAGTTAAACCGTTAAAGACCAGTGAATATACCAGAGAACTCATAGAAATTATGGAAACTCTAAGTAAATGAAGTACTATAGAAGACCACAAGTATCTACACTCTATCATTTATTTAAAGGAGATCTTTTAATTTTCTCGAACTCTAAATATCCCTCAGCTGAATGACACTCCTGTAGGAATATTATTGCTTATTTTCGCTTAATGTTTAATGCCCAGTTAATGTGCTTAATCATCGGGGAATGCATATTGAATGAAGTAGTAGCATTCATTGTAAACATATTGTTTCTCACACTATTCCTAGACCGCGACATTTAGCCTAAACAAGCATATATATTTGATGCGATTAATCTAGTTAGATAAGCTTCCCTTCGGGAAAAGAGTCTAGATTTATGTTTATTGTAAATTAATAATGAGTATGAAGAACAACTAAATATCTAGGTTCTGGTTTCAAGAGGAATTTTATAGTATCTCGGAAAACCCGCTTACTGGTGGGAAAATATTTTTAAGATACTATAACCCTAAATTTGATGGAGCTGTTTTCAGAAAATCTCAAGAGCTTTAAAGGAAAATAAGGCTTATTCATGGAATTCCTTGGAGAGAGGTCGTTGCTTATGAAATAAAGGACCATGATCTCATCACACGTATTTCACCATATACCGTATTTAAAGAGCATTTGAAGCTATATTCAAGAATTACCTCAAAAAATAATAAGGTCCTGGAAAGATTTGGGCGACAAGGTTTATGATGAACCTGTATCTAGAAAATGGAAAAGTAAGAGGGATGACATACGTGAAACTGGGACTATAGTGGTCATCGTCAACGATGTGACAACACTTCGGACAGGCTTGTTTAACGAAGAAAGTCTCTTTTCTGAAAAACCACTTAAATACGGTCCAAGGCTTCTTAATCAATTAGAAAGAGATGCGAGCAGCAAGAGAGGAGTTGTTCCTCCAGAACTCCGTGAAGCAATCATTAAAAGGAGAACAACTGAAATTTTTGTAAAGGAAGAGTTTAAGGTATTAATCAATGTTACACATAATATGTGGACAGGAGAAGAGTCAATATATGTTTTCACACCTTATGCAGACATCATTACAATTAAAGATAACTACATTATAGGAATCGAAGTCAAAGGATACAGAAGCGCACCTGAAGGGCGAAGAAGGCAAATATATATGAAGCAATTGGTGAAGTGCTAGCATACCTTAACAATCCCTACTTAAGGGACGTGAACTCCATGGAAGCATATCTGACGTAGTATGGCTATGTTACCCCCATAAGAAAGACGTTGAAGAGATAATACCAATCATTGAAAGAGTTACACCGTTAGGTCTCTACACCATGGATAAGGGATTGGTAGTAGAGCCTAAAAAGAATCCGCTACTAAATGAGGAAGCTAAGAATATAGTTCTTAAGAACTTAAATGTCTTCTAGAGATATGGGTACACATAGATAACGACAAACACTTCTATAGTTCTATAATCAAGCCCTACACCCAAACTAAGTCATAATAGCTTATGAACAATAAAACCTATTGTCTTCCGGAGGACATGTTTATTAAGTTTAATATAGTTGTATCGTAGTGATGTAGTCTATTTAGGACTTATAGTATAATGCTCCTTTTACTTTTCTCCCATTTATTTCTAATTCTACTATTCTTACATGTAGTATATCTCCTCCCTTAAATCCTAATTCTTCAGCTATCTTACGTGGAAGAGCTACAGCATAAGAAATATACTCCTTACCATTACGTATAGACCTCTTAATTGTGACCCGTACCGCTACTTCACTCAAACTCAACTACCCATTACTTCACCTCTTTAGAGTAACTTTTATAAGTTACTATTGTAACTGCGGTAACTGCAGAAACTGCAGAGGCTGAATCAAGTGAAAGCTAAACTATATAGAGCCTTAGGCGTAGCTCAAGCCATAGGTCTGCTAAAGAACATTATAGTTGAACTAAGACGCAACGGTAGAAAGTCTATTGAACTAAACAAACTAGACAAGATACTAAATATTATTATAGAATACGCCTTCTATGAGCTAGGAGAATTATTAAGGAAGAAATGTTCATTAACCAATTCCTAATAGATCTTAAAGAACAAGCAATAACTCATAGAATATTTGAGTTAAATAAATATTCTAGAGGTAAGAAAGACCTATAACCTCTAAGAACCCCATTTAATTGTTATCAATAACCATTAGCACGCTTAACATTGATGCGCTCCATTCCTTCAAATTAGAGCTACGTTAGCTACCATCATCTTAGTTCTTTTCCTCTATTACAACGTCCTTCCCTATGTCTAAGCCCCTGCCTCTAATCTCAATTATGAATTCTTTTGATGTATAAACATTTTCTCCCACTAATTCAACTCTCACAATATATTCTCCAGGATCAAGCCTATAGTCTGGGTGCTTAAGGTCGGGGGCAAGATAGCTAAATCCATTAAAAGCATAGGCTTTGCTAACACCATCTTCTTTCATGAGTATACAGAAGCTCTGCTTATCGCAAGGGTTGATGTTAATGACCTCACATTGAGGTATTAATGCTGGTTCTGGTACTGACACTAATCTCCCTCCTCTGAGAAGATATCTCCGTGGTTCTGGCCTGAAATCCCACTTTCCTGGAATGCATAGTACTTCCTTGCCATCTTTGAACCATCTTAGCCTTAACCTTACATTACGTGCAGGTTCGCTCATCTTATGATTAATAACTGATATATGGTAGAACGCTCTTCGAGGAGTGAAATGCCTTGGTATGTGGGATTCAGTCTTCCCCTTTATTTTCCATGTTGGTATTATCTTTAGTCTGGGTTTTCTAATAAATTGCCATATTAAGCTACCAATCAAAACGCCCAATATGGCAGCTGCAACAGATATCATAAAGCCTAAGAACATTTGAACGTACATCTGCACTTGCCCCCAGCTATCTAATTACGTATATATCAACGCCTCCCTAAAGGATGTTTGTCACGTAGGTTAATGGTGTACGTAGAGCAAACCGTATCGGCGAGATCCGCATTGAATATATAATCGTGCATTATAAGATTTCTATACCTTATAATCCAATGTATCAAGCTTACGAGTGAATACCGGAAATTCTTTCATTTTTAACATCTATATCGGTGTACAGTTTAATAATAACTAAGGTGTCTCCTCCCATTAGTTGATGAAGGGATGGTATTCTCCTAATGCCAGTTGAGCGCAAGCCATTAATGTAATTCCCATTGGGAGAATACCACTCTTTTTTACTAGAACATAATCATAAGATCTCTTTGACATATCATCTAATGAAATTGTGCTTTCAAGGTAATACTTCTTTCCCGCTTTATTAGATGCTCTCTGTCCTCATAACCTTAGAGGTGTTGCTAAGTGCAGGTAGCAATCTATGATAAAAAACGCGGTGAAGTAATTGATTTAGCTACAGGCTTAGTGTTAGGAGACCACATCATTGATTATGAACCTGGATGGAGAAGCTATAAACCAGGGTTAAAAAGAGGAAAGTCACTAAAGCATTCTAGACCTAGGTATCTAGTTGAACTAAGGGGTTTCTTGTCAAGGATAGTCAGTGATAATGCTAGGATGCGAGTTAGAGCTTGAGAAGTTGAAGCTAGAAGCAATCTATATGAGAGGTAAAATAATATAAGATTTTCTCATCTGAAATGAATAATTAAGGATAAGCTTAGAACTGGGTGATGCCTAAAATGTAGACTTTAAACTAATATATAACCCTATAGAGATGACCCAAAGAACTATGTCTGCTCTTGTCAAGGGAACATAGAATACTAAAAATACATTTACAACAAAATAGCAGCTAAGGAGGTTTGCCTATCAGAGATAGCAGCAAAACATAAAAAATAGCTATTTATAAACTTATTTCTGGTAGCTGCAATACAAGCAGATGAGATATTAAACATACTCATAAAGTATAAAGCATATAGGGCTATCCAGGCCCTATTATTACTGTCTTCTAGGTACATAAAAAGGAAGACTAAGGAAACAATAAAATTTCATACTTTTTCAACATATGAAGCAATCAGACTACTAACCGCAAACTTAGCCATTAGCGAATCTGATGCGCGATATATAATAAGCTATCTTACGGGAGGAACTAAAGGTAAATATACAGGAAAACATCATATCAAATTAATTGAGAAAATAGGCGAAAGATATAGGTTAACGACACTTGGATATAATGTTGCTGAGCTAGCGCGTGAGAAATATCCATTTCTATCGCCGACCATGATGTTTCATATGAAACTACCTGAATATCTAGACAGATTTCAGGAATATCGTGATCTAGTTTCACCTAAGGTAAGAGGAATAACTAAGATTCTATCTAACACGATTAAGGAGGGTCTCTTAAAGCCGTCAGAGATTACGGCAACGTCTATTAGGGCCCTTTTGGAATTTCTCTCCATATGTAACGAGAACAAAAAGCCAATTAAACTTAAAGGAGGAATACCTCCAGCATATACAGCGCCTATTAGATTGAGTATTTGTTGTAAAATAGGATTATTTACAACAGTTATTGATAAGCCGAAATACGCCTTATGTTCCGAAATTATTAAAAGCGACTTGGATGTTCTTAGGAAGCACAGGATATATATGTCAACAGAAGTTCGAGACCACTTTGACTACACGCAAAACTTAGGAATCATATTTATAGATACAAAACAGGGAGTTCTCTGTAGAAGTAGACTACTAGAGGACAAGATAAGAAGAGAAGGTCCATTGGAGGCTTTAGGTGAATTATTAATTAAAGCTGAAATACCAGGCAAAGGTTCCACAGTATTACCTACCATAGGCTCGCTATTAATTTTAAATGAATTTTTTAAAGCTCCCGTTACCGATGAAGAATTAAAAGAAAAACCTGATGATGGGAAACATCCAATACTCTACGAATTCTATAAAGATAAGGGACTATGGGATTGGTTTACAAAGAGATTTAGAAGATACTATTTTGACTCATCTCTCATAGACGAATTTGTTATTGAAAACAAAAGGTACTATGGTCCTTATGCACTAATTAGACGTGTTGAAAAACTTTCGAAGGAGATTGAAGGATTAAAAGTAATCGAAGACATTGATTCTGGAGGACTAATAGGTACAATACTTAAACTAGTTGGGAGAAGTAGATACTTTAATATAAATGAAATTCAAAAAGAGATCGAAAAGATAGTTCCCAAAAATGTGAGGAATCTCATATCTGGAACAGAACTACAAATGTTAACAAATCAATTGATTGAAAGAGAGCTTCTGTTAATTGTTGGCGACGGTGTTGTAACTACATTTTGGGATGCCGCCTTATTGATAGGCCGCCAAATGGAAAAAGACATGAAAACATATTTATCGTATCTTATATCTATGGAGAGATTTAGGAAAAGAATTAAAGACATAGCAAAAGTACTTGAAGAACCCATCTATGAAATTGACAACAAGGTGTGTAAGGTATTTAGGAACCACATAGAAAGGGGTATATACGAGGTTGACTGAAGAATTCACTAATAAAGCCTTTGGTACTACAAAAATCAGGGTATACATGTATGTAACTACAGCATTCCAAGAATTAAGCGGAGCTGGTCTACTTGAAGAGATGGAAGGTTTACGCTTTAGGATTAGAGAACCGGATGTGTTTCAAAGAGTAATACTAAATATTTACGATGAAGAACCTATAAAGGAACTTGAATAAAGTATTGGAAAAATTCTAGAAAAAGCTGAGGAAAGAGTAGACGATAGTATAAAGAAAATCAGTAGAAATATTGATAAGCGTGAACTCTTCAGGCGTGAAACAAAAAGGATAGTTAATGCTATGTACAAAAATGTGGTGATGTAGGGAATAAACAATGAAAAGCTATGTATTCCTGGTAAGAATACGTGATAAAGGGCTCGCAGAAATATTAATTAGGTATAGAGCACTTCGCAAATTCATTGAAGGAGGGAATATTAACCTAGAAGATCTGATAAGGGAAGCTATACTAAAGGATATGAAAGAATATCTATTACATGAAATGGGTATTGTTATTTCCAATCTTCCTCCAAAAGTGTATAAGAAGTTTTTAGAGGAATTATCTAAGGAATTACAGCGAAGAGAGCCATTAACATATACAGAAGAAAATATAATTACAAAGTGGATAAAAGATGAAGGCTACCACAAACGTCTATTAATGTTAATAAACCAATTAAATGACAAGATAATACAATATAACAAGTTAATTGAGTTGGCTAGAGATAATCATATACCTATAATGATGCTAGAACACATCATTACCATGCTAAGAGAGAATAGCTACATAGATGTAGCCAAGGAGTACGAAGACGTACGTATAAAACCTAATATAGGGATTAAGTTGCCTAAGTATATACTCATCCGTCAAAATAGATCACAATATTAGGTAGAAGCTGTTGCCAAATTAAGGTCATAATTCTTTAATGATCATGGCTATCGAGTCTTGGAGGCATATATCATATTTAAATACTATGAAACGAAAAACTAAAAGCAGAGTACGATGAACTACATTACGTAAGTCATAATTTCACTAAAAACACCTAAAAAGAATTATAGATCTAAACTAATGAAATTGCAGAAGTAATAATCCAGTACATTGAGTAGATCTCTTTCATACGGCATACCAAAGAATATTAGAGATGCGATTGATTTTGTTATCTAAAGGTTTTTAAGATATGATTATAGAAAGTTAAAGTCTTAAAGTATCAAATGTAATGTTCGCAACCATTATATTTGATTCTACAAGAAGTACTACATCTTTATTACTTCATGGGAAATTAACTCTATTTTCTGAAGCTGTCTTCGCGATTAAATTATATGTCAAGAATAACCAAAAGGATGCAGGAAAATGGGATAAACAAAATAGTCATATGGCTCACATCATTAACATATGTTAATGATTTAGCAAGTACTCCAAGAGACGAAATTTAAAGTGTGAGCTTTCATTAAGTTCCTTGGTCTTAGGACAATGCTTTTTACTAGGTCAGGAGATAAAAGAACAAAGGATTATTACATTTGATGAACAATTACAATGAGATAGTCTTCTACGCATCATCTTCCTTACTAATATTTCCAGCAGTTATTTTATGTCTAAACTTATACTTAGAGCGATTTAATGGGGAAGTAAATTAAGAGGTGAATCAATATTGTATTTAGTGAAATCTTTGCCGAGAATTAAGCTTAATTAATTAACTACGCAGAAAAAGCTTAGGCTCTTAAAATACTTGAACAAATCAGTCGTAATTACATGAGAGAAGTCCTATATGATAGTCTCCGTATTTTGTCTAGAAATTCGCTCTTGGATAAAGAATTCTTGGCAAGATGTTTACTCTTAGCTGCTATTCTTGATCAACATGCTGACTCGGTGAGTGCTCGTAAAACTGTAACAAAGATTTATGAAGTCTATCGCGAATCTTTCTTCATAACTCCTTGGAACCACATCAATGATTTCAATAAATTAATGAACTTAATTATGCAACCTTATTAGCCTAAGGCTAGAGTCCTTAGAATAAGAAAGGAAGGTACCATAATATGGAGACTTGGGAGGTTATATACTAACATTAGCAAACATAGTGCGTAACCATAACTCATTAATTAATTACCTCAAGCTGTACAAGAGACCTACAACTATGCTCAACGGGATACTTAGTGATCCTCTCTTTAAGGGTATACTCTATAAAAAGCTGCTTGAATGTATGTGGGCTGGGTCTGTCATCCGAATCTTTATATAGACGTATTTAATGGTCAAGTACCATTGAATAGTATCCCCATGGTCGTTGACGGTCATGTATGTAAGGTGCTTGCAAGAACGGGATTTTTGCCAACAGTGTTAATTGAAGAAAAGAAACCTATTGTTAAGGCAGAAGACGAGCGTTCTAAAATTGAAATGCATGTAAAGACTAAATATTCCTATGGAGATTTCTTTGCCATAGATTATGGAGCATTTTATATTGGAATAAACTACTGCAAAGAGACGAGCCCTCAATGTAGCAAATGTCCTGTTGATGACTTGTATAGAAAGAACGTCCAAGTACGTGCTTATTAAATTTCGTCAACCCATACTCTTCCACACTTTTCACATTTTACAATTACTGGATATTTCTTTACTCTGAGTTGCTCAAGAATGCCATTTCTTAGATCTACGCTTACTTCCTCTATTGAAATTGGTCTTGTATTTCCCTTACAAAATGGACAAATCCACATTTTAATCATAACTTAACCTCCATTTTCAACCTACATTATTACAAAAAGTTAGCTTTAAAAGCGTATCACGCCCATGGCATATACGGGGTAGGGGTAAGGGGATAATGAACATAGAAATACCCCCTGAACCTAGGGATATTAAAGAGTTCATAGTAACTCTTAGACGCAGTCTTGGTGGTAGTAGCGATATTGATTATGATTCTCTCGCAGTTTGGTATCTCAACAAACTGCCTAAGTATCTATGGAATAAGTGGAGAGATACGTTAGTACCTAAAGGTTATAATTGGCAAAAGTTTTTAAGAATAATAAAACTCCATACCAATGACCTAATACTCTGGGCTCTCCACGACAAACTAAGCTGGAATGAACTAATCCTAAGAATTATAGACACTTTAAAAAGATATGAAAAACAATGAGGTGAGGTATATGGTCTACATTAAGGTCATTTTTGGAGATGCAAGGAACATGAAAGAAATAGCTAGTAGTTCTATTCACCTTGTTGTAACTTCGCCACCTTATTATAATGCACCATTTGATTTTCCTGGATTATTTAAAAGCTATGAGGAATATCTTGATCTACTTAGACAGGTTGGTAAGGAATTATATAGAGTTCTTCAGCCTGGTAGAATAGCTTGTTTCGTTACTCAAGATGTTCGTATTGAAGGCAAATTGTATCCTATAGTGGCTGATTTAATAAAGGTTATGGTTTATGAAGTTGGTTTTGAGTATCAAGATAAGATTATTTGGAGAAAACCTGAAGGCTACATAAGGATTTCACGTAGGAGTGGTGTCCTTATACAACATCCCTATCCCATGTACTATTATCCAGATAACATTTATGAAGAGATTGTGATATTTAAGAAACCCGGTGAGTTCAATAGAAAAACTATTCCTTATCAAATTAAGGAGAAAAGCAAAATTGATATAAATAGGTTTCAGGCCGAGAAATGGTATCTTTCTGTATGGGATATTAAGAATGTGCTACCTACTGAGAAGTGGAGTAAGTATACTGCAGCTTTCCCTGAAGAGCTTGTTGAAAGGCTTATAAGGCTCTATAGCTATTGGGACGAAACAGTTCTTGACCCATTCCTTGGAACAGGAACAACAGCTGTTGTGGCTAAAAGGCTTAGGAGAAATTGTATAGGCTATGAAATAGATCTTGAGCTAAGGGAGGTTATTGAGGAAAGGCTAGGATTAAAGTTAGGAACTTTAACTAAATATCTTGGTGGAGAGGAGGATAAGATAGAATTCATAATAAGAGAGGACGCTAAGAAATTAAGGACGAAATTAAGAGAAGAAATTGAGAGGAAGCTAGCAAGAAAAAACAATTCTAAAGGAAGAAAAACGTAATTATACATCTTCAAGATCGTTTAACTTTCTTAAGCAGCAGCTTCACGTGTTCTTCATCTGAAGGCAGCTTCCTTAAGTAGGGTTTAGTGGCGTTAAGTGCTGCATAGAGTATTTTTCCGTCCACGACAAAGTATTGAACCTTGTTTGTATGATCACAATAGACTAGCTTTCCCCGCGCTTTACCTTCTATGACTTTTTTAATTATTCCATGTATTTTCTTTGGCGTATCTGAGGCTAGCTTAAACATTATCTGAGGATATTTACCAATAATCTTGGCGGCTCCCACTTTAATACCTATATTAATGTTGTGGTCATATTCTAATCTAAATTTTATGTTGTCTAGGATGTGCAGAGGCAGCTTATGTTCTTTAGCCTTAATTTTAAAGTAGTCGAGTGCTCTAGGGAAACATCCGAGACATAGACTAAAGTACTTTATCGGAACACCAATTACCTCCTTACCTGGGATATAAGCGTAGTAGGTTATCTCTTTACCTCCTTGCTGCTGTTCTTTTCTAATTCTAATAGGTGTAGAGAGGAGTAATCTCGGCTTTACCATATCACTTAGTAAGTTAAGTAACTCGTCATAATAGTCTATGCTGATATAGAACATAGCCCAATTATTCCATTTCTCAGGATTTATACCTCGTATTGAAATGCGTTCTAAATGATATTCCTTAATATCTAATTTAAAGTATATGTTCTTTTGAGTATCATAACCTATCTCAACGTAGGCTTCCTCGGGAGGTAAGTAATAAGCTCTTTTACCTCTATGTCTTGTTTCTCTCCAGTTTAAATCTTTGGGTTTTAGTCCCAGCCATTCTGGTGGTATAAGCCTTTCTATGGTAATTGGTTCAGGTTGTTTAATCCAACCTCTAAAATTACT
>CAYXRT010000028.1:0-5176 GCA_964467535.1 uncultured Desulfurococcales archaeon
CTCATGGAGGGGGCTCGCACCAAAGTGTATCATTCCCAACAACAGTCAGTAGAAATGCAAGCCCAGGTAGAAAAGTTGGTCATATAGCTGCTAGAAGATGTGGTAGGAAGAAAGGAGCACACTAAGAGCACTTTTTGACATAACCTTTCTAATTCTTAGGTCATATCACTAGTTTAAGTAGTAACTTTTGGTAAAAACATAGAACATCAACAGCAGTAGAAAGAGAATTCTTATTCACAGGTTGGAGTGGTAGACGTAATTACAATTAGATGGATACTATATTTTGAACTATGTGGGTGTCTATTTGTGCCTTATCTTTTAACATATATACCATCCTCATGTACCTTACCTGAATGTATAAGAGAAAATCAACTCATTAGAAGTCTTCTACAAGAAATAAATAGACTCCATGGAATAAAGTATGAGATTTTAGAGCTACCAAGGGATAATATTGAAGCATACAGTGCTCTGGAGGCTCAGATTTATGAGAAGTTGAAGAGGTATAGTAGGAGAATAAGTAAGGTAACAGATTATCTCAGAAGTATAGGTGTTAACGTATACCCAATTACAATTGCTCAGAAGTTCAGGAGTAGAGGGGGTAGAGGCTACATATACATCACTGACTCATTAATAGTCTACGATGATCAAGGCATACTATGGGCAGGTAAGGGAAGAGAAATATCCACATTCCTTGAAGCTCTGAAGAGGAAGGGTGCAAGCTTATTATCTGCTCTTTCCAATGCTGCTGGTTCTACTAGATACCAGTATACTCATGGTGTTAAGAGAGGCAACCACGAGGATGTTGTAGCTCGCTACGTAGCAAAGGTGTTTGAAAGAGAATCTAATGTAGCAGTAATATTGGAGTATCCTGTTGGAGCAATTCTTTTCGCGAATGTAGTTAGGAAGGAATTAGAGTCTAAAAGATGGACTATAGGTGAAGTCTATCTAAAATATAGGTACAGGGAGATTGCTCTAAGAGCTCTTAGTCATGCTTTCCGGTTGAGAGCGGTGTTATTGTGGTTAGGAATCCTAAGAGACTTAAATCTGGGGAAGTCTATGTTATTACTGATTCAAAACTATTTACCACAAGATCCAAAGTACAAGTGATAGCCAATAAGCTATCACAATACGTTACTAGGAGTATTATGGTTTCGCCCTTAATATTTGACCCCCTATATGATGATAGTGATCACCTATTACTTTTTGGTGACTTTCTCACTATAGCCGAGATTAAGAGTAGTACTGATACTAGTGCTGTTAAGGAGGCTATTGGGCAAGTACTAACATATAGTGAAGTAATCAAAGTAGAACTTGATCTCATAGGATACCCTAGAATACCAATAGATAAAGTTATAGTCTTACCCAGAGAAGATAATGGGATAAATCCGCTTCTTGAGATAGTTTGTGAAGCATTAAACATCAACATAGTCTACGTATAAAGACAAAAACCACTAAAATAAATGGTAATTGTAAAGTAAATAATGATTCTACTTTACCCACCTTATATACCCCCACTCCACTATAGTGGAGGTGGTAGACCAGATGGAAGTATACGGAATAATATTCCCAGAATGGCTCATAGAGGAGGCAACCAAAGAACAAGAAAGAAAACAAGCAAGTAAAGAAGATGATGAGGAACTCGATGATTGCATGTTTTAAAATGAATAGAAGATTTTTCCCACACACTAGTATACTTATATACATAGTATATTTTTACTAGGTACACTACTTTACTGTTTAAGTTAATTATTGAAGCTAATCAGTTTATAATTAGTTTATGTTGGATTAATATGTTGTAACGGTAATAAACTATCCTCAATTACACCAGTATATAGTATGGGAAGTGTAAGAGCATGAGTGAAGAGATACTTCTACGAGCCTCAACCATTCTCAGGATGCGTAAGAGTACAGTAGGCAGGGTATTTGAAGTAACGATACCAGCTCATTTGATTAAACGGTTGGGCTGGGAGAAGGGGGATGTACTCAGGTTAGAACTTATAGAAGTAAGAATAAACGATAAGAAAGTAAGATACGTTAGAATCTGTAGAATCAAAGACATAACAACCATGTAATACTAATTTACCGTGATAATTCTTTTCTGAATAAATCAACTTCATAAACCTTAACTACTTTATTTTAGGTCTTCTATTATCTCTTTAATGTTGTTTTTGATGAAGTTTTTAACGTTTAGCCATTCTCTTCTTATGTTTTCTTTGTAGTGGTCTCCTATCTTCCTATCAAGCTTAGTGAAGATTTCATCTAATGTTAGTGCTGGGTATACTGTTGCTATATAATCTAGTGCATGATGTAAATAGTATGCTCTAACATACTCTAACCCTTTAGTTTCAAGAAATTCTAGCTGAAGATGTAAATCGTGTTTTGACCTCCTACCTGAGTCATGGCCTATCATATCCGATACTCTAATGCAAAAGGAGATTGCTTCATACCTCTCATACTCTTCATCATCTACTAACATTATACCCTCTTCTCTAAACCTACACTTCAAAAACTCAATGTATTCTTTACATCTCTTAGGGTCATCAATGAACTTGTTTACGTATCTTGAAACATTTAATGGTACACCCATTCTTAAAGCCCACTTATCATGAACCCTCCACTCAGGCACAACAGCATACCCATACTATTCCTTTTCTCTGGGGTAAAATTAAATATTGGGGTTACTTGTCCCTAGCATCCTCATACCAACTAATAAGGTCTTCTAATAATCAAGAATACAAGATGCTAGGAGCCGAAATACCTTGGGAGCAATACCTGTCTTACCATGTTTTATGGGGGTTACGATAAAATGTATATCAGTTCATTAGGGGAGTACGGTAAAAGTTTAAATGTAACACACACAATCCCACAATTAGGGGCGGGGTAGAAAAGTAGAAATTTAGGCAGGAAGTGGAGGTCCGTCCGATCGGGGTTTCATCACAGTCAGTATGGCGGGACTCTTCATCCCCGCCCCATTAATTCTCTATGCCTCTACTTTCTGTAATGGTGAGTATATCTGCTTGAATGTCACCTGTCCTCCTTCAAATTTCAATATTCATACTAAAAACCTAATTTAGAAGACTATATGCCCTAAACTTTTTACGTGAAAATTTATATAACCAATTAAAATTAGAAATCAGAAGAAGTATGTTGAACCAGAATGCCATGAGTATCATCTAGGGTTGGAAACCTAAATGGTCTATACTAATTTGGTATTGACCCATGTGAAGTCATCTTCTACACCTTAGTCTTATGAGATAACCATTAAATAATCTATGTTTACCTAAGCAGGATATTAGGGCGTCTACTTGCGAAATCTTAACTCAAATATTATCAATCAAGAGATTAAATCTTACCAAACTAAAGGGCTTTTCGGGGAAAGAGATATACATAGACGCCCATTCTTACTACCCATACCAAAATTTAATCCTAACAACCAAGACCATATAAAACTAGCAAAAGAGTGTAGCAGCTAGGAGGAGAGAAATAACAACTCTACTAAGAAATGAACTTACAAGGATTGACAACATCGTTAAGAAACTCCTTGGATTATAACCTATTCAGGATTGAGCTTATAAGTCACCATTTGACGGAAGGGTATATGGTGCATTACAACGACTATTTTGTCTACTTGGTCATAGACTTCCCTAATATCGTCTTCTAGCTTATCTAGTAAGTATAAAGTGAATTCTTCATCTGTAAATGGTAGCTTAATGAATTCTCTATCCATCCAAACATACGGTCCATAAGTCTTCTTTCTATAATTCATCTAGGGGTAGGTTGAGATAATCTGGAGCAAATGAGTAGTCATACCATCCAATTGAGCCAACAAAAACAACATTAGCAAAAACGTAAGGGCGCTTCATGAGAGCTATATATCCAAGCTTCTCCACTAGCTCATTAAACATGCTAAGCTTCAGTAGAGAGTTAATACCCTTAGCCTGCTCCTCATATGACACATACAAGTCATGGTTGCCGGGAACAATAAGTAAAGGGAGAGGATCAAAATACTCCTTAATCAACTCTAAAGCTTCTCTAAGATGATCTAAATTTCCAATTCCTGTTACATCACCTACAATGATAGCTACATCGCATTTACTACATGTACCAGCTATAGTGTTCTCTAATAGTTCTCTAAGCCATTCCCTATAACCACTATAGTGTAAGTCACTAAAACAACACAGCTTCATAGCTTTTCACCCTAGATTATTGAGGGCTTTAATTATGATCTTTTTAGTCTTTACAAGCTTCCTGTACTCGTCATATAGATTCCACCACTTGGTCAACTCGTTGTTTGGCTTTTTAGATTCGATTTCTAATAGCTGAGGTAACCTATTGACTTTACCATCATACCAGTCCATCATTAATCTTACGAAATCCCTAGACTCCAACCCGTATTTCCTTTCATAGCCTTCCAGCTTAGCTCCTAACTTACCTAGCTCATTATTAACTCTACTAAGCTCCCTTGAAAGTAGCATCTTAGCAGCACACTTGAATTCGTTTAGACTCCTAAAGTACCAGAACCATGTGACGTTAATGATGCCTTTCAATACTCTATACTCGTGCTTAACCTCCACACCATCAACATAGATGATATACTCTTCAAGAAGCTTAGACTCGTCATCGACTCTCCTAACAAGCTTACCTTCAACATTTAATAGTATTGAGACAAGAACTTCCACACCTTTACGTCCGATAATTGATACTATAGACTTTGATGCGGTATATGACAAGCCATCGTTCTTCTCGTAAATAATTCTATACCTGTATTTCCTGAACGTGGTGAACTCGCATGCCTCCACCGCCTCCATTCAGATAAAACACTACACCTTATAAACGTTGAAGATCAGTAAACTTACATAATGTTTCTCTGCTCTTCCCATGCACTACCAATATGCTTCAAGCAGTTATAGAGGTAAGAGCTTGTGGAAAGGCTCTCAGAAAGGTTATAGAAAGATTGCAAGGGCTAAACTCATAATGTCATGTTCAATAATGAGATTTTCATATGCATTTACCTAGTGTCTCCCATTCTATTTTGAATTCTAGTTTTTCCTTTCCTCTTTACGAGAAGGAATCTAGCTACTATTAGCCCATTTTCTAGTAGGTATAGTTCTCCAGTCTTACCCTTAGCGTATATGGGGAGGTGTAGTATAGGCTTAGAGTTATACCTTTCAGTAAT
>CAYXRT010000028.1:5276-19965 GCA_964467535.1 uncultured Desulfurococcales archaeon
TAATATCCAATTCTATAGCCATGCTCTTTCAGTAACCTCCCTATTTCGTCCTCAATCTCTCTGTTAAGTACCTCATACCTCATATAATACATCCTAGCCTCTTTAATCTTATCAATGAGGCTCATCCCTCCCTCCTCCACTCTTAAACTTATTACCCTAGTTAGACCATTCTATTTAGCTTGTTTACCTATCTAGACTTAGTTGGTAGATCACGTTAAGGTATTATCTTCCATTCCTTAAGCCTTCTCTTCACAGTCTTTGCTGAAACGCCAAACTTCTTTCCAATCCATGATAAAGGATAGCCCTCACGATACATCTTTATGACTTCATTCCTCTTATCCCCTAATAGTTTTGGTCTACTAATTCTTCTGCCTTTTTTTTTCTTTCTAGCTCGTAGAGAGTGCTGAAGACTGCTATCAATATTGGTCTTATAAGCTCGTTTCTCATAGCCTCATCAAGCCATCCTTCACGAATTGAAACTACTGTAACATTATTTTCAAAGCAGTCGTACAGGAAGTTGACAAGAGTCCTCATTTTACGGCTTAATCTAGAAAGTTCAGCTACAACTATGGTACCAACCTTACCCTCTTTAACCCTCCGCCACAACTCCTGGAACTTTGGTCTCCTATCCTCAGCCCCGCTAATAGGCTCTTCTTCAATAATGCGTTCATCAATAATTATGTTTTTACTTTTAGCCCAAGCCTCAATAGTCATCCATTGTGACTCTAAATCCTGTTTTACAGTTGACACTCTAAGGTATGCTACAACTGGTCTAGTGTACATCATATTACCTCTGACAGTAATGACATGATATATTCTTTTACTTTCTCATCTTTAATCATGGTTTCTATTATATCTCTTAGTCTTTCGAGCTTCCATTTTTCAATTACGACTATTTGTGTTTTTACTTCATTTACCTTTTTAATGTTGAGTAGTAATCGAACTTCTGCTGATGACCCCTTCCTTATTATTCCTGTGATACATTCAACAGGTTTGTCACTATAGTACTTCACTATCCTTTTCCTTATATTGAAGGCTCCGTAGTCTAGGTGTCTCCATGAGCCCACGCACTCATAGTATGCTTTTAACACTTCCAGTTCGTAAACAGGGTTATACTTTGTTTCAACTTTTACTGCTGTATACTTATCGTGGTCTTTAAGTATGACTTTAGCATTATAAACCATGACCTTCAGTATACTTGCCTTATCAGGCACAGGTAGATTTGCCTTGGGCAGTTTCTCATTGAGAATATCTGCTGCCTTCTCTACATCTATCTCCTTCTCCTCAACAACAGCAAGGTAAGCATTATCATAAGACCATACTCTCGTACCTACAATGTAATCACCATATCTTGATGGCGAGCTAGATAAAACTCCTTCACATGCTGTAGTATGACCGCATCATCATACTTTATGAACTTCTTAAGCTCATACTCTGGGATAGGAATATCCACGGACACCCAGACACACCCCCTCCGTCCAATAAAAAAGGACAGAGTTTAAAAACCGAGAAACTTCTGCATCAGCAGTAAACTAGGGGGCCCTACCGTCCAACAAGCCAGAAACCGTGGTAACATAGCTCATGGAATTGCATGAAATCCTATTAACACCAAGGAGTCTTGGAGCTTCAACTATAAAACTGTATAGAGTTCAACATAAATGAATTTATCTATCACCTAAAACCTTTACTACCCTCTTACATCATATAAGTTATAATAGTGACCAATCTAACTCAAGAGTGAATCAGTATGAGTAAAGGGAAAACCCTAATAATAGACGATATACTCTTCGGATACGCTATAGTAGCAATACCATATTTCCAGGGCTTACTAGACCTCTGGCACACGGTACTACTAGCATTCATAATTTCAGCATTCCTAAGTTACGTAGAGCCAGTAGACAGCATCTTAATGAAGTTAACAATATACACAATTATGAGGATGGGTGGAAAACCCAGATTAATATATGAGAAGGCATTTGAAAGTTCACTCCTATGCTACTCACGACTTAAACTAACAACAGCAATATATCTAGTAATAATATTGATAATGATGGCACTTTACATGACAGAACCCTGGATAAGAATACCAGCAATACTAGTAGCAGTAACCATAATAGCTAAGCTTACACTCAAAGACTACAAAGACTTCATATACAAGATGTGTGCTACAGCAGGATACCTAGCAACAATAGGAAGTCCTGGACACCCCAGACACCCTGAATGGAAGGCAACGATGATAAATAATGTTAGGAGGGCACTAGAGAATGGTGACTGGCTAGAAGCATTCAACATGCTAATGATCATGGGGATACCAGGCGGGGTAAAGATACCAAAAAGGATCATAGAAGCAATTAAGAAGTCATAAGCGAATAATACCAGTATGGTAATATGTATGAAACTATAGTATTACATCTTATTACTATAAAATTATTCTTGATAGGTCGTCTCCGCATCTATGGAGAATGGGTTTTAATCCCTTCCTCTTCAGCTCATGAGGTCCCTTGTATAGGTATGTGCGTGCATAGCTTTCAACACGTGACTTATACATTACCACTGGTATAACCTCTACATCCCTTAACGTATCTAACCTGTATTTTTCAAGACATACCAGCAGTTGTCTTACTGCATCTTTAGCATCTTCTCGTCTTAGTCTTCCACCCTTAGCCTCTATAATGAGTATAGTATCCTTCGCTACAGCTATAGCATCACACCCACCCTCTATCTCACAACCATCAATCTCACATATGAACTCGCAAACACAACATGTAATCTTACATCCATTCTTCTTTAGTGATCCTCTATGCCTACATTTATCACTACAGTGGATCATACCAGTGCTACCTACCTTTTCCTCCTAAAGAGGTTCTCGACACGAGACTGTATATTAGCAATCTCAATAACAACCCTATCAAGACCAGTCTCCTCAAGACCATCATCAGATACACCTATACTCTCAACCCTACCATCACTAGTGAATAGATATACAGCAACATCCTCTGGATCAAGACCCTCCCAAACCTCATAACCAAGTCTCTTCTTCTCCTCATCACTAAGCTTCCTCAACCTAATCAAGTTACTAATCTCATCAAGAACATGAATACTATGAGTAGTCATCAATGTTACAACACGTTGCTTTGGTAATCCTGCCAGGGCCCGAGTAATAATAACCTGAGCGTCAGGATGTAGATGAGACTCAGGTTCTTCAACAATTAGAAAGTAACCTTTACTTAAATAGTGTCTCAATATAAATACTATCGGTGCTATCTCTCTAATACCTGAAGAAGTCCTTTGTAATGGCATCTCAACATCTTTAAATTTAACAATGTACCTTGGTGGCATTCTATGAAGTACAAATTGTGTTTGTAACTTTTTCTCTATGAATGTAGTTATTTTGTTAATCTCTTTGCTACGTACTCTAAGATTTAATGACTCTAGGGTACGTATAAAGGCTGTATCAGCAGCATTAATTATCAGAGGTCTCCATCTAATGGACATAAGCGTATGAACCATGGCCTCACGTGCACGTAGAAGACCCGCTCTTCCATCAGGTATTATGACCGAGGGGAGATGGGGGAAGTATCCATCAAAAAGCCAACTAATAACCGCAATAGTCATTTTAATTATTAAATCAACTAGTTCCTCTCTATCTGTAACGTCTTCCTTAATCCATTCATTACCATCAACTTCTAATACTACCCTTATTGTCTCCTTAACAATAGGCTCGGTTTTCACTTTTATTGTCTGCTCCACCATCCCAATAACTTCATTACTGAGATTGTAAAATATCAGACCATCCTTGGTTATATTAATTGATATAGCTATACTTCCCTTATCATTACTCAATATTACCTTAGCTTCATTAGCCCCATACCTTATGAGCTCTCTAAGGTCATCAATTAAGAACGTATCTTCCAAGAGATCCTCTAAATTCTCCTTATAGAAGATGTTTATAAAATCTCTAAGAATGGATAAGATTATCTTCTTAACCCTATCACCTATTCTTTTATCGTTTAATTCTGTTATATCCCCCAAATACTTATCAATGATCTCTACTAGTCTGTCCCAGTTAGGTTCGACAGTTAACAGACACCATATTAAGTAGGCTATATATGACTTACCTGAGGCATTGGAACCAATAAAAACTGTTAAAGGCTTAATTGTTATGTTAGCTTCCCTTACAGGACCGAAATTTGATATGATAAACCTCATCGCTTAAACCCTTACCCCATTATAAAAATCTACACAGACACCTAATAAGCAATTAAGTCAAATAAATCCTCTTGGCCATTAATGCGCTTTTTAAACCAGCCTACCTATAAAACATCGACTTCTAAGGGCGATAATAAACGGAATACTACCTGTAGGAACCACTAAATATTAAAGTTGATTACCCTAGTGTATAATTTTATGGTACTTCCCAATACTAACATTTCTAGTGAATAATCTAACAAGCTATATTCATAATTCTATACAAGTAGCTTTAAAATAATACATACTACCATGTAAACGAAATATCCCCCACCCAAGTATACAGAGAAGCTTTTAGCAAATTATAGTAAAAAATATGGTTCACAGCTAACATGTTAAATTATGGGTAAGGTGTAATTTGTTTGAGTAAGAGCAAGAAGCGAAAGAAAAATGCTAAGAAGAAATTCTTTGAAGAACTCCGTAAATACTTGAGGATAAGCAGGAAAAGAGCTCCTCCTAGGCGAAGAAAGAAGAAAACTAAGCAGAAAAGAAAATGAGGTAATTACCAGGTTGTCTATGGACGACAATAAGGTGTATATAGACACCAATGTCATAGTATCAGCTAAATTAGAAGATGAAAAACAACACAATGTTTCAAAGTATTTTATTGAAAACATTGTATTAAACCCTAAGGTAAACAGAGTATTCAGATTCTATACTTCAATTTTCACCCTTCCAGAATTAGCTTCAGCCATATATAGGAGAACTAAAGACGAGGATAGAGCATACTCCATGCTATGGAGAGTATTAAAAACGTGGAGCGAATACTTAACAGTACTATCTCCTGTAATCCCTAAACGATATAGTAGAAGCACAAGGAAATGGATAGATCACTTTATATCAAAACTTATTAAAGTTGCAGTAGAGTATGGAACACCCGTTATGGACTCTTTTCACACATTAATGCTTGAGGAATATAACATAGACATATTAATTACCTGGAATAAAAAGGACTTTAAAAATGTATGTGAAAAACTAAAAATAGAGGTATTAACACCAGAAGAATTTTTTGAAAAATACATAAAACAATTACCAATAGAAGATCATACACCTACGAAGCAGCATAAACCCTGAATCTAATATATTAATGCCTACCATAATAGTAAATAGCTATAATAGTAATTGTAAAGAATCTCCCGTTAAAACTGTTAAGGTATACCAAGTAAATCGTTTTCCTCGATTCTCTGCCCGTGTTGTTTATTGCCGTGTTTCCATCGGACGGCAACTTTCTTCTCAACAAAACGGCAACAAACCAATGAATTTCATGATAGATGAAACACGTAAATAACAGTACTACATGTATGAGGGGAAGGGCCTAAACTCACTCTAGTATAGTATTAAAGAAAAATATACAGTAACAGTAAGGCTAGAGGGGACAACAATACAGATGATGGTATGAAAGCATAGAGAAGAAGGACTAGTTCATAGCGTTAACCTCCAATATTACCCCATTGAGCTCACCTACAGCCCTTTTTGCACTCTCAGGCAGCCCACTAGGAGGCACAGCAATCACCAACGGCGGTAAACCAACATCATAACACACTAGTATTTTAACTAGGTACTCTGGCAATAGATCACAGCTAACGTTATTATCAACCTTAATAAGAATGAACCTCCTACCGCCATACTCGACGACATCAACATCATGAACTACCCCAGAGAACCCCCGCAGTTTAACCCTTCTAACAATGAGACCCCACAAGAAGGGGGAAACCCCACGAGCAATACTACACTCACTGTAAAGAAGTGGGGGTTTAAAGATTATCCACAATAAAACAGCAAAAACACATGGAAAAAATCTAAACCCTCCTCCAATAAAATATAAACCCAAACACAAAGAAAGAGGATGAGAACAGAGATGCACCGATACCTAGTAAAAACTAAGATATATAGAGGGGATAAGTGCATAAGCTACCACATTCTGGAAGAAATTAAGACAACTAGTAAGATAACAAGCTAAGTGAAACCTAAGCCATAATAGAATAAACTCTCTTATGGCGTAAACAATTTTTATACCATAGTGTCTTCTAAAGCCTCGACAAAACCGTTCCAGTAAAGGAGCTAAAAAGTTGCTAACATGGTGAACTCATATTCCTTCAAGGAGGTTTTGGTATAAGGTGAGAAAAAGCTACCTTCTGGTTTAGTGTAGGATAAGGTTTTCTACTAGACTTATTGCCCTCTTAACCTCCTCCTTAGCCTCTACCTCCTTCAAGATAATGAATGCTGGTGAATCAGGGGCTCCCTCCTCATTATATCTGGTTGTGATCTCCCGCTTAGACATAATGTCTAAAGCTACCTTAACCTCACCCTCTGATACCCCTAACTTATCTAGGGCTATGAGGAGCTCACGCTTAGTTAACGTTCCACCTAAAGCTCTCAGTATCAGCTCAATAGCTAAGAATATTCTCCTAGCCTCATCAAAGTCGGCGTCGGATGAGTACTCCTCCAAAGCATACACTACCTCTGGTGAGGCCCTATACTCATCCCCAACATACTCCCCCTTACTATTATAGACAGGAATCCTTCTTACCAATCCTAGAGAGGAAAGCTCCTCCATTAAGCCTAGTATTTCCCTATGAATCTTACCATCATATTCTACTAGAACCTTTGACATAAACATATCGTAAACTCGGGGTTCATACATTCTAACTCTAGACCTCCTTAGCCTCTCGAAAACAAGCCTTAAATCTCCGTAAGCCTCCTTAGAAACCCTATAAACCCTAACTAACTCCTCGGGCTCCATCATTAACACTTCGAAATCTAAAGCAACCCTAGAGAAGACAGTATCCAAATCAGAACCATCCACTTTAACACTCAGCCATGAAGCTCTCCCATCCCTTGGACTTATAGCACTTAAGGCAGCAACCCTAATAAGCCTCAAAGGGTACCTATCTAGCACACTCACTAACCCACCAACCACGTTTCGCAGGTGTCTTTGGAATACTTGTGAGCCTAACTTGAAACCCTCCTGAGTAAGCCTATAATACCTTACATTAGCATATACCCCATAAACTGTTGTCTCCCTCATACCGCTAAGGAGGAGACCATACTTATGTAGCAACTTTACTATCCAGTCATCAACCCTAAAAAGGGTTTCAGTTGGGTAAGGTCGCTCCCCTGTCTTAATCTCCCTCTCGTAAGGCATCTCTCCAACAGTATAGAGGGTTTTAATAAAGTCAATTACTGGTTCAACAGGAAGACCAAGAGAGACTAATTCCCTAGTGAACTTCTCAAGCTCCACCTATACCCTCCCCTATTTAAGGGGGAAACTACATGTGATATATGTATTTCTAATCCAATAAGCTACTCTTACTCTCTAGGGACCTCATATTATTTTGAGGGTCTATTCACACTGTTCCTACTAATTTGTCTTAACTGGCTCATTATTTCCTCCCATTTCTCCCTCAAGAAGGCGTAAAAGCCTCTAATAATCTTGACTTTTACAGCTATACTGAGTCGCTTATACTGGTCAGGTGTCTTATAATGGGGATAGTAAGGATTCCAATCTGAATTTAGGAATTTAGCAAAATACTTCTCTATAACACTACTAGCTCTCGTGAGGATTCTATGGCAGTTAGCACAAACTATCACGATATTCTCTACACCTACATTGTCACCACTAGCCCTCCTAGGTATCATATGGTGCTCCTCCCATATAGTGGGCGTTATAGGTTGCCTACATAGGTAACACCTCTCAGGCTCATAAGGAAACCCAGGGTCATACAATGCACCAAATAATCTCACTGGGTAACCCCTCCTAGCATCACGCATCCTCCTCTCACTCCCCTGATGCAGGAGTCTATGACAGTTAGCACAGAGGAACCCATTCACTTCATGACTATACTCCAACGCATACACTACATCAAACCCGCACCTAACACACCTATCTCCAAACCTAGGCTTAGGAGAGTATCCACGACCCCTCTCGACTCTCCTCCTCCGATACTCCCTTCTCCGCTCTCTCTGCGCTCTCTCCCTACACTCAGGAGAACAATACCTCTGACCGGGAGCAGCTGCATAGAATTCCCTACCGCAGTAAGCACAAACCCTCCTCCTATAATACATCAAACCCCCACTAGAAACAACAACACCAACCGTTATAAACACCCATGCTACACCATTACCAAAACACATAGAATACTAACACTGCAAAGAGAAATATACATAAAAAGAATGGGACAAAGGATTGCTTGAAGCACGGAACCTTCAGAAGAAAAATAAAAGAATTGTTTGCTAATTAGAGCCATTCACCAAAACCTATTATTAGACAAAGTACTAGTATAGCAATAATGGTACTATAGATTTCTTTAACTGCTGAAACCTATTCTTGAGGTTTTCTATTCTTTCTGGTCTTGCTAAAACCAGTTTATCATATCTAATATTCTTGTAAGTGACCTTTGGAATGTTTCTTTTAATTCTTTTTGTACATTTCCCATCAATATACCCTTGTATTTAGCGTATGCTTTAATTAAACAATTGGCTATTTTACTTTATTCATTGAGGAATAATAGATAACCTTTGATGTTATGTTTAACATTGTAGCTTTGTGCTATCTCATTATCCCGCATCATTAGCAACTGTGGATATAGAACGTGCATAACCTTGCTTATATATGTTGAACCTAGACCTCTAACTCTCCCTATTCCTTATATAAATACCCCTTATTATACGCTCTATTTTGCTCTTCTTGTTTACTTCAAGATTGTAATAGTTGAGGATGTTTACATCGTTTTCACGGAGTTTTAGAATTAACGGTTTAGCCTCGTTAAGTATTCTTGAGAAATCATAAACATTAATAGGTATATCATGTTTCTTGTCCTCCTCTGTGGTTGACCCCATAGTATCAGGAACTCTATAATCTCATAGGCATCATAAGGTGTAAAGCCCCTATCTAAAGCCCCCCTAACTATACAAATATCTTAGAATAAGCAGCATTCTCCACCCTACCTATATGTCTACTAACATGTATCAGGCTTTCAAGAAGACCATAAATTCTTTCAACACTACACGACCTTAAATCATCTAAACTGTACAAACTAAGATTATTCATATAAGTAGAAATCCTCATACTTTCACTGCTAACAATCTTCTTCACAATGTAATTTATGTTGTCATCCTATTACTAGATTTCCGCTAAAACAACTATTATGGATAATATAATGTAGAATTCAATAAAAATAATAGCGGCTAATGGATAGACAAGGAAAAGTAACCTTGATAACATAACATATAATGGAAAAAGTAAATAGTAATGAAAAAGCGAAATCCTAGCCTTTCGATGATTATTCTTCAACAAACTAGCATAAGCATACTAAACAAGCACAATAAGATATTAAGATATAATTAAACTCGGTTACCGTAGCCACCACCAGAACCTAGTAAACCCGTAAACATAAAACTTAATGAGCTTCCACACATCACGGTCTAAGCCCCGTAAATACTTTCCACTAATTTGCGTTGCTACTTTTCCTCTCCTAAGATTAAGTCTAGTATTTTTACTAAAGCTATTACTCCTAAGACTGCTACTAAGGCTATAACTATTGCGAGTATAAGCTCGTATAGCGGATCCTTACCTTTTCTCTCTACTAGCATGCTTATAATGTTTCTTATAGTCTTTTCTGGATCCCTTCTATCATATCTTATAATTACTACACTATCTGGTGGTTGTATTGGTAGTACTGCTCCCTCCTCTAATAGAATTATTAGTGGTTTCTCCTCTCCTATTGCCCGTTGTATCTCCTCACGGACTAGGCTCCTCCGATACCCCAAGGTTCTTGATAGTATAGCTATTACTGCTTTAGCTATAGTTATCCTGCTTAACGTTGATGAAGTATTTCCACCAATGTATATCTTGTATCCTACTAGTTTGAGTTGTTCAACTATTTTCCCTAGGATCTCTGGCTCTACATCATGAGCTATGTAGACTATGCCTTCACGAAGCTTTCTCTCAACCCAACGCTTATAAACCGTATACACAGTGCTTTTAGCATAACCCATTCTAACAATCTCTGCTGGTTCATACCCCTCTTCGAGAAGCTGCTCTATTATCTTAGTGACCGACATAGAACCACCATGTAGAATAATTTGTTTTACGGGAATTTAAACGTATTCGCCTAAGTTCTATGGTCTATATGAACTAGCACCGATAAGCTTAAAAAGAAAAGTACACATACTAAGAGAACAGGATAGAAAGTCATGAACCACAGGTATGTATACAAGTCAAAATCTAGGTATGAAGAGACAGCGAAGAGCCTAAACTATGGTAGAGCCTACATAGTGTATAAAGGACCTAGCCCAATACTATTCACTACGACAGCTGTAAGCTCAGGAATCTCAGCTGTAATTGGCTATAAGGAGGGTGGACCAGTAGGTGCAGTAATCCTTGGCATCATAGGTGCAATTATAGGGTCAGTAATAGGTTCACTACTAGAAGGGCTAATACGGACGATGCTGAAGAATACTAGCTACACTAGTCTCTAAGTAATAGCTAAGCTGAAACACTTAGCAAAACACCCAACAAAATAGACTAAGAAACAGCTTAAAGCAAACTAAAAAGTTTAAGAAACAGCATGGTCCAAGGCAATTATGAGACCCTAAGACACCACAATACACCAGAAGGAGGAGGTACCAAAGCTTACTCTGTAGTATAGTTAACTGTGAAGGAACTCCATTATAACTTAATGTGGCATCTATCTCAAGATGCTTTCACTATATAACCTATGAAGCTTGCTATCTTCTCTTTATCAAGTAGTCTATTAGCTAACTCATTATAGGTTGGAGGGCGCACTCTAGCATAGTACATATACTTAGCCACCTTAACATGTAGTGTAGCAGCAATCTTGTTAAGTGTACCCTTACTTTTGAAGTCCTCATCACCCAATACCACACATAGTACGCAGCCTAGGTAGACACGTATACCACTCAAAACCCTTATCACAACATCCCTAAGACCCCACAAAACACTACCAGACAAAATCTTAGCATGTGCTCTCTCAAGTATTTCCTCAAAATGCTTACGTTGCCTCCTCCTACCCTTACCACCATACAGCCAGTATAGTGCACCAAGTACATCATCTAAACTGTATACTAGTGGGGTTAGAATATTCTTGGGGTCTAACTGTAAACACTCATAAGCCTCAGATTTTATACGCTGATAAATCTCCTTAAAACTCAATTCACTAGTAGAATACCCTAAAGCATAAGACTCATAATACTCACTAATCAAGCTAGTTAGGATATCTACAAGTCTATCAAGATAGTGGTGTAGTACGAAGTAACATAACCCTTTACCGCCAAACTTAGATCTAACATGAACAATAGCTCTCTCTAAAGCATCAGCGTCATAACGGGAGGAATCATGAGAACCATGAGAATCTATCAAGCGATCAACTTCACTATTATGAAAGGAGCATGGTGTTGTCCTTAATTTTGATTATCAGAGTGGGGTTTTTCCTCTTTTATATTGATATAATGTATTTTTAGAAGTGTATGATGATGTAGGAAAAAGGTTAGGGGTTGTGTTTTTCTTTTCTGGTATTGTTCTTTTGCTTTTTCTCTGCTTTTCCTTGTTTCTTCCTCTATTCTTTTCTTTAGTTTTTCTAGTTCTTTCTTTATTATTTCGTAGGCTTTTGTTTTTCCTTGGGTTCTTCTCAGCTCCATGTAGTGTTGGTATAACTTTATTCTTTCTAGTCTTTCTGCATGCTTCATGTATGGGCTTATTCTTTGTAGTAGTTTGTATGCATTTCTTCCATAGAGTCTTATAACGTACATTGGTTTCTTTCCTAATCTAGTGTTTTTAGTGGATTCTATGTAGAGATGTGCTTTATAATGTAATTCAAGCATTCTCTTATATATAGTCTCTATGATGTTCCTGCTTGCCATACCGAGCTTATAAACTAAGTGTACAAGTTTAACTTTCTCGTCAGGTCTTAATACTATTGATCCTTCACAGTCTGTTAATGCTGCTAGCAGGCTGTAAAGTGCTTCCTTGTACTGTAAGTATTTTTGTGGTATTCTATTTTTGTCAGGTATTAGTTTTTCGAAGGAGCGGTCCAAGTATGCTGTTAATCGCCACTCATAATATTCTTTATTGTTCCTTACTGTCCTTTTTGGTTGTATCCATATGGCTTCTGTGTATTTTTGGA
Source organism: uncultured Desulfurococcales archaeon (assembly GCA_964467535.1). Taxonomy (GTDB): domain Archaea; phylum Thermoproteota; class Thermoprotei_A; order Sulfolobales; family WANQ01; genus CAYXRT01. The sequence goes on from CAYXRT010000028.1 coordinate 17,669, forward strand.
AGGTTTCTTTGAATAGTTTTATCATTGCTGGTTTTGGTGTGCTTAGGGCTGCTGTTATTGCTTTTGTTTTCCGGTGTTTTCTTAGTGTTATGTCGCCTAGTGCTAGTCCGTATATGTATGCTTCTTCTACTATGTCTCCTGTGAATGGTCTTTTATCATACTTTCTTTTTGGTCTTGTTGTTAGGCCGTGTTTTTCTAGTATCTTCCTTAGCGTTCTATAGTCTTTTTTGTAGAGTTTTGCTAGTGTCTTTATGCTTTGTTTCTTGTTCCAGTACATGTGTATGACTAGTTTTTCTGCTGTTTGCGGATCTTGGTCTACTATTTGCTGGTATGTTATTTTTTCTTCGACTATTTGTTGGTGTAGTTTTTCTAGCTTTCCTCCTTCCTCTTGTGCTATTTGCTGGGCATAGGCTATTCCTTGTTGTGATACTTTTACTTGTTTCCTTTGTTTTATTTTGCCTAGAGGTACTAGTCCTAGCTGTTTGAACATGTTTAGGACTGTTGTTTTATGTTTTAGCCTTAGTGTCTCAGCTACTTCTATAGAAGATTTATGTTTTATGTATGCTAGGTATGCTAGTATGTAGCCTGCCCTTTTAGGACCCCTATAGTACAATGTTTTAAAGTGTTCTGGATGTTGCTGTATTTTCTTGATTTCTTGGACTATCCCATTTTCGCTGTTGAGAATTTCATACACTATCTCTGCTAAAGGCTTTTTCAGGAAGTATAGGGTTTTATGTCGTGGACTTATCGATGGCTTATAGTTTATGTTGTATAGCTTTAGGAGAGTCTTTATGATTTCCTTGTTCCATCCCGTTAATTCCTCTATTTCCTTGTAGGAGAAGTTTTTAGCCAAAAATGCTAGTATCTCTTGGACTTCACTCTCCGTTAACGTTTTACTTAGCTGTTCCTTTGTCTTCGGTCCTCGTTCTCTTATTTGCCGTATTTTCCTCTTTAGCTTCTCTAGTCTTGCGATCCTCGGCATTAACATTAGAGTATTGGCAATCTCACTCAGATACTTTCACCCCCTTAGGGTTTAGGGGTCTTTTTAAAAGGTGTTGTATTCTTGTTTGGGGTGTTGTGCGGGTTGGGTGGTGGGTTGTTTGTTTGGAGGGTTGGGGGTGTTCATGAGTGTGTTTTGGGCGGGTTGGATCGTGTTAGTGGTGTTTTTAGGGTTGATGGTGTTGGTGGCTTGGTTCCTTGGGGTGTTAGGGTTGGTGTTGGCTGTTGTGGTGGTGTCTGGTTTTATGTTTCGAATTGGGAGGGGTATGGTAGGTTTGTTGAGGGCTTGTTTAATGGTCTGGTTAGGCTGGTTAAGGATGATAGTTTACTGGGTGTTTTGGAGGGCGGGAGGTGGGTTTTGCTTGGTGGTTTAAAGTTCTCTAGTACTCTATGCGATGTCGTGAGATGCGGGGATGGTGGTTGTTGTTTCTTGTTTGTTTTGAATCCTAGTGTTCGTCCTGGTCTTCGTGGGTGGGTTTGTGAGGTTTTTGTTGCTGTTAGGGAGGATTGTTTAGGGGAGGTTTGGGGCTGGCTTAGCATCCTCTTTAACATTGACCAATCCCAGGCTGACGAGAGGAGGGTTCTAAGGTTTAGGGAGATATTTGAGGGGAATGAGTGTTTGGGTGGTGTTGGAGGTGCCGTGGTTGGGTCGGTTGATGTTTTAAGGTTTCTTTTGAAGCCCAGGGGCAGAGTTAGAGTTGTTCGTACACCTTTATCCTTGAATATTGAGGGCAATGATGACGGTCTTGGAGAGAAAGGCAAGTATGTTGTTTTGGGTGACGTTCTTGATTTTCTTGAGGAACCTGTCGGCTTTAAGTATAGGGTTAGGCTTGGGCATTTGCATGGGTTGATTGTTGGTAGTAGTGGTGCAGGTAAGTCTACTTCTGCTGGCAGGTTTGCCATTGAGACTGCCCGGCTAGGCGTTAGGACTGATGTTTTATGCTTTCCTCAAGAAGGCCATCTATAATTGTGGTGGTGAGGTTTCCCGGATTTACGGTTACCTTGAGGAGAGGGCTAGGAGTGGTTGGAGGGATGAGAGGCAGGCTGCTCAGACTTTGCTTAACCGTTTGGAGCCTGTTAGACCAGTCTTCACCAAGATCTGTAGGGGCGGTAGTGGGGAAAGGTTTAGGCTTGATTATTTGGATAGGTTGAATGTTGTCTCCTTGGAGGGGTTTGGTAGTGTTGGTGAGAAGGTTCTAGCGGGTCATCTTGTTTTGCATGCTATTTTGCAGAGTGTGCCTCAGAGAATCTATGAGAAACCCTTGATCCATATAGTTTTGTATGATGCCCACAGTTCT
>CAYXRT010000029.1:0-19407 GCA_964467535.1 uncultured Desulfurococcales archaeon
ACTCATGAACCATTGAAGCTAAGCTATAGCGAAAATGAAGGATATTTAGAGATAAAGGTGCCAACCTTAAAGTACTGGGACATAATCATAATCAAGAAAATACAAAATTGACATCTCAAAGTTTCAAGTACTGAGAAGGCTAGTTATATATAACGTGGTTATGATTTAAAATGATTGATTTAAAGTAATTAGCCTAGCTGTGTGTAATGTCAATTTCATGGTTTCTATGCATATTCATACTATTATGATTTCCGGGGATATAAATTAGTAACTTTGTAATTAGTATAAATTCGCAATCTTAATAAAGATAAGGGTGTTTCCTGATGGCCTCTAAACTTGTAATGTATATTGTTGTCGGTCTTATTATAGGACTTATAATAGGACTACCAGTCGGTTACTTCGCTACTCCTCCAAAAGCAACACCAACAACGGTCACCGTCACCACCACCGTAACTTCGGCAACTGCGCCCTCGCCAACCACAGTAGTTTAGACCGTAACTCAAACCGTAACAGCTACTACAGCACCCCGAGAAATCGTCATTAAAGCCGAGACCATAAGTCCCGATGAGCCAAGCTTCTACAGATTCGAGAACTACCTTGTAGTTCTAGTATTTTCTTTACGGCATTATTGTCTATGAAAGGTACTATAAGGGTTAACTCGTAATTCACTCTATCGAGTATATCCCTCATTGTTTGTGCTAACCTTTCACCCCAAAGCAATTTTCTAGTCTCTACAAGTCTCCCATCCATCAATGCCTCTATGAAACCCTTAACTTCCCCTTTTAATGTAGGCTCATTTACCTCTAATAGGAATTCGTAGTTACGTTCTAAACCATCCCTTGTAAGATTTGCAGAAGAAAGATAAACCTTCTCTCTTAACCCTAACTTAACGTAATAGATTTTAGCATGAAGTCTTACTCCTTCCACCGCCCTTAGATCCACATTGTCGCCTTCATAATCAACTATGCCATTCTCTGGGTCATAGAGTATTATCGCCTTAACTCCCTTAATATACTCATCTATAGCCTGCTTGGACAAAGTATATGTTACCACCTTAACTAATCCTTCACTTTGAAAAGTATCCTGAAGTACACATATTAACTGTCTACCCAGAAATAACCTTACATCATCATTGGTGAATAAGGGCTTAATCTCCCCTTTCACAGCTATAGGCTTAACACGCTCCTCTATACTACTAACCTCCAGTACTATACCCGGTTCAGCCTTAACACTTTGTGTCTTCATATCATACCTAGCTGTCCCAGTATGTGAACGTACAATCCTAGCTATAAGTGGAAGTCTTCTCTTTATCTTCCTCTTAAGCCATTTACAGATATCTACAAAGTTTGGTATATCACGTAATATACCTATACTCTTTAACCTAGCTCTCCCAGTTTGAAGTTCCATAAGTATTATTATTGAAGTACGAATATAGGGAGATTTAAGGAAGCGTTTTAAGCTAGGATAGTCCACCTTTACAGTAATTTTTACCTGAAGTGCTCTTTAAGAAGTCCTCTAAACTATGCAAGTAAGTGTTTACTACGAATCCTTCTCCACCTATTTTCTCCCACATCTCTTCAGCGAAGAATGGCGTATAAGGCGACATGGCTCTTATCCAAGCATCGAATATGTATGCTATAATGCGTTTAGCTGTCTCATCAAGATACCTGTTTTCGCTTTCAGTATGTCAATGTATTTTTTCACATCCTCTTCAATCACATAGAATACGATGTTTCCTGCATCACGTATTCTAGAGTGAAAATTCTACCACCAGATGAACTGATGAAAGTAATGGAGCAAATGTATTTGAAAGGTTTCCTAACGTATCCAAGGACTAAATCGCGCTGGATTCCTGTGGATATGCTCAAAGAGATTCGAAGTGAACTAGCAAACTATCTGCAACTTCCCAGTTCATTTAATGTTTCGAATTCGCCCTCGATTAAGAAATGTAGTGAGGGAGGTAAGACCACAATTACACTAACTCCCGAAGGTATTAGAGCCTACTTCAAGGGAGAGCTGGCTTTCACTGAAAGGATAATAGCAACCTACATGCTAGACTATATAGTTAAGACTTTAGCACCACCTATTGAAAGGGAGATAGTATATGTTGAGCTGTATGGAGATGGCAGGAAGTATAGAATTAAATGGAGTGAAGACATAGTGAACCCTCCAAATGAGATTCTTGAGTATAAGATTATAGAGAAACGTGATATTATACCACAAGTAGGTGATAAAGTAAAGGTAATTAGACTAACGGATAAAACTAGGATGAAAGAATATGACCCAGTATTCTCAGTAACGATAAATATACCTAACGATCACGAACTTGTTGAATGGATGAAGCATACAGGGTTAGGTACCGAAGCAACAAGACATGAATTCCCAAATACTTTACGCTCACGCCACTACATCGACTCCATTAATGTTCCTAGTCTTCTCGGAATTAAAGTGTCTAAAATAGTTAAAATGATCAAGTTGGATGAGCAGTTAACTTCAAGAATGGAGTATGAGATCGAGAAGCTCAGCGAACTCTCACAACTAAATAAATTCCAGGAATGGATCAAAAACATAACTAAGGATTTAATCAGTAAGATAAAGATGATACCAGATAGCTACTTTAAATTTAAATGTTCTCAGGGGCATGACTTGACATTGAAACAATATGGTATACGAGGTGAAATTATTGGTGTATGTAACGTGTGTAAAAAGAAGTTTAAGATTACATGATAAACATGATGGTGATTAAGGGATGGTGGATAAAGTTTTCCTTCCACAGCCTGACAGTAACTTCTCTTATCTTCGCGTCGAGGATATTAATGAGGTACTTTACATAATGCTTAGTAGAGGTATTGCTTATAGGGTTTACAAATGCAATAATGGCTTTATAGTATTTACAAGTAATATAGAACTATTCCTTAAAGAGTTCACTAAAGGTCTAAGGGTTATATGTGATCATTTTTGCCGTTTTGTCCCTAAAGAGGATTGTGAAAGGTTCAGAGAAGAAGTAAACATCTATATAGGTGAAATTGGGCAAATCCTAAAGGGAAGAATGAGATTAGAGAGAGCTAAGCAAAAAGCAATTAATGTTCTAAAGGGACTCAAAGAAGCTATTAAAAAAGGATTCGATAGGTGATATGAAGCATAATTGGAGCAGAAAGCATTTTTATAGGTACCCTATTTAGCCTAGGTGTTAAATTTAATTACATGAGAGGAGTGTTAGATGAGAGTGAGTTATCCAAGTAAGATTTACTATTATGCTAGGATTAATGAGATAAGAGAAATTAAGCAAAAAACCTTATTGAACAATAAACTCTCTAAAAACTACATGGTTATACGTGTACCCAGTAAATGGATCCAAGGTAACGGCTCACGTATAGTGGCACTATTTTACAAAACAGGTCCTGACATAGTCTGCCCGCACTTCTGGGAATTGAAGGCATGGACTGGCTGTCCGTTTAATTGTAGTTATTGTTATCTACAGGGCACATTCCGTGGCGCTGAACGTAAGAAACCTAGAATGAAGAAAAAATCGGATATAGTTAGATATTTGGAAGAATTCCTAGAATGGGCCGATAAGAACGGTTTGGTTACTCTTTTGAACACAGGTGAAGTAGCTGATTCCCTAGGTGTACCAGGTTATGTAGAAGAGTTCTTAGATATGGCTTTGCCCATCTTCCGTAAACATCCAGAACATAAAGTATTATTCCTTACAAAAGGTGGAACTCATCACATCAAGGTGCTTGAAAAGATCCCAAGCGATATGAGGAGTAGGTTTATTGTTAGCTTCTCAATTAACCCTCAAGTAGTTGTAGACAAATATGAGAAAAGAACTGCTTCTAGTAGTGATAGAATTGAGGCTGCTAGAATAACACAAGAAATGGGCTTCGAAGTAAGGATCCGTATAGACCCCATGATTCCTATAGAAGGCTGGGTATTGTACTATACAGAACTCATTAGGGAATTATTAGATAAAGTTAAACCAAGTAGAATAACTCTTGGTACTCTACGAGCTCTAGTTAAAACCAGGATGTATGCTAAAGACAAGAGCTGGCTTAGATACGTCTCTGAAAAGTCTCCCTGGGGATTAAGAATCGAAAGCAAACTTAGAATGGGAATGTATGAATTAGTAATTGAAATGTTGATGGAGTACGGGTTTAAAGGAGATATAGCTCTATGTAAGGAAACACTTGATGTATGGAAGTACCTTGAAGCAAAAGGGTTAATCAAGAATCCAGGTACTCCAGGTATATGGGAAAATGTCATGTGTAATTGTAAACTATAAAGATGCGCTTTTACTTACTTATGCGAAATCAGTTATCTTAGCATCTAATCTTATTCCTAAAACTGTTCTTATAGCATTATCTATAACCTTCCTCTTATCAACTCTCTCGACAAATTCCTTTAGCCATTTCACCGTATTTAAGTATGGTGAGCCTTGTTTCGTTTCCCGTGTAATATAGATGAGATAATAGTGTACGTCCTCGCGCATCAACTCAATATCAATCTTTTCGATTAAAGCTCTCTTCTTCAGCTTTTCTAGCCTCCTTGTATAGAGATCAATCACCCTCTGCTCAATACCCCCCTTTAGTTCGATGAATTCTCTCCACTCATCCGTACCGAAGAATCCATCAAGATCTTTAGCCATTTTTTCTGATTTGTCTGGCTCAGAACGGATCTTCCCTATAATTCTGGCAATAAGTCTGGCTTGTAATAGGATTATAAAGTCACCACATATACCCTCTTTTTCTAAATTGATAAGCTTTTCAATAGTACTCCAGCGTGCTTCATGACAGTCTGGGTCTATGAATGCAAGAAAATGTATACCTCCACCAAACTCGTCTCTTACCCTATCTCGCATTTTTAATAAGTCATCTCTGATAACATCAATGAGGACATTTGCATCGCCCTTTCCAAGCCAAAATCTCTGCCTTGGAATAAATGCATGAAGTCGTTTACTTAGCCATATATAAGGGGGATCTGTAGACGGCTTATCATAACCTACTGTATATATTTTGTCAAACGGGTATGTTGCAAAGAACCATGCTATTAGGCTTGAGCCAGGAACATAAAATTTGGCCTTATTATAAGTATTAAGCCCTTTACCTGCAAAGAGGTCTATAAAGACCATGTATGGATAGCGTTTTCCTATTATCGGTGTATATACATCACGAACATACATCTTCAGGAAAACAAGCTTAAGAACGGTCCAATGATGCGCAGTATATGATCCTAAAGAGCCGGTTGTCTTTACAACTACTTCTCCTGCCCTTCTAAGCTCTTCAAGTTCACAACACAATCTTTCGTAGTCATCTTTTATTAGGGGGCACTCACTAAAGCCTCCAATGTAGAGTGCCTTGTCAACATTCAAGATGCTTCTCCACAGGATATTAGTAATATGTTAAGAGATATATAATGTATAAGGCTAAAACCATACATGACATAAAAGGACATGTTAAAGCTAGAGATTAAGAAAAACATCAATAAACCTAGCACCTAAGGCTACTAAGGGAAACAAGAACGAGGTCGAATTTTTCCGTCTGGACTAGAAAATAAAGAATTCTTAACATTATTAAACTTAGTAAGGAGGATTACAGAGATACAGTGGGAGCCGTTTTAATACCGTTAACTAAGTTATGTGAAGAGTTTCGGGAACAATCATTAATTGAGTCTTAAATAAATAACACTTCTTAGCCCTTTCCTCCAACCTTCTTACCCATTCACTCACCTTATTTAGCATCGCCGATTGTCTCTCTTTTACAGAGAAGTCCTTTGAGTCTCTGAAGATTATGTTTCCCTCCTTATTAAATGTTATAACACCTATCCCCTCAGAAACAGCAGCATTTATTTGGTAGTCTGCCGCAAGGGATGCTGAAACAAAACCTTTTCCAAAATACCCCCGACAATACTTCAAATATTTTTTAACTTGCTCCACTCCATGTCTACTTTCTAAAATTCTATACTGTGCCTCTGCTTCTATTAGAGCTGCTGATTCTTCAGACTTACCTTCCGTTATCCTTTTAGCTCCTATAATGACTTCCAGCAAAAATGCATCGCAACCAAAGTCCCTAGCTCTATAAGCAAAAAAGTCGGCGGCAGAGGGCCAAGTAGAGACATACGATTGCCATAAGGAAAGACCTGACACTAAATACCCTTGATTTCTCAGTACAATACCAGCTAAGTACTCATCGAATGAGCTCTCGGTCTTAGGATCTATATCGACTTCAACAACTAGAACGCTATGATGCCTAAATCTACTCCTTCTCGATAAAGCTTTAAGATTTTCGCTGGGTTCATGCTCCCAGACTTCGCTAAGTAGATGTACTTATCTTCTCCTATAATTTTAGCCAGTAATTCGTCTCTAGAGAACGAGAGTGGAAGCCCCTCAGATGATAAAGAAGGATAGAATGCGTAATCTTCAATCCTAAATACTCTAAGAAAAGTAGGAGGACAACTTAAAAGATCTTCCTCACGAGGAGGTATAAGGATATTCTTTTCATCGTACAAGTAAAATGATTTTGAGCTACCATATGAGGCAAAGAGCAAACTCTCTATGCCAGAACCTTTAAGATGAAAAGGCTCCAAATCGGACTCTTTAAATAGTCCTGTTTTAATAAGAACTCTTTTAATAATACCTACAGATGTAAGTATATTAGCCACAATACATCACCCTCGATTGCCTCAATTATTTTTCAAAATGATTGAAAATAATAATCTTAACTGTCTTTAGATATAAACAAAATTATATGACCCCATAGTTTCATACGCCGATTATATATCCAAATCATGCGATAAGATAGTAAAAATTGTTGGTTTGCACCACAAATTTGTGATTCAATCATAAATTTACTTCTCTCATGAGTTGTGAGGATAAAAGGAAACGTTAATGTTATATGTTTATTGTTAGTATTTTTGTTAGTCCTGATGTGTATCTTTGGATTAGTACGGGTAGTTCTTTTTCCTTTAGTTTTCTTGCTATTTCTCTTGGTAATGGTATTACTAGGTTTTCTCCTATGACCCTACCTGTTACTATAATGTACTTTTCTACTTTAGGTAGTTTCTTTGTAATAGACCTTTCAATGTATTCTTCATATCTATCTAGGAAGTATAGTAGTGCATCTTTTTGTTTATCCCCACCACTTACATATTTCATTATAGTATCTGCAGCTGCCTTAACAGCATGGATAGCCTGAATTACTCCTTCAAGAAATTCCTTACTCTCCCTTTCAAACGGGTTACCACTAAACCCATTATAACCGCCTATAGGCTGCATAGGGGCTGTCCCGATACATTAACAGTAGCTTATATTAAGCAATTAGTAATTACCCAACTCTATTTTAGAGACCCTACTGTTTACTGGGTTTGCTTATATTTTGGTGTAGTAAAGGTTATGAAGGCTATTTGTCCACGTTGTGGTCTTGTGGGCACCCTTAATCCTAAGAGGATTAAGGGTCACACATATTACTATGTAGTTCATAGGATTAATGGTAAGCTGAAATGCTGCTATATTGGTAAACCAAGTACGCTAGAAGTTCCCATTGACTGGAGAAACTGGCTATCCATTGCACCATACTTTGGCGGTAAGAAATTCGTAGTACCATACCTTGCTAAGTTCATACCACCACATAGGGTTTACGTTGAGGTTTTCGGTGGAATGGCTTGTTTTCTATTGAATAAGCCTAAGTCACCAATAGAAATATACAACGACATTGACGGCGATCTTGTCAGGCTATTTAGGACTATACGTGATAAATGGGAAGGCATTTATGAGAGATATAAGTGGTTGTTGCCTTCTAGAGAGCTTTTCTTGGAATGGCAGCGTAAATGGGTCAGCGGGTGGAGGCCAGAGGATGATTGTGAGCATGCAGCGATAATGATTTACCTTGGTGGCCTTATTGTTAAAGGGTTTGCTGGTGGAACCTCAATGTCTACAAGAGCAATAGTACCAGGATGTGTCGGTGTAACATCAATTAGTGATGGTAGGCTTATGCTAGATTCCCATGAAAAAATCTACAAGTGGCTTAGACGGTTACACTCAAGACTAGCCCGCGTGATGATAGAGCGATTGGACTATCGTGAGTGTATAAGGAAGTATGATGGTCCTGAAACATTCTTCTATCTTGACCCACCATACCTTAAGAGCATGGAGAAACATAAATCAGAGTACGCCATATCGGGTTCATGGAGTTATGATGATTACCGTGAATTAAAGAGGGTATTGGATGGTGTTGAGGGCAAGTGGCTAATGAACCATGCGGAAAACGACTTCATAGAAGACTTATTCAATGAATACTACATACTAAAAGTTAAGGTGGTAAGGTCTACACAAACAAAGAGGCATGGAGAGAAAAGAGAATACTACACCGAAATGCTAATAGCCAATTATCCATTACTTGAAACGTTAAAACCCGGCAATCCCATAGAGCTTTCTAAGAATGAACTACATAAACTTAGGAAGAACACTAAAGATAATGTGTAGATTCATTCTCAAGGGTTTAGGGGTCATGGTTAAGGTTTTCTGCCCAAAATGTGGTAGAATAGGGTATCTCATCACTTTGAGGGTTAAGGGTTACCGTTATTTCGCAGTAAACCATAACACGAGAATATGCTATATTGGACGTAATCCCGTACTTAAAGTTCCCTATTGCAAGCTTAAGGCTTTCAGATTCTTCGGTAGTGACACCCCAATACTTGATGTGATATTGTCTCTTGTACCACCACACCATACTTATGTAGAAGTTTTTGGTGGTAGTGCTGTTGTACTCTTAAGTAAACCTCCATCAAAGGTTGAGGTATATAATGATAAGGACCTAGACTTATACAACCTATTCCTATGCTATCGTGATCATATAGATGAGATGGTTGAGGAGGCTAAGTACATTCTATATCATAGGAGGTTGTTTATGGATTTTAAGGAGGAGTTAAAGAAACCATTTAAGCCACCAAACCCAAGAAGAGCAATAATATTTCTTGCATCAATAATCATGTCAGTTAATGGTGAAGTTAACGGTGGATATGCCTCTAGTGTTAAAGTAAATAATTCAAGACACCTAAAATACCTCATAGAAGAACACTTAACTAAAATACATAAGAGGCTTAGAAGGGTAATGATAGAGTGTCTTGATTTTGAAGAATTGATAAAAAGGTATGACTCTGAAGATACTTGGTTTTATTTAGACCCACCCCACATAGGAAATGAAAGGTGTTATAGAGGAAATTTCACAATAAGAGACCATGAAAGACTTTACAGGGTGTTATCAAAGGTTAAAGGTAAATGGCTACTGAGATACACCCATCACCCATGGGTAATAGAGCAATACAAAGATTACAGCATAATAGTCATAGAATATACTAAATCATCAAGTGTTGTTAAAGGCGAAAATAGAAGTGAAGGCAAAACTCTACTCATAGCAAACTACAAGTTACCACCAAACCCAAAGAAGGTAGGCGGTAAAGAGTTATATCGAAGTATAACATGATAAATCACTTACACGATATAACTTAAACATTCAAGGAAAGCGACCATATCAGATCATATCAAAAGTTAATCAGATATATTGGTACATTACGCCGCTATCTAACATAAGTGATGCTCACTAAGTAAGGTTAGATAAAACGAGTTTAACTAATAAGTCATAGATATAAAAGAAAAACCTAGATAACAATTATAAAAGCGGTTCAACATAGATATAGCTCTCTTAATCATAAAGGTGATGAAACATCATTACAGCGGATATCTATTTTCTCTTATCACAGAATCCTTTATAAGGAGATTATAAATCTCCAATAGATTTACTTTGCGTACCTAGACTTAGGGAAAATTAAGGATAGAGGAATAGGCTCTTAAGGTTAATGGGTTATGGTTATTGGTTCCTTGCTTAAAATTCGTCACATTTTCTGTTTTTAATATTTATGGAGTATTTAGATGAAGATAAATTATTTAACTTTATTTACATGTTGATGTTATTATTCCTGTTAGATAACGTTATGTTGTATAGTTGAATATTCCTGGTCTAAAATAAGTCATATTTCTTGTTGTCTTAAACTCTTAATAATGTTCCATCTTTAAGAATATGTGATATGTAAAGAGTATTATTACCGCGATCGCTTTTATATTTCCACATGAAATATTATAATTAGGTGTTATAACACTTATGTCACTACTAACTGAGACGAGAATAGGAAAGGGATATCAAACAACAGTACCAAGAGAGATAGTGGATTTCCTAGAACCCGCGAAGAGTAATGAAAAAGAATGGGTATTCAGAAACGGTAAGAATATAATTAATAAGAAAGGTGAGAAATAAGTGTCCCATAGCATTAGGCTTACTGAACGCAGCCTTTATCCAGTCATGATTAGCCTTTTTAAAAGTGTAGCTGAAAAATACAATGTAAGAATTAAAGGTATACAAGAAGTTGATACAGGTAGAAAGTATCCCGATATACTTCTGGTCATTGATGGTTACAGGATACTTGTCCAGGTGAAGATAGATAGAGTTACAAAGCTTATTGAGGATATAGTGAAATCTTATCCTATAGCTAGAAAGCTAAATGCTGAACTTGTAGGCATTCTATTTCCAAGTGAGGTTAGACAGGTAAGACCAGAAGAACTAGAAAAGATTGCACCTAAGCTTAAAGTTACAAGAGGGCTTATCCTCACACAATGGATGTCAAGCGATGTTGAACAAGCACATCTCATCGATATTGTCGAAGGTATTATAAAAGGGTTCATTGAGTTTAAGAAGACATTAGTACCATCAGTTAACTACCTTACCATAGCTAAGGTTGCTAGGGAGACTATAGAGGATATGGCAGCAATATTAAGAAGCTACATGGGAGTTAAACAATACTTCGATATGGCTCAGGCAATAATAGGTAGATTCGACTTCTACAAGGCAATGCTAGAGGAATTTGTTAAGAAAGAGGAGGTCATGAGAACCTATATAGCTGACATAATGGCATATCTTACCACAATACAGCTACTCTTTGCTCATGTAGTTTCAACAAGAAGACATAAGCAATCAGTATTACCTAAAATATCAGAGCCCTTAACGCCACCAAAAGATCTAATAGATATTCTCCTAGAGAACATGAAGACCACCAGTGTGATCTCCGAGTATGGTAAGATTCTAGGTTCATTAGCATATATTTTAGAAGTTCTAAAGAAAGTGGCACAAGAAGATCCAAGGATTCTACAAGCATTATCTAGATACATTTATACTATTCAAGTGCTAAGACCTGAACACGTTAAAGAAGAACTTTTAGGTAGAATCTATCAGGAGGGTCTCCCACCAGAGACTAGGAAGAATCTTGGAGCCTTCTTCACTAACCCCAAAGCAGCTAGACTACTTGCTGAACTTGCTATTGAAAGATGGGATGAAAAAGTCCTAGATCCAGCTTGTGGCTCTGGAACACTCCTAGTTGCCGCATACTGGGCTAAAATTAATAGAGCTAAGGAAGCTAAAGTTAGCCTTACTCTAGATGAGCTACATAAAAAAATTATCAGAGATCATATAGTTGGCATAGATATAATGCAATTTGCTAAAGAACTAACTACTGTTAATTTAGCACTCCAGAATATTAATGTATCCAAACTAACACCACAAGTATACTATGGTGATGGCATAAGTAAGATGTACTATGCAAAAACAGGGAATGGTGATGACCCACCACGTCAAATAAGCATTTTCGAATATCTTTCTAAAGCACAAAAAGAATATGAGGAACTAACATTACCGCATGAAGGTATTGACGTAGTCATAATGAATCCTCCCTTCACTAGAAGAGAAAGAATACCAGAAAAAGAAAGGCGAAGACTAGAAAGATTATTTAGAGGCATAGTAATGGGAAAAGTAGGTTACTGGGCTTACTTCTTTGCAGCAGCAGATAACGTTATAAAGCTAGGTGGTAAGTTAGCGGCAGTAACACCTGAAGAATTCTTTGTAGGAAGCTCAGCTGAAAGCTTAAGGAGATATTTACTACTTGGTGAAGGGAATAAGTGCACATATAAAATAAAATACGTTATTAGAAGTGCCATTGAAGTAGCATTTAGTGAAGGTGCTCGTTACAGAGACTATCTTATGGTATTAGAAAAGGTACCTAAAAACGATCAAAGAAATTTAGATAATGACTACATGATTCTCATGATACTTAAGAAGAGAAAAGACGATCTAACAGATGAAGACATAAGCAAAATCATAAAAGCGATAAAATACATGGAATCATACAAAGAAGCTAATCACTTACCCTTAGAGGACATAGCAAATATTATAAAAATTCATGGTATATCTGGATATATAAGTGAACATATAGATAATTTAAAACTATTAGTTGGATTCAATACCATTACTTTACAAGAGTTATTCCTTGAGTTACTAGACTACCTAGTAAGCTTACCTTCACTTCATGACCTTGAGAAAAATAAGAAAATTAGCATTAGACTCTACAGACCAGGACAGTATAGATGGAAAGGAACAGAGGGAACAGTTCAAAGACTAATTATAGCACGTTATGAAGAGAGGAGTCCCAATCTTACCTTCAGATTTATAAGGCAGCTTCCTGAGAGAATTGAAGTAGAGTTTAAACCTACAAAGAGGATTATAAGCATTAGTACAAAGGGAGTATTACCATCATTGTGGACTCATGCTGGAGTAAAGCACTTAGATTTATCATCTGAGGAGGAATACGCAATAGTAGATCCTAGCATTATTCCTACGGATCTATTATATTTGATAGGTCAACCAACATCCATTACATATGCCTGTAAAGATTTGAAAGAAGCATATAATGCCTTTGCAAGTAATATACTTCTTGCACGAAGAGTAAGATTAACTAGCGAAAATACATACTGGTTAGCTTTTTATTCAAAGAATAGAACGCTTGGTGTTCAATTGCCTAACATAATCATACACGACACTACAATAAAGCCGCAAATACTTACATTATATCTTAATAGTACAATAGCTCTAGTTCAATTATTAGCATTTACAGCTGAAGTTGAAGGCGCCTGGGTAAGCTTGGATCATAAGCGAGTATGGTCTCATGTCCGTGTGCCAGATTTTACAAATATAAATAATACGCTAGTAACAAAGGTCATGGAATTATTTAATAAAGTAAGTAAGTATGATGTAAAACCCCTCTATGAGAGAATCGCTAGTAAGGATATTATCCAAAGAGAAATAGATAAACTGACAATTGAGTTACTCTACTATAGCAGCGGAAACAAGGAAATTATGAAATTAACTAACAAATTAGATACATTATATAACAGTATGAGACATGAACTAGATTTACTCCAAAAAATAGTTAAAGAGAGTCAAAAGAAACAAAGAAGAAGCAAAAAACTCGATGAGGAAGAGAATGATAAGCAATTAACCTTATTTGATTTTTTCAATAAATAATTTAAGGCTATAGAGGTAATAATATTTTTATCTTTCTCGTAGTGGGCTTATGAACACTGATACTGGTTTAATTTTAGGAGGAACAATGACCAGATTTAGACTTGATCAAGAAAGATTTTTCAAGGAGCACCTTTGAAGCGTATGTATCACCACCAAAGGCCATGGCTGAACATTAGCTAGTATCAATGAATATTATCTTTGATCCTATAATGTTGTTGAATGTATACCAGTTTTGAAAGGAAAGTTTCTGAAAAGTTCGAAAACTTAACAGGAGAAAAAGACCATAATTAACTTCCACGTCTAAGAAAAGAGTAGGGACTGCTAATTATGTGGATTGTTCCTTTATATTTACGCATGGATGTCGAATAGATATTCACATTTTAATGTTAATTTATAAAAAAGTGCAGATGAACATATACTCTTGAGGAATAGGTTATATGGAGATAAATGCTAACCTACATACCTTCATGTACTCATTAGCTGAGGCCCTAGCTGGGGATGCTAAAACTGAAAATGGCATTTACAGTCATGGATGGTTGTATTTATACAAGCAATTGGCGGATAAACCATTTGATGTAAGTTCTCTTTATAAGCTTGTATATGATATAATTGATTATTATGATATAGATACCTTAGCTTATCGAGATAGAATGTCAGTGGGTTTTACTCTTCTTACTTATGTTTTACGACAGAATGGTGTAGATGTGCCAGAGTTCAATGATTTTATGAGGAAACTTGAGAAGCACAAGTTTCACAAGTTCTCTTCAGAGCTTATTGGTGTTTTATCTCTTATGGTACCAGAGCAAGTCTCTAGGTATATAAATGAAGAAGAGGTAATCTCTAAGGCTATACAGGGATATCCTCGCCCTCTTTATATGCTTATAGGTAAAGCTATCGAAGGCAAAATCTCCCCCGATATAGTATCTAAACTTAAATCTAATAGGATGGTCTTTGAACGATTATATAAAAGGAAGAACTTAGAATATTTAGCTATCTATTTAGCTATAGTTTCCCAAGATCTTGAAGAATCAAAACTTGCCTATAATGCTTTAAGGGAGCTACTTGATATGAGACTTTATGACATCATTAGTTCTTTGCGTGAGTATATTAGAGTAATGGATCTTGCTGCTCAGGGCGCCCTAGGAGAAATAGCTAAGGGAGAGTATCAATTATTCAAAGTTGTAGGTAATCAACTAACTGTTAAAATGTTAAGGCCAGAAGCACTATTTAAAATTAGAGCAGATGTTCTAGCAAAAGCGCTTATAGCAATTCATCTATCAGGTTATGATAATATTATTGCTCTTCCTCGTACCATGGATAAATATATAAGAGTGGCCGAGGAATTAATAGAGAAGAAAAACAAGTTAATGGCATTACTCAACATTATATATGGTGTTTCATCGATATCATTAGGTGCACTAGCAACATTCCTATCTTCTGAGATTTCGCACATAGCATATCCACAAAATATACTAATTGGGCTTTTAGTAGGTATTCCAACTCATATAATTGAGAATATAGTGATACCCTTTAGTAGACTTTGGTTAAGAGATGTGTTGTCAAACATTTGGAAAAGGGGTAAACGGTGAGCAAAGTCACCGTAGAATTGAATGTATTTATTACTACAAAACCTCTCTACCTTAAGTGTTTTAAAGTGCCATTTTCATATAGAAGCAGCGATAAAGACGTAAGTGAAATGGTTTGGTCTTTACTAAGGCTAATGGCTATGCGTGGTCTTGCAGCTGCTACAATTAGAGGGGGATTCCTATACTTTAAAGGTGATAAAAATAAGACCTTAAATTTACTTAACATGATCTCTAAGGGAGTTGATGGTATAGAGTGCGAAATAGATAAAGTTACTATAGGATGTATTGCTCCCATATCTCCACAAGGCGCCCAGGTCATACGAGAAATCTTCTATAGAGCACTTAATAGAGAGGCACTAAAAAACTTCTATGTCATGAAATTAAGAAATATGAATTATTATATCTTAAAGGAAGCTGTTGCGAGGGAGAATCCCGACTATATGAAGGAGATTCAAGCATCAAATGGTACAACATATAGAGTTATCAGAGGATTAAGAGTAACACTTGATTTTATTAACTGTTATGGTCTTCTCTTTATAGACTTTAGGACTTTTATTTTTAATAAAGAAGGTAGGAATATACATTGGATAGAACTACCGATGACGCAACGTACTGAGTATAGAAGTTTTTCACAAGTAGGCTCAGCAGTAAGATATAAAATCTTAAATGACATGATTAAATTACTATTTGGTAAAGATAAGTATGAAGTCACCTTTCCGGACGGCGATGTAGTGATCTTTACTAGAGCTTTTCAGATAAAATCTCTTATGTCATAAGTTCTTGAGGCTCCTAAATTAAGTCTCTCAAGTTCAGCAGCTATTTTTGCCGCTTTTCTGGCGAAGGTGGTAATAGCGGGCTCTCTTATCTCCCACTCAATAGTATTCCAATTTAGTTTCGTTAGCGCCAAGATTTGCTTACCTATGTTCTTCTCAAATTCTAATATAGAAGTGTCATCATTAACGTTGATTTCGTCACTATTAGTTAATACCTCTACTTCTAATCCCTTAGGTGTTCCAAGTCTATGATTATAAGCTCTACCAGACTCTTCTATTATTAGGTTTCCTGTAGTCCATAGGAAGAATTTAACCTTCTTAAAGGTATTTACAAGACTGGCACCTTTTAATCCTACGAATAGACCGCGCCTAATAGTCGACCTATTCTCAAAAGCCCTTAAAGGTTTAGATCTATTAATGTAAACTAATACGAGCTTTACTTTATCAGTATATTTCTTTAATGTCTCTATTTCTTTAGGTATAAACCTACTTGTCTTATATAGGTAGATAGCCTGCGGATTAAACCTTCCAATAAGGTGATCCATGAGGTTCTTTAATTCATCCTGTGGTAAGTATAATCCTTCTGTTGCAACATCTAATAATCCGAATTTTGGTATTAACTTGAAGTCTATATCTATACCGTAAATATCTTTTACGTAACTTGTACCTACATAGTAGCCTTCCTTGACCTTACCAAATCCTATACCAACTATTATTGCCTTAGGTTCTGCCATTGGTTCTGAGAGAATCCATGGTGTACCATCTAGTTTCGTGTAGATAGCTGTTGCAAGATTATACAATACTTTCTCCTTAGCATATTCTGACAATTGATCATATTTACTACGGAAATCGTCATCTTTTATTAATTGTACTCTTACTCCTTCACCAAGGAATCTAGCTTTTATTTCAAAATATTTCTTCTCAATAATGTTTGGAGGTAATCCTATTACACACAGCTTAGCATTGGACTTTCGAATAACCTCATTTACGATTGAGTTTAAATCAAGAGGGTTTGACTCATATACTATTGGTTTGGCTTTTTCACTTGGTATTTCTAATCCGTATCTTTCCTGATTACTTAAAGCGCTTATTAGCTCTTCCGCTAAGGATTGAAAGAAACTCTCGTATTTACTTCTACAGAAGAATGCTATTTGAGATCCATCTATAGGTTCATCGTAACTATAAGGCTTATTATGCATTATCGCAGCTGGATTTACGACATTACTTTTCTCCTTTAATTCAATCCTAGGCTCTGATAAAAAATCAAAGAAGAGTAGGTTCAATGGTTCATCCAACGCTGACGCCTTAATGACACTCTATATAAGTGTAACTATACTACCCACTCATTTATTTTTCTGAACATCATTAGTAAACTCTTAAATAGATATAAGATTGCACATCACTATTTATATGGGAATAATGGTGATAAGGGAATTGCAAAAAACTAAAACAAATTATAAAATATTACTACTATATCCTTTATTTACGTCTAAACTTTGACTTGTATAATTATGAAAATCTCTTCATTATTTCTCTACATCTTAATAGCCAAGTGGAGTAAAGTATATACGCATTACATTGTCACTAGTCTCTCGGTTGTAGATAGTATGCAAAAGAGATACAAAGTAACAGACAAAGATAATGTTGTCTTTGATATCACTCGTGGTGAAATAGTAGATTGCAGTACTGGTTTAGTTTTGGAAGAGCGTTTGCCAGATTTTGGTCCTGATTGGAGAGCCTTCTCCGAAGAAGAGAGACTCGTAAAGGAGCATGCTGCACCCTTGAAGACTAGAGCTAAAGGTGTTAGCTCTGTTAAAGCTGCTGTACTAGCCCTTATCCGTAAAGGACTACCTGCATTAGATGAATATGAAGAGTATGGTGTATCAAAACGTACAATGAAGAGTCTCTACAATAAACTTACATCAACATTACCAATAACACTACAGTTTAGAGAGCGAGAACTAAACAACATAATAGATGTTATCGTGTATCGTTGTCTCCTTTATTGTAGTGGTTACCCGGAGGAATCAGTTTACAAATCAGTAAAGAAAGGTAAAGGACCACTAGCTAACATAGCGAGAGAACTGAAGCAGTCAATACTAAACATTAAAGTCCAGGGAATATTCAAGCTAATAAGGGAGAACATTAGATTACCGGAAATAAGTCATAATGCTGTCACAGTCAGAATTAGAGGTAGCGAAGTAAAACTTACAGTTCAAGGATTAAACCTCTTTAACGACTACCTATGTAAGTTTGCTAGGATAAGTAAACTTAAATGTACAAACATATTCTTAAAGCTGCCTAAATCAATAAGGATCTCATTACCTCTTGCTGCTCGAGTATTCGGTGTAGGATTGAGATATGATGGTAGGGTAATAGCCCACCTGGACATAGGGACTGTGCATATACACTCTAGTGCAGTAAACATTTATGGCAGATCATATACACCAGAACACCTAATGGCGAGGATATTACCTAGAGTGTTCTGGGCTGCAACAATATTATCGCTATAAAACTTAATTACATATGAACATGTTATCCTAGTTTGAGTGTGTACTCGGCATGTACGTTTATAGTAGTTATCATGATGCATTCTTTGAACGTCCTGGTAGTGTTAGGGATGTTATAGAGTCTAAGGCTGCTCTAGCATTAGTTATTAATCGGTATATACCATTAGAGGATGTAAGGGATATACACTATGGCGCTGAAGTCGAAGTAGAGGGAGTTTACGCTATTGAAGTATGGATTGAACTAGAGAATGGAGAAACAAGTCTTGTACTAGCTGATTCACCAATACCATTAGAACCAAGGCAATGGCAGAAAATAATTAATGAACTAGATAGGGAGTATAAGAGGATTATAGGGTTAATACTAGACACAAAAAACCTGAAAGAACCCTTCGAGAACATTATTGATTGGACTAAAGCTGAAGCAGAAAAGCTAGGTGAAAAAGTAACATTCATAGCTGAAACTACAAGTGATAACCTAGAGTATATCGCTAAACTTGTTAGGTTAAAACCATGGCAAATAACATTAATAATACAGGAAAACAGTAAGCTAAAACTATACGTTATACCTCGAAAACTATCAAAGAACCTCATAAAGAAATGGAGTAAAAAGGTTAAAACGGTGGTATCGCATTAAGAAAATAATAAATAATGTTTCATGTTACCATTAGAAGTTGATTTAGAGCTTAATAACCATTTGAACCACAATTTTGTGGTTCACTTTCAGCAAGGAGAACATTCATAGAGATAGTAAATGTTAGTAGTATTCTTCATATAGAAGCTATCTTTTATTGAGGATTTAACCGTTTTATTAGTACTTTGTAATACAGTATTGGTACGTATGTGAAATATGATGCAGATGACATTCTATCTAATTGTAGTTTTATACTGAGTTCCTCCTCAGCCCGTCTTAAAGCTTGCTCGAGCGCTAAGGTTAGTGTTGAAACAATTACTGCTCTATTGCGACTAGCAAAACCAGCTAGGAAAGAAGCTTTAAAACTAGGACTAAATATGAGCCTCTTCTTTTTTCTATCAATACTACATTTCCATTCTTTAGGTAGATAATTCTTATTTAATGTTGAAGCTAACATCTCAAGTTTATCTAAATCCTCTAATAGGGTATAATTAACAAGTGCTTCATGTA
>CAYXRT010000030.1:0-19245 GCA_964467535.1 uncultured Desulfurococcales archaeon
CCCATCAAAGCTTAAGTAGACAGTATTGACTCCGGATTGCCTTAATTCTCTTACGAAACCTATGGCTTTCTCAGGGTTTTCTAGCATCATTTCAGCTATTCTTAATCCATTAGTATTAAGCTGTACATGCCTAACGCCCTCCTCCTTGAGCATCTTAACAATGTCGACAAGGTCATTACGAAGTAGTGGTTCTCCACCAGTTAATTGAATTGCCATAGTTACTCCTTGCTTCTTTAACTGCCTTACCATAAACCTTAACTGCTCTAGACTAGGCTCATAAACATATCCAACACGCTCAGAATAGAAGAAGCAGTACCAACATTTGATGTCACACCTGTTTGTTAATACTATGTTTGCTAATGCTGTATGCTGAAGATGTAATTGACATAATCCGCAATTATATGGACAGGGCGCAGTTAACTTTACGTAAACATATCTTGTCCCTCTAGGCTTACGTTCCCAATAAGCAAACCTATGATAGAGCTTTACATCACCAAAATAAAGTTCCTCAACTTCACCATGCTCAGGACATATCTTTCTTATATATACTTTTTCATTTCTTTCAAATATAACAGCTGGAAGAAGCCTATAGCATACGGGACATAAGCTTAAGGTATTTCTTAAGAACTTTTCACCTTCATGTAATGGAGGTTTAGGACCACCTATCTTTATCCCCCTACCAGCAATGTGTACAATCATTTCCTCTTTATCGAAGGTTGCAGGTGATGGTAGAAGGAGCTCACTACCTTCATTTTCATTCTTCATGGGAATCTCCTCATTGGTATAAGTTTATTGAACAAATATTTTAAGATATTCACGATTTTTCCGTGAAAAAGGTTACTCCATTTTTACACACTTCAATAACTCTTTATCTATGATTTGATGGAGTTGCTTTATATCTTTAAAGGGCCTATTTCTTAATATAAAGATTAATTTTTCTCTTGAAACTCCAGGTAGCATTCTTAGCACTCTTGTGGGTAAAGTATTTATATTGAATGGGCAAGGAAGTCCTGTTACGCTTCTATATCCATATCCAATTATTACTACATTAATCCATTTCCTTAATTTAAGTTTAAATGGTATTTCTGTTAAGAGAGGATATGAACCTACCTGTCTAGCAAGTGTAGATTTGTCCTTATACGTCTCTGTAAATACTTTCTTAAGAACAGTACCTATTGGAACTATTCTTTTAAGCATTGGTAAATCTACTTCCTCCCTCATGCGCTGCTTATATATTTTGAAGAATTCTTTATGTTTCTTAATAATGCTATCGCCATAATTCCACATTCTAGTGTATGGAAAAGCAAGTACTTGTCTAATATTTATTCTCCTGACCATAAGCCCTGCATTCAATACCTTTTTCATAAATTCTAGGTTTAAGATGTAGGTCTCTTTTGTTTCACCTATTAGTCCATAGACAAAGTTTACACCTGGTAATAGTTCTGGTAGTCCATTCCATCCTCTTCGCGCACCTACTTCATTTATTATCCTTATAGCTTCAAATGCTTCATCAGGATATACTTTTAAGTTATTTAACTTAACTACTTTGGGATCTGCTGATTCTATACCCATAGCTGCTACATCGCCTGGTGTATGGTATTCAATTATTATCTTGGCTATCTCTCTACTTTCGATGGGGTGGTGGCATACTGTTCCTGGATTAACGTTATCTATGTGTAGTGTCTCTAGGTTTGGAGCAACACATCTTATACCATAAAATAGCTTTCTTATTGCTTCAGGATTAGGTTTTGGAAACTCTACCTCACCTATACCTTTTGCGTGATATACAAATAGATCTGGTTGTCTACCGATTCGAAAGTGTTTAACACCAAAGCTATAGAGTAACTCAATCTCCTTTACCACATCCTCTATTCTTCTTTGATTGGGTTCTCCATATAGTGGTTCTATACAGAAACTACAGCCACCAGTAATCCATCGCGGACATCCCCTAAAGGTTTCTATTTCAGCTATTAAGTTATATGAGTAGTTAGGGTGTTGAGTTACAATCTTTGTTCCAAGTCTTATGAAATCTTCTATTTCATGATATCCTTCACGAACTTTATTTGGATCAGCTCTTTCAGGGCCAAAAGCAATAAGTTCATGGACGAATAGCTCTGAATCACCTTTAACTATAAAGTCGAAATTTGCTTCAACATGTTTAGGGAGTTTAGCTACCCTACCACCAATTTCACCAATACCAAAACGAGCTGCAGGACCTACTAGTAGCTTTAATGGATTTGTTATTATTCTAAACCACTGGTCAAGTTCTTTCAACCTTATTGGAGTTCCTCCAAGATATTTGCCTGGTACCGTTACACCTGCTATGACTACTACTAGGTCGTAGTTATTGGCTTCTCTAAGAAATCCATGTAGGTTTGAACGTGCTTGATCAACAGTCATATATCTAATGTTTATGCTTTTATCAACGGCCCATATGGCTCCAGCAATATATCTAGGATAAACATCAATATATGGTGGTACACCTAAACCTGCAGGTTCATCAGTATAACCATCGAGTATTAGTATTTTCTTAATTTTCATATTCCTTCAATCATATTTTGTATTGCTTAAACTTATAGTTTTGTATAGCCCTTAATATTATCCCATCCAATAGATTCAACAAGTTTGCCTTTATAGTATACTCCATGCCCTATAGATGTTTTACCTATAACGCTGATGCTCAAACCATGGTCTTCAGCTTCATGAATTAAATCTTTAGTGCATTCACCATCTACTATAAGTATAGCTTCAAATTCTTCTCCACCATAAAGTGCTAACTTAGTGGGGTCTTCATTGTACATCCTAGCATATTCTAGAACTTCATCATGTATAGGTATGTTCGTTAACTCTATGCAAACTTTGGATCTTCTAGCAATATTCCAAAGAGAATAAGCTAGCCCATCGCTAACATCTGTTGAAGCGTAAATACAGCTCCTATACTTAATTAAGAGATCAAGAAGGTTTGTTCTTGCTTTAGGCCTTTTAATAGCATTAAGACAATTCTTAAACATTTCTATATTCCTACCATTAAAGTACGCATTTATACCCATACCAGTTAGTCCAAAAACACCTGTAGCAAGTACCATGAGTCCAGGTTTAGCTCCTGACATAGGTATAGGTTTTACCTTAAACTCTCCTAATCCGGCTATGTCTATCCATACATCTTTCTCAGAAGCATTAAGGTCTCCCCCAAAACATTTAACCTCATAATAATCTAAGGCCTCCTTGATACCACTAATGAATGTCCTAAAGTCATTGTAGTTAAAGTTCTTGGGCACTCCTATTGATATAAGATAGCCTAAGGGTTTAGCGCCTTTAACAATAATATCGCTTGTAGTTGCCGTAACAGCCTTCCAACCTAAATCTCCCCATGTAGTCCAAGGAAGTTTTGCTAAAGAAGCTGAAAATC
The DNA here is from genome assembly GCA_964467535.1 of uncultured Desulfurococcales archaeon. Taxonomy (GTDB): domain Archaea; phylum Thermoproteota; class Thermoprotei_A; order Sulfolobales; family WANQ01; genus CAYXRT01. Next base: position 3,410 of record CAYXRT010000030.1, read on the forward strand.
CATCAATTTTAAGCGCGAGATATAATTCATTAAATTTTAAGTCAGCTACATCATCTTCTTTGAGAACACCCATACTCATGGGCAATATTGATATTATCTCCTCTATAAGCTTCTTTTCACCAATTTCGTATAGCTTCACGGCATATAAACCTCTAGTAAAGCCTAAGCTATATAGTAACATTTATTTTTCGCATACATAAAATAGTCATAAGATGCAACACTAGAGGTTCACATTGTGTGTGGAATAATAGGGATACTATGTAAACTTTACGGATCTAAAGTATTCAATAAACCACTTGGCGAGATAATTAAAGAGTCGCTAATAAACCTAGAGTATAGAGGCTATGATTCCGTAGGATTTGCAATAATCGATCCATTTACTCGTGAACTAGTTATAAAGAAGAGTAAGGGTAAGATAAGAGAAGTTGAGAGAAGACTAGGGTTTAGCGAGTATGATGGTACGATAGCTATAGGTCATACAAGATGGGCTACTCATGGAAAACCCAGCGACATAAATGCTCATCCACATGTTGACTGTACTAATACCATAGCGATTGTCCATAATGGCATAATTCATAACTATATGGAGTTAAAGAAGAAACTCATAGCCAAAGGGCATGTATTTAAAAGTGAAACAGATACAGAAGTAGTACCACACTTAATAGAGGAATATCTTAAGCAAGGTCTTAGCTTCTTAGAAGCTCTGAGAAAGGTTGTAAGGGAGTTAAAAGGAGCATATGCTTTAGCGTTAATATCAATCTATGAGCCTGATAAAATTTACTTTGTAAGAAATGTTTCACCGTTAATTATAGGTCTAAGTGATAAAGCATTATTTATAGCAAGCGATATACCGGCGTTCCTTCAACATACAAATAAGGTTATAATATTAGAGGATGGAGACTTCGGCTATATATCACCTACTGAAATATATATTGAGAATGTAAATAAGGGAGTTGTTGACTGGAAGTCAAAGATAAGGATAATAGACTGGACTCCTGAAATGGCTATGAAGGCCGGCTATCCACATTATATGCTAAAGGAAATTCATGAACAGCCCATAGCGTTGAAGAATACATTGGCTAGTTTAGGTAATGAAGTAGACAAAGTAAGTAAGCTCCTACTTGATGCAGATAGAATATTTTTGACTGGAGCCGGTACTTCATTTCATGCTGCATTAGCTGGGGAGTACTTACTTAATTTTATGGCTGGTTTAAACGCTACAGCATTTATTTCATCTGAATACATGAGATTTAGAAAGGTGTTTAGAGAAGACGATGTACTTATAGCTGTTAGCCAATCTGGTGAAACAATTGATACATTAATGGCTGTAAGAGAAGCAAGGAAGAAGGGCGTAAGGATTATTGCATTATCGAATATACTTGATAGCGCAATCCCAAGAGAGTCAGATATATCCATTTATACTAGAGCTGGTCCTGAAATAGGTGTTGCAGCTACTAAGACATTTACAACTCAGTTACTTGTCTTTGTAATAATTGCTTGTAGATTAGCTGAACTGACTGAGCAAGAAGATAAGAGTACGATAAATAGGGTTAAAAATGAGTTAAAGAACATAAACACAATTACGCAAGCAGTAACGGTAATGTATGAACCATTTATTAGAAAGTTTTCAGAAAGACTTGCAAGGAAAACCAATGCTTTCTACCTAGGTAGAGGTTTGGGTGTCCCAATATCTATGGAGGGTGCATTGAAACTTAAGGAAATAGCTTATATTCATGCTGAAGCGTATCCGGCCGGTGAGAGCAAGCATGGGCCGATAGCTTTAGTTGAAAAGGACTTTCCGGTGTTCTTTACAATATTTGATGATGAATTAAAGGAGCTTATTCTAGGGAATATTGAGGAAATGAAAGCTAGAGGTGCATTAACAATAGGTTTAATACCTAAGGGTTTTGAACAGGCTAAGGAGAAATTAGATGTAGTTTTTGAAATGCCTAGATTGACACCATATACAGCAATAATACCATATATAATACCATATCAGCTAATAGCATATTATACATCTGTAGCGAGAGGGTATGATCCTGATAGGCCACGCAACTTAGCTAAAACTGTCACAGTAGAGTAATCTAGAGGGAGATCATGCTATGAGAATTCCCGCTCTTATACTTGCAGGAGGAATAGGTGAAAGAATAAAGTTACTTACAGGAGGAAGGCCAAAGACTCTCCTTAGACTGGCGGGTAAGCATATAATTGAATATGTATTAGATAATGTAAGGAATTCTGGGATAACTAAAGTATTATTGGTAGTAAATAATCCAAAAGACTATGAAGACATAGCTATAAAGTATGGCAAGTATATGCAAGTAGAACTTATAGCTCAAAAACTACCTGAAATAGAAGGTGCAATACTATCAGTAAAGGATATGATAAAAACCGACTTCATGTTAGTATATGGAGACATCGTTGCCCCCAGAGAAATGTATGAGGAACTCTTATCAATGTACTTAATTAGCAACCGCTATGGTATTGTACTTGTACCTGAAGAAGACCTAGAGACGTATGGTGCGGCAACAATATCATCTTCTGGAGAAATTGAGTCATTTATAGAAAAACCTACAAAACCTATAACAAACGCATATGTTATTGGTGGAGCATTTATCCTGCCTCGCGAATTTATTGAAATACTGGAATCATATCAAAATATGACAAAGACACTAAATCACGTTAATAAGAAGTATAGGTTAAAACCATACTTATGGAGTGGCTGGTGGATTGATATAGGATTTCCATGGGATTTGCTTAGAGCATCTCTCTACGTTCTTCAGCAAGTTAAAAAATCAATTATTAGCAGTAAAGCAATTATTTCGCCTAAAGCCGTTATTGAAGGACCGGTAATAATAGAGGATGAGGCTGAAATAGACCACTACGCCGTTATTAAAGGACCTACATATATCGGTAGAAGAGTCTATATTGGAACTCATAGCCTAGTGAGAAACTACGTTACATTAGAAGGAGACGATATAGTAGGAGCTTATTGTGAAATAGCATGGAGCTGTATTCAAAGAAACGTTAGTATTGGCAGAGGCTCATATATTGGTTTTTCAATAATTGGCGCTGGCGCTGTAATAGAACCCGGAGTAATAACGTTAAACGTAGTTCCTGAACATATGAAACCAGTAAGAGCATTAAGGCTACTAAAGCGTGGTAAGGAATATGTCAAGTTAGGAGCAATTATAGGAGCTAGTGCTCGTGTTCCAACAAGCAAGATACTAAAACCCGGTGAAGAAATAAAGTAAAAAGAAAAATTACCCCCCACTCACAAAGGGCATTATTATTATTTCGTCCCCATCATTTACTTCATCTTCCAGTGAAACCGACTTCCCATTTACTAATATTATTGTTCTATTATATACTTCCTTAGGTAATGAAATAATGTTCTTGAGTTTTATAGGGGTCTCTACTTCTATTTCGGCATTATCGAAACCTATGATGTCTATCAAGTATCCTAGTACCTTTATTCTTATCTTTCTCTTCACTCTTTATCACGGAGTTAATTTAATGTATTTTTCTAGCTCCTTTATTACAAAATCTAATCCTAGCTTTTCAAGCGTTGACTTTTTAGGAATTCCTCTTTCATCCCATCCTCTTATTTCATAATACATCGTTAATAGTTTATCATAATTGTCTCTATCAAGTTTACTACCCTTTAGTGGTCCCTTAGTCAATGGCTCTTCAAACCATCTAGCAGGTGGATAGTCCATCGTTCTATCCCACTTACCTTTAAATTCTCTAACCCAGAATGCTCTAATCAAAGCATATATTCTATCTGCTACAGTAAATAGATCATTTAACGTAATTGTTGTTCCCGTAGCTGCTTTAAGTAGCTTGGGATACCACTCAAGTTCAAAGCCGAGCTCAATCCACGGTAGCCTACAAGATACAAGGGACTCAAATATACCTCCTCTTATCCTTTGGAATTCTATAACTTTTTCAACCTTCTCTTTTGTGTATGCAAATCTACCTATCTTTACTTCCCATGAAATAACCCAAGCATCTTTATGGTGTGCTCCTATAGGTGATGTACCATAAGCTAATGCCATAGCCGGTGCTGCATGACAATCATAGGCTGTTATTTCGAGTCCCTTAACATGCATAGCCCATTTAGTTGAATCGCCTCCTATTTTCTCTGAAATTCTTTTAACACCTTCTGCTAGCAAATTACCTATACCACGTCTATATGCTATATCTTCTATTATTTCAGAGGCTTTCTTAAAGTCACCCCATTCTATTTTCTCATCAATTAACTTCTTTTCTGAAGCCTCCATAGCAAAGCCTAATACATTACCTAGAGATATTGTGTCTATTCCATATTCATCAGCAAGCCTATTTAAAACGGCTACTTTACCTAAATGACCTATTCCTATATTAGAACCCAGCATTGCTACATTTTCATAGTCTAGCTCAGCGCAATGTCCTGTCGAATCCAATACCACGTTACCACATATCATATTACAATTAGGGCAGCCTCGTTGTTCTACCTTCATGGCCTCCATAGCATATCCATCAATTAATCTGGCAAAGTCAAATACTCCTTCACGGAAGTTGTATGTTGGTAAAACACTATTCGATTGCGACCATTCAATAGTCATCATCGTCCCTTGTCTTCTCCAAAACTCATATGCTGGCTTCCTAGGAATTGTTGCTAAGGCTTCTCCTGCTATTTTCTTATATTCTTCAGGATTAGCTAATGGTACTTCCTTCGTACCTTTAATTACAATTGCTTTAAGGTTCTTAGAACCCATTACAGCACCCATACCCGGTCTTCCGCCGGCTCTACCCTCCTGTGAAACTACTACAGCATAACGAACTAGATTTTCACCGCCAGGCCCTATACATAAAACTCCAGTATCTTTACCATGTACTTCCTTGAGCTTTTTCTCAGTTTCAAAAGTAGTTTTTCCCCATAGTCCTTCCGCACTTAAAACCTCTACAGTATCATCCTCGATGTATATATACGAAGGTTTCTTAGCCTTACCTTCAATGACTATAACGTCATAGCCTGCTTTACGTAAGTGAACCGCTGCCCATGAACCAACATTTCCATCACCATAACCCCCCGTTAACGGGCTCTTAGAAGCAATAACAAGCTTACCGGTACTCGGACCTATAAGTCCAGTTAATGGACCAGATGCTATAACGAGCTTATTATGCGGTGATAACGGGTCAATTCCCGGAGGAAGCTCATCCCATAAGATCTTTACCGCAAAACCTCTACCACCAATATACTTTAGAGCAAAATCTGCATCAAAGTTCTGGACGCGTACTTTACCCGATGATAAATCTATTCTAAGAATTTTACCATTCCAACCATACAACTAAATCCCCCATATAGTTAAGCAAGAAATAGCGTTAAAAGGTTAACTTCATGACTAGCTGACTTGAAGGTTAAGAGGTCTACTTAAATTTAAAATAACGCCTACTACTAAACACACTCGGGGGTTTGAAATGTCAGGAGAAGAAGAAATTGTGCAAAAGCTTGAGAACCTTCTTGAAACTATGAAGGAATGGGAGCGAAAACCAGTTATAAAAGTTGGTAAGGCTATCGTAGAATTGGTTAAACTCCCTCGAAGAGAGACAAAGAAAAGCGTTGAACCAGAAAGACTAGTATTACACATAAGACTTGAGGATTCTTTTAAAGGGGTTTTCATACCAGGTTCATTAATACTAGATGATATAATTACCGCCTTAACCAATAAAACTGTGCATCAAATAGCAAAAGCTCTCGATGAAATTAATAGGAGAAGAATAGTAGAATTTAAGCTTTAAAGCTACGTCTTAGGCTCAGACCATGGAGTATTAAATATAGCATATATTTCCCTAGCCCTTTTCTCGCCAACTCCTTCAACTTTCATTAATTCAGCTACACTTGCATTAGCTATGCTCCTCAAGGTCTTAAAATGACGAAGTAGTTTTCTAGCAATTGTTGGACCTACTAGTCCTTCAGCAACATATAGTATTCTCTCATTTAACGTCATTGGCTTTTTCTCAACTCTAAGTCTTGCAATTCTCTTTCTAGCTGAAGTTCCTAGTGATTTAGCTTTAGCTGCAAGCCAAGAAACTGTAGCGTCCTTATTAGGTGATGGTAGTATTCTTAAATTCCATGTAGTTATGATCTCGTCCATAACCCTTAGAACTGCTGTTAAATTCCATTTAGTAAACCTTTTTAGTAAACTAAAGCTTCCCTCAATAATAAGAATGGCTATAATATCTTCACTTTCTTCAACGCTTTTTAATAACTTTACTTGTTCCCATATTCTATTATCCCTAATGCTATTAGCAAAGTCTATAATGGTTTTTCTCTCAACAATTATAGGTTTCTTGTCTTCAGATGCAAGGAGATAATAATCACCTACGTTAAGGTTATGTACTGCTATCTTTAACCCTCTTCTTCGCAGTTCTTCAACAATTTCTTTTTGCTTACTTGCCTCCCTACTATCTACAACAATATCTACAGGAGCTAGTAAAGCCTCTGCTAATATGCCCATCTCTACAGACACCTCAAAGTCACTTAAAGTTAATTAGCTTAAAATACTATTGTCTCATGGGATCCTATTTGAAGGTTAAGGTATATAGAAATGAAGATGTTAAGAGAGTTATAGCTTTTATACCCAAAGGACATAAGCACATCAGGTTATTACTAGAACTTAAGGACCAAATAATATTATTTCAAGAGGCCACGATAGCAGGGATTGCAAGAGCCTATCTATCAATATTGCTACATCCTCAAAGAAAAGCAGTGGAACTCATTCAAAAGAGATTACATGAAAATGAGCGCAAACAAGGTTATGCAGAATACCAGTTAATTGAAACTAATAGAATTGATAGTGAAGTTTTAGAGGAAGTATCTAGAATCATTGAAAAATAAGATAACTTACGTGAATTCATTTATTAGTTCATTAATTTTCTTGCCAAAGTATTTTAATGCCTTTTCGATAAACTCGTGGGATATCACTCCATTAGGTGTCGGCGTTTCTAATATTCTCTTTGGAACTCTTAACTTATTTAAATTAAATCCTAGATTTAATTTCAACTTATATTTCTCTACATAGATTTTATAACCAAGCTTAATAATATCATCAACGGTATAACTGTATCCTAACGGCTCTAATGCCTTTACTACAAGTTCAGGCTTATATATTCCTCGAGCAAAGAAACACACAACCAATGATGAAAGTATTTGTCTCCAAGCTTCTTCGTTAATTAGGTCATCTACAACTTTTTCTGGAGGTGGGTACTCTTTACCTATAAGCTTTTGGTCATAACTATAACCTGCATTATCGAGGTGGCTGTGCCTAACGCCAATTAAGTATCCAATATGTGTAGCTGGACCCGCATGATATCCAGGCATCTCATTGCCTCCAAATGATAATGCAAAGTCTAGTCCACCGTATTTTTTGGCAGTCTCTTCAGCTCCTAAGGCTAAGGCTTTATAGAATTCATTTGGTTGATCAACGATATATTTGATTGCTTTTACATAGTTCTCCCATTTACCCCATTTTAACTCCACTAAGGTATGGTCTATAGTAATCAATCCTCTTTCAAGTGCTTCTGTAGCCCATGCTAATACGACTCCTGTACTCATAGCATCAAGTCCTTGAACCTCAACTGCTTCTAGAAGCCTTAATAATCCATCAATGTCATATACGCCCAACATTGTTCCTAGAGCATATATTGGTTCGTAATCATATGATACATACCTTGTTGTATAGAAATATGGTTCGTGGGGATACTGTTCTCTAATTGAGGCAATATGTATGCATGCAACAGGGCAGTGACTGCAAGCAGTCCTACGAGCTAATCTAAGTTCTGCTATTCTTTCACCGCTAATGTTGTCTGCATATTCAAATTTAGCGCTCTTGAGATTCCTCGTTGGTAATGCTCCTATCTTATTTAATGCTCTAATATTAACAGGCGTACCTATATCATGGTATTTCTTCATTGCAGGACTTTTAACAGCTTTATCAAATATCTCATTATATATTTGCCTATACTTATGCGGATTCTTCACATCTATTTTACGCTTACCCGAGATAACTATAGCTTTAAGTTTCTTTGCGCCCATTACAGCTCCTAAACCAAGTCTACCGAAATGTCTATAGGATTCAGCTATAACACATGCATATCTAACTAATCTCTCTCCAGCTCTACCAATTCTAATAATTGTTCTGAGCCCTGAACCAGGTTCTCTTTCCCTTAAAACTCTTCCCACAGTATAGGTGCTTCTAACACCCCATAACGCGCTAGCATCACGGAAATAGACTCGATCACCATGAATTGCTAAATAGATTGGAGTTTCACTTGCACCCTTAATAACTATAGCACCATAACCAGCCATTCTTATGGCTATAGCTGTTCTTCCACCAGCATGGCTTTCCCCAAAGTTACCTGTTAATGGGCTCTTAAATACAGCAACAGTTTTTGAAGCCATAGGATACATAGCGGTAAACGGTCCTATAGCAAATACTATAGCATTATCTGGACCAAGAGGATCTGATTTACTACTAACCTCCTCCGCTAATAACTTAACGGCAACTCCAGTACCTCCAAGATATTCTTCAAATAGGTCTTTTCTATCCTCTACCCAGAATCTCCTTCTACTTAAATCGATATATAATACTCTTGTAAGTAATGGATCAATCATATTCTTTCACCTTATCTCCTCTAATGCAAGTACTCCATAAGGACAATAATTTATGCAGAAGCCGCAATGCATGCATATAACGGGTTTATTATCATCAAAATTCCATTGAATTGCGCCAAAGGGGCATGCATTAACGCAGTTGCCACATCCAATACATTTAGAAGCATATAAGATAACGCCACCCCCCTTCCTCTTCACCAAGGCATTTGTAGGGCAGACTTTAGCACAAGGAGGATCCTTACAGGCTCTACAAACAATAACTGTAAAACCTCTCTCAAAACCACCAACACTTCTTACATGAATTGCGGACTTCGCTAAACCTGCTTCTGGAAACCTTCTCGCGCATGCAAACATACATGACATACAGCCTACGCATAAATCGGGGTCCGTAACAACTAATCTCTTAACGGATGCCGCAGTACTCATCTAGATCACCTATGTGTAAAGGATCTCTTTTGTATTTGAGAAGTATGCAGATGCTTTTTAAACATAACGATAATTAGAGTAATTAATGACGAGATACCATCATGACCTCATTTTAAACATAATATTAATTATAGATATATTTACGAAGTATAATAATTAGATTGGGGGTAAGAGTGGGTTATGCAATACTAGTTATTGATATGCTTGAAGAATTCGTATATGGCAGATTGAAAAGCCCTCAAGCAGAGAAAATAGTACCTAGGATTAAATTGATAATAGAGGAAGCACGAAGAAGGGGTATTCCAATAATATATCTAGCTGATGCACACTTACCTATGGACGCTGAGTTAAAGATATGGGGTCCACACGCCTTAAAGGGTACAAAAGAAGCTAAAGTAATCAACGACCTTAAACCTCAGGAAAAAGACATCATAATAGAAAAGAGATGGTATAGTGGGTTTAGAGGTACGGGGCTTGATGTATTACTAAGAGACCTAAATGTAGATACAGTTATCGTTACGGGAATTCACACGCATATATGTGTGTTACATACAGTAGCTGATGCATTCTATTATAGATTTAATGTAATAGTAGTTAAGGATGCTGTTGCAGCATTTAGCGATGAAGACCATAAATACGCGTTAAAGTATATGGAGCAAGTATTTGGAGCTAAGCTTCTTACTTCGGATGAAGTATTAAAAGTATTGAGTAAAACAGAGGTTAGTAGCTACTATGCTTAGAAGCTAGACCTTAACACCACCTTACCATCATGGTATGTTAAAGAGGGAGTAATGTGATGTAGGATTTTAGAGTTTCTGAGAACGCGTATAAACTTTTTCTCATGATTCCTCAAAGGCTTTTTAAGTCTCTTAGGATAAGGTTTAAGCTTCTCATCAAATAGAACATCTAAGTCCTTTAATCTACTAATAACTTCATCCAAAGTTAATGTACCATACTTTTTCACTAGTACATATACTTCATTGAGCGTAGGTCTTACAATGCATTTCTCTCCACTAAGAAGGAATATCCCACAACAGTCGGGTGAAGAGTGTAAATGGAAGAATCCTTCCTTACATGTTGCAAAGAATAAATTATAACGTCTAGCTAAGTTAGCTAATTCCCTAAAAATTCTATGTCTAATATTATAGCTTAGCCTATATAGTGCTACATCTTCTAAGCTGCTGGGTATTGTTACTTGATAAGGTTCCCAAAGATCTAACTTTAGGTGAAGTATATTTTCGAGCTCTATTATATCTCTCTTAGGTAACCTAATAGATTCGACGATCAAGTGTAATGCACCTATATCTTTAATACTTCTTATAGTATCCTCCAAATTAGGATAGTCACTTATTCCGGGAATATAGGGTTGAAGTCTAACTGCTACTGGTATATTCTCCTTACTGAGATTTTCAATTATCTTAAGTCTTTCGTAAGGCGGAGAAGCCTTAGGTTCTAGTTTACTAGATATGTTATTATTAAGAGTAGAAATGGATATTTGTATTAGTACTAAATTCTTTGAGCCTAATTTTAAAATAAGTTTTTTGATAGAATCATCCATTATTAAATTAGACTTGGTATTAATAATTAATGGTATCTCATATTCTAATGCTATCTTTAATATATTCCTTACAATCTTGACCTTAGATTCTAGTGGTTGAAAAGGATCAGAAAGTGTTGATAATCTAAATGGTATAGTCCTTAGCTTCCTTTCGTTTAACTTTCTTGCTACAACTCTAAATTCATTTAGTGCTCTAAATCTTGGCTTAACAGAATCATCCTCTCTGTACCAACGGGCATAGCAGTAAATACAGTTAAATGAACATGTTGTAAAGGGTTCGATTCTAAACAAAGAATAGCATAGAGGGCTAATGATATTACTTATATTGATAACTAGTTCACTCATAGCATATACACTATGATAACTTGTTTAACTCTATACGTATTTCGGAATTCCTTATTTTAATAACTGCATAGTAGCCTTTAGCTAATGGACCTGGATTTACTATTATTGTGTCATTGAGTTTATCAATACATCGAGCTTCGTGTATATGTCCGCAAATACATAGCTTAGGCTTTTTCTCTTCAATAAATTCCCTAATGGCTTTACTACCTACATGTAAACCAAATAATGTTCTATCAGCCTTAGTTTTATATGGTGGTGCATGAGACACTAATATGGTATCACCTACATCCTTCAAGGTATTAAATACGGTAATAAGAATGGATTTTATTTCTTCCTCCTTAAATTCAATCCATGTATTGAAAGGTGTTATCGTAGAACCACCTATGCCTATAATTGTTAATGATTGGTACTTGAAGGCTTCTCCATGGACATTAATAACGTTATTAATGCCTGTTGGAGTGAATTTCAGTAATTCTCTTGGATCGCAATTACCTGGTACAAATAGTGTTAAAGAAGACTGCCTTGATAATTCTTTTATGATTTCCTCAGCATCACTAATACTACCAAAATTAGTTAAATCTCCTGAAACTATGGTTAAATCTCTGACTATATTAGTTAAAGACCTTACTTTGTTTAATCGTCCATGTATATCACTTATAGCTAATATGGTTAGCACCATAATCTAACCCTCCTCCTTGATATAGCCTAAGGTAGTTAAAATATGTTTAACTTCAGAGTATAGATATGAGTGTTCTGAAGGATACGGTTGTTTAAGTATAGGTCTTAGCCAGTTATGTAACAAGTATAACGCTAGCTTAATTACACCTATGCGTGAGTAAGCTTCCCTAAATAACCTTAGAAATACCATTATATCGGCAAATGCTTTAAGGTAGTTCACTAAATCTCCCTTTTCAAAGTACTTTACAAGGTCAAGGAAGTGTCTATTAATAACTTGGCTACTAAGAACGATACCACCATCAAATCCCATTAACAATGCTAATGGAAATACTTCATCTAAATTCGTTAGTAACATTATATTGCCTCTTATCTCGTGCTTAAGCCTCCATAAAAGCTCTAATAAGTATCCTATGTCTGTAGATGAAACAGCAATACCCTTAATTTGAGGTATATCATTAACTAGTCCTTCAAGAGCATTGACGCTTAATTGAATATTAGGATCATTCACAGATATTATGATATCTATGTCCACTCTTCTTGTGATAAAATCATAAAACCTATATGTATGAACATCAGTTGTAGCGAACTCTAGTAATATGGGAACAAATGCTACCCTATATCCAAGCTCAACTCCTAATATAAGATCTTTCACCATAAGCTCTAAACTCAAACCTCTTGGTGAAAAAGCTACAAAGTCAAACTTCCTAGCATTATCAATACTATACCTTAATAATAATTCGTATTCCTTATCATTCATTAAGTTAGCTTCACTATATAATGAACTTACTAGTATTTTGTTTAATCCTAATTTCTTTAACAACATTAATAGCTCATTATATGCTTCAACATCTAATGTTCCATCATCCTTCAACGGGGATATAGGTGGTGTAATTATATGCTTTCCTTGATGAGCCATATCATTACCACTTATACTAACTTCTGGAATAATATATATTTAGCTTAGTAGATTTTAATGAAATGAGAATATGAAATTTAAAGTAGATGAAACTGAAAGCAAACTATCTTGTATGAATCTAAAGGCTTTAGCAACAACCCTTCCAGGAAAAGAACATTTAGCTATAATTGAACTAGGTGATGCCATATTCCCCCATGACCAAGAAGTTCATATAATTAAGGCTCCTTTTCCTCATGTAGTATTAGTATACTCAAAGCTTGATCCATGGTTTATCTATGGATTAATTATTGCTAATCCCCCAGCATCAATTTATAGATTTGTTCCTATAGAGAAATGCATACAAACAGATTTGAAAAAAGTAGTTAAAGCAGCAGTAGACCTGCTTGAACGTAAGTTAAAGAATAAGAAAGCTTTTGTTCATATCAGTTGCACCTGCAGAGGAGTAAACTTATCTCCAAGTAACATAGAGAGAGAAATAGCGTTAACTATCAAGAATAGAGAATTAGCAATACCTGTACTAAGACTTAAGGATGCCGAATATGAAGTAAAGGTAGAAATCTTAGCTAATATAACAGGAATAGCCTTAATACCTAAAGGAATCAATAATATTAAAAAGATCGTGAAAAAGCTAAGTAAGGTATTTTAGTGCTCAGCTGCGCCGACCCACATCATTTAATCAGATCCGAGTTCTTTCAGCACCTCAATACTTTAATTCAAGCATGGTATTTAAATTTAATTAAATGTATTCCTCGGGTATTCTGTGTGGATGAAAGCTTATTTTAGGTTTAAGACCAGCCTTCCTCAATCTCTCCATGACGTGAGGGTACTCAAATACATACTCTTCTTCAAATTCTTCAACAAGAACCCTATCTATTTCAAGGAGCTTCGACAAAAGCCATTCCTTACCCTCCTTACTACTAAAGGATAACATTACTGCTGGATGACATTCTACACCATAATCTAATAGATTCTTTAATGCATTAAGCTGATAATAGAATGCTTCAGGCTTAGCACCAGTTAAGAGTGAGAATTCTTCAGGTGTTGTTCCCTTCAAAGACACTCTCACATGGATACAAGTATACTTTGATAAGTCTCTCGCATAGCTCTTATCGTAACCTATTAAAATGCCATTGGTTTCAAGTATAAATAAGTATTTTCCACGTCTTTCAACTAAGTCAAGGAGCCTTAATAGATGCTTACGACCTATTGTAGGTTCATTACCGCTAATCCTTAACTGTCTATAACCCCTCTTCCTTGCAACTTGATCTAGCTTCATAAAGATAAATTCTGGTTCATAGAATCTACCGATGCGTCTAGGGTTATCTCTGACATTAGCACTCCAGCAGAAGACACATCTTAAATTACATCCTACGCAATCAGCGGTGGCTATACCTCCGTACCAGCGTCCTCCTCTAGCAACTCTATAGTATTTTCTTTCATAATTTCTTACAACTATCTTTTCAATTGCTTTAGTAAGTTCTATAGGATCATATTTTGTCATGAGGAGCCACGTACCTGTTTTCTAACTACTATACCACCACTTTTAATTACATAATCTCTTAACTCACTTGCATCATTGCTAGGATCATTTGTTAAATCGACTATGAATAGAGGTTTCTTAAGGTCTACAGACATGACTATAGCATATAGGTAATCTTCAATACTATTAATTTCATAGTATATGTATTCCTTTCTATTATGAGTAATTGTTGTAACCTTATAAACTACACCTGATTCTCCAACTAATGTCCTTGTCTCCTTTCTTGACATAATCCTTGCCTCAAAGCGGGGAAGGTGATGTATGACGTGCAATCCGTACGGAGGTCATTGCTGGGCCTTCGGCCCTCTCCCTCCGCCCGACCCCCGCCTTGTTACGGAATATATAATTGCCTGAGTTGAAAAATGTTTCTGATTATATTTTCAAGCTAGCTTCTCTTAGGATATTAATTAGCTTCTCCTTTGTTATACTGGTTTTAAGTCTCGTAATAGCTAGATTTGCATGACCACCTATGTCTACTACTACTCCCTTCTCCATTAACATATTAGCTATTCTAGCAGCTATACCTTTTCGGGCCCTAATAATTAATATAGGGTTCTTCCTTCTATCCTCTATTAGGAGAGCTACAGGCTTTCTCAAAATCCTATATATTCTAGAAGCTAATGCTGATGCTCCTCTTCTCATCCATTTACCTCTAGCATCCACAAACTTTATATAGCCTACTGTACGTGCCTCTAATGCAAGTTCTATTGCTTTCTCCTTAACCTCTATATCCTCGGTGAGACTATACTTCCTGATGATGTCAGATATGTTGAACCCCGGAGTAGTAAGTACTGTTAGAGGTGATGCAAGCCACTTTACAATCCTAACCCATAACTCTTCATCTCTATTTAATGTCAACATCCTTGATATTCCTTTGGCAAGTCTAGCTGTATTTAATAGTTCTTGAGGAACCTTAACACCTTTATCCATATAACTAACTATCTTACTAAACATTTCAAGTCGAGGAGTTAAAGATATTCTATAATTCTTAATCTTATTGTAAACAAGCTCTGTCGTAGGCTCATAACCTATATTTACTTCATCGACTATACCCCTCAGCTTAGATAATGCATGTACCGTGGATAAGTGATGGTCAAAGTAAATGATCTTTATATCATTATATTCGGTTTTTAATCTATTGAAAACTCTCTCGAGCCCTCTAACATATGGTATATCAAGAATCACTACGATATCTACTTTATCTAAGTTTATAATAGTGCGCTTAAGTCTATGTGGATCACAGGGCTTTAACAATATACTAGCTTTTTCCCTCAATGGATAAACTCTCTTGACTTCTTGAGCATATACTATGAGAGCTGCAGACACAACCCCATCAGCATCCCAATCTCCTAGGATTAATACATTCCTCATATAGTCACCACAATACCCTATTTAATTATTTTAAAGCTAGCCATTCACGTGAACCTAATATTAATTGATGTTTATCTTAGGAACAATATATACGTCGTGGACTATAAAAAGAAATCTCTAATTCCGAAGAAGCCCCAAACTTTATTTCACCTATGCTGAACCAGAACGTTATGTTGACTCTAGTAAATAACCATTTCTCATCACTATCAGACTTAGCGAACGGTATCTCAAAGTAAGTTGCATTAGAGACTTCACCTGCATATCATGGATGTTCAGAATCACAGGTACTACAACTAATACTTGAACCCAAGCGAATGCTATCAAACCATACTGGATAAGCCCA
>CAYXRT010000031.1:0-219 GCA_964467535.1 uncultured Desulfurococcales archaeon
CTTCTCAACATCTTATACGACGGCTTGATAATCTACGACGAACTAGGTATCTTAAGAAAACTTAAGGACAACGTCTTCAAGCTCATTAAGAAAGCGCAATTAGTAAGGTATAGAACACCTAATGGAAAGTACGGGTGGAAAAGAGTTAATGGTAAACCATTAGAAGCTGTAGAGATTTGAAACTTAACCCACAAAGCGAAGTACGGTATAGAGTAAAGC
>CAYXRT010000031.1:229-18695 GCA_964467535.1 uncultured Desulfurococcales archaeon
ACTTATTAACATCCTCTATGATGGCCTAATAATCTATGATGAACTAGGTATCTTAAGAAAACTTAAGGACAACGTCTTCAAGCTCGTTAAGAAAGCACAGTTAGTAAGATATAGAACACCTAATGGGAAGTACGGGTGGAAAAGAGCTAATGAAAAACCATTAGAGGTTGTAGAGACTTGAAGCTCAATCCACAAAGTGAAGTCCAGTACAGAGTAAAGCTTGCAACAAGATATTTTAAAGAAGCTGAAGAAGCCATTAAACGTAAGGACTATAGAAGCACAGTAGCATCATCCCAGCTATGCGCGGAAAACGCAGCTAAAGCAGTAATAGCGCTGTATAGAATTCCCAGCTGGAGCCACGACCCATCACATGAACTACTCGAAATAATCCAACATTTAAAACCCGAGTTAAGTGAATTAGCTAAAGAACTAGCTGAAATAGCTAGAAGATTAGCACCAGAACATGGAAGAGCAACATATGGTGAACCAACTAGAGGTCTAACACTATGGGATATATATGGAGAGGAAGACGCATTAGAAGCCCTAACGATGGCGAGAAGAGCATGGAAATTAATGAAGATAATACTAAAAGAGTTAAAAGTCATGAATAATGTCTAAACCATACATATTCACGAATTTATCATTAATGGTCATAGATACCAACTATGAGCTCTATAGGGAGTAGCTTTGTAGGCAGGGTAAAGCACTCTATGAAAACGCTCGTATAGTATTGAGGATAAGGGTAGTATTCTCAAATCATGCTAGAGAAATGATCGCTAAGAGAAACCTAAGTGAGAACGATATTATCAAATCGCTTATTGAACCTAACGAAATTCTTCTAGATATTCGTACAAACCACTTAGTTGCGATAAGGAAATTAGACATGTCAGCCTTAGTAGTGATCTATGACGTTATAAACAATACCTATGAAGTCGTGACAGCATTTAGAACATCTAAATTATCGAAACTTATAAAGAGTAGGACAGAGAGGGGCTATTGGGTGAAGTTAAGATGAGGGTACGGTATGATAGGGAGCATGATATACTCTATATAGATCTAAGTCCGAGAAGGAAAGCTTGTGATACACAACTGCTAAACGATGATATATTCATAGATTTGGATGAAGACAATAATATAGTGGGTATAGAGATATGGAGAGCGACAGAGAACATTATAGAGCCAATAGCTACAGAAATAGCGGAGAAGGTAAAGAAAGTACTAGTCAAAATGATTAATAACGATAACTAATTATGAATTAATGCCATCCACACCCTTACTAGAATGCCTATTTGATAAGCGGTGTTAAGTAAAACAAAGATGGTCCTTAGAGAAACATCAAAAACAATATAAACTATTCTGTCATGAAGAGTGTACTTAGGGTCTTTTACTGAAAGTAATGTAGTGGACTTATTATGAGAATTTTAACTAAAGATCACGTAGTTCAAAAGCTTCGTGAAGTACTATCTAAGAGGAAGGAGGTTAAGCTAGCTTACCTCATAGGCTCTATTGCGGAGAGAGGATTTAGTTATCATGATGTAGATGTAGCAATTCTACTTGACTGTAATCCTAGTGATAAGCTTAAGCTTTTAGGGGAAATACATAACGATATTTGTAAAGCTCTCTCCATAAGTGATGACCATGTAGACGTAGTCCCCATTGACGAAGTAGATTGGCACTTCAAATACAAAATAGTTAAAGGTATTAAACTAGTAGATAGAGACAATGCTAGCCTACAACTCATTAGAGAACTTAACATCACCTATCCAGAGCTACGACTACTACTCGACCTTAACCTTAGAGAGTGGATTAGAATGGATGATCCGAGAAGTATAGATTGGAATATAGTTAAGAAACGCATAGACTACGCTTTCAAAGCCACTGAAACTCTTAACGAAATTTTAGCTAAACCTCTAGAAGAAATAACTTCATCAACAATACTCAAACTAGCATTTGAACGTTTAGTACACATAATAGTTGAGTCAATCCTAGACGTTGCACGACACATAGTATCAGTAAAGGGTTGGGGGCCAGCCGAAACATATCGAGACTACATTGAAATCCTCTATAAACAAGGAATTATACCACCCGAGCTAGCTGAAGAACTCTACAAATTCATTGCTTGGAGAAACATACTAGTACATAGATACATTGAAGTAGACTATTCAAAACTATATGAAGACTCGAAGAAGCTAGCTAGCATTGTAAGAGAGTTTGAAAAGCAGATAATCAAGCTTAAGAAAAGGTAAGAAAAATAAACACCGCTAACCATAATCGCAGTCGCACACGATTTCCCCTAAGGAGCTTCCAACACTTCTCAGGAGGAGGTAATGGAAGATGGCTGATAATCAAATAATAGAGTATGATCTAGAAGCAGACATACTAGTGGTAAACATCAAAGCAGATCCCAAGGTGAGAGGATAAACTACTAGATAACGACATAATGCTCAGTCTTGACGGAAAAAGGAGAATCGGCGTAAATACAGGTAGCGGATGCGTTAAAAAGA
The DNA here is from genome assembly GCA_964467535.1 of uncultured Desulfurococcales archaeon. GTDB lineage: Archaea > Thermoproteota > Thermoprotei_A > Sulfolobales > WANQ01 > CAYXRT01. The sequence continues at coordinate 2,734 of CAYXRT010000031.1, forward strand.
GGAGTACTCAAGATAGTGGTGACACTATTGATAAAGGGCCAAAATAAAAACAGTAATAGGAGGAAAAAGGTAGAAGAACTCAGAACCACTAATCCTTGTAGCGGTATATCATGAAGAGTAAGTACTTGAATAGACCTTGGAGTATTTAAGGTTGATGGAGCGTGTAGATCTATTTTCAAAATAAGCATTAATGGTGTTAAAGGGTTAGGCTATGGAACTATCTAAAAAGCGTGAAGCTGTAGCGCTATTCACGAAGGAGGTACTCAGTAAAACAAGACATATTTATGCAATATATCTCTTCGGAAGTCTCCCTAAAGGTATAGCTGTACCTGAGAGTGATGTTGATGTACTAATAGTTTACTCAGTCGAGGATGAGAATTTACATGACATCCTAGCAAATGCCTCTAGCAAGGTATATAGGGAGTTAGGTGAGGTAGTCGAGTACGTAACTATGAGTGTTGAGGAATACCTATCTCTTCTCGAGATAAGCCCATTCCTCTATGAGGTCAGAAAGTGGGGTAGGGTGCTGTACATGAATGGAGGTGAAGTCATAGAACGTGCAAAACAATTAGCCAAACTAGCAGATGAGTTCGCCGAAGCAGCTGAGAAATGTATATCCCACGGAATATTGAGACTAGCCCTCGACGCAATATATAACGCCATTGAATTAGTACTAAAAGCCCTCATAATAGCAGCTGAAAAACCACTACCAAGAACTCATGGAGGCTACATCCACGTATTCAATGAGATATATAAAGAAAGAATTAGGAAAAATATGTTAGGAGATTTAATGAAAGCTTTAGAGTTAAGGAATAAGGCAAGGTACGAACCAAGCTACACCCCTACACTAAGCGATATAGAACTATGCAGGAAACTATACATCGAAGTTAAAAACCTTCTTGAAGATAAGATCCTAAGACATAAGGGAGGGCATTAGAAGAGAATAGAAGTTGATAGAGCTTCCAGTCCTAACATTAGCCACAATACATTTTGGAATTCCATTAGCTTACTATTTCTGCATGAAGAGTAGATACTTAAATAAACCATGGAACATTAAAGTTGATGAGAATTATAAGCCCAAAGTCACAATCATAGTACCCACATACAATGAAGCTAAATTAATCAAGCAGAAACTAGACAATATCTATGAGCAGGAATATCCAAGGGATAAATTAGAAGTCATAGTTATTGATTCAGCAAGTACTGATGGAACTCCTGATATTGTTAAGAAGTGGATTGAAAAACATTTAGACATAAATTTAAGACTAATTGTAGAAAATGAGAGAAAGGGTAAAGCACATGTACTAAATCATGCCTTAAAGTATGCTCCAGGTGAGATAGTAACCATAACGGATGTAGATGCTTTCTGGCTAAGAAATACACTCGTAAAAGCTATAAAGTGGTTTGCTGATCCTACTGTTGGCGCGGTTTCTTGTTTAAAGAAGCCCATGGGGCAGAGTGTAAGAGATTTTGGAGAATGCTATAGACAATACTACAATGTTGTTAGAATTGGGGAATCCAAAGCATACGCAACACCAATTTTTCACGGCGAGCTAGCAACATTTAGAAAAGAACTTCTTAACAAGATTAGCGGGTTTCCAACAAATATAGAGCCATGCAGCAACTAGAATCGTTCTACTCGGTTATCGAGCAATAATACCTGAAGACGTCATGGTAGAAGAACTAGTAACAACAATATCTAAAACACTAAAACGAAACCAAATATAGATAAGAGATTAGATACTATTACGGTAAAATATTAGGCTTATAAACAAATAGAAGTTATAGATTATTCATGAGTATTGGAGAACCAAGATTCATTAACAGGGAAAGAGAATTAAGTGCATTAAAAGATTTTTGCTCTACCTCTAGAGCATTACCTCTCTATATTTTTGGTCCTGAAGGTTGTGGTAAGACAAGACTACTTAAAGAATTTGTTAAGGAATTTAATAAGTACTTTAATGAAAATGGTATTGCTATTTATATTGACGCCTTAGAGAGGGAGTCAGTTAATAAAGCCCTACTTACATCACCTTCAATAAAGATATCAGTAGATATAATTTACTCAATAGTTGAAAAGTTTACGGGAATTGAAGTAGGGAGAGCACTAGCTAATAGCATATCATCATTACTAGAAAAGCTTATTGGCAGAAAGAGGCTTAAGAATAAGTACATACTTGTCGCTATTGATGATGTTACTAGAGCTATTGGCTTAAATAAAATAGAATGGTATGTTAAATGGCTATACGAGCTTAGATGGAAACTTGAAGAAGAATATAAGCCTAAAGCAATAAACTTCATAGTAACAACTTCAGAAGGCATTAGCTTAGACCTAATCTCCAAACATAGGCACTCCCATCCACTCCTCATATGGAATCTAGATAGAAAAGCATTCAAAGAACTCTTCCAAGAACTACATCCACCAAATAATATAGAATTTGAAGATATATGGAGATTATTTGGAGGAAATCCTAGAAAACTAATAGAATTAGCAAAACAATTCAAATGGAATATAAGGGAAATGTTAAACCTATATGAGAAGAAGATTAAGAAGTTAACCGATAGAATAATTAAAGAAGGACTAGTTAATGAACTAAGACTCGTTATTGAAGACATAGATAATCTAGATAAGGTAAAAACTAAGAAAATGGAAATACTAATAAACATGCTCACCGATTTAAACCTCATATTATATAAATATTGGCCTACAATACATGGAGAAGACATAGCTGAAGATGTAGAACTAGGTATTGGCAAGTACTATGCATGGCAAATACCAGCCTATAAACAAGTACTACAAGAATTACTACATAGACAAAACGCTATGAACAAAACATTAAGGCATTCTATGGAAGCATTAAAAGACCTAAAATAATTCAGTTAATAGAGGACAAGTAATGCCGAAAATAAAGAAACTTATATTAAGAAACTTTAGAGGAATAAGAAAAGGCGAAGTAACACTAAATAAAGGATTAACCATACTTATAGGTCCAAACAATAGTGGAAAAACAAGCATCCTAGAAGCAATACTCCTAGCACAAGGAATTGACAAAATAATGTATGATCTGACAACATTAGATGTATTAGCCACCATTCATAAAACCTTAGAAGATAGAAGCTTAGACCACTTAATCTATGGTTATGGAACAAAAGTAAGGAGAGCAATCATAGGCTATGAATTAGTTGAATCAAAAATACCCAAAGCCTCCATAATAATCAATGCAACAACGTTCAGATTAGGATTCTATTTTGTACCTGGAAAGATCATAGAAGAAAGTGAAAAAGTTGAAGGAGAGGAAATAGCTACAGCTTCTAGGTTTAGCTATGGCAAGACAGAAGTATTGAGAAGGCTTATAGCTAAAGTCGCTTTAATTCGACATGAATACATAAGGCACATATATAAACATCTACGTTACTATTGGACTGATATAACGGGTAGGACCATTACTCAAAGAGTAGCCGACTGGATCTCTAATCTCATAAATGAGAAATACCTAGACATTACAGCTGAGCCTTTTGGTGAGAAAATTACGCTATATTTGTATAGAAGTGATAGAGTAAGGATAAGGCTTGGGGATCTAGGTGATGGAGTACAACTACTTATAGCTTCAAGAATTCTCATTGAAGATTTAAATCCAGATATCGTGTTATGGGATGATGTTGAATCACATATGAATCCAAGAAGCCTTACATGGCTAGCTGAATGGCTAGCAGACTTAACCAAGGAGAAACAAGTAGTATTAACAACTCATAGCCTTGAAGCACTCGAAACAATAGCAAACCTAGTAGAGAACACCTCTATATTGAAACTTACATTAACCAATGGGATATTAAATGTAGAAGAATACAATGTAGAAGATATTGAGAAACTTAAGAAACTAGGAATAGACGTTAGAGCTTGAAAATAAGACTAAAATATCCAACCCATAGACTTAGCATAGACCTCATAGGATTTACACATAGGATAGGACTACAAGAAACGATCCACAAAGCTCCCTACCCTCCAACAGATAAGCTCATAGTAATAGCTAATGGATCACCAGACAACCGTGTAATGCTCCTACTTCTACACCAAGTTAATGGAACAAATCTAGTAGACATGGTATTTCCAGAACATAAGGGGTTAGCCATAGCCCAATACCTTCACGAATATGTTAAACAAGGATATAAGAAAATACTGGTAGTACTAGACCAAGAAGAACATCCCATAAATAAACTTCATGAACACTTTAAGAGAAAAATTCTAGGACTAAGAAACTACAACGTAAGTACAGACCTAGAGAATAGACTAGCAATTGCAGAAGTAAGTAATCATCAAGAAGCACATGCAATTATAGTAATCAGTGGAGTAGAAGATGAAAGGTTCATTAAACATACAGTTGAAGACCATTTACTTAAACTTGCAGAACAACTCAACATATACAATATAAGTAACAACGTAGATCCCAAAGAAGAATGGAATAAACTAGACAAAAACACACAATTAAAAATATTCAAAGCCATGCATGAACATAAGGATTTAGCCAAAGAAGTATTTAGGCAATACATAGCAGGCTTAAAGATAATACTATAGCTATAAAACATGATTAAACTAATTAAATACTAGAAAGCTGTGGCAAACATGATGATTAAAGGCCTAGAAATTAGAAACTTCCGTGGCATAAGGAAAGCAGTATTAGATGAACTAAAACAAGTAACAATATTGATAGGAAAAAATGGAGCAGGAAAGTCAACAATACTAGAAGCAATCTACACAACATCTGCATGGGCTGATTATAGAGATACAATACGTAATGTAAGTAAGCTTGATTACATTATTCAGAGAAGAGGTAAGCGAGGTAATTGGAAAACATTTCGTGATGCATTATGGTATTCCATGGACGTTTATAGTGAAATTTCAATAAAGCTAACTATGATCGATGGTAAAGAACTAGAGTTTACACTTATACATGAAGAACCAGAACCTAAAGTATGGTTAAAAACACCTAAACAGCTATCCTCTAAAATAGCTGACTTTATACCAACAGCTAATTATAGCCTCCTTAGCATAGCATTTGGTCAACTTAAAGACCCAACAACAAATTATATAAAGAATCTATTTGGAAACCTACTCACCGGATTCGAAAAACACTATGATAATGAAATTAAATTCCTTAAAAACATACTATTTATTGATCAACATTTACTATCTCTACCCTCCAAAATAGAGGAAGCTACTTGGCCTAAAATCCTAGCTAAAAGACATGACAAACTACTTATTGAAATGTTAAGGGAGGAGTTTGAAGTTGATGCTGAAGGCCTTACCTACATGCCTATGGGAGGAGTTTATGGACTTGCAGTTCAATTACCAAAAACTACTGTAAGAATAGATGATCTTGGTGATGGAGCTAGAAATGCCCTCCTAACCTCACTCCTAATCCTAGCCCTTAACCCAACTATAGTCCTCCTCGAGGAACCAGAAAACCATATGCATCCTGCAGGTATGAAGACGTTTATGAATTTTATACTTAAACTAGCCAAGGAAAGAAAATTCCAGACAATAATCTCAACTCACAGCATTGAGCTCGTAAGCATAATGTCTAAGCTGTCACAAGACTTAGGCCTTGAAACAACAATACTGTTCTTGGAGCGTGATAGTGAAGGCTACGTAGACGTTAGAAAACTTAAGGGACTAGACGTTGAAGTCCTCAGAAAACTTGGTTTAGACCCAAGATTTCTATACATAGTCTAGTTTATGCTAGTGCAGTTAAAACCTCAGGAGGAAAGCTTCTTCACCATAATATACGGGAAACTCAGAAAACTCGACGCCCTAATCCTATGTGAAGGAGAAACAGAAGTCAAAGTAATTAAAACAATAATAGAAAAACTAGGAATCAAAATACCAAAAACAATTGGAGTAACAGAATGCAGTGGAATAAACACAGTATACAATATGACAGCAATTATTACGCTACTACTTAACCTCTTTAGAAAAGTAAAAGCCCTAGGAATACTCATAGACTCGGAACAAATGACAGTAAAGGAAAGAGTTGAAAGCCTAATAAATAGCATTAAAGCCAGAGAATTCAACATAAAAGACATAAAACCCATCTGCAACCAGACCTACCAAACAATAGTACAAAAACCAAACATAAGAATAGTCATAACAGTAAATGGAGTACATGAATATAACTTTAAGACACATAAAATAGAGGATCACGCAGTCCTACTAGCACAACTAGAAAACAAAATAAACAAAAACATTATTATCAAGGCAGACGAAGCAAAACGAATCATAAGCAAAGACGAAATCATAGAATTAATAAAAACCTCAAGTAAAGAAAACATAACTAAAGCATATAATCATATTATATGTCTAGTAAACACCATAGCTAAAACATAAAAGTCTGACCTATAGCATAGATAGCATAGGTAATGATAGGGTCAAAAGCATTAAGTTAAAGAAGCCAAGTATAATACAATAAATACTAAGGTCCATAGACTACAAACCTCATGGTAAGGCTTATCTATGAAAATACAGCTATAGGTATGATTGCTCAAAGAATTGGTGAGTGCAGATTCTTTAATAGAATAGCGATAACTAGTGCAATCACCCAACAAACGCCATTAGAACAAAAGTATCGGGATGCCTTATTTAATGTTGACGATAAAATTGCGATAATAGAATTCAAGGCTCCAGAATACCGTAATAGAAAACTCCGTTACGAAGACATACCTCTCGGAAAGTTAAAGACCTTAAGGAATACTCTAGGTGGAAGAAACGTATTCATCGCCTTAATACATGCATTACTACTCCCCAACTACTATATTAAATCTACCCCTACAACTAGCCTTCATTACTGGTATGCTGTAACAGCAACCACAGTATTTATCCCCCTAAGTGAAATAGAACAACATGTTACCGGAGAAACAATTAATTTAACATTAAACAATGTCTACAACCCTATTAACATAAACTATATAGATGACTTCATGCCCACATGCGCTAAGCAGACATACTTAACCAAGCAAGAACCTATATGCATTAGTTGTGGAGGACTCTACTCAGGACCCAATAAGCTAAAGAGACCATTACTAGAAATCTCAATAAAATCAACATCTACACGCGTCATTGGCTACACATTTGCAAGCTTTATAAAATCCCTATACGATTGCACCATAGGTTACGAACTAACCCATGAATCAATAAAACAACTACATACCATCCATGAAATAGCACGTCAAGAGGGTTATACATGCCTACTACTAGTAACTAAGGAAAAAGTAATCAACTTAGTCCCACTATCGGTCCATAGACAAGTATCAACATAGAAATTGAAGCATCAAACTAAAATAAAAACCACATACCACATTACCTAAACAACTTAAACCAAAGCATTGACCTTCCCAACATTTCTAGATATAATCGCATTAATACTAGCAGCAATACACTTTGGAGCTCCCTTAACTTACTATTATTACATGAAAGCAAAATACCTAAACAAACCATGGAACATAAAATAAACCTAAATTATACCTCGAAAATAATAATCATTGTACCAACTTATAATGAAGTAAACATCAATGAACAAGAATATCCAAGAAACAAACTAGAAATAATAGTAATAGATTCAGCAAGCATTGACAGAACATCTGAAAAAGTAAAACAAGGGGCCATGAGGCACGCAGACCTAAACCTCAAACTAATAAGGGAACCAGAAAGAAAAGGAAAAGCCTACGTACTAAACACAGCTCTAAACACACAACCGAAGAAACAATAGTAATAATAGACGTAGACTCATGGTGGCCCAGCAACAACTATTAAAGATGCAGTTAGCGGAGAGAGGAGTAATAGTTCTAGCAGAGCCCATAGACGAGGAGAACATTTACAGAGTATACTGCCCAAAATGTAAAACATGGCATTTAACATACTTAAGCGGATTACCAGAAAACGAGCACTTCCACTTACTATGTGGAGAACCACTACCTAAATAAATATGATAATAGCTGACATACTCACAGCCATAGGCCTAGGACTAGCCTTAATGCACTTCACAGTACCTCTAGCATACTACATGCACCTCAGGAAGAAATGGTTTTACAAACCATGGAATGTGAAGAAGGATTATGATTATCGACCTAAGATATGCATAGTCATTCCGACGTATAAGGAGGCTGATAGGATATGGCTGAAATTGAACAATATCTATGAGCAGGATTATCCTAGAGATAAAATGCATATAATTGTTGTAGATTCAGCAAGTCCAGACAATACGGTTGATGTAGTGCGTAAGTGGGCTTCTAATCATAGCGATGTAGAATTAACAATACTTGAGGAGCCTATTCGCAGAGGCTTGGTTCACGCTCTAAACTATGCACTCAAGTACGTACCTGAGGATTGCGAGATAGTTATCTTTACAGATGCTGATGCCTACTGGTCTAGAGATACATTAAGAAACGTTATTGCGTACTTTGCTGATACCTCCATAGGAGCTGTAACGGCATCTATACTCCCAAATACGGATGAGGCACGTGGAGAGTATACATATCGAGAATACTATAATGTTATCCGCATATCCGAATCGAAGATGTATTCAACTCCTATACATAATGGAGTATTAGTAGCTTTCAGATATAAACTACTTAAAGTCATAGGTGGTCTACCAACCTATACAGGTAATGATGATTCAACACCTGCTTCACTTATAGCATTCATGGGGTATCGAGCTATACAGGTAGATGATGTAGTTGTGAGTGAGCATCTTCTAGAGAAAGGCCAGGTTATGAGAAAGATTAGGAGGGCACAGCACCTAATACTACATTTCTTACATACAAAGAGGTACGCTAAGAAACTTGGTATCTACAAGAGAACATCATTTGATAAAATATGGAATATAGAAGCGTACTTACATCTAATAAACCCTTGGCTCTTACTATTAGCAACCCTACTCCTTGTCATGCAAGCACTCCATGATCTTATAGCTCTAGCTCTACTGATTCTAGGTGCTATTCTCTTAACATACAAGCCTTATAGGACGTGGATAATTAATCAGATAATACTCATAGTAGCTACTTTTCGCAATATTGTAACCAAGGATATAATTTGGCAAAAATAGCATGAACATAGCCATAGTTTATAACTTCGCTGAGCATCCAGGTGGTGGAGATTTAGTAGCATTAAACATAGTTGAAGCACTTCTAGAGAAAGGCTATGCAGTAAGTCTCTACACATCCCTACCTGAAGGTATTCAGAAAGCAGTACAGTACTTTGGTAAGAACTTAAAAATAGTTGAAGATGTAACCATTAAAAGAATAGATGTTCCTAAAATAATCAAGCATCCATATAATATATACCTCATAACGAAGAGAGTCTTAAGCGAGTTAATGAGCTACAACCTAGTAATATTCTTTGATGATATACCCAAACCAGCACAAGAACTTAAGAGAGTTCTCGTCTATGTGCACTACCCTCATGCAGCTAGGATAATTCTTAACGAACTAGTACCCTACCGCTACCGTTATAACTTCAGAGGTAAGATCATTTGGAAATTACATAATCTACTCTTCAGGCAATATTTCCTCATGAACTGGAACAAGCCAAATATTTTTGTTATAGTAAATACAACACTTACTCAAGATCACGTAATGAAAGCTCTTAAACCTATGTACGTAACCAAGATCTATCTCCCCAGTACAGGTGGGGCAGATCATCAAGTACGTGAAGAAGGCTAATGCTAGTAAGGAGGATCTCGTGGTTTATGTAGGTAGAATACAGTCTGAGAAAGGTATTAATGATATAATTAAGGCATTAGCGCTCGTCAAGAGCACAAGTGTTAGAGCTAAAATAATGGACTTCCTATTCAATAGGAGAGTACAGCACCTAGTAATATTCTTTTCTAAAGCTGAAGAGATACGCTAAGCGACGAGAAGTGTATAGAAAGACTCCCTTCAATAGGGTGTGGATTATGGAATAGTATCTACACCTCTTAAATCTCTGGATTCTATTAATTGCAACACAGCTTTTACTAATGCCGCTCAGGAAAGTACTATGGCAGGAATACTGCTCTTTATAGGCATAATACTGCTGATACTCAGACCCTATAGAGTATGAATAACAATGTAGATTTACTTAATCATAGCAGCGCTGAAAAGGTTATGACAAAAGAAATAACTTAGAGCAGATAAGTAAAGAAGGTGGCTTACTACAATCATAATCAATTTTATCGATTATGCATCGTAGATCTCGATAATACTTTGATTAGAACGAATACTACTTCAGAACTCTTCCATATCGTAATGAATTCAATATTATCTAATAGTTTATTTAATAGTATTCTAATTCTACCGTTTAGCTTCCTAACTCATCTAATTATGCAGATATTATCTATAGTGCTCAATAAGATTACGTATATAGATCCACTAAAGTTAATTCTAGTAAAGTTAATGAAATACAGAGATCTCAATGTACATCACGACTTTAAAACGCTATTTTTAACAAAGATCTATTTAAAGCTCAATTGGAAAGTATTAAGATTGTTAGTGTATCTCAAAAAGAGGTTTGCCTGTACCACAATTTTGCTTTCTGGATCCTTGGACACTACATGCAACATCGTTATTAATGGTATGAAGTTATCTCATATAATCGACGCTTATATATGCTCACGTTTTAGTGATGGCTCGCTTATTGAGGTCTCTAAATTGAAACGACTGATCGTTGAAAAGTTACGTCATAGATGCAAAGTAATGATATGTATATCGGATCAATCCGACTTAAGTAAACTTGCAGACCTTACGGATATATACATTCTAGTACGTTTTGGAAAACTTTCAATAGTGCGCAACTATAGACATTAATCAATCACTATGAACAGCAATATATTGGCTTTATTCATACCGTGGCTATACACGCTAGTTACGCGATGTGATAATAGTGTAAAGAAGGTTTTAGACTACATATTGCTAAACGACGTAATTCCATCGTTAATATTACTGTACTTCATATTCAAACCTAGCATAATCTTCATAGTGATAGCGGCAATACTGGTATACACTTACCGTCAACTGTTGTACGAAGTAGGATATATAGTAAACGACTTGATTGCTTTACGTGAAAAGGATAAAGGTACAATGAGGTTTAATGTTCAACTTATCAGGGAGTACCTTCCATATGCAATAGTGATGCGAAGCATTCTAGCAGTGGCAATAATTTATACTTCATACTTTTTCAAGATTACATATAATATATTATTACTAGCACTATACACATTATTGCTTATCGCAGTATTCATAGTACATAACCTAGTCACGGATACCTATTTTCGTATAGGCACGTACACTGCGTTGCAATACATTAGATACACGCCAATGATATTTACTATATTCGCAAAGTTTCCAGAAGCGCTACTATACATTTTGTTGATCACACCCTTCGTATATAGGAGAAGTGTGAAATACGTAGCGAGAAAAGTCTTCGGCTCTGAACAACTATACAATAGTCCATCCTTTGATCTCTCCATACATTTAATGACAGCTCTCATCATAATCTCTATACTCATACAAGTACCCGGCTACATAGAAATCATAGTAGTGACTGTATTGATGACAATAGCCGTGGCATTTTATTTGGTGATACGCAAATACCTTAGAAGCTAAAATTAGTGCAATATAGGGAATTATGAAGGTTTGGGTTATATACGATCTTCCAACAGGTGGAGGATTAAAAGTATTGACACATATCGTTGAAGCATTGGTGGAGTCAAATCTCTTCGATATAAACCTAGTCGTGCGAAAACAACGTAATCTATCAAACCTTGAGAGAGATATAATCAATAAAGCTAACATTGTCGAAATAAGGAACATACCATTACCACATCCCTACTCTGTGGCTGCAATAGCTAAAAGAATCATTGATAGTATTTCAAACGGTAATATAGTGATACTAGTCGACGACGTTCCTAAGATACTAGTCGAGAAAAAGAATTGTAAAATTGTTTGCTACGTTAACTATCCACACGCTTTGAGATCTAAAATAATCGAAGAGCATGAAAGTATCGTTACAAAGATACACAAAAAGATATTTCGACGTTTCTTCGTTACAGACTTTGTGCAAATTTTAAGACATAGAAATGTCTTATTCTTGGCGAACTCAACGCGAACTAAGCGTCATATGGAGAAATACCTTCAGATACCTTCAGAACTAATTAAGCTCGTTTATCCTCCTGTAGAACTTGTCGATAAAGTAGACTTTGTCAGCACCAGTAATGCAAAACAAGATCTTGTTGTATCTGTACAGCCGTTTGACCCTAATAAAAAGATAGAAGGTCTTATACATGCAGTTTCACTACTACACGATAGAGGACTTTTAAACCATGCGAATAAAGTGTATGTCATCGGCTACCTTCGTTCATTGCAGTACTTCAAATACTTAACCAAGATAGTAGAGAAGCTAAAGCTTAACAATATAGTCAAACTAATACCAAATGCTAACAGAAACTTTGTAGAGAAGCTTTTAGAGAAATCGAAAGTCTATGTTCATACAGCACCATTTGAACCATTCGGAATTGCAGTTGTAGAAGCTTTAGCCAAAGGCTGCTTACCCATCGTAAGAAGAGGTTTTAATGGACCTTGGATAGACATAACAAAGTGCGGTCGTTATTCGTTAGGATACAACACAATTGAAGAGCTAGCGATTAATATAACGAAGGCGTTCAAGTATTATCCCATGTTCGACTATAATAAATGTTTAAAGGATATCGAAAAATTCTCTCCTAGAAAGTTTAAAGTAGAAATTATTAAAGCTATTAAAGAGTTTTTAACAAGTAAGTAAATATGTACTATGAATTGCCTTTACGTATAAGGTTAGTCATAGATCTACTAAAGGAGCTTATACAAGAGAGATTTGAAAAGGTGGTCTATCTTGATCTAGGTATCGGGGATGGAGTTTATACTATAAAAATTGCTAAGGAGATTAATGCATCAGAGACTTACGGTGTTGATTATCCTGTTAAAGTGGTACAAGGAAGTGCTCATGAAATTTTGAAATGCTTTGAGTTAGATTTATCAAGAGATAAGATACCATTACCTGATAATAGTGTTGATGTTGTTACGGCGCTAGAAGTTATAGAACATTTAGTAAATCCCGATAATATGCTCAAGGAAGTATATAGGATACTTCGTCCGCATGGATACTTTGTTCTGACAACTCCTAACCTTGGGTATTGGGTAAATAGGTTGCTGTTATTGTTAGGGTATCAGCCTTACGATGTAGAACCTTCTACTGAATATTATGCCGGAGTTCCAAAGAAATTATGGCAACCCGCAGGTCATGTAAGAGCTTATACGCTACGTGCAATTAGTGAATTACTCAAATATCATGGATTCAACATCGTGAAGATTAAAGGAATTCCTTCTGAGTATAGGAATCCTGTATTCAAAATGATAGATCAACTAATAGCTATTAAACCAAGCTTAGCAAGACGGTTATTGATTGTTTCAAAGCCTGTGAAATAGATATGCGAATCGCCTTTGTTTGTACATATTATCCCTGGCCTCCATCGGTAGGTGGAGTAGAGACTATAGTACGGAATGTAGCTGTAGAGCTAGCAAGGAGAGGGCATGAGGTACATGTCATAACAACACCATTTGATGTGACTACACAGAGAAAGGTCACAGAACACGGTGTAGAGGAGAGAGATGGAGTTGTAATACACAAGCTTAAGTCAGTATCATTAAAGATAGGTTATGCAAGGATCTTAAAAGGTCTGAAGGATGTACTAATATCAGTAAGACCCAATATAGTGCATTCACATTGTCTACATCCACACTTATTTCAGTTATGTAAGTTAAAATCAAAATTGAAATATAAGCTCATAGCTGAACTACACCATCCAGTTGTGGCTTTGGAGAGATTATCAGCAAAGATAGTATTTCCAATAGCTTTTAATTACCTAAAGGTAAAAAGCAAGTATGTCGACTATTTCATAGCTCACACGAATATGGAATATCAATGGTTAGTGGAGAAGGGTATAGATCAAGATAAAGTACTTATTATTAGACTACCAGCCATTCCATCAAAGCTCTTGACATATCCTATGGAGCATTCAAGGAATAAGAACATACTCTTCCTAGGAAGAATAACGAAGGTAAAAGGCATTCATATTCTCATTGAAGCATTTACTCATGTTAAGAGGAGATGCCCAGAAGCAAAGCTCGTTCTTGCCGGCCCCTCTGATAAACGTTATGAGAAGACCCTCAGACTGATAGCAGAAAAGTGCAATCTCACAGACTCTATAGAGTTTATAGGTCCTGTTTACGGTGAAAATAAAATCAATTTAATTAGATCTTCATCAGTCTTAGTGTTACCATCGCTCAAAGAGTACACCCCCAGTGTACTCCTTGAGGCTCAAGCTTTGGGAGTACCTGTCGTAGCTATTAGAGTAGGTGCCGTTTCTGAGATGTTGTTGAATGGAGAGACAGGTTTTCTCGTAGAGCCTGGCGATCCGCGTGAGCTAGCTAAGGCTATAGAGGTGTTGTTAATGGATGAATCATTGAGGAGACGCTTCTCCTTGAATGCGAGGAAATTTGCTGGAAACTTTGTGCTGGAAAAGCAGGTTGATAAGCTAGAGGCTCTATATCGTGAAGCCCTCAACTGAGAGTGAAAGCATAAGGTGAGTAGTGTGAGTGAAAGTGTGCTATGAGTGTGCTATTGATGAGTATCAGATGTGTATTTTAAGCTCCAGTTCGCGTCTGAGCTTAGGTGGGTGTAATGACTGTCAAAGACATGTTTAAAGAACTAGTAGAGCTCAGGAAAGCTATTGAGAGAATGTATGGTCTGAGCCCTGAACTTGAAACCTTGCTTAAGATACTCAGGTTACAGGAGCTCCTGAAGAGGGGGCTTAGTGTACGTAAAGCTCTTAAGGCTGTAGGTCTTGGATGGAAGAACTATTACAGGTACGCTCCAGTAATATACATGGATCCAGAGCTATTCATACCACTACCCAAAGGATTCATCAGAGATTATAGTATTCTGAAAATAGACATAGATCAACTGAGGATAGCACTTAATGATGTAGCTAAGTATGTAGCCCTAGATGTAGTGAGAAAGCAGCTGCTAAGAGGTAAGATTAGAAGAAGCGAGTTTGGAAGGAAATGGCTAGAACTAACACAAAATCTATTAAAGGCATGGATACACGAAATCTCGATGCAGTTGATCGAGCAAATTCACCTGTGAAAATCAATAAAACAATTATTACAATTATTACGAAATGAGGATATTTCAGAATCTTTCATAAAGGTAAAGGTTTGGATAATGAAAGTTTGTTTCATCGCCTTTAGAGTGAGAGAAGATATAGGAAGCGGTATTCCCAGATATACCTATCAACTTATACATAACCTGATGAAAATAGGTAGAAGTCTAAGCATTAAATATATAGAGTTCGGCGATAATCCGAAGGGCACAGTTTTTCGCTGGCTTAAGAGAACGTTATTTGCTATTAAGATGTATGACGTGGATGCCAACATATACCATGCAGTTACTCCAGCGTTGGCATGGCCTCTCATTCTAAGCCGAAAGAGACCTATCGTAGTAACAGTTCACGATCTCTTCCCACTGTACCCTGACTTATACCGCATTTCAAAGCCTGAATGCGAAATTTACAGGCTAATACTTACAAGATGTGATTTAATAATCTCAACAGCTGAATATTGGAAGAGGGATTTAATACAATACTTTAAGTTACCTGAAGATAAAATTGCTGTTGTACCCGTAGGTGTTGATCATAGTAAATTCAGACCTTTGAAAGTTCAAAAAGACGAGAAAGTAAAGACAGTCCTTTATGTAGGGTCCCTAAGCTTTGAGAAGGGTCTTGACCTACTACTTAAAGCATTCAAAATTGTACTCAAAAAGTTGCCAAATGCCAGATTACTTGTAGGTGGGAAGGGGCCTCACGAGAGCTACTTTAAACGTTTAGCTATACAACTCGGAA
>CAYXRT010000032.1:0-16711 GCA_964467535.1 uncultured Desulfurococcales archaeon
GCTCTAGGGGAGGTAGTATTGGGTAGTAGAAACCTATGAGAAAGGATAGTAGCATAAGAAGGACTGCTATCCCTATACTCCACTTTGACATATTCATGCCCCTCTTTACTACTTTCTATTTTATTTAAGTATTTGGACAGAAATTTTGACCAAAAATACCATCACTTCCAATTATCTTTTGATTGCTTCACTTTCCATCTAGGACACAGGGTTTTATGTATTTACCACTATACTACTTTACTGCTATATCATTCTCAACTTCTATAAATTTGTGGGAAATCCTAATCACTAACCACAAATTTCTGGTGAGATTTAGTATTTAGACGAATTAAGTCATAGTTAGATAAATATATATCTCCCCATTCTATACAAACACTATCAGTTTTATCCCTAGGAAAATTAACCTAAATTTTCAGGTTTTCGATAGTCTAGCCTTCATCCTAGCCTTTAGGTACTCAGGATCCCTTGAGAGATAGCGTTTAGCTGTAGAGTAGCCTATCCCCACTAGTTGGCAGCTCTCTTTTAATGTTAGTCCTTTTCCCACTAAGTTGATCAACTTCTTCCTCACACTCTCGTTCCACTTTGGTGGTCTTCCTAGCTTAACACCTTGAGCTCTCAGTCTAGCTAGTGCCTCTCTTGTACGCTCTCTTACGAATTCCCTTTCCATTTCACCAGCCCATCCTAGAATTGCTATTATTAAATCTCTTATTCTCTTATCTAGTGTGTTTAACCACTCTTCCCTAACTGAGATAACTATCTTCTCTCTCTCTTCTATCGTCTTTATCACTTGATAGAGTTCGAAGAGTGACCTGGCTATTCGGTCTAGTGCATAGACCACTATTCCATCGACTTCATCTAGCCTAGAGAGGAGTTCCTTAAATCCAGGTCTCTCTTGAGGGGGAATAGCACCACTAACTCCTATTTCCCTTATCGTCCCTACTACCTGGTATCCCTTAGTAGCTACATACTTCAGAATTGCATATTCCTGGTTCTCTGGTTTTTCATCTTCCCGACTAACTCTCACGTATGCTAGTAGCTTCATGTGTTAAGTATCGAAAATGAGGTTAATAAGCTTTTGGCTCTATCAATATTTTGAGCCCTAGTACTGAAAATGGGCCTTTTCAATCCCCTCAGCATGAGAATTCCTCTTAATACTAGTTCACCATAAATTTATGGGAAATTCCACGAACTTACTTATATACTCAACAATAAGAGATGCTATAACATTCTAGGGTTCTGCTCTCTCATAGGTTTCTAAAGCTCTTTTACATAAGTAGGAACTCTATCATTTCCTTTAGCGCATTAGCTAGTCTCTCCTCCCCCATAGTTATTAGTGAATCATACTTCCTTACACTCAAATGCATCGAGCATGGAGTACCTATAGCTAATACAACATTTTCTTCCCCCCACCTATCCAGGTAGCGCTTAAATTGGTCCATAGACTTTTCAAGAGCTGACTGAGAAAGCTTTATTTCAATAACTTTCTCGGAAAATCTTTCAATAACTTCCTTGGAACGCATGATTGGAAGTATGCGAAAGCTTTGTGAACTTTTATATTTATATTCTAATAACTGAACACAGATGTCTGGCCTTAAACGTTTCCCAGAGAAACGGTCTTCCCTAGAGAGGCTGTCGAAATAAATCCATAATCTTACGTTACTCCCTGACACACTAAACTGGAAAAGTCTCTTCTCATAATTTGAGTCTATAAGCTTACAATATTTCATTATTAAATCTAAGATTTCAAGAGATATCCACCATTGAAAAGCTAAACCCCCAATTCTAGGCCTACTATCTTGTGGAAATTTCTGTAAAGCCTCATAGACATCGCTACTCATAATTATAACCTTATGTAGTTTATGTTCTTTTGAAAACTTAAGTAGCTTATAGCATAATTTACATAGAACATACTTTACAATATCCGATACCGTCATTCTCCTTCCTTCATCAAACTTCTTTTTAAGGTTAGATAGAAAAGATGACATGTGAGGGTAGGTTTTTGAAAGCTCATTAACAATGTCCTCATAGGATGCTTCTTCAAAAGCCTCCTCAAATCTCGGTGTTACAGCAAGCCTTCTTCTCCTACCTAACTCTGAAACGTTACGTTGAAGTGTATTAAGGTAGTTACCATGCACATATAAGTGGAGCCATTCTCCTAAACACCCATGTATATATTTATCTATATGTTTATCGCAGAAAGGTAAATAGCACTTTGGACAGTATTCCCTAGCCTCCTTATAGCATAAGGGGTAAGCACATATTAAACCAGAGCCTCCACTATCCCTCCTTGGCTCAGGAGGTTGTGGTGAAGCAACAACCTGCTTTGACCTCTTATTAATCCTAATCACGGACCTCTGGAACTCCCTTCTCTCCCTCTCATACTCCTTTAGAATTGCTGTAGTGGATATAGTGGACACGAATCTTCCCAAAAATTAACTTATGAGGTAATAAATAAATTCTTACCGTGCCTCAACTTTCCTAAAATGCAGGCTAGAGAGAAGTGTTCTATCTTTGAAAGATGCCTTACCTTATCTTTAAAGCTCTCAATAATGGCTTTCGAAAATAGAACATTAAGTTCACAAACCCATGGTTTAATACCGCATAACACTAGGGTGTAGTCAAACTTTATAGGCCTCTTTTCAATCCCTACAGCTGTAGGTGAAGCGACTTTCTTTAGCACTAGTTAAACATAAATTCATAGGGATAATTTATCTAGTATCTCTAATTAGAAGGAAGAGTATAGCAGTATAGTAGCACATGCTATATGATATGACAGTAGCACTATAGGTTAGTTGAAAAGTAAGTTTGTGTGGCCATCCAGTATTGAGTTGTCTATGTTCATTAAAGCAAAACTATGAGTATTTATGGGGTGTTAAGTCACTTAGAACACTACCTCAAATATCACATCTAGCAAAATATCAACATGTTTAAATAATTGTACATGTACAAATATATTGAGGTGTAGCATGTGGAGTACACGTTAGGAGCTAGAAAGCCTAAGAGGAGACGGGCACAGCAAACTCATAAGATGCTCCTAGATAGGTTAAAAAACATCGTTGATAATGAGCTAAGGCTGACAAGATTCGTCGGTCGTCGTTATGGTTATTACATACCAGATTTAATCGTACAAGTAGGACCTCACAAAGACGATATTGTAGTAATGGATGTAGTGAACTCTGTACAGGGTCTACTACATGCTATTGGAGGATTTTATATGATAAAGGCTCTCTACTATGATAGGTTTAAGGCGTATGTAGCTGTTCTCGCCGATGATCTTTTTGATGACCTGATAGGAATTACTGCTAAATCTCCAAAGATTGGAGGAAAGAAGTTTGCAATCCTTACCTTACTTGAGGATAGACTTGAAAAAGACAGAATATATCTAAGATCATTTAGTGAAATAAAGGAATGGCTTATTTCAGAACTTCAAAAGTGTCTCAGAACTTCAAAAGTGAGACAAGGGGCCTAATCCAAATTCTTCGATTATAGACAAGTAAGCCTTAACTCCTCTCTGAATAGTCCTACCTAGTAGTAGCAGAGGCTTGCACATGAGTTTATGAGAAGCTCAGGATAGCTATATCTAAACTAGCTCTTCCTTTTACAGCTCGTAAGTTCATGTGTGAAGTAAACCTTAAACCTCTCCTTTTCTGTCCTTAATACTAGTTCACCATAAATTTGTGAAGATGCATATATCAACCCAAAACCTCAATAGCCCTCCTCAACTTCTCTACAATCTCCCTCTTAGTCTCCTCATCTAGCTTCTCCCTCTCAACCATTAGAAGATTTAGAATAGCATCTAGGTAGTTTAATGTCCTTCGCCTATCGAGCGGTCCTCTAAGAGAGAATTCATGCATCTTAGAGACGTAAATATAGTTACCCTCAGGACCCAGGTAGCACTTCTTTATTCTTCTCTTTCCTCCAACCTTTAAATAGTGGACTGCATAGAGATAGACCCTATCACCTACCTTCCTCCTCTCTATGTAAGAATACTTCAATCTGCACCTAGGGCATGTCTTTACACTCTCCACCTCTAATCACCACAAATTTGTGGTGATGACTTATATTTAAACCTTTCTAGAAAAATTCATAAAAAGAAATCATTACTGTAATGCACAGTAATGCGATTACATGTTTATAGTGTATTACACGCACACATGCATGTGCCTGCACACACCACCTAGCTACCTCCCTTTGGAGAGCAAAGTTTAGGAAATGTATCTAGGGAATGATCGAGGACTACTTAAGAAGTCCCTTGTCTCATTCCCCTAATAACCGATTAGGGATCGGTGCTAGATATGAGCGACGGTGCACATATTCCTCAGCCAACCCCGGGATGCTAGGTGCAGTTAACTAAAACTTAAATGCACCAAATTACTATAGAATAGGGCTTGCTTGGAAGCTAGCTCTTCAAAGTTGGTATTTCGCCTTAAATCAAGGCGAGCGAGGGGGCGATTAACTTGATTAAGACTTATCCTATTGATTCACTACAGATATACTTCGCAGCCTCACTTGAAATTCAAGAAGAACTCATTAACAATGGTTTTTACGTACCTAGAAGCCCCGATAGAAAAGTCATAATGCCTGTACCTATAATATACTCTAACTTCCGGGGATGGCTAAAACTACCCGAACCTATAACGATCGAAAGACTCATACCACCAGAATGGCTCAGCTTAACACCCAGTGATTTGAGATGGGAGAAAACTTCTAGGAATGGAAAAGTGGCATACGTATTACCTGAAGAAGAAGTTTACGTAAACGTAGATATATCTGGAAACGCAGTAGTTTTTGATTTAAATATAAAAGGATACCATTTAGAGAGAACCTCTATTAGAGGTGTTAATCCCGATAAATGGACTAACTGGGCAATGTTTTACATTAGCTTAGATTATATTGACGAATTAATCACCGTACTAGGGGAACACTTACCTAGAAACATGCAACTTTCTTTCGGCCCACTAGTACCGGGTGGTATAACTAAACCTAAAAGAGAAGTCCAGCAAAGAGGTAAGGAAGTAACTTACTATGTTGAGGTTCCTGTTAAAGACTTTAGCTTCTGTTTAGGCTGTTTTGATCTTGCTCAGAGATACCTATATATAAAGGCTAAGGAGCACTATAGAGTTAACTCAACTTCCAAGGTATGTGCGAACCCTGAGAAAGTAATAAGCAAGTTGAAGCTAAGACTTAAGTACAGTCCTTCCGTCAATACGTTTGCTAAAGTAGGGATCGCCAAAATATTGGGTAAACGCCCTCAAATAATGGTTAAGATAGCTTCTACCAAGCCTAAGAAAGTTATCCGCGGTGTTCTAAAACCGAGAGTTGAAGGAAAAGCTCGTGGTGAACTAATTTATTGCAACCATAAAGTAAAGAAGCAGTATGTAGTCCTAGATTTAATGAGGTTCTATGGAGCATTGATCGCTACTAGGAAATATATAGATAAACTACCTAAGGAAGAATAGCGTTATCTCCCATTCTTATTCTTTATTTTTCTCTCTATTTCCTTTCTAAGCTTGGTTCTAAGTCTCTTTGCATCATCTCTGACAATAATCTCTATTTTATCATGTTCATCTAATTTCATAAACCTGGTTAAAGCCTTCATCCCTACACCTAGTCTTTCCTCTACTACCTCTTTTAGCTCTAGGTCTATTTCATATCCTACACAGTTTCTCCAGAGTTTCCTAGCAACAACGCATGTAGTTCCTGTTCCAAGGAATGGATCCAGAACAGTCTCACCAACATAGCTATAGAGCCTTATCAATCTCTCAACAAGCTCCTCTGGGAAAGCCGCTGTATATTTGCTCCACTTCTCAGACGGTAAAACATTCTTTATATTCCAGACAGATAAGTACCACTTCTCGACTTGGAACCTACTTAGGTCTATCTTAGATTTCTCTTTAACTTCCTTAGGTATGTTATTATAACTAAACTTGCCTTTCTGGAAAACCACGAGCTCTTCATAGATGTTGTCTGGATAGTAGTACATAGGGTAGGGGTGCTGTATAAGTACACCGCTTCTACGCGAAATCCTTATGTATCCTTCAGGCTTTCTCCA
This sequence comes from uncultured Desulfurococcales archaeon, assembly GCA_964467535.1. Taxonomy (GTDB): domain Archaea; phylum Thermoproteota; class Thermoprotei_A; order Sulfolobales; family WANQ01; genus CAYXRT01. The sequence goes on from CAYXRT010000032.1 coordinate 6,053, forward strand.
GATAATCTTATCTCTATAATTGAACCCTACCTCATACACCATGACTCTAATAAGGTCTGCAACTATAGGGTATAACTTACCTTCGATTCTAACATCCTGCGTAACGAAACAAGCCACTCTTCCGACCTTCAGCACTCTGAAGAGTTCCTTTCCAACACTCCTAAGTAAGTCAAGGTATTCATCATAGCTCTTAAAAAGCCCTGGAAAGTCAAATGGGGCATTGTAGTATGGCGGCGAGGTAACTACCAAGTGTACTGACTCGTTCGGTAACTCCTTCATATTTCTTGCATCACCAAAAATTACCTTAATATGAACCATAACTCCTCACCCCCTTACACTGGCGTAACGTTCAAGAAGCCTCACTAATTTCTTAACTAACTCATTCCATTTAAGATTATCATATAAAGCCCAATCGATGATATCATCAGTTGCATACTTCATTACCTTAATAAACTTCTGCCACGTATATCCAGCACTTTCCAAGCCAGGCTTCCAATACTTCCACAGGTATGAAGGTAATTTATTAAGATACCAAACAGCTAGCGAATCATGATTTATATCAGGTACTAAACCTAGCTTACCTCTCAGCTTCTTTATGAATTCCTTTATTTCCTTAGGCTCGGGAGGAGCGGGTAATCCTATATCCATATCCCCTTACCCCTACCTACTATATACTTGCATTCTAGTTTTTAAATGTTAACCCTTTAATAGATGAACTCGGATAACGTTCTATTAGGGATACTGTATGGTAAGGATGTGGACTTGCCCTTTCTGTAAAGATATTTCGGTAAATAGTGTAAATGAGAGTTTCTAATCACACAGTACCTAGAAAATTATGATGTTAATTTTTGCGGTTACCATGATATCCAAAATCTCTACTTCCTCTCTGATAGGAATTAGATAGATTTACTTAGTGTGATCTTGTCTATTCTATTGTATGAGAAAGTTTAGATATGAAAGCCCCAATGAGGGCGCATCTTTCCAGGTTTTACTTCGACTTTATCCTCCTTAACCTCAATCATCCACTTATCAATACCAGGCCAACCGATAATAAGAGTGTCTTCAGGAACATCTGGCGATATCCAGAAAATATGAGGCTCTTTTTCCATCCCCTCTATTTCCATATAGTCAGAGATACATATTCCCACTAATCGAACTCTTTCTCCTCTCTTTCCGGCTCTGAGACTCCGATGGAATTCTTCTGGGAGTGTAAGACATCTAAGACATCCTATTTTTGAGAGTCTCTCAGCGAGTTCTTTTGAAATTATATTCTCAGTCGACCCCGTATCAACAAGTGCTTTGAGTTTACTCTTTTTTGCTCCAATCCTAAACTCTATCTCTACATATGCATCTTCTCTTCTCATACTACTCCTATAATTTTGAAGGAATATAAGAGTATTCTCACTTTCAATTATCTTTTGATTGCTTCTTCAGGACATCAAGAAGATACTGAGGAAGAGGAGGAGTTCCCCGAGCCGAGGGAGGGGTGCATGAGAGAGTCCAAAGAGTGACTTTAGCATTCTATATACAGATTAATCTATAATTGTAGGAGCTGCTTCAATTAAACACAACTAGCTTAACGCCAACCTCTGATAGTCGGCCAGGGCTCAGTCATGATATAAAGAACGTAGAATCAATAAGTCAAAAGAACGTGATGTCAATAGCTCAATGGATAAAATTGGGATTTATGTTAGGTCCTGGTCTTGCTATGTTGCTATACTTAATGCAAGACGATAAGAAATAGTATTTTTCATTGCTGTATAGTATAGAATTCATGGAAAGATTAATAAATGGATTATATTTTATAATGATGAAGATTATGTGGTCGATGTTTTCTTAAATTGAATATAAGAATATAAATACGTGAATAGTATATTATAAAGGTGGAAATTTGAAGTCTACTATTAGGAATTTGAAGCTCGCTATAGCTCTGTGTATAATAGGATTGATTATAGGTTGCTGTATCGGCTGGTTTATTAAATATCCTACGCAATCTATTGATGTAGAGGAGTATAAAAGAAAGATAGCTAAACTAGAGGACGAGATTAAAGAACTACAGATCGATCTTGATCGAAAGGAAGATACGATCAGGAAATTAAGGGCTAAGCTAAGGGAAAAGGAAGATACAATCGACGAACTGGAAGATACAATCGATGAATTAGAGGATCAGTTGAAAGAAAAGGATCAAGAGATTGCGAGATTAAAGGACGAGATTGAACGACTTGAATCTAAGGTAGATTTACTTGAAAAATTAGTACCTAAATATGTCAAGGGAGAATGGAATGTTATTGCGACCTTCAAAGGAGTTGGTACTAAGGATACCCCCCTCTTTTCAGTTCCTTCATCAGAGTTAAGAGTCAGATGGAAGGTGACTAGAGGTACTTATCCAGCCTTTAGTATCTGGCTTTATAGTGAGGAAGGGGAGCTTATATGCACATGGTCAGGACTTGAACTTGAAAAGACTGGTGAAACATACGCTCATAATCTAGAGCCGGGATATTATTATTTACGTATCTGGGCGGCAAATATTAGAAAATATGAGGTAACTGTTGAAGTATGGATACCAAAGGAGTGAAACCCTCTCTCTAATTAGGTAACATTTTTTATTTTTCAGTAATAAAGAGATGAGAATATGAGTAGAAAGATTAGATTTGATCAGTATGTATATAAAGTAAGGATTAGGGAGAACTCTAAAAGACCTAAAACAATGGCAGAGGCTATCTTAATGACTAAAACCCAATTTCTCTTACCAATAAATTTATTAGAAGATTGTTTTACTATATATAGGGTGTTTTTATGAAGAAAAGTAGGATAGAGGAGATTCGTAATAGGTATGATCCTAAGTGGGTTGGTAAGGATATTACAATCCTATTTGTTGGTGAATCAGCTCCATCTGAAAATAGATTCTTCTACCTCAGGAATACTATTCTATACTGTGCATTCTTTATGGCATTCCGTATAGTTTATGGTGTTAAGGAAGATGAATTTTTAGAATACTTTCAAAAATTAGGCTGCTTCCTATACGATTTACTACCTTGTGGTAAGAAATGGAAGGTAGCTAGTGGGGAGGAAAAGGATCAAGCTAAAGCAAAGTTTAGAGACTTCATTGAAGAGAGAAGGCCTAAAATGGTAGTTACTATTATGAAGAGCTTATCAAAAGACGTTGAAAGTGAAATTAAAAAGACCAATATTAACATAGTCTTCCGTAATGATCTTAGATTTCCAAAAGATCCGAGATTACTCTGTGAATACGTGGAAGGATTGGAGGAAATCCTTAGAGAAGCTATAGACTTGAAAATACTACCAGGATCTATACTATCAAAGAAGCAGGAGTAGAAATAGAAGATTTTTATCTTAATGAGGAAAAAGACTTTCTTTCGAGCTAATAACTTCCAAAATTTCCTTTCATAGAGCCTTTTCAATCCCTACGGCTATAGATGAATTGATATTTTTGATATTTCCCTACAAACCTGTATGGATCACTCTATTAACTTCTTGACCAGCACACCATAGCGTCTTTTTACCTCATCCTTAAGCTTTTGATCAGTCAGTATTAACTTCAACAACCTCTCAAAATACTCACTCACTCTATTTGGATCACTCAAACCCTTGGGGACTAGACCCTCTCTCCTATGAGTAGTCGTTACATGGACATAATCACCCTTGGGTCCTAGATAGCACTGATCCCTCTTACCTCTCGAATAATGAATAGCATAGACATATTCACGATTACCAACCCTCCTACTCTCGATCCATGAGATAGGCCTACCACATCTTGGACATATCTCCTTCTTCATCTCCTATCCCTACAGATTTATGGTGATATACCTAGAATAGAGACATGAGTTAATGCATGCTTAAACAATACAACTAGCCTACTACCAATTTCGATTTCAATCTCATACCTAGCTACTCTTTTAAGCACTCCTTTAATCGTCTTCCCTTCTAAATGACATACAACTATCTTACCTATGTGGTCTTCAAGTAAAGTATCTCTAATTCTAACTTCAACCCTAGCTCTCTTCACTCTCTCCCTCTACCAACATAGGTATTCCAAATCCTCCTAGCCATTTTCCTTATCTCATCACCATACTTCGCTAACATCATCTCACTAATATCTTCCCTCACCAGAGCCAGGCGCTCCTCGATCTCATCTTTATTATTACATGTACTATGTGTGCTCTCTAAAGGAATATTTTCGCCTAATCCTTGAGTTCCACTTTCCACTTCTGAGCTCACTTTATCAGTCTTGAGCTCACCTTTACCTACAGCTGTGAAAATATTTTCGCCTATCTCCCCTCTCCTAGGTTTGAAGTTAGGACAAATCTTAGCCCTCAGATCATAAGGAGAGACAAGGTGACATATGAGCTTTTTACAATACATCCACTCTTCATTATAATGAAGACATTCACCACACACTCGAATACTTTCATGGGGCCCTACATTTTTTCCTAGGGGTCTGGTGAAAGTAATAGTGTTTTCTTTACCGTGAAGGTCAGTTTTTCCAACTTCTTTCTGAGGAAACACTAGCCTCTTTTCTTCAAAAGAAGGTTGGAAAGTTGGCAATTCATTCAATTGCCGTTTTTCCTTCCTTTTTTCTTCAAAAAGAGTCTTCTCCTCTTCTAAAAGGTAGTTGGAAAAACTCGGTCTTGTGGTAGAGAAATTAAGCTTTTCAAGGAATTTTTCTTTCTCCTTTTCCATCTCCTCTATCAGTCTATCTTCCTTTAACTCTTCTAACACACCGGCTTCTCTTCTCTTTATCTCCTCTAGGTCATAGAGGAGAGTATAAACTTTTGGTCTACCTCTCCCTCCCTCACTACTTACATAACCTGCCTTCTCCCAAGAGTTAAAGTAGTGCCTAATAGTTCTCTCACTTTTCCCCAACATCCTAGCTATTTGTTCTCTATGTGCCTTCTCTATAGTATCTCCAGCTTGAGTTATATCCAATTCCTCTAGGCTCTTTATAAGCATTCTAGCCCTCTTCTCCAAGTCTAGGGACATAGAAGTTAATGGCTCCTCTATTATCTTTATTATTTTATAGGTATAATGAGGGTCAGCTATAACAAACCTCTTTCCATTATTCTCCTTTACTCCTAGTCTGTATTGGAGAAGGAAGTTACCACAATAGATAAGAGAATAGAGCTTGTCGTAGTCTCCTCTAACACGTAGCTTTTTCGTCTTTAATATTTTAGTTAGGGTTCTAGGGAAGGGTATAATGACATCTACTTCTGGATCTAATAGGTCAACAATAGCTCTCAGTATTTTCTCTGCCCTTTCCTTACTTGTCTCCTCTAACACACCTAGTTTTTTCAAATTCTCTTCCTCCCTCATCCTAGCCTTAGCCTCAAGAATTCTCTTAGTTTGCTCTTCGCTCTCGTCAGCATTAAAAATCCATGCTCTTCGTTCAAACTGAGGATCAAGATCCACCCTAGTAGTACTAGTGATTAGTGTTATAGGAGGTATTCTTCTGGTCTCTGTTGTGAATCTCCCGTCCTTACCTCTAATAGTGTACTCGACAGTATAGCCCTGGTCGTCTGCCGATAGGAATTTTACAGTTGAAACTCCTTGCTTCTCTTCATCCATATGACCTATCTCCTTTAACCTTAGTACCTCATAGTTAGTTAGATCAGTATAATCTAGTGCATGTTCGGTAAACCTACCTACATCTTTCACTTTAAACAGACTAGCTATTTTCATTAAGGTAGACTTTCCAGCTCCAGGCTCACCCTTGAGTAGAATTATTTGCTTTAGTTTAGGATCTCTAATCTTTCCTGATAGTAGGAGTAGGAATATAGCCTTCTTATTTTCCTCCTCTCCCACAATACCCCAATCTTCTAATAACTTCCCTATCTCCTCTAATGGGTCTTCTAATGTTAGGATCCTTAAAGCCTCTTCTCTAGCCTCCTCTAGCTCTTCCTTAGTATAAACTCTTACAGCTTCCCCTCTTACTATCTTTTTTATCGTACTCCTAATGTAATTTATGATCCTTTCAGCTTCTTCCTTAGTCTCTCCGAAATACTTCCATACCTCTCCTTCTTCCTCATCTAACAAACCTAGGAGACCTGCTAACTTTTCCTCCCCTAGTTCTTTAGCTCTTCTTTCCACATAATCAACTTGATAGAGCCTATCGTTTATCTCCTCGTCATTAGTCTCTTTACACAATTTTATTGTATATTCTCTCCTACTCTCCCTATCAACCCCTAGTTTGTAGAGTTCAGCTAGTAGGCGATAGTGTATATGATCTCTTACGCCTACTTGATAGTATGGTTTTATCAACTTTACAAGAGCCTCTACCTGGTCATCATTTAAAGTTATCCATACCTTATCTTTTCTCTTTATTTTTGGTTTTTCTTCTCTCTCTTTCTCTTCCTTCTCCTCTACTCCTAATCTGATTAGTTTACATAATTCCAACCATTCTTCTCTACTAAGTTCATATGGGCTATATTCTGGTGGTCCTCTAATCCATTTATAGCGCTTCCCACTAGGGTGAACACTAGGAGGTACTAGTACATAACTTCCCTCTCCTCTAATATCTAATTCTACATCTTCCCTTACTCTAACTTTAGGACCTGGTAGGAGTTCAGGATCCTTTAATCTAAAGTAGAAGTGGAGACCCTTTCCACTCTCCCCTAGTTGGGTATTATTGAAGATATTCTTCCATTTTTCAGGTAGCTCTTTTTCAAAATCCTTAAACTTCTCCTTTATATCAAAATCCAACACAACTAGGTTACCACTAACCCTACCACACACTATAGCGATACTGACTTGATCATTAGTAAACCATTTTTTAAGCTCTTCTTCTGTTGGTCTCCTCTTTTGGTATTCCTCCCACCTGACTAGTGGTTTTTTATCCCTATATCTTATAGGTATTACTGAATAGCCCCTAGCCACATAGAAGAGAGCCCAGTAGTATGGGTCATCCTTCACACTAGAGTTTTTGCGCCTCACTTTCACTTTCCTCCTCTTTTAGATATTCGTAGAATAGACACTTCTCGGTCATGTAGTAATCACATACTGAAGAATCCAGCACACAACCTAGTATATAAAAGAGTTTCTGGATAGGAATTGTAGTTTTAGCACTAAAGTTTATATATTTATTTGAATTACTATGATTGATCATCCCTTCCCCTTCCCTCCTTTTTCAATAATTGTTCTATCCACCACCTCCCTCAACTAGCTTTATCAGGAATTCAATAATTGAGATTAGCAGGGGATTGTGTCTTCGATAAGCCTTTTTCTCCTCTTCAGATAGTTGGGAGTACCACTTCCGAATTTCTGTGTATAGTTTATATGCTCTGTTTATCTCCTTCATTTTTCTTACCTCATAATCTAGATGTTTCATAAACTTATTTAAGTTATCCTCAAGATACATATTTTTACACGTGTAAAAATAACCTAGAGATTACATTACTATACTCTTAGAATATAGTAAGGTAATTAAAAACATTACCACTTATCCATGAGTGTAGTAAGGTTCATCAGTAAATCATACCTCTCTCCCTTTAGACTATACAACCCCTATGCGATCTTAGATCGCAGTAGGGTAGTAAGATTGTAGTAGGGTAGTAACTAACTTCTAGATAGTAGTTAAGGTTTACTAGTAAATTGTACCTCTCTCTGAGAGGATGGAGGGAACTTAAGGTGTTGATAATTTAGTGATGTTAGCTACACTCAACTAAGCTACCTGACTCCTTCCTCATTATCTGTGGTCTGTTTTTGGTCTCCTTTTCCTGAATTGGATGTGTTGTAGCCAATAGGACTACTAAAGCTTCAACACCTTTACCTGACTCCATCCTGGCTGCATGATGGAGAAATACATAGTTCTTTATCAACCCCGACTCTACTCTTATCTACACGTGATTGTTTTCTCTAAAACCACTCGAACTCCTTGGCTGAGCGTCTTTTAGTTAAAAAGTACTCGAGCACGATATACGAGTGACATATCATGAGTTCGCTACCCATATATGTCCCATACTTTCCCCATGTATTGAGTGTTTTCTATTGAGTGCTCTTTGGTTAAAAAGCACTCATCTAATGATATCGAGTGCTATTTATCGAGTCGATTTAAGCTTATCGAATGTCTTGGAATCCTGAATTCCACTCCTCACTATCAGTCATAATGGAGCCAGGTGAGGAGTGCATAGCACTATTTAGATCACCATAAATTTATGGTGATCATCTTAGTGGTAGATACATGTTTTTATCTTGCTAACTTATTATAGGTAGGAGAGTAGTAATGGTGGCCCCGGTTCTTAAGAGGAAGAGAACACAATGTGTGTACAGGAGTTCTATAAGGGGACTCTACGTCATATGCCCGAAGTGTGATAGGCTTGGTTACCTAACGATGTGGTGGGGGATACCGTATGTTGCCCACATTGAGCATCTATCGGATAGGAGGCGGATAACTGGTCACTCACTACTCAAGTATAATGGAGAGGTAAAAATTGTTTCTAATGGGTCTCATGAGGTCGATCCTAATGGCCCTATCGAGGTCGATAGTACGATAGTGAGGTTCCTGTTGAAGATGGTACCCCCACATAGGTGTTATGTCGAGGTGTTTGAGGGAGTAGTTCCCCTCTTCCTGAATAAACCCCCCTCTAAAGTAGAGGTCTATAATGACATAGATGGTGACCTAGTAAACCTTTTCGAGGTTGTGAGAAACCCTAAGACTTTTCAGGAGTTCCTCAGAAGGACTAAATACCTAACGTACTCCTGTGAACTATACTATAAGTTCTTACAAAAACTCAAAAAGAGGGACTTTGAAGATGATATGGAAAGAGCCGTGGTAGTTTACTATGTGCACTGGGCTACGATGGGGGGTAAGAGGGGGAGTGGGTTCTCAGCAGGACCGAGGAGAAACGACTCACGAAAGCTCTTTAATACACTGGAGTTCATTAACCTCATCCATGAGAGGCTTAAGAATGTCTGTATAGAGCGTTTAGACTTCAGGGAATGTATCAGAAAGTATGATACTGAGTACACGTTCTTCTACTTAGACCCTCCCCACGTATTCCTGAGTTCCGAAAAGGAGAGGGACTTCTACGAGACTAGGGATTGGTTTACTGAGGAGGACTTCATGGATCTCCTAGAAATACTCTCAAGGGTGAAGGGTAAGTGGTTGCTGAAACACCACTACCTCCCCTCACTCGATAGGATGATCATGGAAACTCTTAAACCCCATCGAGTACTGCTGAGGTATAGGGGCACAGAGAAGTGCTCCTTCTATGCCAACTACAGGATAGGTAGGTACACACTAGTCGTTGAATAGAGAAATACAGCTCAACTGGATCCTCTTCCTCAACCTATCGAGACAAGCCGTCTTAAGGAAATTGCAAGTAGAATAAAAGTATAGAAATATAGATCTGTAGACGAGAAAAATTACATTTATCGAAATAAAAGGAAGGACTTAACTCTTCCTCTTCCTCGCTAACTCCCTCAACTGATCTAGTAGTTGTGGATTTTTTCTGAGTAGATCTATTAGTTCATCAATTCTCTCCCTCAACTCTTTCTCTCTAATCAATTCCTCCCTTTCCAACACTAGACCACAATAACTACAGTACTTAGCGTCAATTGGTACCATTCTACCACATCTTGGACATTCTTTATACCCTTTAGGTTCTTCTTTTTTCTCTCTAGTCTTTATACCATACCTTGCTCTCATTACTAGTTCATTAGCTCTCTCTGAAGTTACATGAGAATACCTTGATACCATTCTTGAGCCGTGTGTCCAACCTAGGTATACTCTAACCGCTTCTTCTGGTAGTCTCTCGGTTGATAGTAGTTCTGTGGCGACTTGGTGCCTGAATAGGTGTGGGTGTACTCTTTTATTGATTTTAGCTCTCTTTAGAGCCTCTTTCAATAGTTTCCAGAACGCCTGATATTCAAGTCTTGTAGGTTTACCTTTTATCTTTACGAATAATGGATTATCTGGTCTTGGATCTGGGTGAACTGATAACCATGTTCTTATATATGGAATTGATTTCACGAACTCTACATACCTCTCTGCAGTCTTAGAATACCTCACATGTAGTCTACCATACCTCTCAGTTATCTCTACATCTCTAACATCTAATGCTAGTGCCTCTCCTATTCTTAATCCAGTCTCCCTTAGTAGCATTACTAGGGCTTTATCTCTGGGGTGTTTAAACTCTGAGAGTAGTCTTTCGAACTCACTATCAGTTAGGAATTGGCTTGTATCGACTACGAACTTCCTCTTTCTTGAAGGCTTCAGCTTAGAGTTCAATTCAATACCTATGTACCTCAAAAACCTCCTGAGTAGGATAAATTCGGACTCAAGTGATATCGGTTTTATCTGCTCTGACCTCTTCGCAAAGTACTTTTTCACGTCCTCCAACCTTATCTCTCTGAGTGGTTTTCCTGTCATTTTCAATAGGTAGTATACGACTCTTGTGTAGTTGGCCTTGGTTCTGGGTTCTAGGTTGAGGTTCTCGGGTTCGCTAAAGAACTTCTTCACTATAACCACAGTCTCAGGGTCTAGTGTTCTGATTTTCTCCAGCCAGTACTCAGGAATGTGGGACTTCATCATTTTCTCTAGGATCTAGTACCTTATAAGCTTTACTGTGTTCGACTAATCCTCTACCCAATCGTACATAAGTTAGAAAAAGCTCTAGAAAAGGTATATTAAGGATAATTATAACC
>CAYXRT010000033.1:0-16086 GCA_964467535.1 uncultured Desulfurococcales archaeon
TTCTTGCATGACCTATATGTAATGGATGTATAGGATTAGCACTTGTATGTTCAACAACTATCTTCTTCTTCTCACTGGTAGGCACATGTCCGTATTTTAACCCTAAAGTCTTGATACTATTCAGCGTAATTCTTGCTAATTCAGGATAGTTAAGGAAAATGTTCATATATCCTCTAACGCATTTAACATCAAATATTAAATTATCTTTACTTAAATTTTTAGCTATGTTTAAGGCTAATCTCGGAGGTTCTATATTAAGTTGCTTCGCAAGCCTAAATGTTGGCAAGCTTAAATCTCCAAATTTCTCTAAAGGAGGCTCTTCAAGCAAGTTTAAGATTTCTTTAACACTGACTTTATATCCTAGATTAATTAATGCATCATGAATTCTTTTGGCTATTTCTTCAACAAGATAACGATATGGATTGATTATAGTATCCATAGCATTTTCACCTGTTTTTCATCTATCCACATAGTTTAGTAACCTTAAATAAGATTAAGGACATACATTTTATCGTAGAGGTCAAAGGGTATTAGACTATGTGGCGTTGTGTAATTAAAGAGGACGTTAAATGCTTTGAGGACGACACTCTAGCACAATGTCTTCAAAAAGCTACATTATTTAGTATAGCTGAAATTCCCGTAGTTACAAGTAATAATATCTTAAAAGGTATAATAGAGCTAAGCAGTATTGCTAAATCAATAGGTAATATCTTAGGTAAATTTGATAAGATAAAATGTAGTGAAATATGTACTACTCCAAGATTAGTAATAACAATTGACGAAGATCCTCCTTTAAATAGCATCATACAAAATATGATTAATAATAATGTAATTGTTGCTCCTGTTATCGGTCCTAAAAACTTGTTTAGAGGAGTAATAATATTAAGAGAGCTGCTAAAATCTCTAGTCAATAAAAAGTTGTATTCCCAAAAAATAACTGATGACATTATCTCTAAGAGAGCAGCATTATTAGGTGACGATGAAAATCTTATTCAAGCCATTGAAATACTAACTCATCGAGGTGAGCTGTGTGGCATAGTGTATAACGGTTACGAAGTTTCATCAATGATGTGCTTAACTGAAGCACTAAGTGTTTCAACATCTATGAGTATAGATAATATTGAGAACTATTTAGTAGAACATGCATCCAGGAAACCCGTCTTTATTCATATCAATGATTCTATAGGTGCAGCTATCGATGCTTTAAATGAACACCAGGTTGATATGTTAATAGTAAAGGACAACTATGATAACGTCATAGGTGTGATTCCAATAATAAAAATAGCGTTAAAATTACTTAAACTACTTAAAGGAGAATACAAATAACAGGAGACGAGTATGATTCCCCCTATTATTTATCTTATATTTGCTTTGCTTTGCTTAATATCTTCGATAATAATAAGGTTACTTCCCCGAAAGAAACGTCAGGAATAGTTTTAGCTATAAATATTCATAGAAACGTTAAATAAGGGCTAAGAGTTCATTCTGATTCAGGGGTCTATATTGGCTAAGCCTAAAGTATTCGTTACTAGGCAAATCCCTGAAAAAGGACTTAATATGATAAAGGAGTACTATGAAGTTGAAGTATGGCCTGAATATACTCCACCACCTTATGAGGTACTTCTTGAAAAAGCTAAAGAAGTTGATGCATTAGCAACATTACTTACAGATAAAATTGACTGTAATCTCTTAAAGAACTCGCCTAAGTTAAGGATTATAGCTCAATATGCTGTAGGCTATGATAATATCGATGTTGAATGTGCTACTAAGCTTGGAATATACGTTACCAATACCCCAGGTGTATTAACTGAAGCAGTAGCTGACCTTACATGGGGGCTCATACTTGCTGTAGCAAGAAGAATTGTTGAAGCAGATCACTTCGTGAGAAGTGGTGAATGGTGGAAGACAAAAACAGGCTGGCATCCACTAATGATGCTAGGTATGGAGGTTTATGGTAAAACTTTAGGTATTGTAGGTATGGGTAGAATAGGTAGAGCTGTAGCACGAAGAGCTAGAGGATTTAATATGAAGATACTATACTATGATGTAAGGAGATTGCCGAAAGAACTTGAAGAAGAACTTAAAGCAACATATGTAGACCTTGAAACACTACTCAAGGAAAGCGATATAGTTAGTATACACGTACCATTAACTAAAGAAACCTATCACATGATAGGTGAAAAAGAGCTAAAGCTAATGAAGAAATCAGCTATCCTAATAAATACTGCACGTGGCGCTGTAATAGATACAAACGCATTAGTTAAAGCATTAGAAGAAGGATGGATAGCTGGAGCAGGCCTTGATGTATTTGAACAAGAACCTCTACCACCTGACCATCCATTAACTAAATTCAAGAATGTCGTATTAGTACCACACATAGGCAGCGCTACACATGAAACAAGAACAAAAATGGCAGAATTAGTAGCAGAGAACTTAATAGCCTTTGCCAAAGGACAAGTACCTCCAACCTTAGTTAATAGAGAAGTAGTTAATATAAGACCTCCAGGATTTAAGTAACCAACCTATTAAACCTGCACATAGTTTTTTCCCATTATCTTACTAAATAGCTTCTAGCAATTAAATTTATCAAGGCGTTAGAAGAGCTTACTACGGTGGAAGGGAGATAAAATGGAACATAAAGAAAGACAAGAAGAGAGAAAAGAGTATACATTAGCAACTATTGATAAAATATGGTTTGAATATGATCATCAAAACGATATACTGTATATTAATTTTGGTTATGACATTGAAGATGCTGACGAAAGCTTATTAACCGAGGATAACATTGTAGTAAGGATAAAAAATGGTAAGGTTGTAAGCTTAACTGTATTCGACTTCATGAAGAAAATAGGTAGAGAATAATTATTCATAATTAGATGATGAAACGTGTTTCAGCAGATTTGTGAAGAATCGCCACGGTCTGAACTATCTCTTACCTAATACGTGAATACTATAGACTATTCTCCTCCTCATTTTACCTTTACTAGTAATTCCTATATCTTCATAAGAAGTCTTAATATTAACATTAAAGTATTTCCTAAGAAGTGAAACAAGCTTTCTTGCAGAACCCTTATCAGCTAAGTAGAAGTCTATAAGGTCGCTTTTAGGCTCTTTTACCTCTACTACATTGATGGAAATTTTATCACTCTTGCTTTTTAATATCCTATCTACTTCATACCTTAAAGCAGGAGATGAAAGTCTTATCTGAACTAATGCTTCATAGTCCTTAGATCTTCTCATAATGCACATAGGGCATAGGGTAGGCTTTGCTATTAATGTAACTATTCTTGATTGACTAAACTTAATACCCTTTAAAACACCGTGAACTTCTACTTCAATTAAGGTTCTCCATGAAGGTGTTGATATGAACTTAACCCCAATATCCCTAATTTCACTTACCATGGTGTTTATGCTTATATTATCTAAGACAATGGATTCAAACAGATCTTCCAAACTATTATAATCTCTAATCCATTTACCTCTATAAAGAACTGCCCCACAATCCTTGCATAACCGATACTCTATGTTATTAGGGATCGAAATTAAACCTTTTACTTCAATATAACATTTAATACATAGGCCCTCAATAATAGGATTATCTTTACTCTCCTCAGCACCACATCTAATGCAAAACCTTCTCTTGATACCCATACTACTCCTCTTAGATTTTTAAATACCTCCACTTTAATAACCTCTAGGTACGGGGATTTGGTTATGGTAAGGCTATTAATGAGTAACAAGGCTAGTGGAAGCTACGAGTATAGCTTTGAACCACTAGTAGAATCAAATATTGAAAAAGCCGTTATGAAATTCATGAAGAGATTTGGATATATAAGAAGAATTAGAATAAATCCATGCGATAGTAGGATTAGGGTATTATCATTAACATTATTTAAGGATAAAGAAAGAAGGCTAGAATTTGAGGAAGAATGTTGTAAAAAGATCTTTGAGGAAAAAACAGGGTTATTCATAGTTGATGAAAATGAAGCCGTAAACTTAGTTAAAGAAATGCTCAAAAACATTAATAAAAGGTATAGTGAATGTAAGAAGAAATATAAGGAAATAGCAGAAATATAAGGACTTGATGATGAAGGCCAGGACAAATGAGTAAATACCGATGAAGACAACCCTGGTTACTGACAGCTTAATTACTAAAACCGCTTATTTATCTCTTAGTCCTTCATAAATGTGGGTGAGGTTACGGTAAGACCAGGAGATATTCCTAAGATTAAGGAGCTTCTATCAAGGATGATCATGGAAGCTTACGACATAAAGGTTGAGAGACTTAGAGTAACCGAACTTGAAGAAAGAGAGAATGTTCTCACCCTTAAGGGGGAGTGGGAAGGTAGTATTGAGAGAGGTAAATACGAGGCAAGAATATTAAATGAAAGTGTCATCTTCCTTAGGATAGAAGTAATACCCTAAAGGTAAACACAGGTGATGGAGAGAATAATAACTGAATTGAGAAACCTTTCAACTAAGTTAAAAGAATACAATAAGACGGTTAATTTACGACTAGATGATGAAAATAATATCATAGAGCTTTATATAGATTTTAAATCTCAATCTAAGCACAAACTACTTGAGCTCATCGACCAGGAGTCATTAATGCTTTCCTCGCTTATTCATAGACTTAATACTCTACATAGCATGAAAATTAATTTCATAGCTCTCGGACTATATTATAAATCTAATTCATTACACTTAATGTTTTCATTTAACGAAGACTATGTTCATGTAATTCTGATGAGAAGCAATGATGAGCTTAGATATGTTGTCTTTTACAACAATTGTAAATTTGATAGCGGGGTATTTGAGCATTGTAGTGCTGGGCAACAAGATTTTATTATGAGGCTTTTAAAAACGATTAATGAATGGTTAAATTCTTCTTAACGGTAAGTATAAATTACTTATTTCACTTATCGACTCTATATCTGATATTCCTTTAATGTATAAATATATTGTTCCCTGCCAACCTCCATGACCTTCAACATATACTGGAGACCAGCCAGGTATTTCAAAATCTAGTGTTATTACTCTCGTACCTATCTTTAATTCTCTCTCAAGCTTAGGTCTTAACAACCTGTTAACACTCGTAAGTAAATACATGTAAACAACCGTAACGTCTCTAAGCGGAACTTCAAAGAAATCGGCATGGATAACTTTTACTAGATCTTCAACACCAGCCTTTTTAACATTAGCTATAGCTTTTTGAACAAGATCCTCACGTTTTTCAATACATAAGCATTTGACATTATATTCCTTAGCTGCCTTAATTACGACTCTGCCATCACCACATCCAAGATCGCAGAATATGTCATCATCTGTAAGGTTTGCTATACTTAATACCCTGTCTATTACATCGATCCTCGTTGGAACCCATGGGACACTAGGTACATAAGTTGGTCTGTTAATTTGTAAGTACTGGTATATTCTTGGCCTTATCAATAGTCTACGCCTCACCGGTTATAGGGCTGTTTCTACTCCTAGTTTGAAGAGAGAAATTATGAGATATTAAGGTTTAATCTCTTAAGTTAAAGAGATTATCTTTTACTCATTTCCTCAATGGCTCTTTTAATTCTGTTAACACCTTCTCTTATATCTTCAAAACTTGTAGCAAAACTAAATCTTAAGAATCCTCTTCCAGCGTTTTCTGGAAATAATATTCCAGGTAGTACAACAACACCATATCTTTCCAATAATATATCAGCAAATTCTTTTTCGTTTTTTACTTCTGTTACCTCAAGTACTTTTTTAATATTTGGGAACATATAGAATGTTCCAGGACTCTTCCAGGGATCGAAGCCTGGAACCTCCTTCAATAATTGGTAGAGAAGATCCCTTCTCGTTTTAAATATATGTATCATTTCTTTTACTGGTTCCCATGTACCTTTTAATGCTATTATTGCAGCTCTTTGTGCAAAACTTGGAGCACAACTATATATATTCACGGCTAAGTCTATCATTTTACCTACAACTTCTTCACGAGCTACGACATATCCTAACCTCCAACCTGCCATCGAGAAGGTTTTCGAAAACCCATTAACGTATATTACATAGTCTCTCCAATCATCATGACTTAAGATACCTTTAAATTCAACATCGTAAACGAAGTTATCGTAAATTTCATCTGTTAATATTATTAAGTTGCGCTGTCTAGCTAACTCCATTAGCTCATCAATTTGCTTTCCCGTGAATACAGCTCCTGTTGGGTTATGGGGATTGTTCAAAACAATCATTTTAGTTTTTGATGTTATAGCCTTCTCTATTTTATCCATATCCAGACTAAATCCTTTATCTCCTCCTTCCCATTTAAGGGGAATATATATGGGCTTTCCTCTAAATAACTTTACTACTTGGGCATAAGCAGGATAGCTTGGTTCGGGGATTATTACTTCATCGCCTTCTCTTATATAGCTTGCTATTGCTATAAATATAGCTGTCTTAGCACCTGTAGTAACAACTATTTCTGAAGGTTTAACACCCGCACCATATCTTTCATTAAGATAATCAGCAATAGCTTCCCTAACTTCAATTATTCCTGCAGTTTCAGTATAGCCTGTAAAACCCTCATCAAGAGCCTTCTTAGCTTCATCTCTAATATGTTGAGGTGTTAGGAAATCAGGTTGACCTATACCAAAACTTATTACTCTAATACCCTTCGTTCTAGCAATATGCTTAGCCTTAGCTAAATAAGAAAATGCCCCCTCACCTAATATTTCATCTAGAAGAGGATTATAGTTTAAAGTAGGCTTAATATTCTTACTCACTAATATCACCAGCATATAACCATTTAAACTCCGATTATATTAAACTTTTTACCTCAAAGTAATTATAAACTCGTAAAATGATTATTTAAATGCTTTAACAGGAACATATACGAGGTGGAGTAGTAAAAATAATCATAACAGTAAATGCCTAGGATGCTAAATAACATGGTGGAAGTAAATGATGAGAATTAATGTTATAGCAAAGATAAGGGTGTTTAAGTTAATTGATGTAACTAAGGATATAGTAAAGCTCAGGGCTCTCAAGCTGATAAATGAAGAATGGAAGGAGGATGTAATTAACTACACGGGTGATTTACACAATGTTATATCTAGTTATGCTTACTCAATGGCATACTCTAAGTTAAAGAGCTTAAGTGATTATGAATATTATGTTGAAGTTGAAATAACAGCTCCAGGGTACTCAGCTATAGAAGGTGTAGGTAATATAGAACTCGCATATCCATTATTATTTCCTCGACCAGCTAGATTATATAAGATAGGGGTTGTAGCTGAGGATAAACATAGTCTCCAAGAGAATGGTATAGATCTTGGAAATATTAAATGGATAGATTTCTCAGATGATGACATATATGTCTATGAGGGTTTAATAAACATAGAATTACCTTGGAAAAGCCTTATACTTGAAACAGAACAGGGAATTAGAGTTGTAACATTAAATGATATACAACAATTACGAAAACCTGTAGAAACTATGAAGAAAGCAAAGAGAATTAAAAGGAAAAGACGAAAAAGAAGGAGGAAGCGTAGTAAAAGTAAATAGTGCTAAGGCGGAATATATGAAAACTGAAATTCTAGTCTTAACGCCTACTCCTACAGTCATTATTGGTAGAAGGAAAACATTAAAGGTCATGATGGAAGAAGGAGAATTAATTACTTCACCTCATATTCCTCAAGAATATTTAGATGAACTTAGACTTGTATATATCTTCAGTGTAAGGCAGTTAAATTCAGAACATAGGACGTTAATTAAGAGTCTAGTTCGAAGAGGAGTTAATGTAATGGTTGAATTCATGCCGAGAAGTAGAAATGACGTAGAAGTTATGAATAAATTTACATCATCTTACGGTATTGAGTACACGTGGATTAAAGTTGTAGACTATAAATATAATGTAGGACTATACGAATGTCCTATGATATTAATTAAAGAAGCTAAACATGATATTCTAAAAAATGTTGGAAAAGTGGTTTTTCATAGACCATATCATATAAGAGCTGAAAAATCACAACCGTTAATTATAGGTAATGAGAGCTGTATAGCTCTAGATCCAATAACTAATAAACCACTTGTGATGCCTAGAGGCCATGCTATAACATTAGCAGCACTTCACACTACTCAAAAGAATAGTGTTGTTATAGCATTTTCTGGTTATGTATTTGACGATACTGCTTTAGAGAATAAAGGAAATGAAGTATTATTAAGAAATATCATCAGATTTTGTCTAAGATAAGTTTACGCTACTACTTCATAAACCTAATTTAAGTCCTCATATTCCCTTACACTTATAAACCCAGAATTAAGCGAGCTTCCTATTTCGGTGTAGGTATATGGGGAAGCTATCTAAATTCGACAAGATATGGGAGGGAAATACAGGGCCATCACTATATGAGAGGGTTAAAGGAGCCTTTAAACCTAAAGAACCATTAAAGTATAAGCTAGCATTAGCTCAATACAAGTTAAGATCAACAATAAGCAGATTAGAAGTATTCATCAACAGACTACAGGAAAGAGATAAGATATTATTTGAGAGAGTAGTTGATGCATATATGGCTAAAGACCATGCAAGAGCTACAATGTATGCGAACGAAGTCGCTGAAATAAGAAAGCTAGTGAAAATGTTAATAAGAACTCAAGTAGCATTAGAGCAGGTATCATTAAGGCTTGAAACTATACGTGAAATAGGCGAAGTAGTTGTAAGTCTAGGACCAGTACTTGGTGTAGTACATGAGCTTAGAAGAGTAATTAAGGGATTAATGCCTGAAGTAAGCATAGAGTTAGCAGAAGTTGAGGAAATACTACAAAGCGTTGTAATAGAAGCTGGAGAACTAACTGGTACCGGAGTAGGATTTGTACCAACCTCACCAGATGCAAAGAAGATACTTGAAGAAGCTGCAGTAATAGCTGAACAAAGAATGAAGGAGAAGTTCCCAGAACTACCTACAGTTGAAAAGCTGGTTGGCGAAGAAGCAAAAGCAGAGTCAGGTACATAAAATTAAGGTGAACAACAAGTTTATGTCAATGGGAAGTAGAATATTTGAATTTTATTATAACATATCTTTTTAGAAATTAGTAGTGTTAAGTTATTATTCTCATAGATTTAAGGCACTTCTCAAGTGCCTGTGCAGCATTATGTACTTCTCCTTCAACTTTTCTCAACATTAATATTACTTCATCAATTTTAGACTCTAAGACCTCCATATTACCTACAGGTACTTCTATACATAGATTTTCATAACATATTGTATATTTTTCTGCAGAAATTCTCAGTTTTGATTTACCTACTTGAAATTCAGCTGAACCCTCTTTTAGGTATCTTATTATAGTCATATACTTTAACCTTTTTATGGCAATTTCATCAGCTCTCTCATGTAGCCACCAGTTAGTACAGATATTGCATGCTTTTTCACCTTCAAAATCATAGCATTTTTCAGTTTTCTCCCTGACATCGATTGCTAACTTTATAATATGTGCAATACTTTCAGCGATATCTCTTAACCTGTTAGCCGTAGTTAATATTCTTTGTTTTTTACCTGAAATTCTTCCTTTGACTTTAAACCCCATTTTATTTGAAACAGTTTTTAGTAACGTAAGAGCTTCACCTGCTAAGGACATCAATGATTCACCAGCATACAATGAGAGAGCAGGATTTTTAGCTTTTCTTCTATACATAAAGTCCTACAATAGCATTAGCCTACGTAGTACCTCTCTTTTACCTAATTTCTGAAAACATTCTTTACAAACCCTATGAACTGGTGTTAACTGTACACTACAAACTGTACACATAAGTCTATCACAAATAGGACATGTATGAATAGATAGCCTCCTTCTACATAGTTCACAGAGCAGGGAACTACATATACTACATATAATGACATTATCATTTAATATAGCATGGTCTTCACATATTCTCCTATTACATAAATGACATACATACTTAGCTTTTTTCTCAGAACATACTTCACAGTACTGGATATTCATTTTAGATATACCTGCATTTTATCAACATGTATAGAGTTGATGTAAAGGTTAGTATTATATAGATTAGTAATAGGCAAGGCATTGCGAAGGGTATATTAAGCACCTCAAGAATTGAGGCTATAGTCAATATTAAGAAGAAGGTATTTCTAGAGACAAGCATTACTATAGGATGTTTACCTACATCAGGAGCTCTACTGGCTACACTAGATTTAACACTATCATTAACCACCATAAGCGATAATAATATAAGAGGAAGGATGATCACAGAACCCTGAATAACTACATATTTATTTAGTAAGTATAATGATATCCCAATTAAACATATAGATTGAGAAGCAATAAATACTGTATTTAAAGACATCCTGGTAAATAATGAAATAGAACCAACTATACTCATAATATTAACTATTGTGTCATTGACTATCATTATTAGAATAAATATTAATGAGGCGAAGATGACATTTCCCAGCGATAATAATAGTGCTAATATTGCTGATAGAGCTATGAGCGTAGTACAGGGTATGAAGAAAACAGTATCAGCGAATTCTCTTACTATAATGTATGATATATTAAGGATGAACTTACTATATGCATTGACAATCCTTGTTAAGGTATATTTCATTACCATGGCCTTAACCGTTGATATTTATGAATACCAATTATGAATTTCTCCAGCTACGTCTCTAATTACTTAAAAAGTAAATAAGCTTAGAGGATCATAGATGACTAAGGGATGAAGAACCACGCAGACCCTGATATCTTGATGAGGCTTGGGCAATCTGATCCCTACTCTACAACTCCAAGTACATCGGTTATTACATGTCTTTTAACTAAAGATTCGTAAACGTTCCATATCCTTTTTATAGTAATATATCTAGTATCAAATCCCTTCCTCTCTAGATAATCCAATACTAATCGAGGAAATTCATGTGGATGTATACCTCTACAAGTATAGGATAACTCGATTATGGTTTGAACAAGCACACGTGATGTAGGGTAATGAGCTTTTCTTTTCTTTTTATACCTTTTGAATTCCTTCTTCTCAGCTTCGAGGACTTCCTTCAATACATCCTCAGGGATATAGTCTAAGTCTAGCTTATCTTTAACCAATTTACATTCCTCAAAGATTTTGTAGCCTATAAAGCTTTAATAATATTTTGAACATATACTCTAGTCCTGGAGATGATTTAAGGGACTTCACTGAAATATGATGAAGTGGAGCGACTATGATCCAATAATTATTAAAGCTTCAATATATCATTGGCTAGTTTTTCTGCACCATCATTATATATTGGTGGTTTCCTATCTTTAATTTCCTCAATAGCTCTTAGTAGTTCATCTTTACTTAACTTATCTAAACATATAGCATTAAGCTTTTTTGCAAGAATTTTAGCGTCTTCAATACCAGCTGTCAACCTCCATTCAGGATTTGGTACTATTATAGTAGGTTTACGATAAGTTAATGCAGCATCTATAATGGTCTTACCTAGATGTGTTATCACTAATTGTGCTCCAGCAATCCATCTCCCAAAATCTGGGTCAAAATCAAATATAGTCCATTGAGGCTTAAGCTTACGGTAATATTCTGGATTAATTCTTCCAGTTTGGAGAACAACATTATCTAAATTCGTTTCAACCATAATATCAAATAGCTGTTTATGACCATAAGTTCCACCAGTAACTAAAATATAACCTCCATTATATGGCTTATACAAGGGTTTTTCAAATAATGGTCCATAAACTTTACCGTTAGGATAAAGTTTTAACTGCTCATGCCATTGTAAAGCAATAATATCTGAAAATGACTTAAGAAGCTTAACAGCCTTACTAGGTCTCGTAAATCTAACACTACTCTCAATACTAATCACCTTTAACCCCTTAAGCTTACCTATAACTGTTGGGGGAATACTATGATTACTACCAGTGTTAACAATTACCTCATAATCACCCTTAACCTTTGACAATGATTCAAGAAATGCTTTAGGCATTCTAGCTAATAACTTAAATATACTATTACGAGGCCCTCTAGCCTTAACTACTTCAACTACGGGTCCATATTCTTTAACCTTACTTATAGTCCACTTATCACCTCTAGGGACAATGAATAGCATATCAGCTTTACCTTTAAGTCTTTGAGCTAAAGCTACAGCATAACCTGTATGACCACCGCCACTAGCCGTAATTATGATCTTCCTAGCCATACTTTCAACCAGTTACCTTAAGATAGTAACTATATTGGATTAATTTAAGTTATTGCCTAAATAGCACGAATCCTTATTACATAGTTTTACTAGAGTAAGAATAGGTGAAATAAGTGGTAAGAATCAGGATAAAGGTTAGCTCTAAGGGGCAAATAGTGATACCAAAAATGCTTAGAGAAGCGTATAAAATTAAAGAAAATAGTTATGTAATTATTGAGCCTAGAGATGACGGCTTACTTATAAAAAGCATTGAAGACCCTGATGAAGTCATTAACTGGATTAAGGCTAGGAAGCAAAGAATCGAAGGGATAAAGGGTAAACTAGGTGATTTAGCTCACATAGATCTAGAAGAGGAATTTGAGGATTGAGGATATTCATTGATGCTAGCTTAATAATTTATTTAAATATACCTTTACTCGAAGATGAAGATAAAATTATAAGGAGCTTCTATCGTAGTTTACTCAAAGAACAACTATATACTGATGTACTGGTATTTGATGAAGTTATCTACATTTCATGGAAGAAATATAAGATTCCACCTAAAGAAACAATAGAGCTTATAGATACGGCTATATTACCTTATGTAGAGATACTTCCACTATCTCTTGAAGAATACATAAAAGCTAGAGAACATATAATACGCTACAACCTTAAACCCTCAGATGCTCTACACTTAGCAGTCATGGACTCTAATGGAATTCAAGTTATAGCAACTGAAGACAAAGACTTCGATAGAACACATGTTAAAAGACTATGGATAAGATAGCATACCCCGATAATTCAGTGTTATATAGGATGCTAAACATGTTCTCTTAGTTTATTGTTACGGATAATGACATAACTATATAGTTTTTAAAAGTTAGAGGTTACTGTGTAGAAGGATTAAATGGGTGTCAATGTTGAAGATCAATATTGATGAAGTAGTCACAGCATTAAAAAATGGAGAGCCCATTTTAATATTTGATTCAGAGGATAGGGAAAGCGAAGTAGATATGGTATTCTATGCAGGTAAAATAGATGTAGATAAAGTATATGTTCTAAGAACTCAAGCAGGAGGCCTAATATGTTATGCAACGTCATATAAAGTTGCTAAAGCCTTAGGAATACCGTTTCAACAAGAAATAATTCTTAAATGGGATAATGAATTAGCTAAATTAGTCAAGCTACCTAAATATGGAGAACCACCAGCATTTACTCTATGGATTAACCATATAAATGTTAAAACAGGGATATCTGATGCTGATAAAGCATTAACAATAGCTAAGCTACATGGAGTTGTTGAAAACGTATGGAGAAATAATGTTGAGTATGCCAAAAAGATATTCTATAATGAATTTATGACCCCAGGACATGTACCATTACTTGTTTCTAGAGGATTATCGAAGAGAAGAGGTCATACAGAATTATCAATAGCTTTAACGAGTTTAGCGAATTTACCTCCAAGTGTAGTTTTTGCTGAAATGCTTGATAAGGGGTCATCGCTTAGCCTTAAAAAAGCAATAGAGTACGCTAACAAGAATGGAATTCCATTAGTTAGAGGTGAAGACATAATAAATCTCTATAAGAGAGGGTTAATTGATGACCTATAAAATAGGAGTTGTTGATACAACTTTTGCTAGAGTAGATATGGCTAAATATGCTATAGAAGTAATAAAGAACCACCTACCTGAAGCAGAAATCATTAGATACACGGTTCCAGGCGTAAAAGACATACCAGTTGCTGCTAAGAAGTTGTTAGAAGAAGAAAAATGCGATATCGTAATAACATTTGGATGGATAGGTAAAACACTAACGGATAAGCTAAGTTATCTAACATTAAGTATAGGGCTTACACTAGTTCAACTACTAACCAATAAGCATGTAATAGATGTAACGGTTCATGAAGATGAAGCAGAAGATGAAGCTACCCTTAAGAAAATAGCAATAGATAGAGCACAAAAACATACACTAAACCTAGTCAAACTACTAACTGGAGGGAGAACAGCTTTAACCCCCTACGCTGGTCAAGGACTTAGACAAGGCTATCCAGATGTAGGGCCTATAGAATAAAAGTAGGTGGTCTATGTGAAGGAAATAACTTTAGGAATAATTGTATCAGAATTTAACTATGATATAACATATCTTATGCTACAAAAAGCATTAGATCAAGCAAAATTCCTAGGAGCTAAAGTAGCATATGTAATTAGGGTTCCAGGAGCATTTGAAATACCATTAGCTGTAAAAGAACTCCTTGAAAAAGATGATGTTGATGCAGTTGTAACGCTAGGAGCTGTAATAAAGGGTGAAACAAAACATGACGAACTAGTAGCAACACATGCAGCAAGAAAAATTCTCGACCTATCAATACAATATGGTAAACCGGTAACGCTAGGAATAATAGGTCCTGGAGCATCAAGAATGCAAGCCCTAGAGAGAATAGAAGAATATGCTAGAAGAGCTGTAGAAGCAGCAATAAAAATGGTAAAAAGGACTAGAAAACTCAAAGAATTAAAATACAAGGAAAAAACAATAACCATAGAATAATAGAATAATCACTACATTAACTACATAATCATTTTTATAACATGAGCTTAATTGTTTAGAGATCTTGGGCTGATGTCTACATTTATAATTTACCCTGCAGAGCCTAAAGCCTTGAAGAAATACCTGATGCTTAAGGTGAGCCAAGGGATTTGGAAGTAAGAGTTTTCGGTTAGGGTTGAAAGGCTCAAGGAACACTTCAAAGAATGCAATGGAACTCTTCGCTAAACAATATACTTACAAGCTGAAAGCTAGAAAGGTGCTTAACCTTTATAGTGAGTACCATGAAGACTATATGAATAATAGTAAAGGTGTTAGAACTTAGGTTAATGAAAGGTCAAGAACGGTGTCACATTTTAAAGCAAAATAGTATGTTAGGACCTCTCAGTCGAGTTTGATGGCTTTAAACCGAAGATAATATAGCCAAGGAAACGTAGTCAAAGACATTAAGATCATACAACTCTTTAAGAAAAGAACAATCGACGTAGAAGTAGACTTAAGCGGTAAAGAGATCTAAAACCTTAAGCCACCATAAACAGATACAAGAAGAATGTAAAGCCATCCCTAAATACTGTTAATTGGGAAGTTCATAGGTAATTGAAAATATATGAGAAGTAGTCAATATAGGTGAGATGAATATTGCGACACATATTCCGGAGAAGCTTGTTAAGGAGGTTAAGAGTAGAGGTTTAAATGTGGTAGACTTAACTATCTCCGCTCTATATGGAGGGCTTGATCTCAAGATCATTACTAAGTCTTGTATTGAATTAGCTAAGAAATATCTAGGTGAAGCTATACAAGCACCTGAGAAAACATATAAGGTTGTTGAAGAGTGTATTAAGGCATTAGCTGAGTATTATAAGTCCCGGAGCTTGAAGAAGTACATAAAAGAGGTTGATGGTTAACGTGACTTCTTGGAAGTGCTGCAAGAACATTAGCTGAGAAACTTAATGAACCTAGAATTGAGTACATATAGGATGCAGCTTATGATATTCATATATGGGGCAGAAAATTTTTTGATGATTGGAGGGAAAGTTTATGTAAGTTGATAGTCAAATTATTTATCGATTGGATATGTCTGAGCGTCTGTTGAGACCTAAGGAGGTTTGTAGGCTTCTTGGTGTTAGTTATGTTACTCTTCGTAGGTGAATTAAAGAGGGAAGGGTAAGAGCAGTACGAACACTTGGTGGTAAATACCGTATACCAGAGAGTGAGGTAAAGAGGTTATTAAGTGGAGTAGAGGCAAGGGAAATTAGAGCAATAATTTATGCTCGTGTAAGCTCCTCAGACCAGAAAAGTGATTTAGAGAGGCAGATACAGTATCTTACACAGTACTGCTCAGCTAAGGGTTACAAGGTAATTGATGTTTTAAGCGATA
>CAYXRT010000034.1:0-15825 GCA_964467535.1 uncultured Desulfurococcales archaeon
AGGGATACACCTTAAGATAATCTTTAATATCGTTAAACACACCATACCTTGGGTGGTAGATTCCATGCCATGGAACGTTAATAATCTTTGGTATGTTTATTCCTTCTATATTAGCTAATTTCAATATGAGTAATATGAGTGATTTAAGGTTCTCCTTACCTCCAATTTTCATAAATTCTGCTGCCTTATGTACAATAGAAGGGTCTACTGTTGAAAGATGTACATGATTCTCATCAACGGCTATAACCTTAACCTCCTTTGGTAATTTATTCAAGACTTCTTCAACTTCATGAGGGAGCCTAGAGGAGTATATGAAAATTACATTAGCATTCATGAGGAATTCTAGATCGTCTTTAGAGAACTTGTATGGTGTGATTATGATGTATTCAAAAGGGTGCGTCTTTTTTAAATCCTCAAGAACTTCTATGAATGCTGGAATCATTGAACCACTGTAGCCCAGCACAAATCCTAGCTTTAATTCCATGAAGTACACCCACCACATATATAGGTGCACGAGATTTATTAACCTTAGGCTAATTATGTAAAGCTGGAGTACACAGTTCATACATGTGAGGTGCACCTGTATGGTTAGCGAGTCCTCTACAAAAACTCCTATTATTCTTGCAATCTTGGCGATTATTGTTAGTATAATTGCTGGTATAGTAGCTTTGAATGTTTTACAAGTTCTTAAGCAACCTACACCTTCCCCAATTACAACACCTACAACTACGCCAACGACCATTCCAACTACAACCCCAACTGGTCCTTCACCAACTTCAATCACAACTCCAGCAGCTACATCCACAATAACTACAACAACTACAACTATGACTACAAAACCTACTGAAAAGGAGATTGTAATTACAGATTTTAGAGGGAAAACAATAACATTAAAGAAACCAGTGGAGAGGATAGTAGTTCTTACATCGTACTGGGCAGAGATACTTGTTGCGCTTGGAGCAGGCGATAAAATCGTTGGCATTAGTAGTTATGTGGCCTATGATGACTACTTACCTCAATCTGTTAAGGATAAGGTAGTTGTAGGAAGTATATTTAAGGGAGTAAACATAGAACAAATAGTTGCTCTAAATCCAGATGTAGTTATTAGTGATTGCGGATATAGCAAGGCGGATAAGGTTATTGAACAGATAGAAAACATCGGAATATCAGTTATAGGATTATTCATGAAGACTATAGATGATGAACTTAAAGCTATAGAAATTCTAGGTAAAGTTGTTGGAGCGGAGGAAAAAGCAAGTGCATTAAAAGAATTCATAAGATTAAGATATCAGTACCTCTTATCAAAAGCGTCAATGATACCTGAAAACAAAAAACTAAAAGTAGTAATGATATCAGGCTCAAGTATAATTAAAGGAGGACAGTTAAGCGTATACGCCAATACCTCATGGGGCAGGTCAATAGAAGATGTTGGGGCTATAAATATAGCATTAAAGGAATTCCCAGGTGAGAAGTGGCCTAAAATAGACTTTGAAACACTAGCCTCATGGGATCCGGATGTCATATTAATTACATCATCAGTGTCTAAGATGCATAAAGTACTAGATGTCATTGAGAGAGATGCTAAATGGCATATACTTAAAGCCTACAAGGAGTCAAGAATATATGTGATTCCTTGTTGGAGTTCGGTAGGAGGAGTATTAGACTGGGGTCCAAGAGACATTATTGGGCGTGAATACATAGCCAAGGTACTATATCCAGAGATATATAAGGACATTGATTGGAGAAATGACATGGAGACCCTGCTAACGAAATTCTATGGACTATTCATACCCAAACAAGCCTTTGCAGTATATAACATTAAGTGGAAGGAAATAGTTGACTTAACTGATAGTGAGGTAAAGATACCTAGAAAAGTTGAAAGAGTAGTTGATTTAATAACATATGAAACGCTAATAGCATTTAACGTTATGGATAAGCTAGTAGGAGTATCAAAGTATGCTAAAAAGAACATACTTGTAAAAACAGCCTATCCAAATATAACAAATATACCTAGTCCAGGAAGCTCGTTTTCGCTAAATATAGAGCAACTAGCATCGCTAAGCCCAGACATTGTAATAATTTGGCCATATAAGCCTAAGATTGTAGATCAAATAGAAGCTCTTGGAATACCGGTTATTAAGGTATCGCTATACAGTTGCAATGATATTAAGAGACTACTATGGGTATTAGGAGTAATTTTTGATGAAAGAGATAGAGCGAAAGAATTAATCAACGATATGGATTATATTGTAAATCTAGTACAAGAGCGAATAAAGGACATTCCAGAAGATAAACGTGTAAAAGTACTATACCTATGGAGTAAGCCTACAAAAGTGCAAGGAGGAAGAGGAACGGTACATGAGTTCATAGTACTTGCAGGTGGAATTAATATTGCTGCAAAAGATTTACCGAATAAGACGTATGTGAATGTTGATTTAGAGGACATAATTAAGTGGAATCCAGAAGTAATAGTAATATGGTATCATGCAAAATACGATGTAAAAACAATACTAAAAGACCCAGCGTGGGCAACAATAAACGCTGTCAAGGAAAAGAGAGTCTATAAGGAACCATACTATGAGCATTGGAATATGGATGCTGCTCTCTTTATACTATGGTTAGCACAAAAGCTTTATCCAGATAAGTTTAGAGACATAGACTTCACTTCAATAGCTAATGAGTATTATACGAAGTGGTATGGGGTAACATACACTCAAGTAGTTGGTGGCTGATATTGAGTAGATCATTATTAATTAAGTCTTTAATTATTTTTTCTTTACCTTTATCAATAATACTCTCAACCCTTCTAGGTCGTTATCCTACAAATCCAATACATGTATTTGAATCCATACTCTCGGTTCTTGTACCTGGCAGTGTAGGTAGTCCTCCCGAAGCTTTACATAGAATTATATGGTTATACAGGCTTCCACGAATAATAGCAGCTTCACTTGTAGGAATGGCCTTGGCAACATCTGGAGCTGCTTTACAAGCAATGTTACGTAATCCTCTTGTAAGTCCTCATATTCTTGGAGTGACCTCGGGAGCAGCATTTGGAGCTGCAATAGCGTTAGCGTTTCTTCCAGGGTACGTACCCATAGAGCTTATGGCAATGACCTTTGCCCTTATTGCATTTTTATTAGTATTTACCATAGCATGGGGTTGGGGTAAAGGATCAATAATATCACTTGTGCTATCAGGAGTTATAGTTAATGCGTTATTCTCGGCAGCGTTATCGCTAGCAAAATTCCTAACACCAGATCCTCATAGGCTTGCATCAATTACTTTTTGGCTTATGGGTGATATAGGTCAGGCAGCTAAATGGAGTGATATATACAGGATGGCATTGATAATAATACCATGTAGTATAATAGTAGTATTGTTGAGATGGAGACTTAACATATTATCGTTGAGTGATGAGGAAGCACGTGCACTTGGAGTTAACCCTACAGTTGAGAGAAGTTTTTGCGCAATGCTATGTGCACTTATGACCGCTACGGCAGTTTCGTATGCTGGAATAATCGGTTGGGTTGGACTATTAGTACCGCACATAATTAGGCTTGCAGTAGGAACAGATAATAGACATGTAATTCCCTTTACAGTATTCTTTGGAGGAACGTACATGGTTCTAGCAGATGACCTTGCAAGATGCCTTACATCAGAAGTAATTCCAATAGGAATATTAACAACACTTATGGGTGCACCTCTCTTCATATACTTACTAAGAAAGGCTGGTAGAGTATGGAGATAAAGAAGGAAAATCCTATAATTAAGGTTAAGGACCTTAGCTATGCTTATGATGGAAAAATTATAGCTCTTAAGGGAATATCTTTTACGATTTCAAAAGGCGAAGTAGTAAGCATTCTTGGACCTAACGGAGCTGGAAAAACAACGTTACTAAAATGCTTGTTAAAAATATTAAAGCCAAGGGGGGCAATATATATTAATGGAAAAGAATTATGGAGGATAACTAGTAAAGAACTGGCAAAATCAATAGGATACGTACCGCAAAGACACCATAGTATTTTTGCATATAAAGTAATAGATTTCGTACTAATGGGAAGAGCACCTCATCACAACATATTTTCATTGCCATCGAAGGACGAATATGAGAAAGCATTTAAGATACTAGAAATTCTCGGTATAAAAGACTTAGCAGATAGAACAATAGCTGAAGTTAGTGGAGGTCAACTACAACTTATATTAATAGCTAGAGCATTAATTCAAGAAGCAAAAATACTATTATTAGATGAGCCGACAGCTCACCTAGACATAGCTAATGAACTAAAAGTATTAAGTATAGTTAGAAACCTAGTAAAGAAGAAAATGGTGGATACAGCTATAATGGCTCTTCATGATCCAATAATGGCAACCTTATTTAGTGACAAGATAGTATTAATGGATAAGGGAATAATGGTAGCTCAAGGAAGGCCGGAACAAGTACTTACACCTGAAAACCTGTATAAGGTCTATGGAATAGAATTTGACATCATAAGACGTGGCAACGGGATTTTTGTAGTACCAAAAGATGTCTCAAAAGTCTAGGAGATAATAATTGCTGCTGCAGACATTCCTGATTACTTATATTTACATAATATTAGCAGTATTGTTTGGAAATATCTTAGCTAGACTATTAATAGAAACGCATATAATTAATGTAGTAAACCTAAAGACATCTAAGATCCTGGGAAGAAGCATTCATCCAGAATTAACGTCAATTCCCTTATTATATCTCATAAGTCCAAGAGCGGCTCATGCCAGTCAAATACTTAAGCAAAATCTCATAAAACCAATAGACCTGTATATAGCCTTAATTGCATCAAGTATATTCCTGAGAATAATGTACATATATATACCAATGATGCTTCCATTGCTTGGAGTAATAGCGGTATACTTCATGGCATTAAGATTATTGTTCGATGTAGCACCATTCATTATAGTAGCAGTATATGGGAAGTACAAGTACAAGAACACGAAGAATACATTAACAAAGCTACAAAATATGGTGATAAAGTTAACCAAAGGAGTACTAATAAATAGCATAAAAGTAGGGATAAGAGACACCATAACATTCCTATACAAATTCACGCCCTTATTCGCATTAGTAATAACTCTAATGAACCTCAGTGTTCTTAGCTACATATCAAGTATCCTTAAGCCATACTTAGAACTAATTAACGTAAATTCACTAGGATTAACGTACATTATCACATCAATAATGAGTCCACGAATAGCGTGGGGAATTGCGAGAATAATGCTGGATAATGGGTATAGCTTTACCAACATATTAGGATGTATATTCCTAGGTAATGCCTTATACCTATTGTTAAATGAACTATGGGTAAGGATAATACCTTTCTATATAAGCATTTATCCAAAAAGCATTGTATCGAAATTAATAATACTAAGGGCAATACTTCCGATGATATATAACATTGTAATAGGGATTCTCTTATTAAACACATGACTGCCGTAGTGTAGATTTATTACTTTGATATAAAATTCCCGTCATCCTCTAAAGAATTATGATAATGTAATCCTCAACTATTATATCTGGATCTACTTTTGCTTCTTACAGTAAAAATAGCTCGCTATAGTATAGACCAGTAAAAATAGACATGGTAGTTATGGTGCTATCGACCGCACATGAGTTATTGAAATAATACTAAATAATGCTAATAGGTTATTTGGATACTCTTAGATAATCTTTTTCTCTATTATCTCTAATATTTTATGAATATCATTGTAATCTATATTAGAGAGCGTTAAAGCTGGTTTATCCATGCTAAATGAATATAGTTCAAGTGTTCCTAATCTTAGTATTCTTTGTAGTGAATTTTGCTTAATCCTCATGATAGTAACGTACTTGTATGGCAGTCTTCTTTCATTAGCTTGAAGAATACCCGATTTTACATAGATGTACTTATCTGTAAGTCCGTATAAAGTATTTGAAACAAGTTTCTCGATATAATAGGTTAAGAATACTATAGTGAATGCTATTATTGATTGCAACAATAGTCCTAAATGTATTACTCCTTGAACTAAAAACCATAATGAGATTGCTAATGGTACTAGAGTTATTGAAAGACAATAAATGAAGTATATTATCTTAGCTCTTGGACTCTGTGTAAACTTTATTCTTTCCCCTTCATTATTCATATTATGTCACTTTAAATAACCGTTAGATGTACTGAACACGAGATACATGGATCATAGCATCTAACTATATCTTCACACATTCTCTTAAGCTTATCAACATCGACTACACGCTGTAGTTCATTTAATAATATCATTTTAATACTATTCTCTATATCAGCTGCATTTTGCGCTGTAGGTGTAACGACATCTGCAGACAGAATTTTTCCTTCACTATCAATTACATAATGATGATATAGTACTCCTCTAGGAGCCTCAACTATATAACTCCCTATACCATGTCTTACCCTATATGTTACTTTATGAGGCTCCATTCTAACCTCTTCAGCAAGATTACGTATTTTCATTATAAGATGTAAAGCTTCTAAAAGCTGCGATAGAGGTATTAGGTATGGATTTGTTGATGGGATCTTAATTTCGAGGTCCTTAATTATCTCCTTAACTTCGCTGACCAAGAATTTCATATTAGTATTTATTCTAGCTAATGCTCCAACCATATAGCCTTCTGTACCATATACTAAGCTCTTCTTTGACGTAGAATACGGCACTACTATTTCTGAGAAATACTTTCTAAAGGCATAATGCGGTATTTTAAATAATGAATCTAACATTAAGTCTCCATACGTTATTGGATAATCATTGTCAGCGTATAATGCCACATAATGAGTACTTCTTGGGAACTCTTTAACCATTTTATTTCCAAGAAATTCTATAAACTCCTTAAGTCTTACATACTCTCTTTCGAGTTTATTCACTAAGTCAATTAACAGCATTTTGGATGGTAATTTTGTAAAACCTCCTGGTATAATATTTTTTGGATGAACTCTTTCACCACATAATAGGTCTAGACATTTACCGACTAGCTCTCTTATTTTCAATACCCTGAACACTTTGTCCTTAATCTCTTGGGGTAGTTCAAGTATTGAATTATATCCTAAGAAATCAGGTAGTGATAGCACTAGTACATGGAGTAGATGGCTCTCTATAACATTTAGTCCCGCAATTATCTCTCTAAGGGCATTAATATGATCTGGTATTTCATTCTCTATTCCTATTGCTTCCTCTATTGCCTTAGCAGCACATATTGCATGAACGGGTCCGCATATTCCACATATTCTACTTGCTATTGTTGGTACTTCTTCAATTCTCCTACCTATGAACATTGCTTCGAACATCCTAGCTCCTTCAGTTACTTTAAATTCAACCCTACCTACACGTCTTTCCTTTATATTAACTTCCACTACTAGGCTTCCATGTCCTTCAACTCTAGATATAACTGGTATATTCATTATCCTCTTCATTTGCTTTCACCCAGAATGGTGGATGCCTTGGTTTTGTACATAAATATCTTTATTTTATCTATAATTTCAGCTAGGTTTAACTTATGATCTTTAATAGCTTCTATATATACATCTGGCCTTAATTCATCTATTGGACCTCTACAACCCCAGCATGGCATGTTTATTTTAATACATGCTGCTTCGCAGCCTCCTCTAGTTATTGGCCCCAGACATGGTATTCCGTTGTCTAAAAAGCATGTTAGTCCTCTTGACTTACATTCAAAGCATACAGGTCTTTCAGGTAAGCGGTAGATCTTTCCGAGAAGTAAATGCATTATGAATTGTTCTACTTCATGTCTAGGCGGTGGGCATCCTGGTAGAAAGTAATCAACCTTGATAGTACTATCAATGGGCTTAACATCCTTAATATGCGGCATATTCGGGAAGTAGCCATAAACTAATCTTGCAGCTTCATTAAACTTCATTAATTCTCTTAATGCATTTATTCCTCCAAAACATGCACAAGATCCTAGAGCTATAACTGTATTTGTTTTTTCTCTAATAGTCTTTATGAGTTCTAGATCATGTTGTGTAATAATAGAGCCGTCTACAAATGCTATATCTGCCTCAACTGGTTCGGGATAACCAAGTATTCTTGAAGATACTATTTCTATTCTTTCAAGTATTTTCGGATTAGATGCAATAACATTTAAAAGCATAATAGTACATCCTTCGCAACAGGTTAAGCTATATTGAGCTACCTTAACCTTTCTCATTCTATATCCCTCTCAGGTAATTGATCACATCTAAAAATAGGACCATCTTTACAAACAAATTTACCATTAGAGAGCATACATCTTCCACATTTACCTATACCACACTTCATTTGTCTTTCAAGTGAAACATATATTTGGCTTGGAGAATAACCTAGTGATCGTAGTTTATTATATGTTGCTTTTAACATTAATGGAGGACCACATGCAATAAATGCTACATCCTCTCTAGGTAATGGTATCTCGTCTAGAAACGATGTAACTAGACCTACATGACCCTTCCACGTTTCATCAGCTCTATCAACAGTTAAATATACATCTATACGTTCCTTCCACGCATCTAGATCATACTTTCTCATAAAGTCTTTAGGGGTCCTAGCACCATAGAATAACATTACATTACTAAATTGCTTTCTATTTTCATAGATATACCATAGGAGAGCAGAAATACCAAATAATCCTGTACCACCTGCTATAAATACTATATTTTTACCTCTAAGCTCATTCAAAGGATATCCTTTACCTAAGGGTCCTCTAACGCCAACAATACTTCCCTCACTTAACCTATGTAATGCTCTTGTAACATTACCTACAGCTCTAACAGATACTTCAAAATACTCTCTGACCAGAGGTGAAGAGGATACTGCAAAGGGTGCTTCACCAATACCGAAGACTGAAATTACAACAAATTGTCCAGGTTTAAAGCTAAAGGACTCCATATCACTCTTGCTCATAAATTTTAATCTAAAGGTTTTTACATCCCTTGACTCCTCAACTATCTTTATTATTTTAGCTAATTTAGGTATATACGGGTTAGACATTTTTCATAACCTCTGTAATTACATTTATTGGATCTATGTGCCTAGGACAACTTGATACGCATCTTCCACATCCAGTACAACCATAAATACCATACCTTTCCTTGAAGTAAAGGAATTTATGATAATATCTATGTTTAAACCTGTCCACAGGCTCTCTTCTCACAACTCTACCTCCTGCAACCATAGTAAAGACCCTAAATATACATGAATCCCATATTCGAACTCTCTTGCCTTCACTAAGATCTAAGTTAACTTCATCTACAACATCAAAACATGTACATGTAGGGCATGCCGCCATACATGAACCACAAAGTAAGCAATCATCTGATAACCTACTCCATACTACATGATCATATAATTTTTCAAATGCTTTTAGATCTATTGATGGCATACGCCTCTTATTTATACCCCTTCGTATCTTCGGAGGTGTAGTTTCACTTAAACCAAGTTGTTTAATTATCTTAATTCCCTCATCACTACCATATGTAATGGCATAACCTTCACTAAGAGGTACTAGCCATAAATCATATACTCCTTCCCAAGGAGTTCTAGCGTTAACTGATTCACAGAAACAGTAATCATCACTTTCAATACAATCAACAACAATTATTAAGCTATTTCTTCGCCTAGCATGATAATAGGGATCTATAGGTTCTTCAAGCATAACTTTATCCAATACCGCTATAGCATTAGCATCACATGGATGTAAGCCTATGAAAGCATATTTTTCCTCAATTTTAGGCTGCTCGAGAGCTATAGTGTTGTTCTGAAATTTCCACTTAAGGATTATATCCCTATTAGGTAGTAGGAAATGTTTAGGGCTATTAACTGCTCTAATGTAGTCAAAGGTTATTTTTCTAGGTGTCTCAGCAAATGTAAATACAACTTGATTTCCTTGCTGTATAGGTGCCACTATCTTGTACTTCATCCATTTTAGCACATAGAATAAGTGATCATATGCTTCATTAGAACTTATATAATACCATTTTCTAGACGGAATATGGTACCACCTTGCCTAGAGTCTTTTATCGAGTTTAGTGAACATATTGTACACTATGATTATATAATTATTATGGAGGACTTTATATGTTGTATAAGTAAACTTAATAAGCTTAAGTACCCTTTAGTACATCTAATACCAACGTATAGCTCTGAAATTTAAACCGTGGAAAATTTACTAGTGTATGGGGCTTTCACTAATGCCAGAGTATGACAAGAGAAAAATAATAAAAGTAGGTGAAGGCTCCTTAGCTATTACTATTCCTAAAAAATGGTGCCAGGAATTAAAAATACATCCTGGAGATGTTGTTAGCTTAATTTACAGTAAGGACACAATTATAATAAAGCCATTAACTCGAACTGAAACAGGAAAGGAAGGTGCTGGCTTAGGCATAGCTGTTGATGTAAGTAAAAGGGTTGTAGATCAATTAGTTGAAGAAATAACTGCTTGCTACACCGAAGGTGTCATGAAGGTCCGCTTAATTAAAGGTACGGCAGAGAAAATAAATGAACTAATTAATAAGCTTAAGCGTAGACTTGCAGGTATAGTTTTACTAAAACCAATGCAAAACGTATATGAAATAGTGTTTATGGATGTAAACGTTGATTTAAAGAGTATCATTGAAAGACTTGTTTCATTAATTACAGAGATATTGGATATCATTAGAGCTGATATAGAGCAAGAAACAAAGTTACCTAAGCAGTCATTAAAAGACATTGAAGAAGAAGTAGAAAAATTATATTACTTAGGACTTAGAATTCATAGAGCCTCCTTAGCAAATATTGATGTAGCTGATATACCTTCAGCCCTAGACACGCTCATAGTCCTTAGAGACTTAAGAGATATAGCAAACGCCTTTATCAGACTTGAGGAAGAGCTTAAGTATATTCTTGTCAGGTATAAGGAAGAGAAAAGCGGTATATACAGGTTATTTATGGTTATAAGAGAAACATCTCTTGGAGCTATTTCGTCATACATGAATCATGACATAGACCTTGCATTATTGATATTAAGTAAAGAAGCCCCTATTAGAAGCTATATAAGGGAATTAACTAAAGGTAAAGAACTAACTAACATTATTAATGAAATTAACTTAATAATAAATAACAGCTTAGACATAGCTAGGACGACCATTAGTAAATGTGTTAGAGATATTGCTTGTAGATGTAGATTCTATCCTAAGCTAGAATAATTTTATACTTCTAGTAGCTTCATTTAACATTTCTCCTTCAACTAAAACTGATATTAACCTGCAATACTTAAGAAGTCTTCCTAATGGAAGGAAGATTAAGTTATCTCCCAGTGAACAAGCATGTATCATTTTTACTATAATAACTGAATCTTGAGACAATAAATGGATTACTTAACTCTTAATCTAGCTTTTATATACTTAAATTCTTTATTTTTAGGTTTTAGAGAGGGGATAAAATAATGGATGCTATTACCCGTAGAGTCCAGAAATTTGGTAAATCAACACTTATGGTATCGTTACCTGCTAAATGGGTTAAACAAGTTAACTTAAAGCCAGGTGACGAAGTTCTTATTGAAGTAATTAATAATGTATCGTTAAGGATAACTCCTCTTTCAATGCTTAGTAAGCTCCCTGAAAAGAGCGTCAGAATACTAATCAGCCGAACATCATCAGAGGAGACCTTAACAAGATGTCTATATGCTACATATATCTTAGGATATGATAGAATAGTTATTGAATCTAAAGATGGTTATTTAAGTGAATACCAATTAAAGAGTATTAGACAATTAATAAGAAATCTTATTGGACTAGAGATAGTTGAATATTCTCCAAACAGAATTACAATGCAAGTATTTGTTGATCCTACAAGATATCCTGTTGTTGAGCTTCTTAAAAGGATGTGTAATTTACTTAAATTCATGATAGAGCACTTTACAACAGCTATCGTAGATGGTCAATATTACTTACTACACGAGGTTAAAGAGCTTGAAAATGAAATAGATAGGCTTTATGCTTTAACTGTAAGACAATTACTACTCTCAACACATATACCTAGGAAGTCACCCCTAGGTATACCATTAGCTACAGAGTATAGAATTATAGCTAAATCACTTGAAGACTCTGGTGATGCTGTAAATCAAGCCGCTAAGATACTAATAGAGTTTTACGTAGATTTAGAAAAAGAGTTTGCAGAGATAAATGACATGTTAAGGGAGCTTACAGATACCATCTCATTAATAATAGAGAGAATAATAATAGCCTTTGATACTCTTGATCCAATGTTAATTAATGAATTAATATCACATACCAATGAGCTAAATAAGCACATAGGAAGATATGATGCTATGATTTCAAGAAAACTCAAACATAATAAGACATATACTATTATGAGGGGTATATTAGATAGATTTTACATTGTTTCGAGAAATCTAAAGACTATTGCGGAAATAGAATTTGATGTAGCTATTAAAATGATTGGAGAAAAAATAGATATAAGTAAAGTGATATTTTAGTTCATAAAGACAAAATTTAACATACTTCTCCATTACCTCTTAAGTATTAATGAATAAGCGTAACTTATACAAAAGACCAGTTCGTATATTAAAGAGAGGTAGTAGATTATGTGCGAGTCAAATGTATATATTATTAAGAATGGAAATGAAGAATTATATGCTAAAGACATAGTTCACCTATCTATTCAGGGCGATAAAATTGTATTAGTTAACATAATTGGAAAGAGGTATGAATTAACTAAAGCAACTATAGCATACATAGATTTCTTAAAGCATAAAATTGTGTTAAAGAGTATTCAATAATAGAAGACTGTATACGAGAACTCGATAAACCCTATCCTTATTATTTATTTATAATCAGTGTTCTAATGGAGTTTAGACTAACATAGTTAATTAATGATAGGGTTATACAAATTATCAGGTGGTAGTTCAATTGATATTCTTTCGTAGGAAAGAGAAAAAGGAAGAAGTAAAGGAGGTTACAACACCTTCTGGTACACCTATAGGTAAAGCAATTCTCATTGATGTATTTGGATTCTTTAGATCTCCCTTTACTGGTAGACCAAAGGTAATAGTACTTGGTTTATGCTTAACTGAGGGAGTAATATTCGAAAATAGCGTATTAAAGTTACTTAATGGAAAGCTCTTAAGAGCTGTAAAACTAGAACATAAATTCAAGAAAGTTCCTATGGCTAAAGCTCCTGACTGTATTGGTGTTCAGGTAGAGGGTATAGGATGGAAAGCTGATAAGGAGGAACTATTAAAGTATAGAAGATCAATAATTGAGGTATATAAATCATAAAAGAATACGGAAGAGATGTTCAAGGTCTTAATAAGGTGATGGTTCGAAGACAATAAGATTATTCTAACTTAAGTGCTATCCATCGAAGTTGTTTTCCATTCATTAACTATTACTTTTAAGTTATCCACCACTTATTATGTTTTAAATCTATTATTATGCCTAGTTCGGCAATAGCTTTATCTGAAAGTATTACCTCGTCTTCCCTAGGCTCTATTATGGCATAAGCCTCTATCGATCTTATGATATTTCCTGTTTTAACGAAGACCATTACTTTTCCCGCTAAGTATACTTCACCTACAATTCTTCCAGGTCCTATGTATAACCTTTTTTCGCCAGGTGTTAAACCGAGCTGTGAGGCTATAGTTAGAGGTAAAGCTACTATGGGTACATCAGTTTCGAATCCTGTATTTAATAAGGCTTTAACCTCAATTTCTATATCCTTATGTTTAATCTTTATAGGTATTCTCAAGGCCATATAACTTTAACCTCACTCTTTTCCATATGATTCTAGGTTTTTCATGAACCTTTAAAGTCATTTTCCTAAAACGCTTAATATAAACCATTAATTCATCACTCAAGTATATGCTCTAATAACGCTATTTTAAGCTTTGCTTGTCCCAGCTATGAAACTTCGTTGGCTTTGCTTTTGGCATGTTTTAATCAGTGACAAATAGGGCTAACATAATGATGTTCAAGTATCAACCCTTTCAACACAAACATTCTGTGAAGATTTAATTCTCTAACTTCTCTCGCCGTAGCGGGTTTTATATGTTTGTATTATATGTGTTTGATGGTATACCATCGCCATAGGCTAGCGGTAAACGCCTCCTCAATGGGGAATGAAGCCCAATTGTCTAGGGAAATGAGCCAATGACCAAACATATACAAACATATAAAGAGGCGAACTCTCTCACCCCTTAGTACCATCATAATAGCATATACGGTCAGAGACCATGGAAGAGATAATGGCCATATAGTCATATCTAATCACTTATATGTACTTAAGAAGTATAATAAGTATTTAGGGCCGCTGTTTTGTTAGCAATTCTGTATCAGAGGTATTAAGTAAAATCATATCTTTATAAGTGGTATTTCCCACTACATATGTGATGGTGGGATTTGTGGAGCTTATCCTAAAACTCAATGACAAGGGCAGGATACTGATCCCAGCCAATATTAGAAAGGCTTTAAAGATAAAAAACGCGGTCAAAGTCATAGTTAAGAACAATGAATTGATAATAAAGCCTATAGAGGACCCCATAGAAGCTCTAACAAAAACCATCATTAAAGGCTCAACCGATATCGAGAAAGAGATTAGAGAATTCAGAAGAATAGCTGAAAACGAAGCACATAGAAGGCTAGGAGAGAGATGGTCTTAATAGAAACATATAATCTTAGCTCTAGCATCAATAACAGATAAACACCATGAAGAAGCCAAGGAAATACTTAGAAGAATTAGACCAATAAAACTGTCACCCTACACACTAATAGAATTAGACCTACTAATAGCATCTAAGAGAATAATAGTCAAGATACCCGACTTCTATCAGGCACTAGAAGCAACTCTATCATTTTATGATGTAAGCATAGCTAAGCTGCTACCAAGGCATCTACAGATAGCGTGGACTCTAAGGAGAAAGTATGAGCTTTCATACTTTGATAGCCTACATGCCTGTTTCAGCACCCTTACACGTTTAGAAACTAGATGGGAGTATGTTAAATGCATAGTCTACATGCTCATTAATATTTGTAATGTATAGGCTAACTTCTTGGTATAATTACCTTGTTTTTATAAGGATCATATAAATAAGCACCCCAAATTACAGCACCCTCATCAATTGTTTTATAGTCTTCTGGTAATCTTATATTCCATGGAGTACATCGCCATAAATGCTCAATAGTAACATTAGGATATTCATCAGCAATTTTAGATAAAACGTAGTTCATGAAATCATAGTATAGAACTGGAAGGAAATCAGGTCTTGCATGAAGTAAATATAGATGGTACATACTTGAACCAGGATTCTCGTATAATGTAACATCAACCC
The DNA here is from genome assembly GCA_964467535.1 of uncultured Desulfurococcales archaeon. Classification (GTDB taxonomy): domain Archaea; phylum Thermoproteota; class Thermoprotei_A; order Sulfolobales; family WANQ01; genus CAYXRT01. The sequence continues at coordinate 15,362 of CAYXRT010000034.1, forward strand.
TTATCAGCGAATCACCATATTCATTAATAAGATCGTATACGGTGCTAATGAATTCCCTAAATGAACCCCTAGGTAAATTATTTATCTTAGTATGTATTGGAATTTTAGTGTTATTACTTAAATGTAGCACTACTTTAAGGCTTTCATTTACATGTACTCTAAGATCTGGGGGAAGCCTATTATATACTTCATAAACACTCCACAATACATTACTTAGAAAAGGTTTTACACCCTCACATAAACTCCTATTACTCACCGAATAGTATATGTTTATTATGAAGTTGTATTTTCTGTCTATTGTAAGATTTACTGGTGGTTGAGGAGCCTTAATCTCGCCCTTAATAGTCTTAAAATCTAAATAAGTAAGTATCCAGAGTATGTAGTTGTATTTAAGGTCATGATACATAAACTTCACATAGCCAGGATATGAAGCTAGATCTAGCTTCATATCCTGGCTATGTGAA
>CAYXRT010000035.1:0-2376 GCA_964467535.1 uncultured Desulfurococcales archaeon
TATCCTGCTAACTATATTTCGACTAGTATTACTTTCAATTCTATTTATTAGATTCGTAAGACCTTGAGTACGTCTGCTACTACACCGATTAGGTATATTGCTTCCTTTCAATTCTATTTATTAGATTCTCCACGTACATGCATATCCACAAAACGAATTACCTGAAGTTGCTTTCAATTCTATTTATTAGATTCTTACCCTAACTTCCCTATATTCAATAACAATGTCTTTTGGTTCACTTTCAATTCTATTTATTAGATTCTTTCAATATCAATATGTCCACAGATTCGGCATTTCTTCCATTCTTTCAATTCTATTTATTAGATTCATAGATTAGGGTGAAACCTATGGATAGGAGAATATATGGTATAACTTTCAATTCTATTTATTAGATTCTTAGATGGTACATAGTGTTCTATGCTGAAAACATAGTGTTCTTTCAATTCTATTTATTAGATTCCTAGCACTTCAAACTGACGAAAAATTCACGATAACAGAGCTGACTCTTTCAATTCTATTTATTAGATTCACGCTGAGCTAGGGTAGTGCACATTCTCTTCTGTCTCAATTGTTAACTTTCAATTCTATTTATTAGATTCACAATTTACTATACTGTATATAATCCAGATGGAACAGTTAACGTCTTTCAATTCTATTTATTAGATTCTTCATGCTAACTTCATTATGTTTTCAATAAGGGTTCTATTAACTATCTTTCAATTCTATTTATTAGATTCATACAACCATTCTCAAAAAAGAGCATAAACAAATACCACAATCTTTCAATTCTATTTATTAGATTCATATATGATCAACAGATACATTATCGGTAAATAAATCAACACTTTCAATTCTATTTATTAGATTCACCATACCGCTTTAAGTACCAACTCATTAGCCACGCGCCAAGCGTCGTTAACTTTCAATTCTATTTATTAGATTCTTAATATTGTATGCTAAGCCCTTAGCGGTTACTGCACCGGGTTTACTTTCAATTCTATTTATTAGATTCCCTTGTATATGGGGTCTGGAATGTACGTTATATCAATGAAAGTACTTTCAATTCTATTTATTAGATTCTAACAAGCCCGTAGTCACCGATCCTTGCCACGCCCTCATCTAACTTTCAATTCTATTTATTAGATTCTGCCTAAGATTAAGATTGGGTGTGAGGGTTGCCCGTTCTGGGATGGCTTTCAATTCTATTTATTAGATTCTTAAGATATTGTGTAATAACACGGTAACAGACCTATCATGGTATACTTTCAATTCTATTTATTAGATTCCAGTAATGTTTCGGGTATAGTGTTAGCTGACCTATATGTTGAGAACTTTCAATTCTATTTATTAGATTCTAGGCTGCACCATTGAAACCTACGGTGATAAAATAGATTATAGTCTTTCAATTCTATTTATTAGATTCGATGGAATACTAAAGCCTGATTCACCTACGGGATCTGGGCTTTCAATTCTATTTATTAGATTCGGTTACCTGATAGGATCTTTTGGCCTTATGATTCATTTCGTCTTTCAATTCTATTTATTAGATTCATTCATAGATGAAATAAAAGCTAGAAAACTGGAGCGAAAATTAACTGACTTTCAATTCTATTTATTAGATTCATTTGTAGCAAGGGTTAAAAAAGCTGTAAGGGGGAAGAAAGCTTTCAATTCTATTTATTAGATTCTTTGCTGTATTTTCTTTGCAAGTTTTCTTGCCGCTTCTGGGGGGTCTTTCAATTCTATTTATTAGATTCATACTTTCTCGGATACTTAAATCTTAGTAAAAGGTAATGTTCTGACTTTCAATTCTATTTATTAGATTCTTCAAAGGATGAGCTATATAGGATAATAAGGGAGCGATATGATACTTTCAATTCTATTTATTAGATTCTTTATCCAGAAACATCATGGTATTCACCATCAATTGAGGGAACTTTCAATTCTATTTATTAGATTCATGCATTAAACATGGTTAAAGAAGAATTACAAAAGGATATACCCTTTCAATTCTATTTATTAGATTCACCGTTACCGGCACGCTTGGTTCAGTTATGGTAATTGTTGTCTTTCAATTCTATTTATTAGATTCCTAGAGCTATATGATGGAAGAGAGGTAGCGTTTAGCGGTATAGCACTACTTTCAATTCTATTTATTAGATTCCTGTCTTATAACTGCATTTACGTAGCTTGTTAATCGTATTATCTTTCAATTCTATTTATTAGATTCTAAGTGATGATGAAGTAATTAAGCTGGTGAAGTCAAGGACTTTCAATTCTATTTATTAGATTCCTAAGAGACCTTGGATTGCTCCCGGCTACTGAGCAAGCATATAACTTTCAATTCTATTTATTAGATTCTCATTTAAGGCGAGG
>CAYXRT010000035.1:2386-15651 GCA_964467535.1 uncultured Desulfurococcales archaeon
ATTAGATTCTTTAAACCATTTACATTAACTTTTTCTCAGGGATTGAAGATATGCTTTCAATTCTATTTATTAGATTCCTTTCTTCATAGACTGCTAAGGATTCACCTACAGGTTTCTTTCAATTCTATTTATTAGATTCATGGTTCTAGGCATGACCGTGGAGGGGCTGATGCTATTGACTGCTTTCAATTCTATTTATTAGATTCCATTGTAATGTAGGCAAGTATTTGTCAGCTTAGAGCGATGACTTTCAATTCTATTTATTAGATTCATGGTACATCCTAGCATCAGCTAGGTACCTCTCGAAAGCCTCCCCTTTCAATTCTATTTATTAGATTCACAAATATACGAGAACAACACCCTAATCAACCTCCCGATCTTTCAATTCTATTTATTAGATTCGGTATTTCAATGTATGTCCATATTTCCTCGCTCCAGATGTATGCTTTCAATTCTATTTATTAGATTCGGAGGTGGTTGAGGACTCTGAACTCCATTATTTATTAGAGCTTTCAATTCTATTTATTAGATTCTTTACAATTTCGGTCGCTCAATACACATTGCGAGAAATACAACTTTCAATTCTATTTATTAGATTCAGACCCCCCACCAAAAATCATTATTGGTTGGGTGCCGGGTGTCACTTTCAATTCTATTTATTAGATTCAAAATATTCTTTTTAAAGCTCTTTTCCCTACCTAAAGCATACTTTCAATTCTATTTATTAGATTCCCCAGTATGCACGGTCAACTATTCCTATACCGGGAAGCTTAACTTTCAATTCTATTTATTAGATTCTTTATATACTTAAAATACGATTTGTTATCAGAAGTAAAAAGTGTATACTTTCAATTCTATTTATTAGATTCCGTTTAATTTAGGTGATATTATGCCTAAGATCGTGTTAAGCGCTTTCAATTCTATTTATTAGATTCAGGTTTCCTGAATCCTTAATGGAAATTGCTTTACGTACTCTCTACCTTTCAATTCTATTTATTAGATTCATAATGGTATTAGTGTATTCTGAGAGCTTGTGTTCACTTCTTTCAATTCTATTTATTAGATTCAAAAGACTATAGAAGTTATACTCCAAGAATTGACTTAACAGCAACTTTCAATTCTATTTATTAGATTCAACCTTGAAGAATTCGTTATGAAAATAGCACTACCCACTTTCAATTCTATTTATTAGATTCCTAAGAAGCTTGTTGAATCAATGCCTAAGTTTGCTAAGATCAAGCTTTCAATTCTATTTATTAGATTCCGAGTCTTGAGTTTTATGGTTGATGGCCTTATATTCTTCAACTCTATCTCATGAGAGAATACATGAGATCAAATATTTAAATTTTTCTGTTTATTTGAGCTTAGTAATACTCTTTGGTTATGATCGTGGGCTTACTTTTATCCTGGGGAATGCTGTCACCTTGGGTTATGGTGATGTTTGATTTATCTCACTATATTCTATTTGGTGGGAATGGTGTTTTAGGTTATGGGGAGTTAGGTTTTTAAATGGTTTATATATTATCACCATAAGTTAAGGTGACGCTTCAAGTAATACTATTATTAATTAAAGAAGACAACAACTTAATGTATTTATTTATAAGTTTGTTTCTATTGTTTTATTGGTATTAGTTTTATTGTGTTTTTTGGTTTTATTGTTAGTGGTCTATGTTTTAGTTCTATTAGGTTTAGTTTTTTAAGGTAATCTAATTGTCTACGTAGTGTTGTTTGGTCTTTACCTGTAAGTTTACTTAATGTATTTAAATCTATTTCGCCATGTTCTTGTAGGATTTTTACTATATCGATTTTTGCTCCTAAGTCTATAGGTTCAATTATTTTACTTAGCTCTTCTGGTATTTTTACTATTGCTTTACCATCTTCTGTATCAAGTTCCAATTCAATTTTATTAGAAAGATCCCTTGGTAGTAATAGGTATGCTGTATAAGCTTCAATAATAAGTGCTCTCATACCACCAGATAAATTCATATATATTTCATCATAGATTAATGTAAGCTCCATAAGCTTATCCATAATTTTCTTACATGCACTTATAAAATCATGTACTTCCTTAACCTCAAAAACTTCAAGTTCAACATCTTCAAAGTATTCTAGGAAGTTTTTAAGATAGTTAATAGCCTTTAACGTCTTATCAATAATAGGTCCTGTTATTAATACAACTTTATCTCCTGGCTCAAGACCTCTCCTAACAAGTGTTCTTACAGCAAACTTTTCTTCAAAACCTAATGTTAATACAACTGCCTTACCCAATTCCTATCACTAAAACTAGTAATATATGGGATAGTTAAAGTACTTACTTTGGAAAAGCAATTTACTTTAATTTACCTAATTAAGTTATTAGCTAAACTTAATGTTTCTGTAATTGTCTTTGCAAGCCATTGTATATTAACATTGCTCGTTATTCTTATAGACATTTTAGTAATGTTCTTTCCACGCCAAAATCCTTCAACATTAAAACTAAATCTATTCCAATAAATCTTAACATTATTGGCGATAATGCTAAGATAGTATAGTAAACTATGCAATTTCTCTATAGGTGCTTTAACTTCTCTAACATCATTATATGATACGAGAAATACATCAAATTTAGGCTTAGCTCTAAGAGCTAAACCCTTATCATATGTTATCAATAATACCTTAGGCTTATTTCCATAAACTTTCACTATTTCCTCAACAATCATAGCATCACCTCTAGCTCTTTCAAAACCTTTATGGGTTTTCACGATTACGTTTGAATTTATGAGCTCATATAATCCGATAAGCTTCTTCCTACCCTCAATACTTAATCCATAACCTACCTTATACCTATCTAGGCTACTTAATTCATTATAAACAGTATTCAATACATCAACACTATCCATAAAATTTTTTCTATGCGTAGAGTTAATGTTTTCAATTATAAGGCTATAAAGTCTATTAATATATGTATTTGTATCAAATAGTATGGTATATTTATGTCTTATAGCATCCATAATTGTTGTTAGTAATTCATTAAAATTACTAGGTTCAACTACATGACTTACATATAGTGCTTGAACTATATCATCTATCTTCAACTCCCTAGAATAACCTTCAACGATCTTAACATTAAAGTCTAGATCGTTTATAGTAATACGTAGTTTTATTCCATTACATGAGACTTCAAGGTTATTACCGCTATATAGTTGGAGTAAATGTATTAATCCGGCAAATGTATTAATACCTACTTCAACTGGCGTATCATAGCTGCTTAAACGTATAGGATTCCACTCAATAACTTTACGCTTAGTTAATGATAATGGTTGTATAGCATTTAGTGGAGTTAAGGGGAATGGCTTATATCCAAACCTCTTCTCAAATTTAATAAAATGATATCTAACATCACATCCCTTATCTAAGCCTACTCTATATAATGCTAGTGCTTGAACCTTACGTCCTGGAGTAATATTAATGCAATCTCCCTCCTCAATAACCTTAGATATAGCTTTCTCAAATTCAAATGGATGAACGGAAACCTTAATCGCATTAACGTTAAGGGGCCTATTAGTCCATAACTTATGTGTTTTCCTAAGAGCAGGTATAAGTCTATTAATATGTCTTTCAGTTACATCATCATAAATTAATAGTGCTTCATTAACCTTAAGGCCAGTAAATATATCATGTATAAATACATTAAACGTTACAATAGGATTATCACTAACAATACTAACCCACTTCACGTATCCTAACCAAATTAATATCTTTAAATAGCAACTAAATAGTTACTGATAACCACTTATCCTCTCTACCTAACATTACATGTTCCTCGAAATACAGGAATACTATTTAGGTTAAGTACTGGTAAATTTATGTAAGGGTATACTTAGATGTCTAAGAAGATTATTCACTTAACTGAAGAGGAATATAGGAAATTAATTGAAGGCAAACTTAAGCTTAAGAAGAAGCCTATGTTAAGGTTTAAGAGATTTAAAATATCGCTTGCAAAAACCAAGAAACTTACTGAAGTGAAGAAAAGTGGTTGTTAGGGTTAAGGTTAGGTTATGGAGTGTTAGAGGATTAAGTATTGAGACCATAGTATTAGTTAATGTGGTGCTAAACCGATGTACCAATAATAGCCCTACCTCCTGAACTAGCTTCAAAACTTAAATTATGGCCTTTAGAAGAAGGTGAGCCTATACTCGTTGAAGAATTTACATCTGAAAGTATAGGATATATTGCTCCTCAAAAAGTCATTGTCGAATTGTTAGATGAGGAAGGCAATGTATTAGATAAGGCAGAATCATATGTACTTATTAAACCCGGGCTAAATGAACCAACAATTTCAGATATGCTAATAGAGGAGCTAGGAATTATCATAGTACATGCTAAGAGGGGGCTTTGGAAACATATGAATGATCCAGAAGGTAAGCTAAGACCAAGTGCTAGAAAAGGTTATGGTAATCAATAAATATCCTAGATAGCTCTATAATAGTTCTCAACCAATCCAGAGAATCAACTACATTATAGTCGCCAGCTAGAGGTACTACATTATAATTAATATTTTAAAATATTTATCTGATAAGGTATTTAATAATTCATGGTGTCTGGATATGGTTGATTGGTATAAGGTCTTTAGCGGTAGATGGAAATGCCCTAAATGTAGTTCAATGGAAATAATCATTAATGAGCACGCCTTTACAGGTTCGGGTCTTACAAGACTGTTAAACTGGCAAAGCTATGAATATCTAGCAGTAACATGTAGAAGATGTGGTTATACAGAATTCTATAGTAAGCAAGTACTAGGAGATGAGAAAACAGCAATTCAAATACTAGACATACTCTTTGGACGATAACCGATAAAAGATAGATCCCACAATATGATAAATATACATGGATTTAACTTATGGTTCTTAGAGTGTAGACCACTATGAATACAGATAATAACTTTAAGAAGAATTCATAAGGAGCTTGTCTCATTAAATCCCGTGGTGACTTAATATACTAGTACCTGATGGATATTACTCTCCAATACTTGGTTCTTAAACATACTTCAAGCTTCTTGAGGAATTAATCTTGCTAAGTCGTTATCGTTAAATTAAACATAACTCGTCTTAAACTTGCTTCAAATTCTCTTACTAGCCTAGCATCTTTGGTGATTCTTAAGAATATATCAACTATAACTAATTTCCTTTAACAATGGTGTAATGAAGAGATAAATCTAGTGCTTTAAGACATATACTTGGGGAGTTAAATTGATTAATGGTAGGTCTATGTTCATCGCAGCTCTTTCATTAATAGCCTTAACATTACTATTAATAGTGCCAAGGGTAATTATAGATAATCCTTCTAGTCAGAAGGCAAGTATTTTTAGCATAGATGATATTAGTGAAAAGCTTGATAAGATTCTCAAGAAAATTGATGAGGTATTAGATAAGCTTTTTTCTGTTAATGAAAGTCTTTGTCAAGGACATTTAGAAATATTATCGGCTATAAAAGATGTTAATGCATCGCTAAGTAAGTTATCTAATGCGATTCATGAATTAAGGATTACGGTTAAAGACATAAATAAAACTAGACCCTTAAATGAAACATTGATTAAGTTGGTTAGTAGATATGCTGAAGCTATTAATAATACACTAAATAATCTTAAGGAAGACTTAGAGGCTATGATTAAGGCTAGAGAAACGTTAATTAAGGTTCAAGCAGTTGCTGGTGTAATTGCCGATAAAGCTTTTGATGAAGCTAAAGCAGGGAATTTAACAACAGCTGAAATATTAGCATATAAGGCATTAAATATAACCTATGGTGTTATAAAAGCATATCATGAAAAAGCACTAGTACTACAGGAATATGCTAAAGCATTCTACTACTTCTGTGAAGGAATATACCTACTGAGCCAAGCAATTAAAAACCTAGTAATGGCAACTGCAGCATAATTTAGCATACTAACATATTTTTGTCCTTTGACCTATTTTTAACAAATATCGACAATACTATAATCATTTTGTCTCTCTATTGAGGTCTTCTTCCATCTTTTATAGCTCTTTCATCAACTTAACTCATCTATACTGTTTAACAAGTTTATATTCTCCTAAAATGAGGTTCCTTTAGCATTAATGGATGTTATAAAACTTGCTCGTACAGTCGTCGTCTATGAACTAGCTACTTGCATTGATTAGCATATAAAAGATATTTATTAGAATTCTTACATGTTTTAAGCTGATGCAACCTATCCGTAGTTCATATATACTCATTGATAGTGTTGAGGATAAAATTGTAGTACTATTCATCACAGGGGTTATTCCAATAGTTTCACAAATTTTAAGTGAATGTGGACAACATTTAAGGGAGATAGGTCCACGAGGTAGAAGAAAACTATATGAAGACTGTACCAACATTCTACATCAATACAAGAATGACCTCGTACTTAATTGTATAGCGATACGAGAACATTTAATAAAGGAAAGTATAGATAAGGTCCTCCCTGAGCTTAGGAATTTTGTAGAAGAGATAGTAGAGCACCATGATATAAGCCAGCCATTGGACGTTATTGTTGAACTCAATGATTATAAAGCTAAATATATTTACGATTCAATCCATGCCATTCTTCAAAAAGATTATAACATAGATCCTAAGCTAAAAAGGGCTGATAGAGTTAGGAAGTGGAAGAAGAGACTAGGATTAGTGGAAGTTGTTGGTAGAGGTGAATTAGGCCGTCAAAGAAAAAAGCGTAAATATAAGCTAAAAGGATTCGAAGAAAAATGGTATAAACTTTATCTAAAGTTAGGGAGTTTAAATATTAAGTGTAAATACATATAAGCTTGTATAGGGAGAGTATAGTATGAAGGAGACCGCGGAGCCCGATGCGATGTAGCCCTAGAGGTTACGATGAAGGGGCTGAGGTGGGTACCGCGGTCTCCTTTCCTTGCAACCATTGTTCTATAACGGCCTCCACTTTATTGCACCATTCTTTAGGTAAGTTAGCACTCTTATCATACAGGATTGTGCGAACTACATATGCTGCTTCTAGTGTAATAAGTCTCTGCTCTACGCAAGGTAGAGGCATATTTATAGCTGTTGCTAAATTGTCTGCTAACATAAGAAGACCAGTTATAGTCCTAGATTCTTCAACAACCTCTTCATCTTTAACTATACCACCACCAGGGCGTATAATATCTATTCTCTCCATCTGGATATTTGTAAGGCTCTTAAGGATATGAAATACCTCCTTTTCTGTATAGCCCAATGTACTTAGAATATTAATTGTTCTATAAGCTGACTCTTGAATAACCTTCTCAATAACATTAATGTTCTCCTTACTACGGTTAATTTTATCTATAAACCTTTGTGCTTCACGTTCACCGATGATGGTAATTCCTCTTAGACCTTGATGATGGAAGACTATGGGTCTAAGAATAAAAGATTCGTATTCAACCATAGAAAGTGATGCATTTATATTAAATAATTCCTTAATGCTCTTTCTAAGACTACTTTCAATAGATGAAACTATGGCATATGATAAAAGTTCATGGTATTTAAATGATAAACTTCTTTTCTCCTTATCTCTTTGAAAGCCTAAATATGCTTTACCTATATCATGTAGTAGTCCTGCTATTAATGAGTAGACTACATATCTAGGCTTATATAAGCGCTTCAAAGCCTTATATAATGTATAGCTTAAGATACTAGTTGTTGTCAGGTGATCTACCAAGTACTCATAACAATCATTATTCTTTCTAGCATAAAGCTTGCATACATCAATAGAATTCATGGGATGAACACCACACTCCTATCTAAAACGTCAGCTATAACTAAAGATGAAGGTCTAATAGCTATGCCAAGAAATACTTTTTCAAATCTCTTTCTAGTATACTCATATTCACCTACACTTATATCTTCATATATTTCATCCATGTACCTAAAGTATTTAATATTAACATATGCTCCAAATAAAGCTGTCATAGGCTTTGATAGAAGTCTTTCAAGGGAAATTGGTGTTAAATATATAAAGTCCTTGATAAAGTCTTTACCGAAAACTCTAATGCCGAAAACCGCATAAACCTTACCATTAGTTAGATAAAGCATTTCATTTCTTCTTTTCAGATAATCTAAGCTAACCTCTATAGTATCGAATGCCTCTATATTTTCAACTATCTGGACATGTTTGTTAACATTGCTTAAGGGTACTAGAGGTATAAGAAATGAAGATCTAATGAAACTACCCCTAACAACTTCATCCATTTCTTCATAGACCTTCCATGGTTTAGGAAGAAACATCTTAAGTCTATAAATAAATCCTCTTACGAAATCCAACTCTCTACGTACTTGATTATAAGATTTATCTATATTCTCTTCAATTATAGGACTAGAATGTACTAAGATTTGTGCATAATCTATACCATCCTTAGAAAGACTTCTCCATCGCCAACCTTCTCTTAACTTATCCTCATATTCTCTAAGATATTTAATTAACTCTTTAACAAGGTCTTCACTATATACAGTACCTATACCATCAACATCATTAAGCAAGATAGTAAACTTACACTCCTCCCTCTCTCCATACCTACAAACTCTACCAATACGTTGTATAATTGAAAAAGGACTTGCAAGAGGGGTTACACCTGCATCAAACGATATATCCACTCCAGCCTCAACTACTTGTGTAGCTACAAGTATATAGCTATTCAATTTACTTAATTTCTCAACAATATATGATCTAGAATTTGAACTCATCCTCCCATGGAGGATTAGTACAGGTGTATTAGTAATTGCTTTCCTAAGTTTTTCAAAAACATTACATGCACTAGCAACTGTATTCCTAAATACTACTATTTTCTTGAAATCGCTCTTGACTAGATTTAAGACAACATTCTCTACATTATCCTTACTTAACGTGATTTCATAGTTGAGCTTAGTAAATGTATTGTGAAACTCCTCATCAAGAAAACCATAGATTTCATATCCATACTTCCGTAGAATTCCCTCAACAGCCTTAATATATTGGTGCTCCCTTAGATCTTCATATCCATAAACAACTGCTGCACACTTAACACCTTCCTTAACACTCCTAATACCTTGTAATATTGTATCCAGTGATATTGGGGGTAGCGTAGCAGTTAATATGAGTACTTTATTACCAGTCTTGATTTCAGTATTAATTATGTCCTTTAGGATTTCTATAACCTTAACAATACCTAAACCAGACTCTTTTTCAGCGGTATCGGGTGCCATTACGATATGGGCTTCATCAACAATAATATTTGCTGTACGTGATAAAGCATAAACGACATCAGAGTGCCAACGTGTTCTAAACGTTTCAGCTATAGGTATACCATAAAAATTCATGGTAAAACTATCAAGCGTTGTAACTACATATTTTGTTGAAAGGAAGGGGGACTTAATAGTGTTCTCTATCTTAACATGAGCTTGATATGAGACTACTTCCATACCTAAAGTGCTCGTAAGCTTCATGGTAAGATCTTCGACTATAGCTCTAAGAGGTAGAATATGAATAAATCTACCTAAGCCCCTAATCTTATCCCAGTAGTATAGAGGTATCGATGACTTACCATAACCTGTTGGAAGTAAACCTATAACAAGATCATTTTCTTTAACAAGTTCAATTATCTTATCAACTAGAGGTCTAGTTTTCATAATTCTCAAGCCAAACCAGATAATACATCTACTAAATTCTTGAATTGTGCTAATGTTCTAGAAGCTTCACTTACATAACGTACTAATGCATACAGCGTATCAGGTCTAAGACTTCCATTAAAAGCACTATTAAGTACTATTCTAAGATGGGGCTTTAACGCCTCTGCACATAGGGAAACTTTTTCATCACCTGATGAAGATAATTGAGCGAGGATTTCTATAGACTTACTTAGAACTGAAACTAAGGTTGGTGTACTAACACCTATTCTTTTAGCAGATTCATCAATAGCTATTCTCGTCCTTGGTATCGCCGAAAGATCAACTTCAAAGAACGTTAGAACTCTTTTAGCCTCACCTGCTGCAACACCATAAACTCTTATGGGGGGAGATAAGTAAAGAATGCTTTCAGTAACGTCTTCAGTAAGCAACTTCCTTAAGATTGTAAGTTCAAACCACTTAGAAAGTATATCAGGATCCTCTTGTATCATCCTCGTGGAAAGGACATTACGACACATACTAGTAATTTCAAGTCTAATACCAGCCCTTGTTTCTCTTTCTCTAATAAAGCTTGTAAGTAACGATACATAACCTTCTAGAACATCTAATGACGATGGTATTCCACTAGCTGTAATATAATTATGAACTCTTATGCCAGGCATATCAACTCTAGACGAAGCTAATTTATCTAAATACCACAAAACCCTACTCCTTAAAGGATTATCAATGGTTATATCAAGAAACCCTGAAACAGGCTTAACCTTCCCCTTCCTTACACGCTCATCTCTACCAATCAAAGAAATAGGATCCCGTGCATAGAAAAACTTAGTATAATCATATAATGAATGCTTTCTTATAGGAAATGATTTTCCTCCCATCGATATTTTCCACTTATGCTGAGTTTCATTAAAGGAAAACTCCCAGTTCTTATACATAATCTCCTCGAATTCCGATGCGCTACTAATTAACACATTACCAGCACCCTTGATATTGTAGTATTGAGCTATGCACTTAGCTAAATTATCATCATTATCACATATGATCTCTACATAGTCAAGGCCTTTTGATGGATCTGTATCGACTCTTATACTATTGACATAAGACATGCACTTCCTTAATGCAAAGAGGGTTACGGTTATGAATATATCCCTAAAAAGACCTAATGTTGAAGGTGGGAGAGCAATTCTCATAAATTATCACCTAGGACTTGAATAGGTATGAGAATCCTAAATTTAACTCCATTGTATGGAATTTCAGCTAATAAAGCATCCTTTGCTAAAACAGCAGCATCTATTGTTGGATGAGGTATTAGAGTATTCCTTATGGGTGATGTACCCTTCCTACGCAGTGAATAATACGTAATCCACTCATCCTTAGTTAATGGGAATGGTAAGGGCTCTGAATACACTGCACCCCTACTCTTATACATTTCAATTAAATCTGCTAATACATACGTATTAATATTCTCAACTTCATCACCGGCTTTAACCTTCTTAACCTCTATGCTAAGAGTATGAACATTAGATGCTGATACTAAAGACTCTTTAGATCCAAGCCTTGATAAAGACCATAAAGCTTGTCTGCGTAGAGGCTTCTTAGACAGAAATATAACAGCTATTTCCCAGCAAGGAGCAACAACATAACCTATGGATATTGGGCTTCTAAGTTCAGAAACAATCATTCTAGAGAATATACCTCCTATATCAGCATAAGCTCTATATGGAGCTGAGAAATACTTTATCATTTGAAGCGACTTAGGTAAGGGTATTTCAGTATCTAGTAGGGAGGTAACTACATAAAAAGGCCAATACTCTTCAACAAACTGGGCTGCTGATGAATATAGCTCTTCATCCTTAACATAATATTCACTACCCATACCAGAGGAGTAAGCTAGGGCCCCAATTACTGTTGTTGGTGGAGGTACTACATAGCTATGCTGTGGCCCTGATCCTGGGAAAGCTCTAATACTAAAGCCCCAATGTATTCTTGCTATCACTGTAGATGCATATAGGGAGGTCATGCTCCATCCTTAAGTTACCAACCTTTCCAACTCTTTACAACTTCAATTACCTTGTTTATTAAATCCCTCACTGTTGAGACCTTAGAGGGTAGAACTTCATAGAACTTCTCTATATCCTTTACCTGCTTCTTTAATTTTTCTAGAACTTCATTTACTCTCTTCTCAATATCGGTACTACTAGGCCATATAATAACCTTAATTTCATCTCCTGTATCCGTTGCCGCTTTAACAGCACGTATTATGGTATCGTTAATGAAGTCTTCAAGTCCTAATGTTGGTGGAGATATCATAAGTTTCATACTCTTAGAAACTAAAGCTACAATAATCTCGTATTCCATCATTGGATTAAATCTAGATAACTTAGCTCCAAAGATTTTTGAATCAAGCATCTCCTTTACTGCTTCAAGAGATGCTAGAACTCTCTTCTTATACTCATCCTTAGGTACTAAGGGTTCTCCATCTATTGAACTTGAACTTATAGAGTCGACGTCTAAAGTTATGGTAAATCCGTAGATAGCTGATGCTATTTGTGGATAATAGGGTGCTTGTGCTGGTGGTACAGGCGTTTTCCTAAGGCTTTCAGCAGTTGGTGCATGTCTAACTAAGAACTGATTATCTACTGCAACAGCTCCTTGACTAATAGAGTCTAGTGTTGGTATCATATACGAAAACCATACCCTAGAAGTTCTTTTAACAGCACCTTGCGTTACTAAGAAACCACCAATATCTTCTACAATACATACCTTAACTATAGTTCTTTCGATCTCTTTCATCTGATCTAGTGATGCTGCTCCTAATTCTTTATACTTATCTGCAAGCTTAACCTCATCACTTGTATAGCTGATAGAATTCTTTGTTTGAACCCAAAACCTTAAATCAAAGTGCTTTATAAACTCCTCCTTCATACACCAATAACATACAGGTAAGCCACGTTTAGCAGCTACCTTAGCTAGATATACTTGATACGCATGAGCTAAACATTCACCACTTATTGCTGGAGCCCATTGAATAACATAGCTTCTACCACGCCTATAAATATAGGGTACTGTCCTATGTCTAACTACATTACCTACAGCTTCAACCATGTTTAAAGCTTCAACATTTATAAGAGCCCTAATACCTAAAGACACAAATACCATAACCATACACCTCTAAGAACTTTTTCCAAAACATTTACTAAGTGCTTTAAGAGCAATATTCTTAAGAATTTCTAAAGCCTGAAGTTCATACTCTTTATCCTCTAAACATGATTCAATAACACTTAGTGATTCAATAGCCTCCTTAGATAGTGTTGGCTTTATGCCTGTACCAGCCAAGGAGCCTCTTTTTAATTCAAATAATGCTATTTTAGCTCCATATTTACTGACTGCGGTTACCAATCTATCTAATACAGAAAAATACCTACATTCGCGCTTACTCTCATCATATACAGCTATATAAAGTAATGAGGCAAGCTCTTCTATGATACTTGTATTCCTGGCAATTTTGGGTAATAAACTTCTACAATTGATCAAGGTCGAAGTCTCCTTTGACACGTACCCACCACTTGAGAATTCTCTGGTCATAGTATTTAAATTTTTCATTTAAATGTACAGTAACTCCACATTAAAAACGCAAA
>CAYXRT010000036.1:0-15053 GCA_964467535.1 uncultured Desulfurococcales archaeon
CTCAGGACCCGATGGCGTAGGCCTGCGTGGGTTCAAATCCCACCCCCCGCACCAACCACCCACATGTTCTAATAGCCTCTCAATTGCTTCACAAGGTCCTAGTGATTTACAGCAACGCTTCTTCGTTTCAGGATCATACCATTCCTTAACTAAATAGTACTTACCATGAATCTTCCTAACCCTATAAAAAACCATATTCCAGCCACCAATATCCACAACATCACCCAAGTATATCAACCTATATATGTGGAAACATAGCCGCTAAGATACTATGGAGAGAATCCACAGTTATTGTTTAACCCTATGTTTTCATGTATTATGGTGTTCTTTGTGATGTAGGTTCCATGAATTTTTGCTGATAAGCAGTTAAACCTTAATTAGTAATTATATAAATGAATAAAGAGGGTAATGAATGCATTACATTATAGGTTTAACGGGATTATGTTTTATAGTCTTAGGATGGCTTGTAAGTTTAAGGGCTCCTCCTGTACCCTTAAGGTTAAGTATACTATATGGTATAGGAAGTATATTACTGGCTATTTATTCATTATTAATACCTGACTATATATTCTTTACATTGAACATATCGGCTTTTCTATTATCTATATTTAATGCAATTAGGGCTATTAGTTCTAGAAAATAACTTTGAAAATTACTCTTCTTCTCTTTCAGTACCTTCAAGTTCCTCCTGTAGAAGTTCTAGAGCTATTTCATAGTATTCTTCTCTTTCCTGCTCATACTCTTCCTTTCTCCTAAGCTTCTTCCCTGGTGCTTCACTTACAATAGATGTTGTTATTATTCTAGATTCTGCTGGTATGCTGGCTGTAACTCTATATTCCTTAACAACACTAATTGTACTTTCTTCCTCAAATCCACAGTTAGTACATTTCAATAGAATTTTTTCCTCTTTACGTGTAGGGACCATGAGGTTTCCGCATTTGGGACAGAATCTCATATGATATCTACCCTTAGTATGGCGATACTGGTCTTCTATGTTAATTTACTACCAGCTATAAAAACCTATCTGCAATCTACTAACTAGCATTTCTTATATGAGATTACTTCATATACATTATTTGCTCTACGCGAAACATAGCCTAGTTTTTCTAATGAAGCTAAGAGCTTACCTGCAGATCTCGATGAAATACCTAAATCGTTAGCTAAATCCTTTACTTTTATCCACTTTCTATAACGTTCTCTAAGCCTTCTTCCGAAAACGTGGAGATTAAGTGTTAATACCATGTAGTCTTTCGTCTTCATTGTCCCTATAGCTATGTATATCCTTTATAAGTGGGAGTATAACGAAACTATTTTCATCAATAATACCTTGATAGAAATATGATATGGGTCAGCCTGGGGGGTATATCATCAATCAACGGTAATACCATTCATCATCTAGGATTAATAAACATAATTGTAATTAATAAATATTAATAGTACATGAATCTAACATTAAGCTTAGAAGGGATTATTAATGCTAGAAAGCCCTAATAAAATTAAGTCATTAATTAAAGAAATGTGCCAACCCTTTATCAATATAGGTGAAGTTGTTACAGGTAGTAGTAATGAAAGAAAGTTAATAGATTTACTAAAAGATTTCTTGAATGATATTGCAGAGGAAGTAAATGTTCAACGCATTAGCGTAATGAGTTGGCAAGGTATTCATGGAGAAGTAGCTATTGGTGGAGAAGTATTTGAAGCTACACCATTACCTTATACGCCTTCAGGTGATGTTGATAGTAGAATAATCTTCGTTGGTAATAGCATAGAGGAAAGAGGATTATCTAAGAAAGACGTCGAAGGAAAGATATTACTCTATGAATCATTTGATGATGTTGATGAAATAGAATCACAGTACTTAGAAGCTGTCGATTATGGAGCTTTAGCTTTTATAGTTTTTGATAAATATCCCTCAAGAAAAAGGAAGATAGTAATTAAAGGAGATTACGAATATAGATATGAACCTTCAACACCACCACCCATCCCTGCTGTTCATCTAAGGAGAGAGGAAGGACTTAAAATATTGGATTTAATTAGTAGGGGAAATAATTACTGTCATATACATGTGAAAAGCAATGTTACTTTAAGTGCTGAGGGATTTAATTTAGAAGCATATGTAACTTATGGTAAAGATAAGTACGTCCTCTTAACAGCTCATCATGATCACTGGTTTACATGCCTTACAGATAATATCATAGGTCTTTTACTAATGTTAATAATTGCAAAGAATATAAAGAGAACATTACATCAAACGTTAAATACTCTAGTTATAACATCATTTACAGCTGAGGAATCAGGTGCTCCTGGATACGCTGGTTGGTATTGGATATATGGTTCTAGAAAATACATTAAGTACCTAGATAAGAGAGATATGACAAATAACATAGATCTCGTAATAAATCTTGATGCTATTGGAGGAGAAAAACTTGAAGTTTATACATCCAATATAGGTATTATTGAACCCTTTAGGAATATCTTTGAACAATATGTAGATAAAATCATACCACATGATATGCCCTATTTTGATTCATTTAACTTTAGCTACCTGAGAGGCATACCAACAATAACCTTTACCTCATTTAATTACATTAACGATATATATCATAGTGATGTAGATAATTATGATAACATTAAATGGAATACGATAATAAGTTCATATCAAGTACTTCAAAAACTTTTAAGAAATGTATTAAACAAGGACTTAAGGAAATCAATTAGGTATTCTAAATACATAGAGCTATTATATGATGAAGTAACTAAATTTGAAGTACCTGTAGAATTAAAGCTTAACATTTATCGATTATACCAGTACATTAAAAAAGCCGAAGAATTAAATGAATATGAGCATCTATTTAAATTAGTTAATAGATTAAGTAAGGTAGCACCTAAGCCTATATTTGAAGGAGATTATAGACATGATTATGGTAAATTTAATGTAAAGTACTTTCCTAAAGTACTTACAGGGAGAGATATAGAATTAATTGAAAAAGCCATTAAATGTTTAATACATAACAATGTAGATGAAGCTATTGATTATTTAAAGAAAGTTCCATCTAAGAGAGTAGTACCCGGTACTGAACATATATTATTTTCATTGAATATTAAGCCATTGATATCAATATTAAAGGTTCATGGCATTAAGTATAAACATCTTATTTTAATTAAATTAAAGGAAGCTAAAGAAATTCTATTAAGAGTATTAGATAGTGCATGCAAGGAATATATTGAGTTAATTAACGAGTTCATCAAAGACTTGTATGAGGTGATTAATTAATGAATGAGAAAATAGTAATGTCAGCGCCATGTAGAATACATATAACTCCTTTAGATGTGCAATTACATGATAATAAGATACTAGCGTATTCAATAGCCTTCAGTATACAGGTTCCAAGAATAATAATTACCGATTCAAAACCCGTGATAGTCCCTAGCAATTTAGACTATATAGATAAAGGTATTGGTGCTCGCATACTTTCTTCTGTAATGGAGACAATATACCATATACTTAAAGAAAGCGGTCATGTAGATTTAGATAAGGTTTTGAATACGATAACGTTACCATTATATAGAGGCGTTGATATAATCACATTATTTCATGGAGGACTTATACTAGCCTGTGAAGTTAGAAAAGAAGATAAAGTTATAGATTTAGTACCACTACTACGATGTACACCAGATTACGGTATAGTACTTTACATACCTTTAAAGCATAAAATCACGAAGAAAGAAATTAGTATAGAGGGAAATTTATCGGCTTCATTAATGAAGGAATGCATTAAGTTAATAAATGGCGTATTGTCTAATGAATTTAAATTATTTATTAAAAGTTTAAGACGAATAGAAAAGCTCCTTCAATACATAAGACTTAAGAGCTATGGATCTAAGTATTCTTGGGATCAAGGTGAAGAACTAAGCGAGTACCTTCAAAAAAAGCATGGAATAGACCTTTTATGTCAAACAGGTTCAGGTCCTATACTTTATACATTATTTGAAAACTATCAACAAGCATTAACTAAATATAGGGAGATTAAAGATCCTGTAAAGGCTAAGTTTAATGTAGAGGTATTAGTAAGTAGAGTAGATAATATGGGTTTAAGGATAAGAGTTCATTAGACATTAATTTTATAATATGTGTAGAGCTAATGCTATAGCTCCATACTCTTTATCTTTATCTCCATAATATGACCTGTATATTTGCAAACCTGTAGGAACATCCTTTATTCCAGGTAGTATATATCTTAGAGGAAGATTCTTTAACATTTCATTAAAGTCCTTAAATAACTGCATGTTAACCACTACTGCATAAATATCCATATGTGACTCACATCCTCTACATATGAACCTAATACAATGACCAACCTTTATATGCCTGCGCTTCTCATCATAGAGCCTACCTTCATAAATCTTCATCCTGTCTCCTAATAGGAAAAACCATTGCTTATCTAAGTGCATTTCATGTAAATTTTCACCTAGTTTAAATAATGTTAGCTGGTTACTACTTATTCCAAATACGCAATGAGGATAACTCGTTGACCTCACTAGAGATAACCCTAAGCGTATACCATGCGGCTCTATATGAAGGAAATCACGCTCTTTATTTAATAATACTCGAATTTTGTTAACTAAATCTTCGACCTTAATTTCTTCTTTACTAATAGCTGTAGTAGTAATATATTTGCCTCTTTCCATAGAATTTCCATATAAAGTGTTATTATCTATTTCCATGAATATTCTCTCATATGAAACCTTGAATAGAATGTATTCTCCATACATAGCTATTAACATGTTCGCCCCATTAGTTATATAATATCAATGTTTTTAAACTAAATTCATAGTAATTAGTACTAGAGATGCATTAATGTGGAGGCGCTGTCCCCAAATGAGCCTATAGGCTATGAAGATGCCTCCCCCTTTACCGAAAATAAATTCCGTCAGGAGGGCTGTAAAACTTGAAATTCCATGTTGAGGAAATAACCTTTAGTACTCGAGAGAGATTTCAACTCATAGACTTAACGTATAAGGTTGAAGAAGTAGTTAAACGAAGCGGTATAAGAAATGGGTTATGCCTTATTTATGCTCCTCACGCAACAGCAGCTATTATCGCAAATGAACATGAACGTGGACTATTAACTGATATTCTATCAAAGTTAAGAGAGCTTTTTCCACCAGATATAGAATGGAAGCATAATCTAATAGACGA
This sequence comes from uncultured Desulfurococcales archaeon, assembly GCA_964467535.1. Lineage (GTDB taxonomy): Archaea > Thermoproteota > Thermoprotei_A > Sulfolobales > WANQ01 > CAYXRT01. The sequence goes on from CAYXRT010000036.1 coordinate 5,201, forward strand.
CAATGCACATGCACATGTAGCATCTTCTATAGTAGGTACTGATAGGGTTTTCCCTGTAATAAATGGTAGGCTTGTGAGAGGGACTTGGCAAAATATATTCTTCGTTGAAATGGATGGCCCTAGAAATTATAGAAAAGTATTAGTTGTCGTTATTGGTGAGTAGCTGTTTTAGGCTTTATGGTAATAGTCCCTGTTTCTTCATTTAATTCAACTATGTAAGTCGTACCCCATTTCTCAACCATACTCTTTGGCAAGTATAGGTTTAGTGGTAAGGCATAGTATTCATATTTGTATTCCTTATCCTTAACTACTTTTCTTCCAATTATCTTTTTTGCATGAACTTCTCTAACACGAACCATATTATCGCCCTAACTATTCATTTAACTAAGCTTGTATTTTTCGCCAAACTTCATTCTGTAGTAGATGTTATAAAACTTACTGTCTATATTTTATGACATGAGATGATTACCATCAACGCTTAAGACTTAGAGTGCTAACAGCTTGTATGAAGTAGGGGCTTGGTGCATTAACGTGCCGCGTAATGAAAATCCTAAAATGTACATAGCTACAACCGATGAAATAATAAGAGGATTAGTAACTGACATATACTTTGTTAGAACTAAAGAAATCTTAGAAAGATATGGTTTGAGTAATGTAAGAGTTAGAATGGAGATTCATACATACAGTTTGCCTAAGGGATATGAATGGGCTGTTTTTACAGGTTTAGAAGAAGCATTAAAATTACTAGAAGGCAAGGAAGTCACTGTCTACGCTATGCCTGAAGGAACATTATTTAAACCCCTAGAGCCTGTAATGGTTGTTGAAGCTAAGTATGGAGATATAGCAACTTTAGAAACTGCTCTGTTGGGAATACTAAGACATTATACTAGCATATCAACTAGAGCAGCAAGAATAAAAAAGCTAGCCAGGGATCGTAAAGTATTGTTCTTCGGACTTAGATCACTACATCCAGCTCTTGCACCTATGGCTGATAGAGCAGCATATATAGGTGGCGTTGATGGTGTATCTGGATATCTAAGCGAAAAATATTTAGGACTAAAACCTATGGGGACAATGCCCCATGCATTAATAATACTATTTGGAGATCCCACTAGGGCATGGAAGGCATTCGATGAAGTTATAGAACCTTCAGTACCAAGAATAGCATTAGCAGACACATTTTATGATGAAGTTAGAGAAGCATTAATGGCAGCACAAGCTCTTGGCGATAAACTCCATGGAGTGAGATTCGATACCCCAGGTAGTCGTAGAGGAAATATGAAGCAAATAGTCTTAGAAGCTAAATGGCTATTAAAGTTACATGGTTACGAACATGTAAAGGTATATGTAAGTGGAGGTATAGGTGAAAAAGAAGTTGTAGAGTTAAGAGACGTAGTTGATGGATTTGGTGTAGGAACTAGTATAGCCTTTCCTCCAAGTATAGATCTAAGTATGGATATTGTAGAGAAGGAAGAAAATGGTAAGTGGATTCCCATTAGCAAAAGAGGTAAACTAGCAGGAATGAAGCAAGTATATAGATGTAGACCAGGATTAAACGATTACATGGTCCCATGGAATGAAGAACCCCCCGAATGCCCTGATGGCAGTACACCTATACCACTACTGGTAAAGTACATGGAAGACGGTAAGCTCATAAGAGATCTACCACCAATACATAAGGTAAGAAGTTATGTCCTAGATCAGTTAAAGGAAGTAGAAGATCCTCTACCAACATAGTCTTCAAGGATCTTCGACAATTTAATAGCCCTAACATATGCTAAGTAGACTAGCTTATTAATGGTGATAAATCCTTCTATACACTTCTCCCATACTAGACCCTCATAACTAATATGGATTATTAACTTGATATAATTGATGTTATCAGCTCCTCCTATATCAATAAAGTTAAGTCCCTTCTTTAAACGACATAGCATTGCTTTATTGGAGTTAACTTCATAAGTTATTAGGTAAACGTTATCTGAAGTACTTTCTAAGTTTAATAAAAGCCTTAAAGAACCACTATATTCATTAATTAGTACTTCAGAACGTCTAAGAGGAATATCAACTACTCTTAACAGCATCACTTTTCTTATACATATTATGCCATTGAAGTAATCAATCATTATAGGTATTACTCTCCTAAAAGGCATAACCTTTACCTTAATAACGTTGACGCCATCTACTATACGAGTTGAAATGATAATCCTCTTTAGCTCTATGTCGGTTAATGTTATGAAACCTCCTGTTTTTAATGGATCATTTAAATAAATAGGTATAGCTATACATCCTTGGCTTACATCGTCGTCTTTAAACATAGTTTTCAATACTTTAAGTTTAATTTCACCTTTATTACCTCCAAGCTTTATCGATGAAGACCATGTTACTTTTAAACCATTTAAATACTCAATACATTTAACGTTTAACGTAGCTTCTTCTTCATAGGGCTTAGGAGTGAATCTCACAATTAATTCATGCACGCCTTCCTTTAAGTAGAACTTATATTTACCTTGAAGAGAGCCCTCTGCATATATGAAAACTTCGTCAACTATTCTTGATAACCCTACTTGAATTTTATAAACAGCTGAATATGCATCAACAAGTATTGGCCCCTTGATAAGCTTTACGTTACTTATAGGTGTCTCGTATCTTAGGATATTAATAGATCTCTTATCAATAACAGCTTTTACGGGTTCCACGGATTTAATAAAAACCTTAATGCTACCACAATTAATTACGTCTAATACTCTTATCTGAGAATTTACCTTAATAACCCCCGAAAAATGTGGTTTTACAGTAATATCCTCAACATAGATTTTATTAGACTTATGCTCTAGACCTATTAGTACGCTTAAAGGTCTAGGTAAAGGATTAAACGCGTATAACTCTACAGTCAATAAGGCATTAGTGAAATGCCTACCCTCAACTTCTATTGAACTTCCAGGACAAAATATCAACCTAGGGGTACTATTTATAATAGCTATAGGCTTTTTTAGATGTACATTAATCTCAAATTCTATTTGTTCATTAACATTGTAAGGTATGCTTATTAATAATCTTAAACCAAGTTGTTCGATCTTCCTAGTAATTAAGTTTTCAATATTAAACGACTTTATATCTCTAACTAGAACCTCAAAACCATTATTTGACTTACTAACTATATAATATGCATTGGGTATTGATATTGAGTCAACAATTAATCCTTGAGGTACCCGAATAAACATATGTACTAATACAGGCTTCTGCGATTCATGTAAATCCTCTATTAATATAGATGAAGAATCCACTCTCCTATTTAGATCAAAGAAGAATATCCTATTGTTATAACAAGCTATAAGAATATTATCCGCTATTGTAAAGGATTTAGTAGCCCTGAGTACAAATTTTAAGGAGCATGTATATCGATCATATACCTCAATACTGCGGCCATCAATGTTTATTATGTAATTCCTATGTATTAAGGCCTTATTAACCTCCATCAAGGGCTTCCATACATACTTAGAAACTTCATAGACATAATTATTACATATCATGTATAATTTTCCCTCAATTTCAATTATTAGAGGTTCTTCATTACATTGAATAAGAGGAATTTTATTACCTTTCGAATATAGGAATAAAATACCTGTAACGGAATCCCATAGAAATAGATCATCGCCGCTCTGATATATTAAAGCTATTCTTCTTCTATTAATTTCCAAAACCTTACTTAATCCTTTGCATTTAAATATAATTGTTCGCTCTTTATCACCATATATGATCTCTAATACTAAATGCTCATGTATACTCTTCAATTCAATAAATTTAACGGGCTTTAAGCTCAGCTTTACCTCAATTTTTTGTTCAATATCCATTAGTATAAGACGTTTACCCTTAGTATAACATATATAAATACTATCATTACTGCAGGATACGTCAATTAATCTTGATCTAATGGTGCATATTAATTGTTTTCTATTAATATCTATAACAAAACAATATCTAGTATCTTGATATTTATCTTCAAATAAGAGGCTAAGATATTTACCATTACATGCAGTCTTAATCAATCGCCATTTACTATTTATATTAAACGTAATAGAACCAACACTTACATCTAATATTAGTACTTCAGCTTTTTCACAACTCAATAACAACAACGTATTTTCATGTACTTTAATAACATCAAGTACTCCTTTAACTACGTAGACTTCATTAAATTCTAAATCGTAAACCTTAAGTGTATTGAAGTTTTTATCATATTTTGCATAAAGTCCTAGTAATGAAATAATGTTTCCATTCTTATCGAATACTATTGAAGGAGTATTGACATATTCTTTAGCATCAACTATGCATTTAACTTTATCCTCTAATGAAATAACATTTACTCTATTAAGACTACACCGTTCTAGCTTTAATATATCACATATATTGACTTCCTTAATGACGAAGGGCAAATATGGTTTAGACAAATCACTCCCCCAGATCAAGATGTTCTTATAAAGAGGAACTCTCGTTATTTCAAGTACCTTCCCTATATTGACATTCTAGATCATCACCAGATATGTACATGTATTCTCCAAGATGATACTCTATTAAATTGCCATATGTAGTACTGATGTAGATCTATACCATTTATTAGTATTAAGACATATAGGTTTAGATATGGAGATAGAGGTTGTCACACAAAGTAATATTGCTTAAGATACCTGAAGAATTGTATAAAGAAATTGCAGAAAGAGCTAAGAATGAAGGATATGTTCTAGTCAAGGACTATATATTATCACTAATTTTAAGAGAGCTTGGTAGATCCCCCTTACCTCCGCTAAAGAATCTTGAGAAAAGACTTGAAATGCTTGAAAGGGGAGAATTGCCTCCAGCAGTATATGATAGAATATGGAAAATGATAGAAACAGCGATTAAAGAAAGGTCCATTGAAGGTATGAGTGTAAGCGAGCTAAAAGAGATGCTAGAGAAATGGCTACGTTCAGTCATGAACAGGATAGAGAGAAGAGTACAGGATATGATAAATCCATTTACAGCTAAAGTAGATGATATCTCAAGAAGACTAACAGATATCTATGAAAGAGTAGAAGGCCTTGAATTAAAAATAAAGAACTTAGAAAACCAAGTTACATCACTTCAAGCAAGAGAAGTTAGACGAAAAACAGGTTTAGAAAGATTAAGAGAACAGGGAGTAGTATTTGAAAGTGAATTAACAGGATTAAGGAATAGAGATGCATTCTTTAGGTACCTAGAAAGAGAGGGAGCTAAAGTATTAAAGTTACCACATGAAAGAGTGGCAATAGATCCCACCTTCTGGAGTACCTTTATAAGTAAACTCTCCCGATTATCTACAACAAATGAAGAAGAGATATCTAAAAAACTAACAAAACAAGAACATAAACTATTCATTAAGTTAAAGGAGGCAGCATTACTTTATTATGATCCTATGGAAGCTCGCTGGAAATTAGTAGAAGAAGTAAAGTAGGTAATTTACTAAGCATTCAATAATTAAGTGGATCCTATATGTTAGTATTAGAGGTAAAGGGAAATCACATAACTATACGTAAAGCTAAGTACGAGGATTTAAAGGAAGCAACATATACGCTTCTAAATTTAATACCAATAGGGAAAGTGTCAACTTATAAGGATATAGCACTAATTCTTAATAAATCACCAAGAATTATTGGTAAAATCTTAAAAGAGAATGATAAACCCATTATAATACCATGCCATAGAGTAGTAGATACAAGAGGATATCTTAGAGGGTATTCATTGGGAGGATTGAAAGTAAAGGAAAAACTTTTATCACTAGAAGGGGTAAGGATCAAGGACTATAAAGTATCCAGAAAATATTTCATAAGCTTATCTAAGATTCTAGGCTTTCAATAAATAACTACAGATTTCATCTATAGGAGTTCTAGTACATAGAACTCTATATCTCGTTAAGTCACCTTTATTTCTAAATGTCATAGATGATAAGGTGAAGTAAATTCCACTTTTAGACTTACGAATACATAAATTAACCATATTTCTCAAGACCTTATAGTTGACACCACAACATATTGACTTAAGTAACGATATATATGGACAAGGTATATATGGTGGATTAGTCACTATAAAATCAAATGATTGATCTCTAAAAGCACTACATCCAGCAGCTTTTACAATATCCATTTTTAGGTCTAAGCCATTAATTTTACAATTAATTAAGGTATTAATAATACTCCTATCATCAATATCTACAGCTACTACATACTTTGCAAATTTACCTAGTGGTATGGAAAGAAAACCACTTCCACATCCAACATCCAATATTATGAGTCTCTCTAACCTATGAAGAGAAATAGTTTTTAAAATCGATAAGAGAAGAATAATTGAACTATATGATCTTGAAGGATCAAAGACTAATGGTAGTACTATTAGTTGAATACCATTTAATTTACGATACCTTACACCATGGATTAGTAACAGAGGTATTAGTAATAGCGCAATAATAATTGATATAAATATTCTAAATGCTTTCAAAACCAAAAGCTATACCCTTCAAAATACTATCACTTATACATAAATTACTTCTAAACCACTATTTGTAAGCTGCATTACAAGCTCTTTTCTTATAGCTGATTTAATGCTTTTCTTTTCTATTAACGCGTAACGGGGTTTAGGTATGGATTTATCAATCATCTGATGTATAATTTCCTTTCTAACTTTAGTTAAAGCATATTTAGCTAGTATGTGACCCATAAAGTATTTACCACTAAGAACTATTGAGGTAAACTTTCTAGGATAATGACCACCACCAAAACCTATAGCTACTTTAACATTTTCAAAACTTTTACTCTCTAAGATTTTCAAGGTTCTTAGAACTGCTTTAGCAACTACTTCTTGTGCTCTTTCATCCTTCCATTCACTTTCACTACTACCTATTTCTATAAATACTATAGGTTTACTGACATCAGTAGGACCGTGATGTGTAGCTTCAAGAACAACGTCGTACTCTGTAGTTATATTTGCTTCAGAAGCAATATCATGTAATGATCTAAATAATAATGATGAAGTTATTGGAGCAGCATATGCTAAGGTTAACGGTTTTCCACCATATAGAGCTTCTTCAGTAGGGTTTCCAGGATGATGAACACTTAATGTCTTAACCCGTGCTTCACTTGAATGCCTAGATAAAACTATAAAGACTTCAGCATCTATGTACTTGTCTAGAAAATCAAAATATATAACATCTTCATCAAATGACGTTAGTATAACCTTATCATTAAGACCTCTAAAATACTTTCTATTATCTATTAATCCACTTTCCTTAAACTCTCCAAGAAATTTTACATACTTAGCTATACCCTTACCAGCTAAATCCCTTTCTGAGTAAACTAATGCGTACTTAGCTTTTATCTTCAAACCATATAACCTCCTACTAATACTATTCTTAAATGATGAAGAAGCTCTGCCGCTAATGAGCAATTTGCGATGAAATCCGAACTCCCGGCTGATCTTATATTAAGGTACAGGTACACTTCGTAAAACCTCCTCAATAATCTTATCTGTAGTAATGCCCTCTAATTCTGCTTCACGAGTCAATATTAATCTATGAGCTAATACTGGTTGTGCGACATATTTTACATCATCTGGTATAACATAATCCCTACCACTAATTAGAGCATAGGCCTTAGACATAAGGTATAGTGCAACAGCAGCTCTAGGAGAAGCACCTAATTTGACATATGGATGCTTACGAGTTGATTCAACAATATCGATTATATAATACATAATATTCTCATCAACATAAACCTTCCAAATCATATCACATATTTTTAATACTTCAGAGGCCGATACAACAGGAGATAAAGGCCATTCATCAATAACTTTTTGCTTCCTTAAAATTTCAACAGCTTCATCTCTAGTAGGATAACCTATTAAGACCTTAACCATAAACCTATCAATCTGAGCTTCAGGTAAAGGAAACACTCCTTCTACTTCAATAGGATTTTGAGTAGCAATAACCATGAACGGTTCAGGAAGTTTAAACGTTACACCTTCAACAGTAACACATCTCTCTTGCATAGCTTCAAGAAGAGCACTCTGAGTTTTAGGACTAGCCCTATTAATTTCATCAACCATAACAATATTAGCAAAAATAGGACCCTTCCTAAAATAGAAATCACCAGTTTTAGGATTATACACATAAGTACCAATAATATCACTAGGTAGAAGATCAGGGGTCATTTGAATTCTCTTAAACTCTAAGCCAAGAGTAGAGGCAATAGCTTTAACAATTAAAGTTTTAGCAACACCTGGAACGCCTTCAACAAGTACATGACCCTTAGCAAGTAATGCACATAAAATGAGCTTAACTTTATCCCGCTTACCAACTATTACCTTTCCTACCTCACTCATAATCTTATCAATAATATTCTTAACATAGCCTACATCAATACTCATTACATGGATTCCATTTGACCCTATTACATCTCACTATTTAAACCTATTGCCCTATTATATTTATGCAATCTTCTAGGCAATATGTCTACTACTCTATGAGATTTAAGTTAATACCCATCATATCTTCAAGTACTTTTTGCACCTTTTTGAAGTCTTTATCCATTTTTTGCATTAGTTCTCCTCCTCTCCAGAACTTCTCTAACTTTATGTTACCTAGGATCTAGTACAGCAATAATAGCACTAGCATCAATATAATACATGTTAGAATCGATCCCTCTCTCCCAATAATTGGCTTAATGCATTATTAAGCTTTATAGGAATATCACCTTCCTCTTTTTCAAGTTCAAATAATCTTTCAATAGCTTTAGCTATTTTAGCTATGTTTTCATAGCTTTTAATACCAGCTTTTATGAGTTCTCTTAAAGCCTCACTTCTAGAACTATAAATACCTAGCTTTACGAGAAGATCAACAAATGAAAGTATCTCATCATCTAAACGAATAGGAACTACTCGAACACACATAGTATATCCCTCATAATACATGTAATAAAGTTACATCAGATAAAAATAAGCCTATATATCATAACATTATTAGGTGTTTATAGGGGTTAAGAAATGATCTTCGACTGGGGAATGAAGCCAGTAATAGGGGTTGTTCATCTTCAACCATTACCGGGTTCGCCAGGTTATAAAGGGGATTTAAACGATATAATTGATAAAGCCCTTCGTGATGCAAGAAGCTTAGAGGAAGGAGGAGTTAATGGAATAATAGTGGAGAACTATATGGATATTCCATTCAAAATAAGAATTACTGAACCAGAAACAATAGCAGCTATGACAGTAATTGTAAGAGAAATAGTTAAAAATACAAGCATACCAGTTGGGGTAAGCTTTCTAAGAAATTCAGGAGTAGAAGCACTTGCAATAGCTTATGCTACAGGTGCAAAATTCATAAGAGTAAATGTATACTGTTTCCCAGTAATATCAGCTGAAGGAACAATTGAACCCATAGCAAGAGAAGTACAAGAACTAAAACATAAACTAAAAACAAATATAGAAGTATATGCTGACGTTGCAGTTAAACATGCATATCTGCACTATAATGCATCAATAGATGAACTAGCAATAGAAACAGTAAATAGATGTAAAGCAGATGCAATAATCATAACAGGAAAAGCAACTGGACAACCACCAGAACCATCAGATGTAGCACTAGCAAAAAAATGCAATAAACCAGTAATAATCGGAAGCGGAATAACAGTAAACAACATAAAACTATACTGGAACCTAGCAGATGGCTTCATCATAGGAACATACTTTAAACAAAAAGGAATAACAATAAATCCTATCGATCCAGAAAGAGTTAAAAAACTAACAACAATAATAAACAAACTAAGAAAACAAAAACAATAAACAAAAGAGT
>CAYXRT010000037.1:0-14805 GCA_964467535.1 uncultured Desulfurococcales archaeon
TTTCATAACTTATACACTAACCTAGCTATATCATCATGCAATTTTGCTGTATATCCGTCTTCACGAAGCTGTACATTAACCATTCCCACGGTGTTCATGATCCGCAATACTTATTATATGTGTGTAACGTATTACACATATGGTGGTATACTTGTTCGAGTATCTAGCTAGGCGTTTCGCGGAGATGCTTACTAAGGGTGATGTGATGGAGCTGTTTAGGATGCTTGAGCAGCGCTACGGCACTATCTCTAGGGTCTGTGAGAGGATTGGTATTGAGAGAAGAACCTTCTACCACTGGAGATACGCTAAGCAGATAAACAGTGAGACCAAGGCTAAGGTGCTTAGAGTAGCATTGGAGGAGCACCCTATAGACACTCTAGAGTTCCTAGCGAGGAAGTCTAGAGGTAGAACAAAAGAGGTATTGGAACTACTGATAGAGTTTCTGCGTAGAGGGATCATCGAGGAGGAAGATCCTAAGAGAGCTGAGGAGCTTGCTAAGAGAGCTGAGGATATCATAAACGAGTTCTCGATACCCATAACCGAGTACCTACACCACGAGATAGCCGGGCTCATCGAAGCTGCTCATAGCAGAGGATTCGAGATGAAGATAAGGCCATATACAGGTGTTCAGCTACCAACAGCACCGCTTAGAACCCTTGTTGAGGAGTCTGAACGCCCATCCTTTGTGGTGTACACTGAGGCTTCTGTATCTACTACTGGTACGGTTTTCGTATCTGAAACTCCTCAAGTAGCTCTTGAAGCTCATGTACCTGAGAGCTTAGGGAGGTGGGGTAGGTGGAGTATTCAATAAGATTCTTTAGGGTTGCTGCTCGCTTCCTCGGTATTGCTAGGATGGATCTGCATGAGGTAGCTGAGATTCTCAGAGGTTTGGGTTATACCATAACTGCTCCGCTACCTCCCAAGGGGTTTAAGGTTTCGATAGGCGGTAGCGGTCCTATAGCTTCAAAGGGGAATGTTGTTGTTGATGTGAATAGCGATAAGATGATTATCGGTGTTTCATCTCCTGAACCTGAGGAGTGTATTAGTGAGTTCGTAATGGTGGAGAAAGCTATTACATCAAGGATTGAGGCGTTGAAGGAGGTGTACTTCTATGAGCTACTTGCAGAGATCGAGGTGAAGAGCAATGTGCAGCCCATAGAGTTCATGAAGAGGGTGTCTAGCCGTAACGTGATCGTGGAGGAGTTATCTAGAGCTCTTGGGGAACCGCTCTTCGTATTCGGTTACAGGTTAGCTAGAGAAGGTACTTCACCAGAAGAGAGTGAGTGGGTAGATATTGAGATAATACCTAGTCTAGCTAGACCTCGCTCATCGCTTTACATAGCGATTGTCTATAGGTCTAGAGAGCGAGAAAAGGTGTTGGAGAAGGGTAGAAACATAAGAAACCTGATGAACGCTATACGTAAGCTCGTAGCATCAAGCAATGAACATTAGGTGAGATTATTGGGGGCTGTACCCCCATGCTACTACTCTTTTTATCCATATGCTCTCAACAATTTAGATGAGGTTCGAAACGAGCTTATTAAAGCGATAGAGAGTACTCTAGGATTGAGAGTCTATCCTCCCGAGGAGCTGAGGGTAGTTCCTGTAAGCGTACCTATACGTAGGTCTCCTACAGCTATAGTGCGAGGAGGTTATGACCCGATAACGAAAACAGTAGTTTTATCGGATAGGTCGTGGTGTAGGAAAACCTTTATACACGAACTACTACACGCAGTTTCGTACTTCTCTCGTGTACCTAAGCTCTTTGAGGTGTTTAAGCGTGAATCTGATTTCGTTGAGGGATTAACAGAGTTCCTCACAGGCTACGTAGTCTATCAGCTCTTCACTAAGTTCCTTACCTTCAAGATACTTTTCGAATAAGCTCTTGTAGTACTTCAAGGTCTCTGGATCCTTTACCTTCCTACGCTTCTTACGCTCCATCATGAACTGCTCGAAGTCATCACTCCACTTGAGCACTATACCCGCGAAGCTTATCCCAAGCATCCTCTTTAGATCCTCACGAAATTCCTGAACTACGAACCTTAGTATGGCGTTCTTCAGATACTCATCGTCCTTGGCTATAGCTAGTATTTCTAGAGCCAAGCTATAGTCTTTGGCACCATCATCCCTTAAGATACCTAGGGACTTGAGCCTATCTCTAGCAGAGACGATTTTCTCAAACTCTTCACGTGTCAAGAGCTTTAGCAGAGGCTTAACATACTCTGGTTTAACAGGAGATACCCTCTCTAGTAACCGCCACAACGTAACCCTACTGATCCCAGTCTTCTCGACAACTACCTTCTTACCGTACTTCTCAGTAACATACCTCAAAATCCTGTATCTAGAATCCTCACTAAGCTTAGAAACATCAACTTTACCCCACCACTGAGTATAATCAGCCATGAATATCACAGCTGATGTTTCAGTCTGCTTCAAGAAACTGAAACGTAGAGAAAAGTTTATAAAGGTTTTCCTTGGGATTATCAATCCAGTGATAGTGTTTGGAGCCGCCGGCGGGATTTGAACCCGCGACCACCGGCTTACAAGGCCGGCGCTCTACCAGGCTGAGCTACGGCGGCAGACCATAGTCTAGTTTATTATAAGGTGTATTATAAGTGCTTCTTCTTATCGGTTAATGGTTTAGAATGTGGTGCCGCCGCCGGGATTTGAACCCGGGACCCCCGGATTTCTCAGGCGACCTCGGTTTGCTAGTGCCGTATGAGTCCGGTGCTCTACCCGCTGAGCTACGGCGGCTCAGTTTATATTGTGTTAAAGAAGAGGTTATATACCTTTAACTTCATTAGATTGTTCCTGAGAATTAAACTCTTTCAATTAAGATTTAACTTGTTTCAAAAATTTATCATTTTCTAAAAGCATTCTTAATGCTAGTCTTATTACTTCACTTCTTGATAGATTTTTATGCTTAGCGTAAATGTCTACTGCTTCAAGTAGTTCCTCTTCTATCTTAAATGTGACGATGCGTAACATGGCTTTCTTCACCATGATTACAGTCGGTATTTGAGATTATATAAGCAGGTAGGGTTTAATTGTAAGTAGTGAGGGTAGAGCGAAAGTATTACTTATTCTAGCTGAAAGTATTACTGTTATTTAGATTTAGATGGTATGGCATATATAGCTACTACAAATAATTGACTACCACATTTAGGGCATTTCCCTTCAATTTTTCCTACAAAGTCGCCTTGGGTGAATTCTCTCTCGACTTCATAATCATTACTAAGGCATTTTATTACTGTTATTAATTTAGGTTTGCTTTCAATACGTTTTTGACTTCTAATAGCCGATAAAATTACTGTTAATAGTAAGAATAATATAAGGAGGAAGATTAAAGTATAATCAATTAAATTGTTCATAATTAACAACCCCTCTTATACTATTCCTATAGTATTTCCTATTCCTGCCAATATTGCTAATTCACCCTTCTTTAATTCGTTAACTATTTTAGTCTTTATCATCTCTGCTGCCCTTCGAGCAGCATCAACTATTTCTTTTTTCATAGGTTGTACAGCTTCTTCTTGACTTATCTTTATGATTATAGCTTCTAAGGGTATGTTGTATTTTACTGCAACTCTCTCAATTCTAATCTTTTCTGGGCCTGGATCACCGATTGCTGCACCTACTCCTTCAGCTACTTCACCTGTTTTCTCTCCTTCGTACTTAACTGCTGCATCAACTGTAATTATTTTAGTAACTCTACCACCTAGCTTTTCAACTATTTTTTCTAATGCTTCTCCGGGTTTACCTACACTAGCTCCTGGTCCTTCAGCCTTAATTACTATTAGCTTTCTACCCTTGATATCAACTTCTGTCATAACAGTGTCTTCGCTTATCGTCTTTCTCGGCCGTCCCATGGATAAAAGCGATGCTACGAGCGGGCCTACCCCATCACCTATTGGTACTCCTTTCTCCAACGCATCTAAAGCATTATAATATGCTTGTGCTATTCTAAGTATCTGTGGCATAAAATATGATAGCTGCATTACTATAATGAGATTTCCTGTTTTTTCACCTAGTAGTATTAAATGTCTTACTATCTTGTATATTGACTTAAGTGCTGAAGATACTTCAACAAATGCTTCTATGTTTAAGAGCTCATGTTTACTTTCTACTGTTAGATCTTTCTCTAAGAAACCCCTGTATGTTCTTCTTCTAATATTTAGTATGTGGTCTAATCTCTTAATTATGTCTATAGGTTCTATGCTTACTGGTTCTATGATGAAGTACTCTGTTAACCTATTTAGTAGTTGCTTTGGATTTTTTGAACCCCTACTTGATAATAGTTTCTCAGCTCTGGCAAGGGCGCTAGATGAGAGTCTTTCGAGTATTCTAAGTTTAGATTTTAGGTTTGATAACATGAACATTAGTTGTATTCTTTGACCTAAGTTGGTGAACATGAGTAAGAATATCATAAGGAAAATTAGTGTTGTGATCCATCCCTGGTATTCACCATTCAAGCTAAGTACACCTGACCCATTACTCCGCTTTTATATGTAGTAGTAACCTATCATTTAAGTTTAGTTGTAACTATAACCTCTTTATCTAAGACTAATACTGTATGTTCAAATTGAGCTACCATGGCCTTGCTTGCTTCAATAAGTATAGGATAACCTCTTAATACTTTCTTTTTGTGTAAGCTTGTCAGTGCTTTTCGTAAATCATTTATGTTTAATAGGTTTTTCAACCATCTTTCACTAAATGGGAGTGTCTTATACTCTTGCCTTATATGATTAAATATTAGAGCTTCTTGTGCTGTTAACCCTTTACTTTTCATTTTAGATAATGCATATATCGTTATGGTATCAGCTTCAATTACATAACCTACACCAGTTGTTCCAAAGGGCTCTATGGCATATATCTCTCCAGGTTTAAATTTACTCATAAGTAGGGGTTCATACACGTTAGGAATACTTAGCCCTCCATGAATGGTATATCTTAATAGGTTATGACCGCTTAAATTCTTTATCGGTCTAAAACCTCTTCTCTTAAGAGTTTCTTCGATCACTTTACTTACTTGATTTATTTTTATACCAGCATGAATTATGTCTAATGCTCTTTCTAGTGCTTCTTCAACAGCTAAAGTTAACCCTTCATATTGAGGATTAAAGTTTAAGGTTACTGCAGTATCTGCTATATATCCGTCTACGTGAACACCTATGTCTACTTTTACTATGGAATTATCAGGAATTACAAGTCTATCATCTATTATAGGTGTTCTATGTGCTGCTTCTTCATTTATTGAGATATTGCATGGAAATGCGGGTTTCCCTCCGAACTCCCTTATTTTAGACTCAATGAATTCAGCTATATTGAGTATCCTCATACCAGGTTTTACATGCTTAATAGCGAGCTCTCTTACTCTTGCAGCTATTTCTCCCGCTTTAATATACTTTCTGATTTCCTCACTACTTAGCTCAGCCAACTATACCACCTATATACCTCTACACCCTTATGTTCTTAGAGGGTGTAGTATATGGGTTACGTTAAATGGTTAGGTCATGCATCTATGGAGATACAACTAGATAATAAATTAATTCTAATAGATCCATGGCTAACAAATCCGAAATCACCCATTAAGCCAGAAGAATATACTAAAGTAAATTACATAGTAGTGACACATGATCATGCAGATCATCTTGGTGAAGCTGTAGATATCTTAAAGAGAACTAATGCTAAGTTTATAGGTATATACGAGCTAGCAAATTATGTAATGGAGCAAGGAATAAGTGCTGATAGGGTTGTTGGGGGAAATATTGGTGGGCCACTAAAGGTTGACGACTTTGTATTTATCTTAACACCTGCATATCATAGTTCAAGTAGGGGTAGTCCTACGGGGGTTGTGGTAATAGGTAAGGAAGCAACTATTTATCATGCAGGTGATACAGGGCTATTTGCTGAAATGTCATTTATTGGAGAGCTCTATAAGCCTAAAATAGCATTACTGCCTATAGGTGGAGTATTCACTATGGGCCCTATTGAAGCTGCTAAAGCTGTTGAATTAATTAAACCTGAAGTAGTAATACCAATACACTACGGAACATTCCCAATACTAGAGCCTGCAGCCGATAAATTTGTTGAAGAAGTTAGGAAGAAGTCTTTACCGGTTAAGGTTGTAGTACTAAAGCCTGGAGAATCATACCACTTTTAAAAAGCTAAAGCTAAGATAATCATAGTGGCTGGGCTAGACCGTGGCAGCCCCGCTCCTACCGAAAAGAGCCCATATGAGGGCCTCACTATAGGGGTTCGATGACTATGGGTGTTAGCGGTAGGGGACAGCGGTCTAGCCCAGCCACACCTATTTTTTAATAATCCCCGTAAATACTTCATACATATAGGTCTGTCTAAGCACATGATACTCCCAATCATGGGTTGAATAATAATGGATGTAGAGAAAAGAATCGAGCTAGCAATAAGAAATACAGCTGAAATAGTAACATTAAATGAACTAAGAAATCTATTTGAGACTAAGAGCAAGATTACAGGGTATATAGGTTATGAGCCAAGCGGTTTATTCCATATAGGTTGGCTTATTTGGGCATTTAAGGTTAAGGATTTAGTTGAAGCAGGAGTTCAAATGATAATCCTTGAAGCAACTTGGCATGCATGGATTAACGATAAACTTGGAGGAGTTATGGAAAATATTAAAGATGATGCTAAGTACGTTAGACATGTACTAAGAGCTATTGGCCTTGATGAATCTAAAGTTAGATATGTTGATGCAGAAGATCTAGTATCTGATAAAGACTATTGGGCATATGTACTAAGGATAGCAAAGAATAGTACTATGGCTAGAATTAAAAGAGCTCTAACAATCATGGGTAGGAGAGCTGAAGAAGCTGAGATGGATACATCAAAGCTCATATATCCATTAATGCAGGTAGCCGATATATACTACCTCAATATAGACATAGCGTTAGGTGGGACAGACCAAAGAAAAGCGCACATGTTGGCAAGAGATATAGCTGAAAAACTAGGTAGGAAAAAAGTCATAGCAATACATACACCACTATTAACGGGACTTCAAGGAGTTAAAAGAATGGATATGACACAAGTATCTGAAGAGGAACACGCAATAGGATATAAAATGAGTAAATCAAAGCCTGAGTCCGTCATACTGGTACATGATGAACCTGAAGAAATTAGGAAGAAAATAAGAAATGCCTTCTGTCCACCAAGACAGGTAAAGTATAATCCTATAATAGAGATAAATAAATACCTATTGTTTAGACAAAAAGGCTTTATACTACACATAGATAGGCCTTCAAGATATGGTGGACCTATAGATGTATATAGTTATGATGAACTAGAGAAAATGTATGTTGAAGGAAAGCTACATCCATTAGATCTTAAAAACGCTACTGCAGAAGCATTAATTAAACTACTAGAACCCATAAGAAAGTACTTTGAAAAAAATAAAGAAGCAAGAACTCTACTCGAAAAATTAAGATCCATAGTAATCACAAGATGAAGCCCATACATGAAATTAAAATTAAATATCAAGTACCATGAATCACAATAATAATGGACTAAGATAGGGTGAAGCAAATGAAGTACTTAATCAAAGCTAAAATAGAGGTTGAAGGAATAGTTGAAAAATCAGATGTAATAGGAGCTATCTTTGGTCAAACTGAAGGTCTCTTCGGACCTCAATTTGATTTAAAAGAGCTCCAAGATAAAGGACGCATAGGCAGGATATATGTAGACTTAAAAACCCAGGGAAGTAGAACCATAGGAGAATTATCAATACCATCAAACTTAGATAAAGTTGAAACAGCACTTATAGCAGCAATGATAGAATCTGTAGAAAGAGTAGGTCCTTATCCAGCAAGAATAAGAATCTGTGAAATCAAGGATATGAGACTAGAAAAAATAAGAAGAATAGTGGAAAGAGCTAAGGACATCCTAAGGAGGTGGGCACTCGAAAAAACACCTGATCTAAAGGAAATCCTTTATGAACTTGAAGGAGTAATTAAGATACCTGAAGTTGTAGAGTATGGTCCTGAGAAATTACCTGCGGGACCTGATATAGATAAATCAGATACTATAATAATAGTTGAAGGTAGAGCTGATGTTATTAATATGTTAAGGTATGGTTATAGGAACGTTATAGCAATTGAAGGAGCTAAGGAGAGAATACCAAGAACTATAGTGGAGCTATGTAAGAGAAAGAGGTGTATAGCCTTTGTTGATGGAGATCATGGCGGAGATCTTATATTAAAGGAATTACTAAGAACAATTAAATTAGAGTATATTGCTAGAGCACCCCCTGGAAAGGAAGTTGAAGAATTAACTGGAAAGGAAATATCTAAGGCATTAAAGAATTTAATATCGGTAGAGCAGTATAAAATGTTAATCGAACATACTAAACCAGTAGTACCTCCATCAGTAGAAGTTAAGCCTCCTCCAGTAGTAGAAAAAATTGAAGCAGTTATTTCGCTACCTGAAGCAGTTGTGAATGAAGCCAAGAAGCTAGGTGGGACTCTTGAAGCTATACTTTACGATAAGAATTGGAAAATAATTAATAGAATTCCCGTTAGGGATCTCTATGATACATTATCGAAAATGGAATCAAATAAGGTATATTCAGTAATATTCGATGGAGTCATAACTCAAAGGCTTATAGATATAGCTGAGGAAAAAGGTATAAAGCTAATAATAGGAGCAAGAATAGGAAATATAGTAAAAAGACCATTTAATGTAGAATTATTAACACTAAGTGACATAACGTAAAATATCATTTGGATTTTTTAATGAAGAAGTCGAATAATGTCCTTTGTCCGGTTGCTAATGCCTTTAATTGCTTTTCCGTTACACCAAAATATCCTAGTACTCTAAGAGCTGCTGGAATTACTTGGTGATCTATATAGTAATCTGAATCTATGTCTTTTTGACTTACAAGGAAGTACGGATAAGCTCTACTAGATAACTTGCCCATGCCTTTAACAATTACGTATCCTATTTTATCACCACTGCTCACGCTATAACCATGTTCGATTAATCTCTTAGCTGCTACAACATGAGCTGCTTCAGTTTCATACTCTTCTATTTTCTTTGAAAGAGTTTTCCATATTATTAGCTTTTGTATAGGTACTTTATTTAACTTTAAATCATTGACAACTCTTTTTACATAATCTATAGCTTTATCAACGTTTCCTTCTTTTAGTATTATCTCAATTACTCTTTCTTGCACTTCTTTAGCTATTTCGGCCCAATCACCTCTAATAGCTTCAAAGCCTACAATATCTATTCTCTGATCTTGAAGTAGACCTGCGTACTTCTTTTTAGCTTCTGTGAAGAACACTCTTTCATAGACTTTATCAACTTTAATATCAAATCCGAGCTCCTTTTCAACCATATTTATGAACTTCTCTATCTTTTCAGGATCATACCTTAAGAATAAAGAATCTGTATCACCGTATATGACTTTTAGTCCTAAGTTCTTGGCTAGTTCTATTGCCTTCCTAATGGTCTGCCTACCCCATGCTGTTACCGCTTCAGCTCCCTCCTTACAATACCATCTAGCTCCAACCCAGCCCATATAACCGTATGTAGCATTGGCTAGTATCTTTAGTGCTCTTTGTCTTTCATCTAGAACCCTGTATTCATAACTAGTTGGAGGATATTTCTTCATTTCCTCTCTAATACGCTTACGAAGTGTTATCAATGTTTCTAGTACCTTCTTAAAGAAACCTGATGGTTGTTTCCTAAATCTATGATGAACTTCAGGTGCTATCCAACATTCATTCGGTGGACATTCTCCTTTAACAAATGTATCAGGACCTACATTATACTTTATCATTATATTGGGATACATAGAGCTAAAGTCTAGTACAGCTATTTTTGAATGTATTCCTCGGAGAGGTTCTAGTACAATTGCTCCTCTGTATGGTTCGTATCGTCTTTCAATTCTATTTGGCACTAATTCACCGTACTTAAACGCTTCTCTCATAAGGTACCATTCAAGTCTAAAACCAACACTAGCCGCTGCAACTTGATCTAATGGTAAGCCCGTTATATATGACAGTTGTATTCCAAATGGTAGGAATTTTTCAGCTAGCCCATATGTAGACTTAACATCATCTTCTGCATATTTTAGAAGAATCTTTCGCTTTTCCTTATCATCCCAGTATTGTGGTATTTCATACCATTCAATCATTACTCTTTCGCTTTTCTTCATTATGCCAAGGTAGTCGGCTACATTTTCAAGAGTTTTCACCTTTATTTCTGGTATCTCTTCGGCAAAATCATATAAATCGACGTTTAATCTACCAGGAATCGAAATGTGGCCGTAAACACTTGTAGTAGGTTCACCTCCAATTCTTCTTCCTACATCAAGTCTTAGACCTAGGAACTTACATCTACCTTGCAAAAATGGCCAATCAAACCTATTGCTATTATATCCTACAATTATATCTGGATCATATGACTTTACGTATTCAATGAATTCTTTAATAGCATTTTTATCGTCGTGATCTTTAGCTATAAACAGCTTGAGCCGTCCTTTATCATTGCATGTTGAAATTATTATTACGGGGTCTTTTTCAGGTCTAGGTGAGCCTTGCTTACTATAGACCTCTATATCGAATGCTAGTATTCTTAAAGGAGGAGGCATTCTTTCTTCAGCTAACGGTTTTGGATGTTTTTTTGCAACAAATTCTGCATCAATTCTATAACCAGGTGTTTTTGGTACTTCTTCTACCTCAACCTCATGCCAGCCACAAGGCTTTACATCGTTATCAATAAGATACCTCATGCTAAACCTTATATCAGCTTCTACTACCTCAAGTACTTCAGGGAATTTTCTAACCTCTTCTCTGTATTCTCTAATAGTTTCAGGGATAACTGTTGTGATTTTTAATGCCTTTACAGGTTTTCCATAATATTTTCTATCAACTACTTCAACATTAATTATTGGTGATCTAGGTTTAGAGAGTCTTTTTACTTTAGCTATAAGCGTTGTAATATTAACTCCTTCTCTTATGATAGCATAGAAATAGGGTCTAAAGTTCTTATCTCTAATGAGAATCCTTCTTCCTTTTTCGTCAATACCCCACATTAATATATGTGGTTCCCTTCCAACAATCTCGTAAGTTATGTCTAGTAGGTAAAATATTATCTTCTTCATTACTACCTGTCCTAAATTTAGAATATAGTTTTAAGAACTGTTAAATGTAACTCCTCATTAAGCATCCTCCTTAACCATTACATAGGCATCTTCACCACCGGGATAATAGCCCTTTATTACATCAATTACCCTATATCCATGCTTCTTGTACAATGATATTGCGGGCTTATTAGTTATTTCAACTTCAAGAATAAAGGACTTTATGCCTTTCCTCTTAAATTCATCTTCAATTTTCTTTAATAACTTCGAACCTATACCTTTTCTCCTCCAACCTGGATGTACAGCTATGGATATAATATGGCCTATAGACCCGAGTTCTATTAAACCAACTACGTATCCTATGACTTTACCATCTACTTCTGCTACATAGAATAAGTTAGGCGATAGTAAGTATAGAGCCTTTAGATAACTGTATGTGTATGGATATTTAAATGAAAGAACTTCTATTCTATGAACTTCACTTAAATCTTCTTCTTTAGCTCTCCTTATTATAACAGGTTTTTCCAATTAACCACCTTTTACTGTTAAAATGTTTAATATTTTTCTTTGTAATAGGGGATATTCTTCAACTCTATTATACTCCCTAATAAGACCTTTATTCAATAGTCCTTCAGCTAAATCTACATATGTCTTAACACCAATACCTACACTTTCGCCAATAGCAATAATTTCCTTATCTATTCTTTCTAGGTCCTTGGATTTTATAATGGCATAAAGTATAGTTCCTTCATCTGTGACGATCTCATAGTGTTTAGCTAATGCTAGCGCTTTCCTGATAAGCCTTAGCCTTAACTGATATTTGTCCTTATAAACCACTGGACAATAATGTATGTTAATATTGTTTGTATTTTCTTGAGCCCATTTAAGAATACTTAAGGCTAATTCATGACTACCTTCAACTGCCATAAATCTCCTTGAAGAAGGCTTAAGCCCCCTCGCCTTGAGCTCAATAATATTAGATGTAGATACTTCAAGTTCGTTTAAATTAATGAATTTAACATTATTTTCATCAAGTACGGTAATTATATGCTTTATCCATTCTAATTTACCTGGGATAGCTGGTATCTCTACACCTACATCAATATCTAAATTCCTTGCTAGGGTTACCGTCTTTTTTAGAGCTAATTCATCAGTTACGTGAATCCTCAGTTCATCTAGTCCCTTTCTTTCTAATTCTTTTGCCCACTCCTTAGTTAACATTCTTCCTGTTGTGTATAAGTGTATGTGAAAGTTGCTTCCAAAATATGATTTGAGTTCTTCTATGACTCTAATAGTCCTATTAAAGGCTGCTATAGGATCTCCGCCTGTTATTCCAGCTCCTCTAGCTGATATCCTTAGTGCTTCAACTATGATGTCGGCTAGCCTATTAGCTTTCTCTTCATCAACGTACATTATATCCTTACCTCTTTTCTCTAAGCTTATTGGGCAATAGTAGCAGTTATCGAAGCATTTCCCTGTAATGAATACTACGATTTTTGCACCAATATAACAAAGTTTACATCCCATAGGTGGTTCTCCTATAACATAGCCGAAGTTGTCTGTTCCAAATATTTTTCTCATCGACCTCTCTCCCTAAGTATTCTCCTTAAATATTGATTAGTTCTTGAAAGCTTAGTTAGAACACTTTCAAAAACTTCATGGGGGGCTAGCTCATATTTCAAGAACACACCCGTTCTTCCAACTTCATCCCTTCTCGTCAATACCCTTATTCTTTCAAGTATAGTTTCAATAGAGATACCTAATTTACGTGCTACTTCTCCTTCTCTTCCTATTACCGGGGATTCTCTATGACCAAAGCTTGTTGGTTCAATTAGTACAAGTCTTTTATCAACTCCAGGAACCCTGATATCTTTATTTAATTCCTCTAATGTTACAAGTCCTCCAAACTTATAGAACTCATATTCTGTTTTTGATAACTTAGCTAAAGGAAATGATACTATTAGTTCCTCTCTCTCATCTAACATAATATACGCCTTAGGCGTACTAGAAGGAGTTGCTTGAACTAAAAGCCTTCTATAGGGTTTAAATCCTGCTTCTTCTAGTGATAATTCAACAATATATGATGGTATAGTAAATGGTATAAACACGTCTATGTCACTTGAAGGAGTTACATCTCCTCTAGCGATACTACCATGAACTACTGAAAATACTCCTCTCGATTTTAACGCCTTCATGACTTCTCTAGCTTTTTCGCGCTTCTCTCTTAATAATCTCCATTGGACTTCGTTATAGTATACTTCGACGTATTCAGGGCTCTTTTTAACCTTCCACCTAGCCAAGTACTTTTACACCTTAAGCAACATATTACTTTGATTTATTTAGACATTTGTTTTCTCTCTAATTTAACTATAATTGATACAAGTAAAGATAAAAATGCTTTACATACTTTAAAAGTGCGTAGGGTAAAAGGGGATAAGAATGCTGATAATCGACGTATTACTAATAGTACTAATTGCGTGGACCATGCTCTATTATATTTATATCAAGTTTAGGGATCATTTTAGAAAATGGGGGGTTGAGATAGCACCGTTCGCATTAGTGTGGAGAATTAAGTCTGAGCTTAAATTTTTAGAAAAGTTAGCTAAGAAGCCTATAATTAAGTATTATAAATTATACTCCATCATTGCAACTAGTTTCTGTCTCTTATTCTCCTACTATATCATCGTTACCGGGTTCATAAACGTTATTGGAAGGCCAGAAGTAGTTACAGTGATTCCCTATGTACCTGGGCTAACTGTTAGAGGCTTAAATATATTTTACTCATTAATTGCTATAGCAATTGCACTCGTAGTTCATGAACTTAGCCATGGGTTAGTGGCTTTAGCTGAAGATATACCCTTACGTAGTACGGGCATATTACTATTATTTATATTTCCAGGAGCATTCATAGAACCTGATAAGGATTCTTACGATAGGAGTAGTAAGAAAACAAAGTTAAGCATATTAGCAGCAGGTTCAGCTGCTAATCTAATCATAGCGTTTATAGCATTAATATTAATATTAACTACGACAAATCCTCATCCTCTAATAACATCAACATTTAATCAAACTAATGGACATTACTCGGCTCTCTACGTAAATAATATAACGTTACCTGTACCTTCATCAATAGTAGCAGTTAATGGCACTGAAATCGATAGTCTAGAAAGATTTACTAAGATACTTACTTTATATAAGTCAGAGTCTGTAACATTTAATCTAACATTATTTGATTATACTTCACTTACTTATATATCGCTCTTGATTCATAAACCTGCAAATATAAGTTATTTAGGGGTAGTTTTGTACCCTAGATCACCAAACTTCATTATAGGATTACTTCCTATAGAGTCATTTATGCACTTTGTTGGTGTTCTTATATGGATATATATAATAAACTTTGGCTTAGCAATAGTAAACTCTGCCCCACTTTTCATAACTGATGGTGGGAGGATAATGCATGAGGTAATTCTTGGAGGAAGGAAAAAGTTATCATATTTAATTCAGGGGGTGACTACAGCCATCTTCATAACGATTATTATTCATGGGCTTCTCATGTATATTGGATATTAATTAAAGCCATTATGTTTTTGTACCTCTAAACAATAAGTATATTACCTGGCGGTGGTGCACGGGTAGGGCTGAGGGGCTCGCCCTCCCTCGTAACCCGAAAATGGGCGTAATGC
>CAYXRT010000038.1:0-12966 GCA_964467535.1 uncultured Desulfurococcales archaeon
AGCAATCTAGCTCTCAGTACACATAATTAGGTTAACTTCAATTCAATTAAGAACTTACCTCTAAACACCTTTAATAAGCATCCATGAATATTATATAAGTAACTCTTTTAAATCCTCAATCTCTTCCTCAACACAGGACAGCTTGTACACGAAAAGGAGTTAATATTCGTGTTAGCCATGCTAGCCCTAGCCGCATTTACTATAACTCTTGCAGGTCTTGCTTCTGGTAAGGACGAGGGAGATTATACTATGCTTGAAGCATCTATAACTGTAGACCCTGAAGGAAGCTATGCATCATTCTGTGCCGAAGTTACAAGTAAGGTTGATAGTTATGTCACTGTAGAAATGTTTTATGGAGTTAACGAAATGCCTAAAGAAGGCATATGGCTTCATGTTACATCTTGCGGTAAACCTACGGCTACAACAGGTCCTCGCTTCATAGAAGGCAATATATACTATGCAGAATCGCATTCTTACGGATATCACGGCATTTATCCTCCTGAACCTCCAGATACACATGTAGGACTCTGGTGTGTACCTTAGAAGGTGTAATTATGGGAAAGAAATCAAACACATTTATTTTTATCATAATAGTTATGTCCATAATACCACCTTCACTAGTTTCTCATAATTCCATTCCCATTCAATTATTTACATTGAATGATTCTGATACTTGGTATTGGCTTAAGCCAGGAACTTATGCTAAGTATAGATCAAATAGTACAGTCGTTGTAGTCTATGACTGCGATGAAGAAAGATTAACATATAGGTCTGCTGAAGGCATCATTGAAATATATTGGAAAGTGATGGAGCTAAATGAAACACATGCTAAAATATTCTTCAATTTAACTCTATATAATATCACTTCAGCAAAAGTAACATGCTTCAAAGAAACTAGTATAGGTACGAAGATCATTGAAAAAGAGATAAGTTTAGACAAACTTGAAAGAACTTGTATTTTATTAATTAATCTTAATAGTAGAAGAACCTATATTAATGGAAAGTATATTGGTGAGTGGATTTGGTTTATACATCGCCATGAAATTGAGAGAAAAAATATAACATTTATAGAGAATTATAGGTATCCGCTCGCATCGTTTTTAATCAGAGGTAAGGGTATAAATAAAACCTTTACCATTAAAGGAATCGTTAGACCTGAGAAAGAGAGCTATACTTTGAACTTAGAATTCGGAACTCTACCTTCATCAAGAATAGCAACTTATTTCCCATATTGCAATTTCAAAATATTAAGATTAGGCCCTCTTTCATCTAAGCTATACTATGATATGATTACGGGCCTTCTAATTAAGGTGGATCTTTACTACAAGTACATATATAAGGGCAAGATTAAATTAGAAAGCGGTAATTTCGTAGACTCTATAATGTATAGAGTCTTTGGTATTGTTAGACTTTTATCTAGCTCTGAGATTATAGAGGGTAAAAGAGTAGTATTTCCAGTATCATTGGACTTGGTCGATACTAATATTCCATTCGAAAGACCAGTATTTGGTTCTGAGGCTAAGAAAGCTAATGAACACGTATTGTTCTTATTAATAGCACTTACATTATTAATGGCACTTATACTGTATGCTGTGCTTAAGTGGAAGTATAGAGGGAGCATAAGCTCTTGATACGAATACTCATACTCATAGGTCTCACTTTAATTATCATTAGTTGTATTTCGTTAGCTAAAGTAGGAGTTTATTCATTTGCTGGTGTAGGGACAAGTACTTCAGGTGATAGTATTGGTGAATTTTATGTATATTTATTCGCTTCTGATAAGATTGATTTTAAATATTCCTTTAGAAATGTAGGTGAATGGTTTATTAACATTACATTGATTAAGCTTTCATCAGGTGAGTTTTGGAGCTACATTGATAATGGTATTGTAAGTGAGCCATTAACTCCCATATTTAGTGCTCCTAGTACTGGCATATATTTAGGAATTATTAGGTTTAATTCTTCAAAGCATGGTGTGATGTACTTCTCTTTTTCAGTAGATCCATCTAGTATAGATTATAGGATTATGTATTTAGCTCCTAAAATAACTATTACATTAATAATAGGTATTGTTCTTGTTATATTAGGTGTATTTGGTAGGTTAAGGAGTGTTCCTAGGTTTGTTAGCATTATTTCATGGGAGCTCTATGGTTTTTGGAGGTTTTGGCTTTCAACTATAATTATGTTTACTCTATTGTCAGCTATAATGTTATTTGGTAATACGTCTTCATTTCAAGGCTTTTATCCTGAAAAGTACTTTACCAAGCTTAAGGGATTAATTAGTACTGCTTGGATAGTAGGTTATGGTGATCCTTTAGGTGAAGTAATAGAGAAGGCCGTTATGCATATAAATCCTAGTATTGGTAAAGAAATGTTTTGGTATATGTATTACATTTATATTGTTATTATATGTGTTTCTATGTTTTCATATGAAATTGAAAGGAAAGTTCTAAGAGATAGATTTATTATTGGTGTTTCTAGAGGTGAAGCTTATTGGTCTAAGCTAATATCTTGTATTATTCTTGCTGTTTACCCCTTATTTTCACTGCATTTAGTTCTAATGTCTATAGTTGATACTTCTCTAGTCATTGCTCATGCCTTAAGGTTTCTCGGTATAGTTGGTACTAGACTATTAATGGATTTAGGATTAGCTATTATCACGCTATCTTATGCTTTCATCCCAGCTATTGTTTTATCTAAGCCTCTATATGCATTACTTGTATGCTTCATAGCACCCTTTATAGTAAAGGGTATGGGGCTAATACCTCAAGAGTATAGTCCTGAACGATTTATAACATGTGATTTATATTATTGGAGCAATGTGATTCCGTACCTTGCACTGTTTACGGCTTTTATTATTATAGGCTATGTTATTATGAGGTATAGAGACTATGCTTGATGGTGAGAATGTCGTTGTTATTGAGAATCTTTGTAAGAAGTTTATGTTTGTTAAAGCTCTTGATAATATAAGTTTAACTATAGCACGTGGTGAGCACTGCTTACTTATAGGACCTAATGGTAGCGGTAAAAGTACCTTAATTAAAATTCTCTTAGGATTAATTAAGCCTACTAAGGGTAAAGTTAGAGTACTTGGATGTAACCCATTTAAGGAATTTCGCATTTTAAAGGGGAGAATTGGAGCATTATTGGATGATTTTAATCCTCCATGGTGGGTTTCTGGGCGTGAATTCCTAAGGCATGCTTCTATAGTTAAAGGTGTTAAATGGGATGATGTTATTGAACTAGCTAGGGAATTCAATGTCTTAAGCTACTGGCATAGACTTATAGGTACTTATTCTGTGGGTATGAAAAAGAGAATAGGGTTAATTCAAGCAATTATGGGTAATCCCGAGTTAATAATACTTGATGACCCATTTACGGGTTTAGATCACAGGTCTAGAGGTAAGTTAATTAAAGTGCTTAGAGAGGTAGAAGACGAATCTACAATAATTGTATCTACTCACATACTTTTCGGTCTAGAGAAAATAGCTAAAAGAGCAGTTATTCTTGATGGGGGAAGAAAGATTGCTGAAGGACCTATAAACAATATCCTGAAGATAGCATTAAAATATGGAGTTATTAGTGGTTTATAGTGATTTACGCTTATATGGTTGTTTTAGCCTTGAATATATAGTTGACGATATCTCTACTACGATCTTTGCAGCTAGAATTGATGTTATTTGACTTGGATCATAGAGTGGAGTTACTTCTGTTATATCAAATCCTATAACATTTTCATTGCATATAAAATATAGCAAGTCTAGTAGATCTGAAGGTGTTATTCCTTCAGGTTCAGGATTTCCTACTCCTGGAGCAAATGCTGGATCTATTACATCCATGTCTATCGATATATATAAATATTTACATTCCTCAAATCTTCGCATAATTCTTTTAGCTAATTCACGTACACCTAATATCCTAAATTGTAACGGTGTATAGTAAGTTAGACCTATTCTCTTCGCATATTCTAGTTCCTCTCTACAGAATCCTCGAACACCGACGACTACTATATTTGTTGGAGGTATTATATCAAGAATTCTCCTAATTACTGTTGCATGATTTACCTTACTACCTAAATATTCTTCTCTTAAATCCATGTGGGCATCCGCTATTAATATGCATGGCTCGTATTTTCTAAGAGCTTTTATTAGACCTAAAGTTATCGTATGTTCTCCTCCTAATGCTATGAGCCTTCTATTGCTATTAAATACATTAATTGCTATCTGTTCAGTACGATTAATTAGCTCGTCAACTGATGTAGGTGCAATGATATTTCCCAAATCCCTTACGCCTACCTCGTCAAAGTCTAGGTTATTTCTGAGAGAATAGAACTCTATATCTACTGATACCCTTCTAATAGTCTCGGGTGCAAATCGTGAGCCTGGTCTAAAACTTGATGTTGCATCAAAGGGTATTCCTATTAGATCAAATGGTGTTCTTTCAGGTTTTCCCTGAAATCCTCCAAATACGTTTAGAGGTTCTGATAAATATAATTCTAACATGTATTTACTACACCGCTATAGGCTTAAATCATACAAGTATATTAAGGAATATTCTCTAGACTTAAAAGAGGACTACTCTATAAATAAGGGGTAAAGAGTATCATTAGATTGTAGGGGTTCATGTAATAATGGGGGTTAAAGGTCAGGATCTATATGAGAAAATAGTTGAGTTGGCTAAACGTAGAGGATTCTTTTGGCCATCATATGAGATATATGGTGGTGTAGCAGGATTTTATGATCTAGGACCACTGGGCACTCTACTAAAGAAACGTATTGAGGAAAAGTGGAGAGAATGGTTCATTAAAAAGCACCAAGAATACATAGTTGAAATAGAGACTCCAGTAATTGCTCCCGAAAAGGTATTTATTGCAAGTGGCCACGTTGAAAGCTTTACTGACCCTATAGTTGAGTGTATTAAATGTCATAGGATATTCAGAGCTGATCATCTAATTGAGGAATCTCTAGGTATAAGCGTTGAAGGATATTCACCTGAAGAATTAACAAAAATAATAACTGAAAAGGATATTAAATGCCCTATATGTAAAGGGCCATTAAGTAAGGTTAAACTATTCAACCTACTATTTAGGACCACCATAGGTCCGTATAGGGAAAGTGTTGGTTATTTAAGACCTGAAGCTGCACAGGGGATGTTTACTGCCTTTAAGAGAGTTTATGAAGTTATGAGAGCTAAGCTTCCATTAGGAATTGCACAAATTGGTAGAGTTGCTCGTAATGAAATTTCTCCAAGACAGGGTATGATTAGGTTAAGAGAATTTACTATAATGGAGTTTGAATTCTTCTTCGACCCTGATGACCCTTTATGCCCATTATTAAATAAGGTAGCTAATACGAAACTTAGAATACTTACATGTGAAGCCAGAGAACGAGGTGAGGAGAAGCCTGAAGAATTTACTGTTGAAGAAGCTGTTAAGGAGAAGATTATCGTAATGCCATGGCTTGCTTATTGGATGGCTATTGCAAGAGACTTTGTTCACGATCTAGGAGTTCCCTATGATAAGATGTTCTTTATTGAAAAGTTACCTCATGAAAGAGCTCACTACGCTAAACAGACGTTTGATCAATTAGTTGAAGTATCTAGATGGGGGTATGTTGAAGTATCTGGTCATGCTTATAGAACAGACTACGATCTTTCAAGGCACATGAAGTATAGCGGCCAAGACTTAAGAGTATTTAAGCCATTTGAAAAACCCATTATTGTAAGGAAAAAGAAAATCGATATAAATAGGTCAAGGATAGGTAAAGACTACGGTAAGAAGTTCTATGAAATCATTAAATACATTAATGAATTAAATGTTGATGAAATTGAAAAGGCTCTTCAAAATAAAGGCTATATAGAGCTTCCCGAAGGTATAAAGCTTACTAAAGAACATATATCCGTTATAGAAGTTGAAGAGAAAATTACGGGTAAGCACTTCATACCACATGTTGTAGAGCCTTCATTTGGAGCTGAAAGACTACTTTATATAGCACTAGAATACGCGTATAAGGAACGTGAAAATAGGATCATTTTAAGCTTACCTAGAGATATAGCGCCAATACAAGTTGCTGTATTCCCACTACTATCTAAGCCTGAGTTTATAGTAAAAGCTAAAGACGTCTATAAGATGCTAATTAACGCTGGGTTCTACGTATTATATGACGAATCTGGCAGTATTGGTAGGAGATACGCCAGAGCCGATGAAATAGGAATTCCTGCATGTATAACCATTGACCATCAAACACTAAATGACGACACCGTGACTTTAAGGGATAGAGATACATGGAAACAGGTGAGGATACATATTAGTGAATTAATAAGTAAACTTCATGACTTTATATATCGTAGAAAAGATATTAGCGAGCTAGGTATTTTAATAAGCTAGTAAATTTATGATTAACGGTGGTAGACTTATGTTTCTAGAGGAAGGAGCTGGTGAAGAAAGAAAGGAAGTAAAGAGGAAGAAGATAGACATTAAGGCTTTAGTAGCGGTCATACCGCCTGCAAGCGAAGTCTTAGCACGTAAGGCACCTAAAGCTATTGAAAGGAGGATTAGAGTGCGTAGAAAGTCTGACGTAGATCCCGATTACGCTAAGATAAATCCCTCATTAGCTAAATCTCTTGGAGCTCAAGATTTAGTTGAAATAGTTGTTGCTGGTAGATTCAGAAAAACATTTAATATCATCTTAGATGAAAATGTTCCTGCAAATGAGGCTTGGTGTAATGAGGAGTTATTGAAGGAACATGGTGTAGCCGATAATAGTATTGCTACTATTAGAAGGGCTGGACGCTGAGCTTTCTTATCAATTTTATAATCTCCCCCTTAACGAGCCTATCATTAATGACTTCTCTAACTATTACCTCTACTAAAGATTTCTTTCTTACATTACTGCCTCTAGGTACGAGTATTACTGGACCATGGTTTAGAGGGTATGTAACCATAAAGTTCTTGTTAGGGGGATAAGTTGATACAACTATTGCTTTAAACACCTTACCAATCATTCTCTTTTTAGCTTTAATGTTGAGTTCTCGCGCTTTTAAGTATAGTTTCTTACTTAACTCGTTCTCTATAGCTGGCGGAGATGGTGGGAATCCTTCAAAAGCTGATAGGGGCAAAGGCCTAAACCTGTAAATTGTTATTTTCTCAGCGCCTAGGTTGAACATAATATCCATTACCTTAATTGTATTATTTATTGTTGTAGGGCTCTGACCTGGAAGCCCGTGGATAAAGTAGACATAGGGTCGTAGACCGTATTTAACTAGTAATTTAACTGCTTTAATTGCTTCATCTACAGTATTAGGTCTTCCTAAAATCTTACAATGTTCAGGATCCCCCGTCTCTACGCCTAGGTGAACCGTTGTATTCTTAAGATATTTTCCGAGGATCCTTGCCACTTTTTCAGTAAGTAAATTTGGTTTAATGTTTTCAATCATTAGCGATACTTCCCTTGAGGCTATTTCTGGTATTTCATGAAGCCTCCCAAGAAGTTCTTCTATAAGCTCTATATTTGCTGGTGGTATTCGAGGGTTAGTTAAAGGCTTAGGATATACTATTAAATCCCTACCATAGTCTAAGAAGTCAGGGGCACTAAGCACTATTCTATTAACTCCTATCTTTATGAGATCTCTAATTTCGTTAACTATGTTATCTATCAACTTACTTCTAGGAGGACCATAAAGCATTGGTACGCTACAGTATCCGCATCCCGGTGGTATGCTTATAGGACACCTTAACCTTTCTTCTAAGTCTCCCCTACGACATATATTACAATTTGTACATTTTCTGCCATCTGGTAGCATTATAGTTGTTCTATAGAAGTTACTACAACCTCTAACAACCTCAACATATACCCTAGACGCCCAGTATATGGGATAGTATTTAATAGCTCTTGTTGAAGGCTTATACCTATTCAGCTGTTCATGTGTTAGATATTTTGCCACTCCAGTTGAATACACCTTCCCCTTGATATTTATTATTAAACCACTTAGCTTGTTTACAAGCTCTATGAGATCTTCCGCATCCTTATGAATTATACCTCTACTAAATAGTTTATCTAGCACATATTCTCCTTCACCTAAAACTCCAATATCGTAGCCAAGCTCTGCTACTAATCGAGGTTTAGCAGTAATAGGTCCTCCAAGGAGAGCAATTCCATTAGAAATCTTCTTCCATAGCAATGCTATATTCTTTGCACAAACTATATCACTTATCATAGCCGACGTTAATAGTATATCATAATCCTCCATTACTCTTGGATGTTTTAATAAATCCTCTGAGGTTATTAACGTGTACTTTATATTCTTTGACTCAAGGACTCCAGCTACGGCTCTAGGACCTACACCTATGACATCTATTGTAGCGTACCTTTTACCTTTACCACATCCAAGACAGTCTACAATAAGTGCTTTAACCACTTGCCAATCTCCCTATCAGGATAAGTAGGGCATTTATCCGTAAGAATTTTATTCTCTTAGTTCCTTTAACCTAGCGGAGCGTAGGTGATAGAAACATGACGGCAGAATACATAGGAGTAGAAGACATAAGACGTAGGAGTATTGCAGAGTTAAATCTTATAGAAATGCTAATAGCTGAGAGCAGGCAAACAACTGAAACATTCTCATATGTAATAAGTATGATTGATAACTATACTAATGATAGATTTGAAATAGTTAAAGCATTATACGATAAAGCTAGGTATTCAAAGGATAAAACCGAGGAACTAAAAGATAAGGCATTAGAGTACTTAATAAGTGTTGGAGCTGGACTTGTATCCAAGGACATGTATTGGACAGTCATTGTTAACCTAGATAAGATAAGCCAAAATCTTGATGGTGTAGCATATAGATTACTAGTATTAGCTGCTAAGGCTATGAGCATAGACAGTGGTCTAGGCAAGGACATTAAAGTATTCACTGAAATGGTGAAGAAAGAATTTGATCAGTTAGCTACAGCTATACGTATGCTAGGCGTTAATCCAAGAAAATGTATCGATGCTTCAAAGGCCGTTACTAAGATGGAGGAAGATATAGATACTGCGTATAGAGATTTAGAGTTCAAGTTATTTGAAAAATATTCAAGTGATATACCAAGACTTATGGTGTTAAAGGAGATTGTTGACCTCTTAGAAGAAACTGCAGACATAATTAGGAGTACGGCAGAATACGTTAAGTTCATAGCACTTCATAAGGTCTAGAATCTATGATGGATGAGGAGAGAAGCAGAAAACGTTTAGGCTTACTTACCGGGATAAGAATAATCGTTCTTAATGATGATTTAGCTAAAGAGCTATTTAGTGAAGGATTTTATGGAAAGCCTTTCGGTATTCATAAGCCTAAACCTGAGGAAGCAAGAGCACCACTTGAATTATCACTTATAGAAGCACTATATCTTATGGAAAAAGGATTATTAAGGATTAGTAATGGTGAGAGGGAAATTTCTATAGATGAATTAAGAAGATATGCCGAGAGCATTATACCAAAGTTTAACTTACTATATATTGTTTACAAGGATTTGAGAGATAAAGGATTTGTAGTTAGGTCTGGAATGAAATTTGGATGCGATTTTGCAGTATATGAATTCGGGCCTGGTATAGATCATGCACCATACCTTATACATGTATTATCAATTAATGATGAACTTACACCTCTAGAAATAGTTAGAGCTGGTAGGCTTTCGCATAGCGTAAGGAAAAGATTTATATTGGCTATAGTAGATGGGGAAAGAGGTCAAGTGAAGTACGTAATGTTTAAATGGCGCAAACCGTAATAGGAACAGTTGAGGTGTGTTTAGGCGGAGATAAATTGAGTATATCTCTTATGCATTCTGGTGATGTAAATTGAGTAAGAGGGACTTCTCTCCTCGACATCATTTCAGAAGAGATAGCCGTAGAGCCCCAACAACCCCGATGAGACCTCGCATGCCACGAAGAGAGTTAAAGCCTATGCCAATAAATAAGAAGTGTAATCCTCTATGTCCATTCTTCCGCTGCGGTAAAAGAGCTTTAATTATGCAGACCAAATACATTAAAGGACATAATCAGAGAATACCATTCTGTAGTTGGATAGGTGATTCCTGTATAAGTTATCAATGTCAATATGCATATTGTACACAAAAAGCATTATTACCCGATGGAACATGCGCATTTGCCGTTAGGGAAGAACAGGCTAAGAAAAATAAAGTCGATATGTTAGAGGAAATAGCTAAAGAAGACTTAGAAGAACCTGTTAAGAAGATCTTGACTAGGAAGTTTGGTATAAAGTCATTTGAGGAACTTTAAACCCTTCCAACGCTTATAGAGTTCATGTTTAATATTTAGAACATCAAGGACTTTACCTACAATAAAGTTAACCATATCATCTATAGTCTTAGGTTCGTGGTAGAAAGCAGGACATGCAGGTAATATTATCGCCCCAGCTTTCGCTGCCTTTAATGCATTTTCGAGGTCGATGATGCTCCAGGGAGTTTCTCTTATCACAAGTACGAGCTTCTTATTCATTCTCAACGCATTAATAGCGGCTCGTACAAGAACGTTGTGTGCAAACCCATGACTGATTGCTGCAAGAGTCTTTAAACTACAAGGGGCAACAACCATCGAATCAAAAATCCAGCTAGAGCTTACAATAGGAGATCTCCAATCATCTTCATCATAGAATTCAGTAGAAGCATCCTTTAATATTTCAATAACCTTATCTCCGCATTCAAGTCTTAATACACGTAGAGCATTTTTAGTAACAACCACATACACTTCATTACCTAAATTCCTTAATACTTCAATCAATTTAACACCATAAATGACTCCACTTGCACCACAAATACCAACTATGATCTTCATCTACCGAACACCGCTAAAGTAATGATACTAACAGTTAAATAAACTCTTAGTAGAAGAATTATATAGATGATTGGGCTCGAAAGGGCGGAGCCTCATAATAGGCTATGAAGAGCCCGCGCAGGGATGATATTTTTAACTATAAGTTCAATATAATTCCCAGAGTTTTGCAAAGATCTAATAATTCCTTAATTAGAGAATCCTATACAAAGCTAATGAGGAGAACAAAACTGTGGATGTTAGAATACTTAGTCTCAATGTTCTTAACCACCGTATTGTGTAGAAGAAGTATTAAAGCATTTCATGAAAAATATAGAAGTGTAAGGTGTATGTAGACTATGAGTAAGCGTGAGGAAGAGTACCTAGAGGCCATGTATATTCTTCTTAAGGAGAAGGGAATTATAAGGATTAAAGATTTAGCAAGGATATTAAATGTAAAACCTTCATCTGTTGTAGAATATCTGGATAGACTTGCTAAGAAGGGATTCGTTCATTACGAAAAATATGAATATATAATGTTGACTGATGAAGGATTGAGGATAGCTGAAAGAATTTATAAGAGACATGAGGCTTTAAAGAAATTCCTCATAGAAATACTTGGTCTTCCTATTAATGTAGCTGAGGAAGACGCTTGTTATATTGAGCACGGTGTTCATGAAGAAACCATAAATAGGATTATAGAGCTAATGGAATTCATAAAAAGTAACCCAAACTATCTTGATGAATGGAAGAAGTACTTAAGTAAAAGATCTACTTCATTTCAATCCTAGATTTTATTACCTCTTGAGCAAACTTAGAGTACAATGGATCTACGTATATTCTTAATATTATGTAGAACTTTGGAATATACTTAATTATTGTGTTTAATTTAGGTGAAAGAATGCTGCAGCATTCACCATTAGTCATTATCTTAACTGCTTCCTCTTCCCTAAAAACAGGTATTGAATCAGCGAAGACAACGATAGCATTTTCCGGAATACCGCTATTTATAAGCCTCTCCCTTATATCTTCCATGATTGAGTACTTTTCACTTGACATAGGCTCATTAGAGAACTTTGAGAAATCAACTACCAGCTTAGGACCTCTTCTATCTAGAAATAATTTTATTAATCTTTTAGTTTCCTCATCAACAGCCTTACTTTTAAGCATTACATATAGTTTAGAGTGAACCCAATAATCATCCCAGTAAATGAAATCCTCAGTTATTAGAAACTTTCTAAGGTTATCAATGTTATTCAATGCCCTAAGTTCCTCAACTTCATCTATTAGTTTCTCAAAGATCTTCCTCAATAATACTTCATAGGCTATAATTGTTTTATGATAGTATACTGCTTGATACATATGCAGTCTAGCTAAATAGAAGTTTTCAACTGCTTGAAGCCCTTTAGCTAATATGCATAAATCACCTTTATCATCTATAGTTAGCGTATCTAAGAGTCTATCAATATCTATTAATCCATAAGATACTCCTGTATGTAATGCATCTCTAGGCAAATAATCCATTCTATCTACATCGAGATCACTGCTTAAGAGTAGATTGTAAAGGTTTTCTTCATGATTACCTTCAAGTATTTTTACTACTTCTATAGGGCTTATTCCATAATATTCTAGAGTATCTCTAATATCACTACAATTTAGTATTATGTATCTACTAAGAGATTCATGGCTTGCAGCATTACCTAGTCTTGAAAGATATATTCCCTCGAATGTATGACTATAGGGGTAATGTCCTATATCATGTAGTAGTGCTGTAACTCTAAGTAAATCTACATCATCTTTTGGAATTATATTCATTTTAACAAGCTTATCAACAATTCGCGACATAACATGAAGTGCTCCAATACTATGACCAAACCTAGTATGAGTTGCATCAGGATAAACAAGCCAAGCAGTTGAAAGCTGCTTAATTCTCCTAAGCCTTTGAAATATCGGTGCATCAATAATTTTTGCTTCAACCTCATTTAAGTTAACATATCCATGAACTTCATCATAAATTCTAACGCTCAAACCCACCACCACTACACAATGCTCTAAATCTAAAATAAAACAAGGACTTAAAAATTTACCTAAAACACAAAAACAATAAAACCCCAGAATAAATAGTAGTAAAACCACGGAAGCCGGGTCGTCTAGCGGT
>CAYXRT010000038.1:12976-14591 GCA_964467535.1 uncultured Desulfurococcales archaeon
CACCAAAATAACTTCTATATGAGCTCTGATATATTACTGAAGGGGTACCCGTGACCATTCATAACATCATTTTCTGATTAGTATACCACACATGAATTCTCATTGGTATATCAGTTACTTGTTGTAAGGAATGGATACTTGCTCCTAAGGGGATAGAGAAGCATTTCTATAAAATCCTGAAGTATACTTAAGGAATAATACAAGAAAATAGGATTTCAGCTTAACTATGTTTATTATACCTTTACCAGACGCTAACTATTTACATTAGTATATGGTCTCAAGCCGTTGATGACCCTTGAATTCAAAAAGATGGCAGAATTAATTAATCCTTATATTTTTCTTTTCTACTTCGACGCGTTTTCTCAATTATTGATAATATCATGCTTAAGTGACGTATGGCATTACTGTATTTCTTAATAAGTCCCTTTAATATTTCCTTAAGGAACAACCTCGTCTTGGATGGTATCTTCTGCATTTCCTTCTCTTCATCATATTCCGTATCATCAAAGAATGGTGTAAATAGGATTCTATCCAGATCATATAATGAGACTAATCTTTCATGAAGATACTCCGTTATAATTAATTCTATACAATCTTTCTCAAGTAATTTGAAGAGTTTCTCCCTGGTCTTGAGCTTACATTTTCACCAGCCCCTTTGTCTAATTGAGTTTATGGTGATTAAATGCGGAATGCATTTATCAGGAATGTTTACCACTAATATGTAGGGTATAAGCTGTGTCTAGAATTGTAGAAGCTGTATACGAGAAGGGCGTGTTAAAGCCATTAGAAGAGGTTAAGTTAAGGGAGGGAGAGAGGGTACGGATAGTTATTCTTATGGAGGACTTCTATGATCTTGTTAAGAGAGTGGAGCTAGAGGCTAAGGAGGATATAGATAAGGTTGTAAATGAGGTACGTGGGCGTGCAAGAGGAAACGGTTAACGTAGTCCTTGATACAACCGTAGTTGTAAAGAGCTTATTGAAGCCAGCTAAACATTTACCCTACAGTATTTACGAAAGAGAGCTCTCTACTCATAGAAAATGTAAAGTTATCATGAGCCTACTTAAAAAGAAGACTTATCCCGTGTATTTTCCTAAGGCAGGACTTGTTGAAGTAGCCTCAGTTCTGAGAAGAAACGATATAAATCAGGACACTATAAGGGAGATTCTGGATGCAATGAAGAAAACCTTCATCATAATCAGTGAAGATGTCTTGTTCGATAAGGCATTAGAAGTAGCATTGGCAGAAGCTCCATCAGGATTTGACACGTACTTCATAGCGCTAGCATTAAAGGTTAGAGCCCTACTATTAACAGATGATGAGCCCATGGCAGTTCACGCGAAGAACCTCGGCGTAGAGACCATGCTGGTAAGGATGGTAAGTGAAGAAGAAATCCTAAAGAAACTAAATAGGTAATGTAGAAATTCAAAGACGTTCAACAATTATGCATATCAGAAAGTAAGTAATAGCTTGTCCGAATATCACATACGATCATCTCCTCTGAAGCTTATTCATATCAGCTAGTATGAGTACGTTCATATCGATAGAGCCCCCGTGGTCCAGGGTTCAAATCCCCGCGGCCCCACCAAATAAACTCACACGAATTCTAATATCGTT
>CAYXRT010000039.1:0-14420 GCA_964467535.1 uncultured Desulfurococcales archaeon
AAAAATTGGTAGAGGGGCAGAAGAATTCGCATGTCACGTAAAAGGACTAGAAGTACCAGCACATGACCCACGTGGTGAGTCTAGATCGTTTGCAATACAGTATGCTATAACACCTAGAGGGGCATGTCACATGCATCCAAACTGGGCTGGAGCCTATGACTTTATACCATTAGATAATGGTTTAAGAGACTTCGGATTGCCATGGCCTCCTCCAGATAAATTTGCTGAAGTAGGAGTGAAAAGAGGGATTGCTTACAGACTATTAGCACTACATGGTGAACTAGCTGAAAGCCTAGGTCTCTGTAGGTTCTATTTATGGGGTTCAGAAGAAAACGCCTTGACACCGAAGAGACTAGCACGATTATTCAGCACACTTACAGGAATAGAGATGACACCGCAAGAACTCTTAATAGCAGCAGAAAGAGCATGGAACTTAAAGAGAGCATTTAATATCAGAGAAGGCTTTGATAGAAGACATGATGTACTACCTAAGAGATTACTTGAACCATTAACAACTGGTCCGACCAAAGGACAAGCAATTAAGAACTTTGATGCAATGATTGATGAAGCATACGAAGCATTTGGATGGGATAAAAAGACAGGGTATATTACAAGAAAGAAGCTAGAAGAACTAGGACTTAAGGACGTAGCAGATCAGTTAGAGAAACTAGGTAGAATCGCCTAATAAATTAGCTAATTAATATTAATTTTTTATCTCATATCTTAATTCCCGAAACCACTATTACATAATTATTCACGGTAATATATTAAGTAAAATCTTATTAATTTCCATATGAAATATGTAATCAGGTGTTATTCCTTGTATGTAGCTCAAATACCCTATGAGTCTTTTGAAACTAGGGAAGTCTATCTTAAGCTTGAAATTCCAGAGCGTAATCTAGTAGCTATAGCATTACCTAAAATTCCTCCACCGCTAGATAATTTAGAAGATAAGGTACTTGAATCCATTGAGAATCCTGTAGCTGGTCCTAAATTAACTGAACTTTTAGGCCGTAATAGAAAGCTCACAATCATTGTTGATAATCAGTTTAGACCTACACCTGCTCATAGGATATTACCACCTATATTAGATGTTGCTGAAGACAAAAAGGCTGATATAACACTTATATTTGCTTGTGGTGCTGTACCTCCATTAACTCCTGAGGAAATGGAAGCTAAAATTGGAAAAAAGGCTATTGAGAGAATAGGGAAAGAGAAAATACTCAATAATGAAGCAAAGAAAAGAGAAAACTACATATTTAAGGGCATAACTTCTCACGGAACACCTGTTTGGGTTCACAGAGTCGTAGCTACAGCAGATGTTATAATAGGTATAGGCCTAGTACAAGCTGAACCTTTCGCAGGTTATGGTGGCGGAGGGAAAATAATTCTACCGGGAGTATGTAGCATTGATACAATTGAAGCAAATCATAGAATGACCATTTCACCAAAGGTATATCCTGGAAGCCTAGAAAATCCTGTTAGATACGATATCGAAGAAGCTGCTGATCTAGCTGGACTAGATATGGTAATAGATGTAGTCATGAATGTTAAGGGAGAAGTTGTAGGTATATATGCAGGTGAACATAGGAGAACGTTTAGAAAAGCTGTTGAAGAATACGATAAAATATATAGAGTTAAACTACCGACGTTAAGGCATAGAAAAGCTGACATCACAATAACTGGTACATTCTGGCCTACAGATCATCTCTATTTCCATACCGGCTGGGCTGTCAACAACTGTGATTTAGTAACTAGAGATGGAGGAACTATAATACATGCAAGTCCCTGTCCTGGATATAAGGAATGGCCTGGATTCGTCTTAATGGACTTAATGAAAGAGTATATGCCACCCTCAAGAGAGAATCTTGAGATGGCGTTAATAGACATAGTAACAGGTAAGAAAGAAATGTGGTGCGGCTGTATATGGTTTAAGTTCTATGAGGTACTTACCAGAAAGAATGTAATTATAGTAACCGAGAAAGAGAACATCAAGTTTGCTCGTGACATAGGCTTAAACGTTAAAGAGCATATAGAGGAAGCATTTGGGGAAGCTATTAAAATGCATGGAAAAGATGCACGTATAGTACTCATGCCCTACGGAAAATGGACTCTTCCAGAATGGTAAGGTAAAGCTCTACCTAGATTTATTCCTATTTTTAAATACTATAATTTTTCTTAAAATTTAAATACTATGAGAAGATTAGTTAGAAGGGGCAGTTTATGTCATCACTTGAGTTCGGAAGAGTTCTAAAGATTGACTTAAGCACTGAAGCTGTAAAAGTATACGATATTGCAAGAGATGATATGAGAAAATTTATTGGTGGAGAGGGTATTGCTGCAAAAATTTATTGGGATGAGGTACCTCCCAACATAAATGCATTTGATGAAAATAATATATTGATATTTGCCACAGGACCATTAGTCGCTTCAGGTGCTCCTGGTGCTGGAAGAACTATTGTAGCTGGAAGAAGTCCTCAATCATATCCGGAAGGTTATACAATTAGCTCATTTGGAGGAGAATGGGGAGCGGAGCTAAGATATGCTGGTTATGACATATTAGTAATTAAGGGTAAGGCAAAGAAACCAGTATACATATGGATTAAAGATGAAGACGTTGAAATAAGAAGCGCATCTCACCTATGGGGTAAGGATACATTTACAGTTAGAGAAAACATAATAAGGGAAGTTAATGACGAAGAAGCAAAGATCATTACAATAGGTCCAGCAGGAGAAAAGAGAGTTCGTTATGCTCCAATTATACATAGATCAGGTCATGCAGCTGGTCAGGGAGGATTTGGGGCTGTTATGGGTTCAAAGAATCTTAAAGCTATTGCAGTAAGGGGTACAAGAAGAATTATTAAGGTTCACGACCCTGATGGATTATTAGCTTTAGTAGAAAGAGTGAAAAAGATAGCTACACTAATGGGAGTAACTACAGAGGAATCCCCTCTATGTGAGGGGTATAAAAAGGTAGGAACACCTGTCGTAAGTGAATTAGTACCATTCATAGAAAAGTATAAATTACGAAATACAGGATGCCATGATTGTCCAAAGGGCTGCCATGTATTCTTAGAAGTTCCTGAATTAGGAGGAGGAGAGATGACATGTGTACAATTCTTCTACTGTTGGCTTCAGCTAGGAGCTAAAGGTGAAGTAGATGAAGCATGCTTCTTAGCTAAGCAATTAGCTGATAAATATGGAGTTAATGTCTATGAGTTATTACAATTAATACCATACATACTAGTACTTAATGAGAAGGGCGTACTTTCGGAAGAGGAAACGGGAATACCGTTTTCTAAATTCCCTGGGAAAGAATTCATAGAGACCTTAATATTAAAGATAGCTAATAGAGAGGGTATAGGTGACTTATTAGCTGAAGGTACTTGGAGATTTGCTGAAAAACTGGGTAGACTCAAAGAGTATTTAACTATGGAGGGAATTGAGGAATCATTAGCTAATAAATTTGGTATGGTTGCAGGGTATATGGGATATGGTACTGGAGGTCATGGATATTGCGCGCACTACGATCCAAGAGATTTCATAGTTTCTGGAATTCTTTGGGCAACAGGTCATAGAGATCCGTGGAGCTATAGTCATGAATATATAGCTGTAGTTGAATGGAGTGGATTAGATTTTGAATATCAACAAAAAATAGCTGAAATAGCCTGGGGCTCCAAAGACGCTATCCATCCCATGGGTGATCCAAAATATGATGAACATGAAGTAAGAGCAGCAATAATAGTTCAAAACCGTTCAGTAATAAAGAACTCCCTACCACTATGTGATTGGATATACCCTATACTATGTACTCCCTATACCGAGGCCTACATAGGCGATATAGAAATGGCTAGTAAATTATTTACTGCCGTAACGGGTATAAAAATGACTGAACAAGAATTACTCAAAATCGGTGAAAGAATATTTAATTTAGAGAGAGCAATTCTAGTGAGAGAAGGAAGAAGAAGGGAAGGAGATACGTTACCAGATTATGTATTCCTATATCCACATAGATGGACTGGAAGCCCACCTCTAGATAGAGAGAAGTTTGAGAAAGTCATGGACATGTACTATTCAATGCGTGGCTGGGATGTTAAGACCGGAATACCTAAGGAAGAGAAATTAAAGGAGCTAGGTTTAG
Source organism: uncultured Desulfurococcales archaeon (assembly GCA_964467535.1). Classification (GTDB taxonomy): domain Archaea; phylum Thermoproteota; class Thermoprotei_A; order Sulfolobales; family WANQ01; genus CAYXRT01. The sequence goes on from CAYXRT010000039.1 coordinate 4,142, forward strand.
AGGATGTTGCAAGGAAGCTTCGCGAAGAAGGACTATTACCCGGGTGAGGAAAATGAAGGTCATAATATATAATCCGGAAAAGTGTATTGGTTGCAGATTATGTGAATCTGTATGCTCCATTAAACATACAGGAACAGCTTCACCTATGAGATCTAGAATTAAAATACTGAAAAGATTAGAGTACGTATTTGTACCAGTACGTTGTAGACAATGTGAAGACCCCATATGTATGTTAATCTGCCCTGTAAATGCCATAACAATAGATTCTAAGCTAGGAATTATGAAATTAGATTATGATGTATGCAGAGGTTGTAGAATATGTGTAGAAGCATGTCCATTTGGAGGAGCTCAAATAGATCCTGTTGAGAGAAAGATATTTATGTGTGATTTATGTGAAGGAGACCCCCTCTGCGTTAAAGTATGTCCAGGTGAAGCATTAGAGTTTGTAGAGGAGTCAGAAATAGTCTATAGGAAGAGGGAGAAGATAATAGAAATGTACACTAAAATCCTTGAAAGTTATAAAGGACTAATCCGCTAGTTTTTTATTGAACCTCACACAAATAAAGATGGGTGACTTCATGAGTTCTGAACTCTATTTATGGAAGAAGGGAAATACCTGGGCTAGAGTAGAACCTGATGGCAATGTAAGGGTTGGTGTTATTCCGGATGTCATAAGGAAGTATCCTAAAGTAGCAGTAGTAAGATTTGTTGTAAGTGAAGGCGCTTCGGTAAAACAAGGAGATAAAATAGCTTCAATTGGTGTAGGTAAAACAACAATAACCGTTGAAGCACCCATATCAGGTACTATAATTAACATAAATGCTAAGGCAAAGACTACTCCTGCGATTATCAAAAAAGATCCTACAGGTGAAGGCTGGTTAATAGTCATTAAGCCATCAAAGCTGGAAGAAGACCTAAAGAATTTAGTCAAAGGATGAATCAGGATAAAGTAATACTACATTATTTAGAAATATTAGGTCTTTTTCTAGCCCTCTTTTACACCTATCTTGGTGAACGGCATGGATTTAAAGGTGTGGAGATGTCTTGGAATATATAGGGCTCCAGCAAGTCATATACATGCATCTCAAGAAGTTATAACAAGAAGTGTTGGTAAAGGACTTTCTCCACCAACAATTAGAATAGTAGTATATGATCCCCCTGCAGTAACTATAGGTTATTTCCAAAATCTAGAAGAAGAAGTTAATGTAGATAAATTAAAAGAACTAGGCGTTGATGTTATGAGAAGACCTACTGGAGGAGGCACAGTATTAATGACAGGACCTGAAGGACCTGAAGATGCTCCCGGCTGGGAGATATATGTTCCCGAGGACTGGTGCGATGTCCTCAAAGATATTGATAAAAGTTATGAATATTTATCAAGACCCATTGTAGAGTTCTTTCGAATGCTAGGCATAGAGGCTAACTTTAGACCTAAGAACGACATTGAGGTTAGAGGTAAGAAAATATCAGGAGTAGGACAATACAGAGAATCTGGCGGAATTCTTCATACAGGAACGTTCTTATTTGATTTTGACATAAAGCTTATGCTCAAAGTCCTTAAGATGCCTATCGAGAAAATAAGTGATAAAGCCATTAAATCGTTCGAAGAAAGATTAACAACCGTAAAACGTGAAGTAGGGTTTAAGCCTAGCATTAGCGAAATTTTAGAATTGTTTAAGAAAGCTGTAGAAAAAACATTTAATGTTAAGGTGGTTGACGGATCATTAAATGATGAAGAAATAAAGGATTTAGAGAAGACATTAATAAGATATAAATCAAGAGAATGGTTATATGGTATTAGGCCATCGCAAGAGTACACGAATATATATGTGAAGAAAACTCCTGGAGGTCTGATAAGGATACATGTAAAGGTTATGGATAATATGCTTGAGAGCATATTAATAACTGGAGATTTCTTCATTTACCCTAAAACAGCAATATATGATCTTGAAGCTTACCTGAAATGGTCACCAATAGACGAATTAGAAAACAAGATAAAAGAGTTCATAAAGACGAGGAAAATAAAGATACTTGGATTAAATACTCAACATTTAGTTAAGTTAATATGTGATGCTGTTAAGTCTTCAAAAGGTAGTTAAAGTTTGATTCTAGTGGTTGGCAATATCGTTTCAACTATTTTTTCATTACCCCTATAGGCGTGTACAGCACATGCTAAACATGGATCAAAAGCTCTAACCACTCGTACTATATCTAATGTTGGATCGGTTTTCGTAACTATAGGTGTATTTGTTAGTGCCTCCTCTAGAGGCCCTTTTCTACCTTTATCATCTCGTGGAGAAGCATTCCATGCTGTAGGTGTTATTACCTGGTAACCATCTATAACATATTTCTTTATCCTTATCCAATGACCCAATGCTCCTCTTGCAGCTTCAACTAATCCCCTTCCTTTTGAACTCTCAGGTATTTCCCAAGGATTCCAAGGATCTCTATTCCCTTCCTTAAATAAATCAAGAAGCTTATCTATCTCTTCAAGTACTTTGGTTGCTGCAAATGCTGTTTCATAAGCTCTAGCATATATTCTCTCTAAGGTATTTGGTTTTTTAGGAGGTCTCCAATCACCTGCATCAGTACGTACTTTACCACCACATTGTAGAGCTGTAGACCACATTCTAGCTAAAGGACCTGTTTCCACTACATACTCTTTCCACCTAGGGGCTTTAATGTATGAGTATTTATGGTTCTTATTCATACCTGTGAACGTTACTTTTGGCGGTCCTTCCTCTGAAGGCTTTCCCCCAGAATCTTCAGTATACCATGAGTGAGTGACGTGTTCAATAATATTAGGCTCTATTTCATCATACAAATTATTAGTGATTAAACTACCTTTAATTATGACCCCTGGCTTTAGCGCTCTTTTCAGAGGGTCTAAGGATATATCCTCAAATGTTCCATAGGCAATTAGGTTAGCTTCTCTCTCTCCTGAATATTGCATTTCATCTTTATAAACTTCATATAATTTATCAAATAATGGTATCATATAATTATCTATCCATGTCTTTAATTGCTTAACTCTATACATAAAAGACATAATCTTTTGTATATCAATAATATCGCTAATTCCTCCAGGTAGAATTGAAGCTGCATGAGGTAACTTGCCTGCAAATATTGCAGCAGCCTCCATGGCTAATTTCTGCATTTTTAATGCTTCGATGAACCCTTTACCCTTTAACCATGCAAGATCCTCTATTTTTCCGTAAGGGGGACCATAGTCAGGACCAGCTAATAGCATACAATGAAGTATATGATCATAAATCCAATGTGTATATTGCATTATATTTCTTACAACAATAGCTATGGGAGGAGGTTGAACGTTGAAGGCGTCTTCTAGCGCTCTTGCTGTGGCTATGCTATGATCTAGTGAACATACACCACATATTCTAGATGTTATGAATTGAGCATCTACAGGATTGCGGCCAATTAATATTATTTCAAACCCTCTGAACATTGTCCCCTGAACCCATGCATCGACAACTCTGTCCTTCTCCAATAGAACCCTTACTGATAAATGACCTTCAATTCTAGTAATAGGATGTATAACAAGCTCCTTCACGAGTTCACACCCTTTCCCAAGGCTTCTTCTCTAATTTCTTCTTAATACCGTAACCATATAGTAAAATTGTTAAGGTAGGTGGTGGAATAAATGCTGGTACTGGTTTTGGTGGATAATATATGAATGGTGACATAACGTCAGGGAATTCAGGGTCTGTACATCCTATACATACGCTACCTGATAGAGGACAAGCACTTACTCTACCATTCCATTTCCTTTCAGGGCAATCACCACGTGTGTCTGGTCCTTTGCAACCTAGTAGTAAGAGACATTCTCTTCTCCCAAATTTTCTAGCAAATTCTCCTTCACTAAAGTAGCCTGCTCTAGGACAACTTTCATGTACTGACTTGCCGAAGAACATTAGTGGTCTATTATATTCATCTAGTGAAGGTGGCTGGGCCTTTCCCTTAATAAATAGTATTAAGTTAGTTAAAGTTCCTGTTATCCAATCTGGATGTGGGGGGCAGCCAGGTATGTTTATAACTGGTAGGTTTAATTTTGATCTATATTCCCTGCCTAATATGTCCATTACTCCTTTAGCAGCAGTTGGGTTAGGAGACCCTTTAGGTATGCCCCCAAAGGAAGCACAAGTCCCTACAGCAATTGTTGCAAGAGCTCTTGGGGCTAAGTTTTTTATATATTCGAGCAATGTAATGGGTTTTCCCTCGATTTCTCCCATTAAACAATGAACACCATTATCTTTTGTTGGAATCGCTCCTTCGACAATTAATATGAATTTTTCTGGCGGTTTCTTAATGAGTTCTAATGCTCTATCCCCCCAAGCAAGCATTATTGTTGGATGGTATTCCACATTTACTTTAACTAGCGGTATAGTACCTAATAGAAGATCAGTTAAACCTGGAAAATCGGCTTGGAGCATAGAAATAGTGCAACCTGTACACTCTTGTCCTTGTAGCCATATCAATTGAATGTTTTCTTCCTTCATTAAAGCTTGGGGGTTGGTCTTGGTAAAATTTTTAAAATTATCCTCGAAGGTCAAATATTCACCTCACCCTACTGATTATTCACATTTAATATAAAGTTTTTACTTAATTGAATCAATTATAGAGCTAATGACATGTTTTAGATCAATATGTCTAGTTATTCCTAATTCATCTAGTATTAGTTTGACTATTTTAGTTAATGAACTCATCACCTCTTCTGAAAGTCCTATCTTAAAAGAATTAGTATTGTGGGGTTCACAACCTATTATAATTATCTCCTTAGGCAATGTGCCAAGGGCTTTACATAATAGTAATATATTCTCTAAATTCAATTCATGTAAGCTTACGTTAAATACTTGCTTAACGTTGTTAAGCCTTAGGTTCTCAATGGATATCTTGAGATAATAAATAGTGCCGGGCTTATTGCCTTTAACTACTGAATCTACAATAATTACCTTATCTGCATTCTGCATATGATTTAATACACATAGAGTAGAAGTGCCACATTCGATTAAGTTTATGTCCTTTCGTATAACATTCAATGATTCAAGTATTTTAATTACATAAATTCCTAATCCATCATCCCCCTTAAGTACATTACCTAACCCTATAATCACAATTTTCATGGGGGGAGTCCCTAGTGGGTGAACGAGTGCTCTCATATTAAAATGCTTAGATCAATTATAAAAGTATGTTAGCGCAGGCGGGTGCACCAATGAATATATATAGGTGTACATAAAGGTTATATCCTAGTTTATGCTTAGACTATAGGGGCAGGTGATTTTCTTGGCAAAAGCTAAAGTCTATTATACAGATGCTCGTGGAGGTAATTATCACTTAAGCCTTGCACACAAAGTCAAAGAATTATTCTATGAAGCAGGATTACATGAGGCAATTCAGCCAGGAGATATTGTAGCTATTAAAATACATGTTGGTGAATGGAATAGAACAAGCTGTCTAAGACCTGAACTTGTAGCAGCTGTTGTTGAATGTGTAAAGGAGTCAGGAGGAAGACCCTTCGTAACTGATACGACAACTCTATCCTATCACCCCTGGAGCTCTAGATATAATGCCTACTATGAATTACTAACTGCTTATAGACATGGTTTCACTCCCGATGCTCTAGGATGCCCATTAATAATAGCTGACGGATTCCATGGTGAGGACGACGTTAGAGTAGATCTTCCTGAAGGAATAATATTAAAGGAAGCTTACATAGCACGAATGATCGCTGAAGCTGATGTTTTAATAAACCTAGCTCACGGTAAAGGTCATCCGGTCACATCCTTTGGAGGATGTATCAAAAACATTGGTATAGGTGCTCAATCTAAGAGAGGTAAATATCAAGTACATATGGCCCTATGGGGTGACCCCAAGGACGCTATTGGATGGCCTTCAGTAGATAAAACGAAGTGTCCTGGTAAAGAATGTCCATATTGGCAGTTATGTGAACAGTCATGTCCTGAGGGTGCTATTAAAATAACTGAGAAAGGACTTGAATTCGACTTTGATAAGTGTAAATTCTGCTGGTCCTGTGCAGTATTATGTGTATTAGTAGCAGGTAAAGCGGCAATAGGTTTCCCCAAGCCTGACTACTTCCCACTAAACCAGATAGCCATGGCAGATGCTGCTCTAGGATGTGCTAAGACTAAGAAACCTGGAAAGTTAGTAAACATGATGTACTTAATCGATATAACACCATGGTGTGACTGCTTCCCATGGGGCGACATACCAATAGCACCAGATATAGGTATACTTGCATCTAAAGATGTTGTAGCAATTGATGCAGCAGCACTAGACTTAGTAGATAAGGCTCCTATAGTACCCTGGTCTAGAGCTGAAGAACTAGGATTAAAGCCAGGAGATGACAAGTTCAAGGCCGTTAATGGATTCCCACCAAGAGTACAAGTTAAAGCAGGAGAAAAGATAGGTTTAGGAACAACAGACTATGAGCTCATAGAGTATAAACCTGAATTAACACCAGAAACTGTGGGTAAGCATCAAATACAGAAGACTCCAACCATACCATGGCTTAAGAGAGTATATGAAAGGAAGCACATATTAGAAGGCGTACTACCATTTAAGAGAGCAAAGTTTGGAACTGTTGACTGGCACGTATTTGAGTAAATAAAGTAAAGATAAACACCTAAAATAAAACAATAACTTTTTTACTTTTACTACCTTCTAGACTTAGGTGAATATATTGTCTAATGTATTTATGGTTGATGTTAAAAGTGATCCAAGCGTAGGCTGTTTAGCTACAGATTTCATTAAGTTATTAAACATCCCTGAACTAAAGAAACTTTTAACAAACAATAGATCCATTGCAATAAAGGTACATATAGGTGAAGAAGGTAATTACAAGTACTTATCACCTTCGTTTATAAGTCTCATGGTTGATGAATTAGCAGATGGAAAAAGAGCATTATATGTAGTAGATACGAGCAGCATAACTTCCGGAAGTAGGCTTTTTGGAGATTCGTGGCACGCCCTAGCCGCTAAGCATGGATTTACATATCAAAGCATAGGAATTGACGTAGTTTTAGCGGATGGCTACTATGGAACTGATGGGGACCTCGTCTTCATAGATAAATCAGAGGAGTTAGCGGGAGTAGAGATAGCAGATGCTATTCTAAAATCAGATGCACTGATCGTTATAACACATGTTACAGCAGATCCATTAACTGGATTATGGGGAGCCTTAGCACATTTAGGTTTAGGTTGTTTAACGAAGAAGGGGAAACGCAGGGTTCACAAAGCTTTAGAGTTAAAGTTTAATCCAGATAAATGCAATGGTTGTGGCATATGTCAAGAAATATGTGTATGGAATGCTATTAAAGTTCTCCCAGACAAGAAAGTCGTTATAGATAAAAACAAGTGTATATCATGTGGTGACTGTGTCATATACTGTACTAATAAAGCATTATATTTTGACAATAAAGGACTAATGCGTTATAGGAAGAGAATAGTTGAATCAGCAAAAGCGGTTATGGAGGCGTTAAGTAATAACGTCTTCTTCATTAACTTCTTACTTGATATCACACCCTTCTCTGATAATTATCCTGAGCCAGGATCACCAATAGTACCAGATATAGGTATACTTGCATCTAAGGATCCAGTAGCAATAGATAAAGCCTCTTTAGACCTAATAAACAATGCTCCTGGAATACCAACATCAATAGCGAATAAATTCAATGCCCTCACGCCGGGCATAGATAAGATCAAGGCAATTTATGGAATAGACGTAAACTTCATGATAGAATACGCTGTTAAACAAGGTCTAGGAAGCAATAAATACAAGCTTATAAAAATATAGGTAGGTGGCAGCTATGAGTAGTAATATAGATCTAGTAGAAGCATTTATAAGAAGAGAAGCACTTAAGGACGAACTAGTAAAATATTCGCCAGCATTTGAAAATATTAGAAAAGTGAAATATAAAATAGCAGTCATGAGCGGTAAAGGAGGAGTAGGTAAAACAACTATTTCAATAAACATTGCTGCTTCCTTGAAAATGAAGGGATACTCTGTAGGTATTTTTGACGTTGATGTCCATGGACCTAGTGTTCCATCACTATTGGGGATCAAGGAGAAAACAGATCTTATGGGACATCATCTATACCTTAAGCCCTTAACTTCTAAACATGGTATTAAGGTAATGTCTGTAGAACTTATGTGGCCTGGAACCTTTGTACCAGTAATGTGGAAAGGACCCTACAAAGCTAGAGCAATAAGACAACTAATGGCAGCAACAGTATGGGGCGACTTAGAGTTCCTAGTAATAGATATGCCTCCCGGTACAGGTGATGAACACATAACAATATTAAAAAGTGTTCCAGGACTTAATGGCGTTGTATTCGTAACCACACCTCATAATCCTGTTCAACAGACTGTTGGAAGAGCAATAAATTGTGCTAAAGAATTAAGAGTACCAATCCTAGGGGTTATAGAAAATATGAGCACTTTCATATGTCCACATTGTGGTGGTAGCATAAGGATATTTGGACATGGTGGTGGTCGAAGAATTGCTGAAGCACTTGAAGTACCATTCCTTGGCGAAGTTCCATTAGATATTCATATAGTAAAGGCAGCAGAAGAGAAAGAACCTGTAGTAATTAAATATCCTAATGCACCTTCATCAATAGCTATTAAGAATATAACAGATAAAATTCTTAAAATGATTATAAAGTGATAACGTGTCTGAAGAAGAGGCCTTAAAGGAGGAAATTCTAAGAATACTCAAAGAGAGAAACCTAGTGTGTACTGGAAGCTGTTATTTAAAGAGACCTGATGAACTCCATTGTGTGGATTTAGCACAGATGCTAGGAACAAATCAAGGGGTAATATGGAGATTGATAAGGGAGTTAATGGCGGAGGGAAGAGTACTAAGAACAGAAGTGTATAGAAATGGTAGAAGAATAAATATATTTAAACCTGCATAAAAGTGATATCATGAGTATAGATGAGGTAAAGGTAACAGAAATTATAAAAGAAGCTGTAAAGGTGCTCTATGATTACCTACGAGGACTAAAGAGTACTAAGGAGGTATTAAATGAAATTAACAATCTTAGGGTAAATGATTTATTGAGGAAATATTGGAATGAATTAATTAAGAATGAGAAATACGCAGATTTTCTTGAGGCTCTTCTAATTATTTCGAGCATAGCTAGAGAATTAGAATTTCAGGAAAAAGAGTATGGTTTAGATAGCGTCAAAGAAGATATAGAATCTTTAGCTAAACTATACCTTAAAATAAAGGGAGAGTTACAAGCCCTTTAAAAACCTCCTACAGCTGGAGGAACTATAACTATAGTATCACCATCTCTAATAACGTCATCTAGTGTTACTTGTATATAATCTGAACCACGTTGAACCATGATAAAGTAGCTCATGTCCCAATTTCCACTGGAATCTAAAACCTCATTTCGAAGAGCACTATATAGCTCTAGAACTTTATCTAATACATATTTAACCTTTATGGTTTTTTGGTGAGAAGAAATGGGAATATATACTTCATCTACGCCAACGAGATCTCTTAGGTGACCTCTAAATACTACCTTAATTTTCACGTTGTTATTCGCCCCATAAGTTCCTTGCAACATCTTTAAGACCTAGATTAATAAGTTTCTCGCGTGTTGGGATGCCCTCTTTGGTCCAGCCTCTTAACTTATAATACTCATCAGTCATAGAAATCAAGTCAGGTACGTATCCCTTTGCACCTCCTTCAGGTAGAGGAGATAGAAGTCTTTTGGGAAGTTTATCGTATTTCCTTTCACCTATGCCGCATTTAACATTAAAAGCTCTCTTTAAGTTAAATATTCTCTCACCAGCTTCTAAAAGCCACTTTAAATTAGCATCCCAGCCTGTAATTGCTGAGAGTCCTTGGACAATTAATGAAGGTGGTATTCCTACAAGAATAAGGAACTTACATAATGTTAGGGCATCAATAGTCGACATAAAGTCTTGCATAATCTTTACCATAAGTGGCTTGTTCTCTATGGAAAATCTATCCATTATCTTGTTAAATCCTAGGTCAGGTATAGTTAAATTCCTCTTTAGTACATATGCAAATGCAGTATGGCATGCCCCTCTAGGCATTGTAGCGTACTGTAATGCTAATGAAGCAAATGCCCTAGGATCATGTGCTGGTACTTCTAGTCCTTTTACATGGCATGCGAATTCTTCTGCCCCTCTACCAATTTTTTCTGCAGCCCTCTTAACACCTTCAGCAAGAACATTACCAAAACCTTCCCTCTTAGCAATCAT
>CAYXRT010000040.1:0-12133 GCA_964467535.1 uncultured Desulfurococcales archaeon
AGTATGGAGTTGAGCTTCAACCATCAGATATTTTTGTGATTAAGTATATGAAAATCAAACACAAGTTATTTATAAGGTATTTATATGAGAAGCGTAAGATTAAGAGAAAGTTAGCCTATCTTCGTAAGCAACTGAATAAAATGTTGAGAATCTATGAGAGTATGTTGGCAAGTAGTGTAGATGATAAGACTGCTAAGTTCTATGAGAAAAGGATTGTGAAGATAGCGAATGAAATCACAAGGATTGAAAGTATGAGAATCTTATTGGATAAACAGTATGAGATGAAGTTTAGGCAGTTTGTAAAGAAGGCTAAGAAGTTTCAACATGTAAGTTACAATGAGTACACAATGGACATATTTAATAATCCATTCCTGAATGTGTATCCAATACTTCCTGTTGAATGGAAGCGAAGCATTGAAAGGTTATATGCTATAAATGATGAGATGCTAATGTTTATGTGTACTTGCACAATTGATGAAAAGCGATGGCGTAAGAAACATTATGTAGCTGAAGTTGATAAGCTTAACAAGTGGCTTGAGAGCATAAATGATATGGTGATTGAAGGCAGGATTGATAAACGTATAGCTAAATGGGTGATTGAAAACGGTGTACCAGTATGGGTAATGATAAATTATGTGTGAATAGATGTTTTAAGTGTGGTGGTGTAATTAAGCCTGAAGATGATGTAGTTTTTACAGTTGAATGGGATGCTTTTTGTCATGCTAAGTGTTGTCCCAAGTTTAATCCTAAAGCTAAACCAATACGTGAATGTTATGCCTGTATGTAGCTTTTTATTTTTTTTAATGGGGATAAGGGTATGTTGAGTGGTGAATACAAAGCTTTTCGCATTCTGTTTGAGGTGTATAATGTTATGCTTGGAATGAAATCGATAATGTTATTGTTACCGGATGTGGAAGATGATGTCAAGGAGATGGTGAAGGTAGCAATAAAGAACATACAATTATTTGAACAAATTGATTCACCAAAATCTGATGAGTTCGCTTTATTTACCGAGTATGTTAGAGAAAAATGGAATAAGGAGGATGTCAGAAAAGTGCTAACATCAGTAATGGCTTATGAAAAAGGAACAATATCTCTTGATGAGTTGGCTGTTATACTATGTGAAGTAGTAAACAAATACGTATAAAACATGATGTGTGTTTTTTAGCCCATTTTTATTTTTTAAATGGGTGTAGGGGTATGGCTAAGAAGTCTCAAAAACAAGAAACAAAATCTGAATGGAAGCCTAAGTTTGCATGGAGACATCCATTTAAGCAGGGAAGTTATGACGAAAATGTCTATGAATTATGGCGTTCTACAGAGTCACTAGATGAAGTGCTTAGTGAGGCTAGGACAATAGCTCAAAGGTTTAGAAAGATATGTGTTATACGTAGAGCTATAGTAGTATCTCGTGATGTTGATGCTACCATAACTGTTACACCTGCTAGATGCATAATAGATGTTAGGTGTGGGTTTAGGAACTTAGCGGGACGTATGGTACCAAATATGCTGAGAATACAAGAGAGCTTTGAAATTGATGAGCTAATAAGACTGCTTGAAACATTGAAGAAGCTTAATGAGGAAAAGAAGCTGCTACCAGCATAAATTGATGTATTGATGTAGGTTTAAAATCAAATACTTTTTTTCTGTTTTATTTTTTTCATGGGTGTTGGGGTGGTTAGGTATTTAGGATTTGTTCCAAAGGATGTAAAGAACATTATTGATAATTGGATAAAACAGTTTCAATATAATGTTGATAATGTTTTTGGAAGGAACTTGAAGAATGCGATATATATTGATGTATATGTTAATTGGGGGTGTAGCAGTACCGCCCTGAAAGATTTAGTAAACAAAATGGGTGAGCTAGGTTATGAATGGATATGGATTAATGCTAGTGATGGTAAAATTGATATATTGTTTGTTAAACATACTAAGTGAGTGATTGCTATGTCTCGTGATGAGTATAAACTTGAGGTTTCACTACTATATAGTGTTGATGAGAAAGTTGCAGACGTTATGGATGACATACTTAAGGTGTTCAAAAGCTTATTGAGATGTGAATGCGAGGTATCAGTAATTAGTTATAATGGTGTTGTTGAGGTTAAATTAGAGAATTATGTTAGTCCTGAATCAGTATTTGATATGTTGAGGAGGATGATTGAATATGTTGAGGAAGCTGTAGCTATTAAGTTCCCAAATAAGATAACGATAACATACGAATACACATATGAGAACTAAAGAGTACCATAAAATGTACCATTTTTTTATTTTTAAATGGGTGTTTTAGGGGTGATAAATAAAACTAATACCCTGTACATGTATAGGATTCATTGTTCAGTAACAATGCCGTTATGGTATTTCAGCAGCTTTATGAAGTTTTTACGGGATATGCAGTTTGATGTAATGGTAGTTAATACTGGTAGAATAAGAAGGGTGTTATTCAAAGGCTATGGTATTATTGGCATTATAGCTGTATTCGGTACAACAACTGATATATTTGATGATAGTGTTAAGGTCCCAATATATAATGTTATTAGAAGGATTTGTCAGGGAGATATAGTATGTGAAAAAGTGCTAAGACCTAATTTTGAGCAGACATGGATTGATAATAAAACCATTATTGGTACTGATATACCTGAGCTTAAAGAAACGCTACGTGAAATGATGATTGATGCCGCATTAGATGTTATGTCATCTGAAAAGGTATTTAATCTTCCACCTATTATAGAGGAAACGTTAGATGAGCATCCAGAGAAGGTTAGTGTTGAAGTTGTAATAAGTGAGGATGAAGAGAATATTGATATTAGTGTTAGGTTGAAAACCGATGTTGTTTCAATGGATGTGATACTATGTATGACTATTGACAGCTACGGTGATTTCGACTACAAGCCAATTAGGAAGCAATTATTGAGAATGTTATTTAGGTACGCTTCAATTGACAGAGAATTACTTAGACCGATGTGATAGCTATGGATGAGGTAACTCAAAAGAAGATTGAGGAACTGGAGAAGCGTGTAGAACAGTTAGAGAAACGTGTAGAGCATTTACAGAACATGTTTATGCAATTTATCAAATACGTTCAGAAATGGTTGATTAACTTTAAGCGCAAACTATAGTTTTTTACACCATTTTTATTTTTTATTGGGTGAAAGTGTGAGTGAAAAGGTAGAGGAATTAGAGGAATTTAAACTACCAGTACCTGAGCCAGGTAAAGTTGTTAAAGCAAGAATAACTGCAATTTACAAAGGTAAGTTAAAGGATTTAATAGACATTAATGCTATACGTAACGAGGCTATAAGGGAGAGGTTTAAGCGTAACGCAGGTAGAGATGCCATTCAAATAGAGTTCGAGTACCAGGGAGTTAAGTTTACTCAAACATTCCTGATAAGCACTAATCCAAGAAGCAACTTAGTGCGTTTAATGAAGAAGTATAAGGCATTAAAGGTTGGCATGGAAATTGATATAACATTTAATGAGCGTGGTAGACCTAGAATTTACATCGAGTAAACATAAACTATAATCGTATATGTAAAATCATACACTTTTTTTATTTTTATTTTGGGTGCTAAATATGAGCTTACGTATAACAATCACATTTGATAAAAAGCGTGTATTTGAATATGAGACGAGTTTACCAATAAAGAGTATTGATGACTTAGCTGACGATATATTGAGTGAAATGGCGGCTAGGCTTAGTACTATGATGTCTAGGCAACACGTACTGTCATGGATGGATGCGTTTAGACCGTACCTGCTATCCCATTTAGCTGAGTGTTTTGAGAACATGGAGTTCACGGAGGATAGAGCAGAAGGGTTATCAACATATGAGAAGGCGGGACGTAGTTTGGAGGTTGAGTGTACGGCTACTTTTCCACCTGAGATGAGACCACTTGTAGAGGAGGCCATACCTAAACTGTTAGCTGAGGTACCGCCATTGACTGAAAAAGAGCTTGAAGAGAGGTTGAAGAAACATGAATGCCTATGGAAAATGGTTGAGCCTGTGCTTTCTATTACACCTTATGAGGCGTTGTTCAACTACTTTGGCTTCAGGTACTGGTTCACATTATACGCTACTAGGGTGAAGAAATGAGGCTTACGAGATATGATAGGGAGAAGATAATATATCAGTTCAAGTACAGGATAATGGATGCCGTATTGAAGAAGAAGCACCCCGAGATATACAGGGTAGGTATAAGTAGCGATGTAGTGCCAATGTTTGAAATGGATACAAGGGATATTATAGTAGCATTAGAGTTTACGCGTAAGTTATGTGAATTAACGGGACACCATGCCGTAATATCTAGGACTGATAATGGTTTCCACATTATTGTATTAGCACAGCTCTATAATCCTAACATCCCTGTACGTATATGGACTGGTGAACTAGGATACGTGTTAAGGTGGTTTGAGTACAAGTGGCATGATAGAAGAGACATGTATTTAGAGGAGGTTAAGCGTTTAAACAGGCTTATTATAGGATGGGCTAACGCAGTATTAAGGGATTGGAGGCTTAACTGGGAGCTACTGTACCGTGAAATGCTTAGATGGATAAAAGAGCAGTTACATGGCGCACAATACCTTGATAAACTACATATTGAGATGTCGTTGAAGAGACACTACACTACGCTACGAATATCAGGTAAGCCATGTAAAAGATACGATATAAAGCCGTATCTCATAGTATTACCTAACCGTGAATACTATGGGTATGCGTTGAAATGGTTTGAAATACATAGAATTGTGCCAGTAAACACGGTTACTAAAGGCTTAACTAAATGGTATGAGCAGGTAAGAGACATATTCAAGTACATAAGGTACCCCGAGCTACAGGACATGTATGTAGCATTGCTGAGGCGTGTCATTAGAAGGTTAAAGGAAATGGGAGCGGTGATATAAGTGCTTGAGCCTAAAATAGATGTAGATAAAATAAATTACGTGTTAAAGAAGATAAGCGAACTTTATGAGAAGCTACCAGAGGATAAGAAGCTAACAAGGCTTGAAACAGTAGCCCTTGGAATGACATTAGTGTACGAAGCGGTAGAGGAGATAGTAAGGCATTGCGAAATGGATAGAGGTGATGTACTAGAATGCAAAGACGTGCTATACGATATGTTAATTACACTACTGGTTGACATAGTGTTCAGGATATTCGGCGACCTAGACTGGAGAATAATGAAAGTCATTGAAATGACTTTAAAGGGTCAAGAGAAGTCAAGGTATGTTATCTAGCAGATTTAAGCTTAAACACTTATTTTTTTATTTAGGGGATACTTTGAGTCAAAAGCTGGTTCAAAAACTTCTTGTACCATACGATGAAATAAGACCGAAGATGGTTAAACCCGACGAGCTTTTAATGAAGCTCCAGCTAAGTGGTATAACAATTGTTAACACTAGACCCTGGGGCTACATTATTAAGCCAAACAAGGTGCAGGTAAACCTGTGCGGTGTATGGTGCATTGTACCGAACATCAAGATACTTGGAAGAACCGTTGATGAAATAAAGCGAACTCTTATAACCGTTAATAAATGGCACTTAAAGTTATCGGGAAACAACGTTATAGTAACAAAAGTTGAACCACTATACACGGAAATAGATGTAAAAGAATTAGTGAATGAACTAATGGAGGATACTCCTTTAACTGTACTGATAGAAGGGTTGGGGTATAAGTTGACGAAAGACATAGTTAAATTAATGATACCACGCCTAATACCCCTTGTTAATCCTGATACCCATGTACTACAGTTTACGCCATATGAGACAGGTAAAACAGAGTATGGGTTATATCTTGCCATGTATTTTGGATGGGGCTACGTTACATGTAATCCAACTGATGCAAGTATGATGTTTGATGCACAGAGAGGAGCATATGGCTACGCAGTTATAAGTGAAGGCATAGTGTTCGATGAACTGGATAAGTGGAATCCAAACATTATACAGAACACTCAATGGATATATCAGATGCCTACATGGATGGAGCAGGGAATAATGCTAAGACCAGTATCGTTTAGCCGAATAATACCCATAGCAAACAAGGTACCAACAGTATGGTTTGGAAACATATCACCATACTATGGAGGCTATGAAACAGATAAAGTAAACCAGCTGTTCACGTCATTTAACGTTCCATCAATAGTTGATAGGCTAACCCTAGTACATGTATGTGAAGATGCACCAAGGATACTGGACTACGTTACAGGTAAAGCATTACCGCCACCAGTAATGATAGAATACATAAATGAGCTAAGGAAAGTTAGGCCAGATTTTGAACTTAAGAGTAAGCTGAGGGGTAGAAGGAAAAGGCATAGTATTAACATACAGTTAGCACTATATAGGTTGGGTGTACTAGGTGAAGGAGAAAAATACCATAATATGATAGACATTATAGATTATTGTGTTGAGAATGGATGGGAGACATGTTGGAACGCGTATCTAAAGTAATGAAACATACCAAGCGTTCATTAAATACATTAAAATTGCTAAACATAGAGTTCTATCCATATCATACAACATACGAGATACGGGATTTCAAGAATAGGAAAGTATATAGAGTAAGGGTACATGATGATGGAAGATACATGTGTGAGTGTACCTACTATGCAATACATGGTATATGTATTCACATAATATATGTTATGAAACTGCGTGGTGAAATTGTATAGGTTGGAGAGAAAGGGTTTAAGAATTGAAAGATACGTTATAGAAGACAATAGTGGTGAAATAATAATAGTTGCTAAAAAATTAGATTATTTTTTAAACAGGGTTACATTAATGTGGTTTAACCCATATAGGATTGAAAAAACAACTATAGTTGACTAAGTTCTTTTTTTATTTAAAGAACTCCCTAAACTTCACGTATATTTTAACCGTGTATTTTTTAGCGTTTTCAAGGCATTTAACTGCCCTGTTTTCATCATATTTTATTTTATTCAATAATTCTATAACGTCTTCTGCATTATAGTGTCTATGCTCTATCATGTGTACTCCAAACGGTTCTTCCTCTACTTCACCGTTATGTGGGTAAAAGTATCCGCACTCGGAACTAACGAATTCATTGAATGGCTGAACGTTTAATACAATGGGTATGCATCCGAAACTCATTGCTTCAAGTATTGTTAAGCCGAAGCCCTCAGTTGTACTGAGATTCAAGTAGAACATTGCTGAACGGTAGAGTATTTTTAATACTTCTTCGCCGCATATTCCGTGTTTTTCACCGTACTTGAACCAGCTATTCTTACTATCATATACTGATACTATAACGTGCTTCATATACGGTATATACGGGTTATTAAATGTTGTAACAAAAACTGCCTCACTACTAACATATTTTATTACATCGCTTGATTCAGGTGGATACTTTCTTTTCAAGTAGCCTGCTACGTATAGGTACTTAATGTTTTTTCTTGGAACGTGTTTCAATGGCTCATATCGTGTACCGTGTGGTATTATTTCATCAACCCATAGTCCTGATTCCTCTAACTTTGCCTTAGTGTACTTTGAGTTAGCTACAATGTATGGCTTAACAGTATTCGCTATCCTTACTAGCTCGGGGTTCAGTACTCTTCCCTCAGTTGTAAGATACCATACCTGCCTGTTATGGGCATGACACCTAGCCAATGTATTAAATGCTCCATCCGGGTTACCTACAAGCAGTACTGGTTCACTAATCATCAACGGATTATATGAACCAATAATACACTTCCAGTTATTTACACGTGCTATATCTTTAGCTACACGTACAATACTGTAAGCACTACGTGGTAGAACAACAACCATTCAACCACCAAGCTATATGAAAAAAATAAATGGTTTTAAGCTTTCTTTAACCTATGTTTACGGACAATGTAATTGAATACTGCCTTCCACTCAATCCATTTACGAATAACCTCATCAAGCTTACCCTCTAGCTCAGCATCTAAACCTATAAGCTTCTTTAACTCACCTAGCTCTAATTCAATAACTGTTATGCTTCTATCAATAATCTTAACGTGATGTTTTATTTTATTTATTCTTGCCCCCACTTCCTCACTCATCCTCTCAGCCTCTCCTCAAGTACAGTTAATAGTTTATCAATACTGCTTCTAAGCCTAGCCAACTCACTTCTAAGCTCCCTCAACTCATTTGATACTAGCTTATAGAACACGTATAGTATTAACCCCGCTATACCATAATTTGTTATTATTGCCACTAACTCATTCATAACTGCTTACACCCCTGTTTACATTGATACAATGTATCTAACGGTTAATGTACTGCCATCAGGTACTGATATAGGTGATGACAACACATCCCTAGCAAATAATGCATAGTAAACTGTACCAGCTCTATGGAATAACCTTGCTTTTAATCCAAGCTCATATATATCAATGGCAGCTCCACTTGCATTGCTGAATGTTCTAATTATTCTAAGAGTGGTTGATGTTGGAACTTCTATCGTTGTCTCACCGTACAGTAGCTGTCCTGTTTCAGAACCATGAGATATTTTTGATATAAGGTCTGTCTGCGAGGGGTCAAATACCGCATTACTTATACCTACAACTATGCCATAAGCATCATTTCCTGCTGGTGCATTTACACCAATATATCCTGTGTCGCCTTGTGGAACACAAACCCTTATTCCTCTTGCAGTACCTGTATCATCAATAAGTAGATCTAGTAAGTCGACATAGTATTGCGTCCCATAAACATTTGGTAATTTCTTTCCTTGTAGAAACATTCTTATGAAGTAGTATAAGTTATATGTCCATGACCTGCCTCTTAGCCTTCTAAGTGCTATTACACGTCCTCTCTCATCTTTAACCCATAAATGTATATGGTATTTTAATACATGTTCCAACCTATGTGATGGTCTCTTTATAGGCGTTCTCGGTAGTACTGGTCTAGCTACTGGAGATAGATTATTTAGGTTATTTAAGCTAGGGGTTTTCATTTCCTCTTACCCGAGTTATAATTGAACCAGAGGGTTATAAAAAAATAGTGTTTAAGCTACCTCTGTTTCATAGGTTAATGATAGTGTTGTTGATGGGTCTAGTGATGCATCCTGTGATTCAATTGTCTCATCATGTGATGAACTTAGTGTCTGGCTTACACCTGGTTGTTCAAAGTCCTGTGAAGCAATTGTTAAGTCATATGATAGACCTATTGTTTCATCAGGTTTTGGCAGTATTACATCGTAGGGTAATCCATATCCAATCATCGGTGTAGGTGGTTTCTCTGGATACGCTAGTTCAGGCGGGGTCTCAATCTTGACTTCAGGCAACGTTATGCTCGGTGCCTTTATTGGAGGTATAAGTTCTATTGGGTTAGTTAATGGATTAGGTACAAGTGCATCCACTACCTCGGCTATAAGATACGATACTGGTACAGCGATAAACGGTGAAGCAATAGCACCGATAATTGTCTTAGCTGATGGCTCAGATGCGGCTTTTTCCATTGTCTTCCACATCATAGTTAATGAAACATTAGCTATGATTGTCTGTTTAAGCTTGACACGGAATACCTTAAATAAGTTAGTGAACCACTCGTTTATTCCCAGCCTAAACGTTTCTATCCAACCCACTATTGCATTATAGATTGCTCCAAACGCATTGGAAATGAACTTCCATACCCCTTCAAATATCTTAGCAATTTGTTGACCAAGCCATACAAATCCATTGTATAGCCATTGAAGTCCGCTCCAAATAGCACCTGGTATTGCAGAAAACGTCTGCCATATCCATGTACCGAAGGTCTTAAAAGCCTCCACGAACTGGTTAGCTAACCATACAATTCCATCATATATTGTCTTGAATGCATTGTAGACATTTGTACCGAAGTCCACTATAGCCTGCCATATTGATGAACCAAGCGATACAAGTCCAGCAAACAATCCCTGGCCAGTATTTGTTATCTGCTGTACCGCATCCCATATACTCTGAAACCAGCTAGCAATAGCATCAACTACTGTTTGAAACCATGACCACAGCCACGATAAGTCTAAACCCATTACCCTCTACCCAAAAATAAAAATAGTGTTAAAAAATAATATAGTTTATTGTTAGAAGAGCCTTACCCTAATAACCATTTTACCTTCATGGAATTCAATCTTAATAGCATTCTTAAATCTGGGGTCAAGGTTCTTGGTTGTAGCCTCAAAGAACTCCTGCTGACTTATCTCTATCACTAATTCATTCTGCTGAAACGTTGGCTTAATTGGTATCCCCAGCGATGTAATCTGCTTAAACAGTTGACCAAGGACTCCAGCCAAGCCTTACCACCCCTCAGCTAATCCATATAGCTACATCAACTATAAATAATAGTGCTGCTAACGGGTGTTCACCAGCCCATTCATAGAACCTCCTAATATACTCTAAAACATAAGTCAAAATTGTTCTCGCAATAGTCAATATTTGGGCAATAATAGTACCAATAACGCTACGTGCTTCTTCCTCAGCACCCATCGTACCAATAGCTATAGTTTGAGCTGCACTCACATTTATCACCAAAAATAGAATAAGTAGAAAAACCTAAAAAAACTATTTGATTTAATCTATGGTTTTAGGCGACCTTAGAATAATCCTCTAAACCACTCTATGAGTCCGCTTAAGTATCTCCTACCATATCTATAGACTAGATATGCGATTCCACCAACTACTATTAATGTTGCTATAGCTGATGCATTCTCCGCAATAACGTTGATTATGGTTTGAAATATTGTTACCAGAGTGTTTACTACTGTATTGATTAAAGCCCCTAGATCGACAGTTGGTGTAGCCATACTTTAACCCCAAAGCTTATTTATTCTTAACCCTTATATTTATATTGGTTGAATAAAATGGGTAAACCGCTTCAAATCAACAAACAAGTTGAAGCATCAATACGGCGCCTCAAGTCAATGGGGTTGAAAGTATCAATTATTCCAATGAGCGATGACTGGGTCATACTAGCAATAGACTACAAGTCAATACTAGACTACATTAAACGTAGAGTATCACAAGCCATATCATATCCAAAACACATAGTATTAATAGATGATACACTTAAAATACTTGAAATCCATTTATGGAGAGGAAACCTACCTAAACCACTAATGGATAAGGTGTTTAAACAATGAGCTGTAACAAAAACAAGTTAAATAAAAATGATATAACATTAGAAGACGTTGAAGTATGCATTAAAGTACTGGAAACCGCGTTAAACAAATTCAATAGGAGCTTATCCGTTCTACGCAGAACAGAGTCATTACTTAAACGCATGTCAACATTCGATGACATAATGAGACTCATCATGCAATCAGCGTTCAGTAAAATAGAAACAACCCCCATAGAAGAAGAAGTAACACCAGAAATGATTGAACGAGTAAAGAAATTAAAAGAAAAATATGGTAAAAAATAATTTTTTAAATATATTTATTTTTTAAACGCTTTAAGCCTTAGTAGGTGCTGTTGGAGTCGGCGTAGTTGGTCTCCTACCTAAACCAAACTCTTCTAGAATCCTCCATAAATTGTCCTCCGGTAAACCAGTCTTACTGGAATAGTAATCCACGAGTGCCTCAGGACTCCAGCCCTCAGGAATCCTCTTTAAAGCAAGGAACAAGAAGCTCCTATAAAGCCCTCTAAGACCAACAGGTACTCCCAGCTCATCAAGAATTGGCTTAAGCCTCTCATACGCCATTCTATACTG
Organism: uncultured Desulfurococcales archaeon; assembly: GCA_964467535.1. GTDB lineage: Archaea > Thermoproteota > Thermoprotei_A > Sulfolobales > WANQ01 > CAYXRT01. The sequence goes on from CAYXRT010000040.1 coordinate 11,660, forward strand.
TCCCCATCTAGCATTCCACTCGCTCTCAGCCCCATAGCTTATCTCACGCGCTGAATCAGGGTCAACTCTAACCTCAAGAGTCTTATAGATTTTACCTCTTAGCTTCGCAGGTGTATATGGTCTAAACACCCTCTTCCTAGGCATAACATCTCCCATAAAATAAAACAATATACACACTTATAAAGCTTATCACATAATCACCTAATAATTAAAAAAGGCACATTGTTCAAAGCAGGATGCCTATACCTACAAGGATGGTCAATCATGTTATCTTCACCTAAAAGCTCCCCATGATCACTTGTAACAACAATAGGTCTAATACCAATTTTATCAACCAATTCCCTAACCGATTTCAAAACCCTCCTAAGATTACATCTATATGCTTCACGAATAAGCCTAAGCGATAAATCACCACACCTATAATACCTTGTCAACTGTTTCTCATTCATAATCAACTTAACATCACCAATATAC
>CAYXRT010000040.1:12143-12431 GCA_964467535.1 uncultured Desulfurococcales archaeon
TGAGGCTGAATAAAATGAACAATCATTCTATCAAACCTATTAGATAAAGCACATCTAACAACATGTTCAGGAGGAACAGTACTAATCTCATCAACCCATCCATGAACAAAACATTCAACAACATCCCTAAAATGCCTACTACCATTAAAACACGGATACCTATGAATCCTAACCATTCGCTTAAGAATAAACCCATTAGCACTAACATATACCAAATCATATCTACCCTTAAGTTCACCAAAAATAAAATCAGGCGTACAACTATAAGGAACATGAACTTTATACAAA
>CAYXRT010000041.1:0-12350 GCA_964467535.1 uncultured Desulfurococcales archaeon
GAAGTACTTGCCTGTCTCTGGGCTCTTGAATAGTCCGATCTTGACGCCTTTTCTGCCCTTTGGTGCTAGTACCCAGGCCTTTACTGGTGCGATCTCAATCTCTTTGCCGGTTGTTGGGTCCTTTACCTTAACAGGGGGCTTGCTCATATTGTTGCACCCACATTTATTATCATACCTAAAAGTTATAAAACACTTCGCTTAAGTTGTTTTACTCAACTTATTATACTTTTCAAAAACTCTTTAATTGTAAAGTTAAAGGACTTCCTTAATACATCGTTAAATTTCGCACTTTAATCCCATAGGGTTAGCGGTTCAGAAATTGATGTAAATACATCAATTTGCAAAACGTACATTATTTAACCGCGAGGAAGGCCCCATGGGTATTACCTGTCTTTTATCATATCTTAGCTCATTATTAATGCTAGTATAGCTTTTTGTGTATGTAATCTATTTTCTGCTTGATCCCATACAATACTCCAAGGTCCTTCGATTACTTCATTTGTTACTTCTTCTCCTCTTTTAGCTGGTAAACAGTGCATGAATATAGCATCTCTCTTAGCATACTTCATTAGCTCTGCATTTACTTGGAATGGCTTAAGGTCCTTTATTCTTTTCTCTCTTTCAGCCTCCTGACCCATACTTACCCATACATCAGTATATACAACATCAGCTCCTTTAATAGCATCATAGGGATCGTAGACGATTTCTATTAATGCTCCTGTTTTAGCTGCTTCCTCTTCTGCTATCTTCATTATTTCTGGTAGTGGTTCATAACCTTTGGCTGTACCAATACTAATGTTTATACCTAGCTTAGCTGCTGCCAGTAATAGGCTATGAAGGACATTATCTCTTCCATCACCTAGGAATGATAATTTTAATCCTTTAAGTCTACCTTTTTTCTCTAGGATGGTATACATGTCGCTAATTGCTTGTACAGGATGCTCTAAATCGCTTAATCCATTTATTACAGGGACATCAGCATATTTGGCTAATTCTACTAGATCTTTATGCGAGGATACCCTAGCCAGGATTCCATCAACGTATCTACTTAACACTCTTGCAGTATCCGAAATGGGCTCGCCTCTACCTAATTGAAGCTCCTTCCAGCTAAGATACAAGGCATATCCTCCAAGCTGCCACATAACAACTTCAAAGCTAACCCTTGTTCTTGTACTGGGTTTTTGAAATATCATTGCTAAAGTTTTCCCTTTAAGTATTGGTATAATTCTTTCACCACTATAGTACCTTAACTTAAACATATGGGTTACCTCAAGAATTGCGCGAAGCTCTTCAATACTTAAATCAGCCACCGACAATAAATCCTTACCTTGAAGACTTTTAATGCTAGGTGTAATAGTCAAAATAACCACCAAGAACGACTATATAATACATGATATTTAAGCTTAATGTATTGTAAAATGAAGCAAACTAGATATCGATAAACAATTTATACTTTACATTCTTCAATGTATTCTCCATTAATCTTCACAATTCCCTCTAAACTCTCACAAAGTACTTTACCGCGAACTACAAGGACTACCTTGTCACTCGATAATTCTAAGTTTACATCTTCACTACCGGTAAGCTCTATGAGTCTCTTTAATGGTAGTTTAATTAAAGCCCTTAACGCATAACTTAGCGTTTTACCTTGTGCACCTATTACTTCATAGAAATTATTGATTTTTATAGTCCTTGTAGGTCTAATAAATATTAAATAACCCTTATCACTACGCTTAACCCCTACACCTTCAACTTCATCAATACAATTACATACAAATACTTCTCCTCGTTCACATTCTACATTAGCGGATATCCTTAATCCCACCACAAGGACACTAGCCAGAGGATCTTTAATGCAATACATGAACTACACCCGGCTTAAATTACTATTATAGATAAACATATTTTCTTAACTAACCTAATATTTATCCCACAGGTTAAAGGAATTATTACATGGTGGCTTAGAGGGTGACTAAAGACTTTAGGGAAATACTTAACCTTATAGCTAATGTCACAAGCGAGAGGAGGGGCATTAGACCAAGATATACTTCATATCATGTAGTTAAAGCACTAAACACGCTTATATTTCATCAACCCATTGGTAGAATTAAACTATCTGAAGAAATCGGTTTAGGTGAAGCAAGTATAAGGACTATGATTAGAAGATTTAGGGAAATGAACATTATTGAAGTAGATCCTGTAGCTGGAATAACATTAACTGATAAAGGAGTTAAATTATGGAGTACATGGATTAATAATGTAATAGTATGCAAAATAAGCATAGATTATATAATAGGCAATGTACCTCATGCATGTATCATAGTTAAAAATGGTGAAAATATAGCAAGAAAGCTCGGTATAATAAAGATCAGGGATATGATAGTTAGACGAGGAGCTGAAGGTGCTCTGATAATTTTAGTTGATGATAAAGGAGCATATATACCTTCACCTACAGGTGAAAAACATTACGACCATAAATTAACTGAGGATATAAGGAAGTGTTTATGCAAATATGGAGATTTAATTCTAATATCATGGTCCATAAGCAAGAGAAATGCGGAAAAGGCCTTAATCGAAGCATTAATCGACATTTTAAGGGAGTACTTCCAATGCTAATTATAATTAAAAATATAAGTAATTATGGGCTTACCAAAAAATTACTGTGTTATGAGGGTATATAAAATGGGTAAGATAATAGGGTTCTTGGTTAATCCTATTGCTGGAATGGGGGGTAGTGTTGGGTTAAAAGGTACAGATGGTGGTGCGTATCTGAGAGCTTTAAAGCTAGGAGCCAAACCTGTTGCTCCTCAGAGAGCTAAGAGGTTTCTTGAAAGGGCTGCTAGGAAGGAATTGGATGTTAAAGCTGACTTTATAATAGCCCCACATGTCATGGGCGAAGACTATGCTAGGGGTTTACTAAAAAGGTACAAAGTTATAGGCAATGTGTCTTCAAAGCAGACTACGTCTAAGGATACCAAAAATGTCGTAAGGGATTTTATTAATTATGGGGCTGACCTCATAGTTTTTGTTGGAGGTGATGGTACAGCCAGAGATATAGTAGATGTTATTGATATGAGGAAACCCATCCTCGGTGTTCCTAGTGGTGTTAAGATGTATAGCTCAGTTTTTGCAGTAAATCCTGAAGCTGCTGCCGATATTATTGAAGAATTCATAGAGGGTCATACAGTATTAAATGAGGGCGAGGTATTAGATATTGATGAAGAAAGTTTCCGTAAAGATGAATTAAAGATTAGACTCTTCGGATACGCGCTTGTTCCGTCCATAATGAATCTTGTACAAGCCGGTAAAGAACCTACGCCTACGGTCGAAGATGAAATAGAAAATCAGAGAGCTATTGCAAAGTATGTGATAGAAAATCTTGAACCTGAGACATTATATATACTTGGACCCGGAACTACCGTAAAAGCTATTACTGATGAACTAGGACTGCCAAAAACTGTTTTAGGAGTTGATTTATTATTTAATGGAAAGATTATAGCAAGAGATGTCAATGAAAAGCAAATACTTGAATTTCTTGAAAGGTTTCCTAAAGCTAAAATAATCGTCACACCTATAGGAGGGCAAGGATTTATTTTTGGTAGGGGTAACCAACAGATAACTCCTAGAGTAATTAGAAAAGTTGGTAGGAAAAATATCATAGTAATAGCTACTCGAAGAAAACTCTCAAAAATTAGAGAATTAAGGGTTGACACAGGCGATCCCAAGTTAGATGAAGCACTTAGGGGCTACATTAAAGTTATTGTCGATTATAATGAGGAAGTAGTCACACGAATTATATGACAGATAACATGGAAAAAGATATAAAACCCATTCTTGATAACAGGAATATGGTCCTCACCATGGCTAATAATCGTGAGAGTCGCAAATTAAGTAAAGATGAATTAATAGAAATGATCATTAGTGGTGGATTAATAGAGGATTTCATATCATGGACCCGAGGTAAGGGATTAGATATAGATATAGGTGTTAGTCTTAGAGATATAGATTATGAAATTCTTTACGAATACGCAAAAGAGAGAAATCTTATTGCAGAAGGAGATGAACAAAGAGAATTAAGCATCCCCTATGAATTTGAAAAACATGAACCAAGAGAGGTAAGACCTAGAACTCCTCCACGTAGAAAGCAATAAAACCCCTATGATCTAGGAATATCTTGGATGAAGAGAGGGCTTAACTGAAAAGTGATGACTGGAGACCTCGCTGATACTAAGATACACCTATACTGGTTATAAATTCCTGTATTATCTTCTTAGCATCGGTTATAGGTATTTCCTCGTATCTTAATTTTTTGAGAAAGTTTACAAACCATTCTTTATCCTTTAGTGCTTCAGCCTTACTTTTCTCATATTCAGCATATGCTTTATATGCTCTCCCTGCATCTACTATGATAGCATTTAGTGTAATTCCTTTGTCTTTTTCTTCAAGCTTCAGGAAGCCTATATTCTCTCCTTTACTATTTCTTAATGCTATAAATGACTCCTTATCTCTTTCACCTACTATACTAAAGTCTGCTATTGGAGGAACATAAGTAGGCTTAGGTATACCTATGACTTCAGGTATAACTTTACGAATAATGCTTCCTATTTTATCTTCTTGTTCTCTCTTAAATACCTCTATATTGAGAGAGCTGTAGTCCCATTTTATTTTTCCGTCTTCAATATCATATGAAATTCTTACTCTAACGACATCACCTTTATCAATCCTTAACTTATCAACTAATATTTCATAGAGTATTCTGTTTAGTTCTCCTGCAGCTCTTGCAACTTCCTGTGCAGTTACTTCACCTTTTCTAATAGAGTCTTTTAGTTGTGCAAAGAGGGTTCTTCTAACCTTATCAGCGTAAGCACCTGCAATAACTAAACCACTACTTAGGACGGGCATTGACTTACACCTTCCTTTAACACTTAAAACTCACCCTACATATTCACTAATATGGATATGTAATTCAGTATTAAAAATTATGGTCCATGGTAATAAATGATAATATTAATTAAGGTTTTCTATCAGGCAAATATATCTGGTAGACTAAATGGTGCATAGAGATGTCATTAACTAGGAGAATCGAAGAAATCGAAAATGAAGCAGAGAAAATAATTAGTGAAGCTAAGAGAAGAGCAGAGAAGATAATTGCTGAAGCTAAGAGGAAAGCAAATGAAATAACGGCTAAACCGCTAAATCTAGAAGATGCTGAAAGAAAAGCAAAAGAAATAATTAATCGAGCAAAGGAGGAAGCTGATAAGATAATTAATGAAAGTTCAGAGAAAAGCAAGGAGCTTTTAGAAAAAACTCGTTCAAAAATAGACGAAATAGTGAAATATCTAGTTAAAATTGTAACAGCTACCACATAGTAATTAATATCACTTAGGTGATGAAAATGGCATTACTAAAGTATCCAGAAAGTATGTATTACACTAGAATAATATTTCCCCAACATTTATTGAAAAAGGTTATTGATGTTCTTCAAGAAGTAGGAGTACTGCATGTAAGTAAGGCTAGAGAATTAAGGCCAATTGAATTATCTGAACTTGAGGAAAGATTCGAGAAAGTAAAGAAAATTAAAGAAGCATTAACCAAATTACAATCATTTATTACTGAAGCAACCATAGTAAGAGTTAAAGAGAAAATTAATGTTGATGAATTAGAAAACTTACTATTCGAAGTTGATAAAAAGACCCAAGAACTACTAACAAGTCTTGAAAGTTTATCGATTGAACTCGCAAGACTAGATAATACGATATCAAGTTTAAGGCAATTGTTAAAGTATAGTAAAAGAATTTTTGACTACTTAGGCGACATAGAGATATCCATTATTAACAGAGAAGGGAGATTTATTATAAAGACTATAAGTGCTGCTAAGGACTTACATAAGATTTTAGCAAAAACTGTACCTGAAGCTTCTATAGCGTCTGTGATCCCATATGATGGAGAAGAATTGATAATTATAATAGTACCTTCTGAATTAAAGGATAAGCTTTATACTGCTATTAAAGAACTGAAGATGACGGTCATAGATTTTAGTAAATATAGAGATCTTAAGCTAAGTAGTATGATTAAACGTTTAGAAAGTGAACTACAAGAACTAGAAAACAAGCGAAGCTTATATATAAGCAAAATAAAAGAGATAATAACTGCAAACAAAGAGTTCATAGCTTTTGCAAAAATAGTTATAGACAATGAATATGATAGATTATCAATGCTATTAATGGCTGCTAAAAGTAGACTAGCATACATGGTATCTGGATGGACTCCTGAATCCCTAAAACATAAATTAAGATATGCTGTTGAAACAAGAATGCCGCAAGTGCTATTATTATTTGAGGAAACACCTTCACGTATTCCACATAGCAAGCCCCTAGAAAGTAGTTTCGAGGAAGAACCTCCTACAAAGTTAAAGAACTCAAAGATAGTAAGACCTTTTGAAGTATTAACAAAGTTATATGGAATACCAAGGTATAATGAATGGGATCCTACATCTCTTATAGCATATGTATTCCCCATATTCTTTGGCCTAATGCTGGGAGACGTCTTTTATGGAATTGCATTATTAGCGATAACGTACTTTCTGCTTGATAAATTTGTTGAAAATCCTGAATCTGAAGACTATAGGAAATTAAAGAATATATTGAGAGTCTCAGCCATAGCTTCAATCATAGCAGGAGCGTTAGCAGGTAATTTTCTAGGAGATTTAATTAAGAATCTTACCGGAATAGATTTCACTATAATACGTGAGTTAAGGAATCCAATTACATTTATAACCATAGCCATGATAATAGGGTTAATTCACGTTAACTTAGCACATCTATTGGCATTAATAAGGGCCATAACATATAGAGCTAAATGGGAAATTGTTTCTAAGACGGGATTATTTATTGCGGAATTATTTGGAATACCCTTTGTACTATATACGTTTATAAGATTGAAAATACTACCAATACCAGATGATTACTATCAATTACTATTATATGGAGCATTAGCAGGAGTAGCCTTAATAGCAGTGGCAACGGTAAAGCTCATGGGAATGTTTGGAGGTATTATGTGGTTATTTGAGCTTACAGGTCTACTAGGGGACGTAATGTCCTATGCGAGGATAGCAGGTGTAGGTTTAGCTACATCATATTTAGCACAAAGCTTCAACATGATGGCATCATCTGTAGTATCTGGTATAGAGGGGATTCTACCAGGAGTGATAGGATTCGCTCTAGGAACATTGCTCTCTATACCAGTACTATTTATTGGCCACCTATTAAACTTGGCATTAAGCTCTCTTGGAGCATTCATTCACTCACTTAGACTATTCTTCGTAGAATTCCTGCCCAAGTTCTACGAAGGTGGAGGGCTAGAATATAAGCCGTTCAAGATAAGAATCGAAAAGGTAGTAATGCTGGGTCCTGTAACTTAAGGATATGCTATAGACAATAATTTATTAAACCCCACCTTTCAATAGTAATAGAGGCTATACATGTTCAAGGTGAAATGCCGTGGGTCCTGAATTTTATGCTATACTAGGAGGAGCTCTAGCATTAGCTGGAGGTCTCTTAGGATCTTCAGTTGGCATAGCTATAGCAGCATCAGCAGGTGTATCAATACTATCTGAGGATCCTAAGCAACTCAGAAACGTATTAATCTTGGCAGCTCTACCAGCTACACAAACATTCTATGGACTAATAATAATGTTAACAACATTAACCGGAGTAACGCCAGAAATGTCATTAATTAAAGCCTTAGCTAGATTAGGTGCAGGAATAGTTGGTATGGTAGCTGAAGCAGCATCTGCTACATGGCAAGGAAAGGTATGTGCTTCAGGCATATCTATGTTAATAAAAACTAGGGGAAAAATATTCGTAAACGCTATGATGATGGCCGTATATGTTGAGCTCTTTGGAGTACTAGGCTTAGTATTTGGTATGCTAATAATGGCATTATTCTAAAATAGTTAAGCTAAGATAATTGAGGGATAACGTAATGCCTGAGCTTATGGATAAGCTGAAGGAAAGTATACTTGATTACGCAAAGAAGGAAGCAGAAAGAATAGTAAAGGAGGCAGAAAGAACTGCAAAAGAAATTATAGAAAGTGCTGAAAGAGAATGGAGACAAAAATGTGAAGGAGAGATTAACAAAATCATTGAGGACGCTAAAAGAAAAGCTGAAGAGATTTTAGTAGAAGCTAAGATTAAAGCTAGAATGAATATAGCTCAAGCAAAGGATAAGGTAATAAAAGAGATTTTAAGTAAAGTAAGGGAGTCCATTGAGAGAGGAGAATTTAATAGAACATTATCTTTGAAGAACCTATTAAAAGAAAGTCTTAAAGCTGTAGAAGGAATTAAAGTACGTGTATATGTAAACCCTAAAGATGTTGATATAGTAAAAGAAATAGTGGAAAAAGAATACAAGGACATAGTTAAAGAAATTGTAAGTAATAATAAAATAAGTGGAGGAATAATTGTCGAGTCCTTAGATAAATCTATAACAATAGACAATACATACAATACTAGGATTAAAGCGTTAGAAAGGAGATTACTTCAAATAATTGCAAGGGAGCTATTCAAATGAATCAGTATATAACGTTTATTGAACCATCAATAGAATCAACATACTCCTTTTTATCAGCACTACTAAGGAGTAGAGAAACATTTATTGCAACTAATGATGATTTAGTAAAGGCACTTAAATCCAATAATATAGTAGATGCTGTGTCCAATATATCACATACAAGTATCGGTGATTTTCTTTCTAAGAAGATTAGAGAATTAATATCATCTAAAGCAGTAGATGCAGCAGTATACGATCATTTAAGTAATGAACTTAAATACATAGCATTAAATAGTCCTAGGAAAATAAGTAATTTCATACAATTATACGTCACCAAGTATGATGTATATAACATCCTACTATACATAAGAAGCATAACTTTAAAGACAGGCGCCATGGAATTAATCCCATGTGGATTAATTGCCTGGAAGGGAATGTTAAACAAGTTGATTAATATAACTGACTTAGATACTTTAATAGACTTTATACATGAAGCCGGATTACACATTTATGCTGACTTAGTTAGAATTAATAGGTCACTTATAGAAGCTAAAGCTGAAGATAAATTCTATGAACTAGAAAGCATATTGATGAATAAGTACTATGAACTGCTTAATGCGTACTTAGCGATGTTAGGAGATTATTTAACAAGTACATGTATAAGAATGATGATAGATATACATAACATAATTCTTGTACTCAAGAAAATCATACTAGGTATATTACCAGATATTATAAAGAAGATAATGATTAAAGGAGGAATGTATATAACTCATACGGAATACGATGAATTGTTGAGATATGAGCGAATAGATCAATTAACTAATTGGCTAAAAGCAACACCATATAAGTTACTTTCAGATAAGATATTAATTGCCCTTAAAATATTCAAGAATAACCCCAGTATTCTTGACATAGTGTTTAAGTCATTTAATTTATATAATTTAAGAATAACATTACATTCAAGTCCTCTATCACTTCAACCAGTTATAACATATGTTGTTGCTAAAGAACTTGAAGCAAGTAAAGTTAGTCTTATATTGAGGGCTATAGTTAATGGTTCTGAGAGAGAACCGTTTGAAAAACTTCTATTAGAGATCATGGTGTAAAGCTATGAGATATCAGGTATTTGAAAAAGAAGTAGCCATTATAGGTAGTGAAGAATTAGTTAATGCATTAAGATTACTTGGAATAAAAACATACTATACCATTAAGACAATGCGTGTTAAAGATGATATAAAGAATATTAGAGATAAACTCAAAGAGTTTATTGAACGCCAGGACATAGCAGTGATAATTATTGAAGATAGCATAACGGATTACGTTAAAGATATAATCGAAGAACATAAATACGATATAAGGTCAGTAGTAATTGAAGTTCCTAGCCAAATAAACATAAAAATTCATGACCCCCGTGAATATTATAAATCTCGTGCTAAAAGAGTTCTGGGAGTGAGTGTAGAAATTTAAATTACATAATTAATAAAGGGGTTTAAACATGACCGTAGGAAAAATTTGGAGAATAGCAGGTCCATTGGTTATAGCTGAAGGAATGAGTGGTTCAATGGTCTATGAAGTTGTTGAAGTAGGCGAAGAAGGTTTAATAGGTGAGATAATAGGTCTTGAAGGAGATAAAGCAATTATTCAAGTATATGAAGATACAAGTGGTCTAACTGCTGGAGAAAAAGTAGTAGGCACCGGTAGACCATTAACCGCCGAATTAGGACCAGGTCTTATAGGAGCAATATACGATGGTTTACAAAGACCCTTAAAATCCCTTGAAGAGCTAATAGGACCTTTCGTAAGAAAGGGGGTAAGAGCTCCTGCCCTACCTAGGGATCGTAAATGGCATTTTAAACCTCTAGCCAAACTAGGTGATATTGTAGAACCCGGTGACATCCTAGGAGTTGTACAAGAAACCGAAATAATTGAACATAAAATTATGGTTCCTCCAAATATTAGGGGAACCCTAAAATGGATTATAGGTGAAGGAGATTATACTATTGAAGAAACAATAGCCATAGTGGATGTAGAAGGTAAGGATATAGAGGTAAAGATGTATCAGAGATGGCCAGTTCGAAAACCAAGGCCATACACGAGAAAACTTGACCCTGTAGAGCCTTTAATAACTGGACAAAGAGTAATTGACTATATGTTTCCATTAGCTAAAGGAGGTAAAGCAGCAATACCAGGAGGCTTCGGAACAGGTAAATGCGTTCCTCCAGGCACACCTATCCTTTTAGCTGACGGATCTATAAAGATCATAGATGAAATATACGAAGAAGCAAGAAACCATGAAGTTATCGTAAAAACCTCTAGAGAAGAATTAATTAAGTTAAAGAATCCATTATATGTCATAGGATTTGATGGTAAGGAATTAAGACCCGTTATCGCTACTCACGTATATAAAGGTTACACCGACAAGCTCATTGAAATAAGGACTTCTAGTGGAAGAATAATTAGGGTAACACCTTATCATAAACTTCCAGTATTTAATCCAAACGGATACGTAGAGGAAATAGAAGCAGAAAACATTACACCCGGAATGCACTTAGTCATACCTAGAAGAATTGAATTAACCACATCCATACCTAAACTGCCTATTGAAGAGCTTGCAAAATACAATGATGTTATGAGCAGAGATGAAAAGTTCAACTCCATTATAAGAAATATTTTGAGGAATCTAGAAAGAAGCAAGCTCATAGAGTTAAGTAAGGAGACAGGATTATCGCTAAAAACAATAAGAACCATCATACATAAGAAGAATAGTGGTATACCATTAAAGCTCATTGAAGCGCTAAGAAAAATCTACAAGGAACATAATCACCTAGGATATCCAAAACTATATGGATTAATGAGAAGTAAAATTACAGTGAAAATACCCCTCTACATTAATGAAGACTTTGCTGAACTTATGGGATTAATACTATCCGACGGCTCAATAATAAGGAATAGAATTATATTCTTTAATAATGATCCAATGCTACGTCGTAGATTCAAGACATTAGTAAAGAAAGTTTTTGGTATTAACTGTAGAGAGAAGATGTTTAACACGGTATTAGGCGTTGAAGTAAACTCAGCACTTATTGTGAGATTGCTTAAAATCCTAGGACTTCCAGATAGAAGGAAATCCCATAATGCCCTAGTACCTGAGATTGTAATGAAAGCCCCTGATAACATCGCAGCTGCATTTGTAAGGGGGTTATTCCTAGGTGATGGAGGCTTTAGCAAGAATGTTATTGAATATACTTCAGTTTCAAAGAAACTTATTTCGGGTTTATCATATCTATTAGCAAGGCTTGGAATATTATATTCAGTAGATGTAAGTTCAGGTAAACGATATAGATTATATATAACAGGTATTCCAGAAATACAGAGATTTTACACAGTAGTGCTAGGGAATGCTCCTAAGATTGATAAGGTTAAGGCTATTGAGGAATATATTACAAAGCACAAGATTAGGGGTGTTGCTAGAGAATCTATACCACTATCACCAATACTACTAAGGAGAATTTATCGAATATTATCTAAAAGAGTACTTGAATCCATTGGAATTCATATCGGTAACCAAATATATAGTGGTAGAAGATTAGGTCTAGGCAGTATGCTAAAGCTTGCTACAGTATTAAGAAATAGCCAGCATAGAACGATTGTTCCGGAGCTTACATTAGTAATTGAGAACCTTATTCACATGCTTAAGTATGTAGCTTTTGATAGAGTTGAAGATGTTAAAGTAATTGAAGAAGAAACCATAGTATATGATTTAACTGTTGAAGATACACACAACTTTATAGGAGGAA
>CAYXRT010000042.1:0-11528 GCA_964467535.1 uncultured Desulfurococcales archaeon
GAAGAACCCAGTATATACGACACATCCACCACTAGAACTAAGATTGGCTAAGGTACTAATATCGAGAGTACACAATTAAAGTACCTAAAGTTCTCAGAATCCGCTATTAATGCTGAAGTTGATATATTTGTAAATAGCATTAGACATACTAGAATAGGGACAGGATTTCATGGCGATTACATTCTATTACACATCCAAAGGTTCTGAGTCTTTAGAAATCGAACTTAAACTATATGATAAACCTAATATTATAAATACCAAAGAGGAGTGAGTTTATCCTAGAGAGCATAATACTTGCAGTTGTACTAATACACTCACTAATCAAGTATAATTTGTTTCAATTAGCATAGCCTAAGCTCTTTATTAGGAAATTCTCTTCTAAGATAACCTGCTTACATACTTCAGAGGATTCGAAAAGAATACTTCCTCTAGTTCCGGTTCTTGAATCACCCTGTAGGTGCATTTTCTACACTTCCACTTAACTGGCTCTCGTGGCAGTTGTTCACTTAGAAGGCTTTTAGAGACCATTATTATCTCTTTTTCGATCTCATACACACTTCTAGTACATTCAAATACCTTAGTCTCTCTAGAATCTCTTACCTTAAGTACTGCTTTTACAGATGGACATCTATCAGCTAAAATCCATTTATAGACTTCCAGCTGAAAGAGTGCTGGTCTTCGAAATATCTGGTGATCATACGATCTAGCCCTACTAGTAGTCTTAAGCTCCTCTACAATTATACTTCTATTATAGTACTTTATGTTATCTGGAACTCCCATAACCATTAGATTCAACCCTTTCAAATCTATCGTACGAACCATAAGCGGCCAATCTTCCTTATCGAAATACTCAACTACATTCTCTGCACTCTTAAACTTTTCATACTGACTGAAAACACTATCAATACCTAAAAGCCCTAGAGGGGCTCTCTTTCTACGGAGCCCCTCAAAGACCTCAAAGGGTCTGTCAATTAGGGCTTTAGCAAGCCTATACCTAGCATATAAAGTACTTATAACTGTAGCATCTCCGTGAACTATTTCCCCTCTTATCACTTCCTTTTTCAATTTAGTTATCGCATCAAAGCTCATAGCTATCCCCCAGCTCTTCACCAGTTCCTCATTCATGCTCTCCCTATCCAATAGATCCATGTTGAATAATGTCAGCTCGTACCAGCTCCTAACCCCACACCACCAGTAACCTCCTAAACAAGACGCGGGCATAAACACAAAACCTCTTTTGTATATGTTATTTCTTACAATCTTACCAATATTCAGAAGCTCTTTTCGTATACTACTCATATTCACGATCACCTAATGAAATACTGTTAGAAAGTGATAAACTTACTGACATTGGAACTCCTAATCTTAGGTTACCATCACTATTCCATCACCTACTAGTCCTAGAGTAAATCTAGAGGACAAGAATAGTCCTCCTCACGATAACTCAATTAGTCAACATCTGAGTAATGGCTACTAGCTTGGCTAATCTCGAAGTAAGGTCCATACTAGAGGACATACAAGGGAGTCTTCGAGTCTGAAGCATCTTCTCAAACCAGGCTAAGGTGGCATCTTCATCTATGGTCAGATTGAGAGTATAAACAAGGAGAGTGGCTACCGAGTTAAGACCGAGAGCGAGAGTATTGAAGGCCCTAGAGCGCTTAGCCGAAATGAGAATTATGCCCACTCTAGAGAGTGGAATGATACAATAACCAGAGGAGGTTCAAGGTCATAGAGCTTAGGAGGAGGTATATAGAGTGCTTCGTTAGGGGCTGGACTGGAGAGTACAGGGTCGTCGTAGACCTGAGGAGGTACCACTACTACTGCTCATGCCCCCACTCAAGGATAAGGAGAGCTCTCTGCAAACACGTACTATTGGCATTAGAACTTTACTGCCATTTAAGACAGGAGATTGGAGATGTAGCCGAGGTCTTTAGAAAACATTTAGATAGGATAGTCGAGTGGTGATTTTTTCTAGACACTTAGTACATATAAATTTATATTTGATGTTGAATACCTTAAGTCTAGAAAATGAGTATGTGAAGTGATGAGAATGAAAACTTCTAACATCCCCAAACCCCTAGTAGAGCTTGTAGCGAACGATTTTAAGAATGTTCCGAAGAGACCTGGTGTGTACATAATCTTCTGGATAAGAGATAGAAAACCTAGGTCTATTCATAGAATTCTTGGTACTGATAAGAAGGGTATACTTTACATAGGCGCTACCAAAAGTAAAAAAGGTTTGAGAGGAAGACTTAGAGATCTAAGGGTTAGCGTACAAATGGTCCGTGGACAAAGAAAAAGGAAGAGGTATCCACATACTTTTGGCCCCTCATTAGCATATACAGGGCTGTCCAATATTATTAAGGACAATGAATTGGGGGTTTACTTTAAGGAATTTAGTAAGGAAGATGCTGAGTATCAAGAGAGATTAGCGTTTCTTAACTATACTAGAAAGTATGGTGAGCCTCCTCCACTCAACCTTCAAGTGGGAAGATATTACTTCACAATTGTGGGATTAGGGATAGTGGATAAATCAAGACTTGTAGGTAAATTAGATGATGATCTTCGATCAGTTCTTGGATTGTAAACTAAAGAAATGGATGTTACATTATCAGATACGAATTTAACACGAACCTTAGGATAGCAGTTTCCTTGAGACTTTTCCTCCTCACCTCGACCTACTATTTACTCAAAATTAAGTGGACATCATTTAAAAGGGATTTACTTTTAACTTATGAAGATCTTAAAGAAGATTGTCTTGATTTAAGAGTAATAGCTTTAACCTCTCTTATAGTCTTAATTCTAAACCTTGGCTTTTACCTTAAGAATATATCATCTACACTCACCTAGACTTTTTCCTTCTAAACAATCCATATTACGTGAGGGGTCTTCTACTACTAGTACTCTTCACCCTAATAGGCATCGACTACTGGAGTAGCTACTACCTCGTGAACAACCCACACATCTACGAGATGATTTCACTCCCAGCCATGATTTTTGAACAACAACCCCCCATAGTCCTAGGGTTCTTCCTAATAATACTTATGGGTATTGGTTTCTTCGTGAGGGTTCTAGACCTAGTATGGAAATGGGGATGTAGGAGATTGGGTAGGAGAATTCCTGACCTCGTAATCATATACCTAGTCTCCAGCATCATATACTACTCCCTAGCCATCCTAAGGAATATCCTAGTCCTGATGTGCCCTTTTTAAACATCGTACTTATTGATGAAGTCGAAGCGAGATCCTAGAGGTAAGGATATGCGAGGAAGTTTCAAAAGAATATGGGGTTAAGAGAAAGTGAACTTCAGGTTTCTGATAGACAGAGGGATATAGAAAGGTTGCCAGGAAGTAGGAGGTACTTTTGACGGAGAAGGCTAAAGAAGAATATCCGGAGTTGTTCGAAGAATAAAAGTATGGAGGCTTAAATCAGCGTTTTTCTATGATTATTTTCTAGCCATTCGCATGCTCCTAGACACTTGTAACCGTTTTGATTAATTAAATGCTCTACCTGGTGTCTCCAAGGGTCGGATTCTATCTCTGCTCTTACCTGAAAAGGTCTATCAGGTGGGCAGTCTGAATTTTCTTGGACGGAAAAGTGTAAAATCCTATCCTTATCTACCTCTATTTTGAATGAATTATGTGCAAAGGTCATAATTTCCATCAAATTTATTATTTAATTCCTTTCCGACTATAACATCCACAGTCCTCCATATTCTCTCATAATTTTGTGATCGGTAGTGACTTTATTTATTCCTGTTTATGGAGCTTCCTCAAAATTTTACAAGCCAAACTTTTTAAGTCGGGAATTAAAATAGAAGACTTGAGAGTCATGCCTCCTCACCTTGAAATCCTAATAACATCAGTCGATACACGAATGGACTGTGCTTTACCAACCATAGAGTTCACTCTAAGGGTTTCGAATAGAGCTGGCGAGGTTTCAGACCTCTGCATTTTAAATTGTGAGATTTATCTAGCGAAGAAGCCCACTCCTCGAGGCGCTAAACCAACAATCACTCAAGAGGATCTCTATCTTAGCAGGGCACAAGTTCTCATACATAGCCTACCAGTAGGTCAATCAAGAGAGGCAAAAATTCAAGTTCCGCTAGGCATAGATTTGAATAACGTTATCCATGAAAAGTTTCTTGCATTAGAAGCTGAGGAGCTCGTGTTTAAACTAAAGTTTTCAGGTTTCTACCTCTTCAGGACTAGCAGCTCAGTTCCTCATTCAGTTTCTCCAATAACTTTCTTTGGCCCACCCGCAACAGCAACAGTAATTCATGAAGCTTCCCTTAGCATAGAAAAATGGCGAAGGATGATTTCTTCTTACTACAAAAACCTTACATGGCTTGCTGTTTCCAGAGAAACTTATGCTGAGCTGAGGAAAATTATGGATAATAGAGGATATACCTCATATGATGAATTAATCAGAGATTTGCTTAAAAGGAAGTGATCCTCATGGAAGTGGATTGTAGGGTTTGTGAGAATTGTAGGTTGGTAGATGAAGAATTCCCTTCGGCTAATGAACCTATATTGATTAAGAAGTGGTATGAATGTAGTGTGACTAAAGAAGTTTTTCTAACCTTGAATGAGTTAAAGAAGGCTTATGCCAAATGCTCTCATAGAGCGCTTAAAGTTGGTTATGGGTTGCCTAGTGGAATACTTGAGGAAATTGACGGGATTAACTTAGCAGTAAGCAACATGCTTGGGCAAAAAGTAAAGGTAATTGAAGTTAAGCCAGAAACTGCTGCCTACATAGCTTCTCCATGCTATTCAATAGTTGATTTTGAAACAAAAGTTGGGGCATTAGCATCTTTGCTTGAAATGAATATAGGTATTTTGAGAAAGCTACTTGATAAGTTTGGGATAAGCTATGAGAAGGATGAGAAATCGTTAAAGCTCCTTAATAGGTTATTTTCCGGGGAAGATATGTTGAGTCCCGAGCTTCTTACTTCGTTAAGCTTTTTAGAACAGCTTGTAAAATTGAGGAATAAGCTTCCTCCTTATCATACTCCTTCAATGGAAGAAGCTAGAGAGATAATGAAAAGTTTAGGGATAGCGTTTCCAGCAGGAACAGGGAGATGGCAAAGCAACTCAGAAATTCTATTGAAGAAGTTTTTAAGTGCTTTAAGAGAATTGAGGAGAGCATTAACGAGATTAGCAATTAAGGTTTGAAAGATATTTCAGCAACTGAGATTTATTACAGGTATGTCCCCCTAATATACGAATTAAAAAATCCATGCTAAAATTGAGTAGTGAAGTTTATTGGATATTTCAAAGGCTTTGGCTATATAAAGATAGAATTGTTAGAAGCGAAACCTTTGATGGAATTGAAAAAGGATAGCCAAACCTGTTTCTAAAGAAGCGAGAAAGATTCTTGAGTGATGCTCTTCCCCAAGTATGTTTTGAGATTTCCTCAAGAAGAAAAGAGTTATAAAAACTTAGTAAATGCTTGCTGTCCTAAGATAGAAGATTTCATTCTCGTTAGCTTAACCTATAGCGGTTCTAAGAGAGAGTCTGAAGTTAATGGGCTGATTGAAGATTTATTCAAAGATGTTGGGATGTACTATGTTAAGTGGAGAAGAAAAGCACCAGAAGCTGATTTTTATAATTATGAAATAAGCATGGATAGAAAGCATCTAGATCTGGTGTGGAGGTGGGGGTGTAGGAGGATCAGTGAAGGCTTCCAGACCTCGTAATCATATACCTAGCCTCTAGCATAGTATATTACTCCCTAGTCATTCTCAGGAACATACTACTCCTTTTCCTTTACGACCACTATCTTAATATCCTGTCTCCTGAAGAAGTTCTCTACAAGGTCTTGAGTAGGATCTAAGTAGTATCCTTGCTCGGGCGAGCTATGCACTCTGTACACCGAATACTCTTGTGAATGTCTACTTGACTATGTATTGTAAGAGATTGAGTTTACATGGTATCATTAGTTTATCGATTATTTACGGGTTTTGAAAAATCTATATGGGTTTAACCTCAGATCCATGTATTTCCAACACCATCGTAACAGGCTCTGCTCTATCAGCTACAGCAGTAACTCTGATTCTATACCTACCTGGTTTAAGTACACATCTAGCAGGAGGCTCTTTTTCCTTCCGTACACTTGGAACCACCTCCACCATCTCCTTCTCTGTACCATATTCTGAAAAGATTTTAATAGCGCCCGATGTTCTGTCTAGTAGTACTGCTCTATTTACTTCGCCGGGTGCGATGTTTGCTATGTGTTTATACCTTATACCTTTTAGTCCTCTAAAATCAGGGGTCTCTGGCCTAGCCCAAGGAATGGGCTCTCCTTCGACTTTAGGATTTTCAAATGAGACAAGCTGATTTTGGGTATACACTAAGTCGTTTTTTGATAGATCGACCTCTTTACTATCTTCAAGCTTTTTGATAGTTATCAACACTTTAGCATTAGTAGCAGTTCTCCTACCCTCCTTATTCTTTACCAAAATATACACTCTATCACCATGACATTCATAGTTTACTACTAGGCTGGGGTTAGTCAATGCATCATAGTCGAGGAGGGCTAGTAATGTACCTAACCATGTAATAAGTGCCATGATAAATTCAGGATAGGGAGTTATTATTCTGATTACTTCAGAAATTATAAGAATAGTAAACAAGGTGAACATTACATTAAAGGTTATAAGAAGTAGAGTTCGAACCTTAATCTCCATTATCCTCCCACTTCGTAATATCTCCTAAGTTTATAAGTATTGCTTTTTATCTATCTAAACTTGAGTAATTGAGGATTTTATTAAGAAAGTAATACCTACTAAAAGTGAATGTACATCTATTTGAGCTATCCTATTTAAGGTAAGTAAGAATAAGTTAAAACACGAAAATAGGAATGGAGTAATTAATTTCTCTATAGTCCTTCAGCCTAGCCCTAATGGAGTGCTTTTAAACAGCTTACTTATTGATGAGACCAAAGAGCGGGATACCCCTAGAGGTAAAGTTCTACAGTAGGGAGAAGTACGAGTGTACTATTGTCATGAACGAATATCTATCTAGTGAGTTCATATTAGTGAATGACAAGGAGGAACTAATTAGAAAGAAAGAGCTAATAGAGAGAATTAGTGAACTAGTCGAGTTGTTAAGAGAAAACCCACAACTACTAGATCTATTGAAAGAACTAGTGAGGAAGAGAAAGAGTTGATTTTTTCAAACACTAGTTTTTGTTATTTTAACACATGTACATGAGAGGTGTAGAGATAAGGAATTAGTTCCTTTTATGGAGTACAATAATAGTCCATCATCAATTTTCTTTTTTCTATCTCTATCATTAACTAACGCCAGTTAATTGTAGAAGATAAGAAGTAGGTACTGTGATTACTCTATTTTATACTATCTTAATTTCTATTGGGAAATATAGGGGACGACAATAACTGAGAGGAGACAAGGAAAAGAGAACTGGTTTCTTATTGCCACAAATTTTTGGTTGATATATTTAATAATATTATAGATAGAGAATATAATAATAGAAGATGGGTTAATGCATGCTTACACTACTAGCCTACCACCAACTTCTCCAATCTCGTACCTAGCTACTCGTGTAAATCTACTCCTGATCTCGCAATTATCTTTCGATTACCTCAGTCAGAGCACAGTCTGAGTAATCTATCCAGATCCATTAGCACGAACTCCAGATCCACACCATCGTAGTCTAGGAATAGCACGTACTTATTCAGGATGGCCACCTCTCCACCTGTTCTATACTATCCATCAGTAGCCTGACATTCGTATCTATATCTCCAGCGATCCTCCTAATCCAAGGGCATGCTACTGGTTTTGGCGGTGTGAATCTCCTATCGTAGTCTATGTAGCCAGTTTCGGCATCGTAGTGGAATAGCCTCTGTAGTCTTACCGGTACCTCTGGAAATGATTCTATGGGTTCTGGTGCCACATCTGTATATCCGAGCACTAGATCCGCAGCCCTTATCCTAGGATACCTCGGAGGTTCTATATCCTCCCAGTTCCACTGCCTAACGAAGTCTGCCTTTATACAGGCTATCTGCTCCCAGAATGGATAGACCCTCTCACCCTCAATCTCCACATACCAATCGACTACCGGTATTAGTGTCTCCTCGTGTAGGAGTGCTACTAGATCGTAGAAGCCCTGAAACTCACCGGCATACTTAGTATCACCTTTAACCTTCACCGTGTACACTCTTATCTTTATCCTATACAGACCCATTCTATTCTTCATTAACCAACCCTTCAACCTATAGAGCTCATCCAGTAGTTTCAAGAGCTCACCCTCAACTTCCTTGACCTCTGCCTCCAACTTCTCTATCCTAGCTAAGTCCTCCGCCATCAACCTCAACCTCCTGTCTATCTCTCCCTCTCTGACCTCCTTCGGTCTAAGCCCATACTCTCTAGCAACCCTAGACTTTGGTACTCCCCTCCTCCTAGCCTCTCCTATTATCCTCCTGACTAGAGGTGGTGTGAAGAATTTCCTCTCTACTGCAAGTATTAGTTTCTCCCTTATGTAGTCCTCTGGTGTCGGAGCCTTTCCAGTCCTCTCTATGTACTCTCTGACTACCTCGCTTAGGAGTTCCCAGTACCAGTCTCTGAGTTTAGCTTCTGGAGATAGTGGGTCTATTCCTCTTCTAGCGTACCCGTATGCTAGTAGTCTCTGACCTGCGAGTAGTCTTCTGAACTTCTCTATGAGTTCTGTTGTAGGGTATTCTTCTAGTTCTGGTAGGTATGTGAGGATTATGGATCTTATCTCCTTCTCCCTCCTCCTTATCCTCGCTTTAATCCTTCTCCTTCTTATAGTCCTGAGAATTCTACTCATCCTCTCCTCTATCTCCTTTTCAAGCCTCTCATACCCTTCGACCTTTCTAAAGAACTCCTCTAGTCTCATTATGTAAGTTGCATAGTACTTCTTTTTTACAAACCTCCTCTTCAAATCCAATCCCAATATATTAACAACTAATTTATAGAAAAAATTAGTCTATAGCTCGGTGAAGGTATTGAGTATGCAGAAGAGCAATCAATCGGAGTACGACTTTGTAGCGAAGACTATAGAGGATATGTTTAGGAGGAGAGATCCTAGGAGTGGTGCTACCTGTATTGTTAGGAAAGGTGAAAAAGCCGAATGAATGGGAGCTTGAGTACACTGTAGTGAAGAAGGGTAGGAGGTACAGGACTACTTTCTTCGTCAATAAGGATATGTTCAAGAGCGATAGAAAGAGAGTGGAGGAGTCTATAGGTATTCTGTTCAATATGATAGAGAAGTACGGTGTCGAAATCCACTAACCGTATGTTTTACTTCTTGGATTTTGCACTTCTGAGTTTGAATTTCTAATTCATTCTATTCCATACCATCTTGCTTCTTCTTTCAGATTGTGGTAATTTCTATCAGACCAGTAAATCATGTATCCTGAAAGAAGACCTATTGGGAAGAGTAGTGGGTTGTATATAAATAAGAGGATTGATGAGGTTAAGCCTACTCCTATGGAGATTGGTACTATGCTTTTCATGAATTTTTGCTTTGCATTTTTATAGGCTTCTAATAGCTCTTTGGGTATCTCTTTGCTTCCTAGTGTTGAAGCTGTGATTAGTATGCTAGTGGTTATAGCTTTTTCCAAGATTTTATATACATCTTTTTCTGGACTCAATGAATTTAAAACACTCTTTATGAAGTGTGGTGAGCTTTCTGCATTCTTCTTTATATCGCTAAATGAATATTTAGGAAGAGATGTCTCTGAAAGATTCTTCTCTATTTTATCATGAAATAGTCCCAAGAAGCCTTTACTCACACATTTATCTTGAACGTAATGGAGAGCTCTACCCAGATTGAAAAGAGCCTCCTCCATATTTCTCTTCAACCAGGCGTTCCTACTTTTCCATTATATACTTCATAATTAGAGGTGTAGAGACATTATGATGAGATATAGCAATTCTTCGCACTTTTATACGCCTATAACCATAAACTTTATACGTGTAGTCTGGATGAATATCTGGGTCAATAGACCCCCTAGATAGTGTTCTCACTAATTTCGTAGGAAAAATTAAATCCATCATCAATAACTTTCACAATCATTCTGTGTGTCTCCCACTTCACCGCACTTTCCCACAGAATATTTTACTAGTTTTCCTCAAAATTGTTTTCATGCACCTTACACAACATTATACGTCTCACCCATCCATGAAATCTAAGAACTCCCTAGCACTGACGAAGAAAACTACTTTCTCCACATTCAGTCCAATATTATTGAAGTATGTATGGAAAAGAGTCTGTAGTAGATAGTGAGAAGGAATACTTTTCTCCCACCTTCCACAATTGATCTAATTAGGTTCGACTGCTATACTATTCTCCCTTTAACTTTTTTGAATTATAAAAGCGTAGGTTCAAAAATAAGACATTATCTTAGATGATACTTAAGTGGATGTGCACTCACTTCCCCTTCTTCTCACTCTTGCCATTACTACGAGCACAACACCAATTATTACCAGAATTGTTCCAAGCAAGCCTCCCCAATTTAATACTCTCTGTATCGTTTTAAGGAATGTTAGAATCCTAGGAACTTCATCTCGCCACAAAGTACCCCAATGCATGTACACATCATATAATTTGTCGTGAGTATACCCCAGTATGAGAGTTAAACAAAAGTTCATCAGGAAAAGACAAAGACCAAAGCCTATTAAAAAGCCCCCTATTGTGGAGGACATTTTCCCACCCACCTGTATTTAATATCCATGGCTATTAAATATTGATCTGGATAATGAGAGAGGAATCTCAGTAGAGGAGGGTAGTTCATGTTTCTGCCATACTTATGGGATCTCTTATAATTTTTAATACATCTCTACTTTCTCCAATTCTTTTGAATTCTCTTATTATACGTTCATAATCTTCTTAAGCAGTTTTCAAAGTTCCTGAATTCAGTATCTTTCCACCATACTTCTCAACTAATAGTTTATATACGTCTATAACCAAGTCAGAAGTGCACGATATATCACCAATATCTATAACCCTACCTATACGCTTAATATTCCTTTGAATTCCTCTAAATGCAGGCCTTCCATAAATGCCTAGTAATAATTTTGCCCCATAATCTATATCAGCGTAGAATTTACCATCTTCAGTTCTTCTAATAAGCGCAATAATCCTCTCCTCACCAGTTCTTTTCTTTAGTATTCTCTTAACCTCCCCTATATATTCCTCAGCTCCTTCTAAACTATCAAAGAGCTTACCTGCTCGATGTGCAGGTACTTCTTTACTATATCTATACTCTCTTCTTAGAAGCTCTATTAATTCTTCATAGGCTCTCTTAGCAGTATTCTCACTAGGGAAAGATACTATCATCCGAAGATAAGTAGGGTTTCGTACCGGTAGTGATACCATAATTCACCTCCTTACATATCTCTCTCCTTATTCATACCTAGGACTTTTTCTTTTTCTCTTCTCTTTCCGAGCCAGTAGATTAATTGCATGGAACTCCTTTCCATGCAATTGCTCCAGGTCAGAAATATTGCTCTTACGAGTGTAGAGAGAGGGCTAAAAGGGAG
>CAYXRT010000043.1:0-11058 GCA_964467535.1 uncultured Desulfurococcales archaeon
ACACTAGCATCAATAATGGGGCTAAGCACCACCAGAGCACAATCATACCTAGACTATTTGGTGAGTAATGATGTTTCGGGTTCTTCGGCTACTAGAGGTACTTGATGTTACTCTGGCTCTATTATTATTACAACTTTGACTTTCTTCCCATGGTGCTTCTTTAGTTTTTCTTGGTACTGCTTGGGCGGGTATAGTACGTATCTTCCTCCACCATACCTTATTATTTTTGCCTCGAAATTATAGACAAGGCTCATGGAGTCTCACCAAGTAGATATATGAAGCAAAAACTATATAAATATGACTCATAAAAAAATAATTGGGCTGGAGGGATGAGGGTCTTAGCAACCGCTAAGGTTAAAGCGGTTGCTCCTGACCCTAGCTCTCTCTGTAAATTACTTCAGTTTCTCAGAACGTATCGAGATTGGACGCAGTATATAGTTAATGAAATATGGAGGCTAGACTATATACCATCAATAAAAGAACTACACTATAGATTCTATAGAATATTAAGAAAGCAAGGCTTTAGAGCACATCATTGTCATAAGATAGAGCGTAGGGCTAGGGAAGTAGTTAAAGCAACAAAGAAGAACGAGGGGAGCAAACCAGTATTACGGAAACTAACAGCTAGACTGGATTACCAAGATTACAAGCTAGACATAGGCAGTAAAACAATGAAAATAGCTGTCCTAAGCAATGAATGGGTTGAGCTGAAGCTATTGTGGTATAACTATCTAGATAAATACCTTAACGATTCATGGAAGCTCAAGGAGATACTTGTTAGCTATAGAGATAACACGATATGGGTATACTTCACCTTCCAGAAGGAAGTAATATTGAAAAAGCCAAGAGCCATTATGGGTGTAGACATAAACTTCGACACCATAGCTTACACAATAATTGATACTAATGGAAACTTAGTCTCTATGGGAACTATACCATTTAATGGGTTGAAGAGAGCACTAGGACATAGAATCATTGCTGAGAAGATACAGAGAAAGTACTCTAGGAAGTGGAGGTTTGTCAAAGGGATAAGAGAATCCATAAGGAAGCACGGTAAGAGAGCAAGAAATGTTCTCTTAGACTCAAGCCACTACATTTCTAGGAGGATAGTGGAGATAGCGAAAGAATACAATGTACTGATTGTTTTTGGAGAACTTGAACAAGCTTAGAAACAAAACCAATGGCTCTAAGCGCTTCAACAAGAAGCTATCACTATGGGTGTACCATAGAGTACAGAGTTATATCCAGTACAAAGCACTAATTGAAGGGCTATCGGTAACCTACGTGAACCCCAAGGGCACGTCGAAGACATCACCCATAGGTGGGAAGCTGGAGTTCATAAACTACGGGTGGGTTAAGCTACCTAATGGAGTAATCACTACAAGAGACATCATAGCGTCATGGAACCTAGCGCTGAGAGGGCTTAAGCTCCTAACCCAAGATGTGGGGCACCGTGGTTCAATGGATGCCCCGAAAGCCCCCAACCAGATGCAGACCCAAGAAGGGATGAGAGGGAAGCCCGTGCCCAAGCCGATCACGAGTAACCAAAGTATTAGAAGTATCTAGGATAATGGGCACGGGCAACCACCTATACTCCCAGAAAACAAGCCAACCAAGACTATTCAAGAAAACCATAAAACACCCAACACTAATAAGCAGAGTACTAAACAAAATAGGACTCAAGAAGAGCAGGACAAAAAGTATACTATGAGCTAACAGAGGAAGGGCTAACAGTATACCATAAACTACCATACTACATGAAACTACGGGGGAACACTCCAGCAAAAATACTAACAACAATCACAAGAACCGGACACCCAAAAATAGCACTAAAAAGACTACTAATAATAGAAACCACAGGATCAATAATAGCACTATACGCACTAATACTACACCGTTCACCCCTACATGGTTCATTGGGGGTTGATTAGGATCTTTTAGGGTTTCCCCTCCCCATGTAGGGGTTCATCACGGCGATGCCCTGACCCCCTCACCGTAGTCCATTCCGGGCTACGGGTCTCGGGACTCAGAGCCCACCATGTACTCTATACTTCAGTCAAAGCTTTTAAATCTTATCGGGGATATATACCCCTAGGTAAGAAAACAATGGGTTTACCAGAGTACCTCACACTCAATATACCGTTTACGGTTAAGGATGTGAATGCTAAGCTAGTTTGGTCGACTGCATGGCTCTCTAAATTATGTGCTCATAGACTACTAGGTGATGTAAAGAACAATGATGTGCTTATTGATTTATCACAAGCTAGTTTCCTTAAGTATGCTCGTAAGAGATGCTATGACATTTTACCCAATCGTAGATATATAGATGGGGTGGCAACATTAATACACTCGACACTTAGGAGTGCAAGAAAGCTAGGAGTTAACATAAAGAGCATAGAGCTAAGGCAGTGGCTACTCTTCCAAAGCGAAGCAGAAAAAGAGAAGAAAGGAAACCTAAACATAAGGCTAACAACAATAAATGAAGCAGAACTCTTAGTAATCAACCACAAGAAAGAACCAAAGAAAATAGTGATAGACCTTAGAACATCAAAAGGATATAGGAAAACACTAGAAACACTCATAGAGAGAGCATTGAATAGGGAGATAGGTTATCCTGCAAGAATAGTAGTTAAAGAATACAATTTCTATCAATGCAACAACTTACATCTTTACTGTAGTTTGCAGATAATGATCCCCTACAACCTGTACTTGGAGACTATGAGGAAATACGTTAAACCTCTTGGAGACTATGTTGCTGGTGTAGACGTTAATGTTGATAGGATTAACCTAGCAATAATAGATAAATATGGAAGATTAAGAGACATAAAGACCTTCTGGTTTAGAGAGGTAACGAGTCGAGGGTACAAGAGAAAGTCTGCATGGACGAAAATACACCAAGCAATACACAATATGTTAGACTACACTTATCATCATGGCGCATCGGTCGTTGCCTTAGAGAACCCAGAGATTATCGGCTACCTGAGATACTACTGGATAAAGAATGGTAATAGGGAATCAAGGAACTACAACTACAGAGTATCAATCTTCAGGAACAAGGTAATAGAGGCGATAACCTATAAAACACCACTCTACACCCTAAAAACAATCTATGTAGATCCCAAAGGGACAACACACTCCAAGAAACACGACGAAGCAATGAGAAAGTATGGTTTAGACAGGCATACAGCATCAGCATACATTATAGCCTTAAAAGGACTTAAACAAACATAAAAACCTCACACATGTTTCTGCCCCCAAGGATACATAGCAACCGCCCTATGGCTCTTCACACTAATCATGCTAACAGCAATAGCAAAACTATCATACTAGCCAAACCATCATCTTCAATACTATAATGTAGCTTAATAAGCGAACACCAACAACACCCTTAAATACATAAACCAACATCTAGACAAGTGAAAAAGAATAAATACATCTCAGATGATAAAAGTAAACCTAGGTGATTGCACATGCGAAAGACCCGTAAGAAAGCAGTATCACCAGTCATAGCAACACTACTACTAATACTTATCGCAGTAGCAGCCGCAATACTAGTATACGTATGGGTAACAGGCTACACATCCTCAATGACAAAAACAGGAACACCAGAACTAGAAGAAAAAATCAAAGTAGAAGCAGTAGGAGTATCATCAACTGACAAAAAGACAGTAACTGTGTACTTTAGAAACATAGGTGACGTTCAAGCAGTAATAGATACAATTTACATCATTAATGCAACAGATGGCTCCATATTGAGTTCAACCGTACTGTCAACCAAAATCACATTAACCCCTGGTGAGCTAGGTACAGCAACAGTAACATCGGGTACTGCGTTATCAGCTGGACAGACATATATAGTAAAAGTAGTAACAACGAATGGTGTTGAAGCATCCCTAAGTTTCACAGTAAGAGCGTAAAATATGAAATTTTTTCATATCCCTAAGTTAAACCATATATCACTTTTTTCATGTTTACTTCTAACATGCTACATTATCTTAGCTCTCTTAATTCTAAGATCCAATAGCCCGGTAAGTTATGGTGATACAGAGCAATATTACATTGCAGCTGGTTTAGCATATTTGAAAGGAAACTACACGGTCAATCCTGAACATCCACCATTAGCTAAATACATTATTGCACTATACTACATGTATGTATCGAGAGATTTAGGAATTCTTAGTATACTTTTCTCATCAATTACACTCTTATTCCTATATAAGATCCTACATCTCCTGTTTAAAAACACATTAGAAGCATTTATCTTAGCTCTCATCTTAATAACCAACACGTTGTTTCTACATGTTTCCGTAAGTTGCCTACTAGATGTATTCTACATTTCATTCTTGATTGTCGCGTTATATTTTCTGCTTAAATACCTATTAGATAATAAACATAATGTAAGATCGATTCTCACGTCAACAATAGCTTTAGGCTTAGCGTTAGGATGCAAAATTACAACAGCCATATTCCTCACTGCCATAATTTTCTTCATAATAGTTTACGCTATTTACACCCATAACTTAAGAAAGACATTATATTCTCTCCTTCTCTTAAGCACTATTCCTATGATAGTTTATTTCCTTTCTTTTCTACACTTTATAATGAATGGTATGACATTACTCGATGTCATCGAGAGACAATGGTTCATGATCACATATCATTCAAAATTTCATCATCCAACATTTTATACTATATTCAATGCATTAGTTAGATTATTCTTTAACTTTGTTATCTTAAAATACTACAGTTTAGGCCATATAGAGCTTTCACTACGTCAAGATAGTATGCTACAATCACTTACTATTACTCTTTCACAGGAAAGCTATGTCGGACTAGGTATAAAATTCTATGCTGGACTTGGTAGCATAATTAACTTCCTCTTCCTACCTTCATTACTATACGTTACTTATACATCGATACTTAAAAGAAAAAGCAACCACCTACTAATCACGTGTCTACTTGTAGCTTCGCTCATACAAAACATTCCAACTATATCCATAGACTGGTATTTCTACCCCTCAATAATATTCTTTCACATAGCAACCTATATTTACTTAAGAGAGTACTTAATTAAAGACCTAAACAAACGTTACCTCTTCTTAATATTTATTATCATATTAAATATTCTAGGTTTAGCACTTACAATGTCAGACCTACATGAAATAAACCTCATTATAGGAAAATAGCTAGTCCCAAGAGGTAAGGTGATCTAACATGTCCACACAAATAATAGAACTTACAAGAAGAACCTGCCAACTATTCACCTACTTTCTCATATTCTTCTCTACAGTTAACATAATCGTATATATGATATTCTATATTCCAGGATTGTTCTACCCGTTATCCTTAACTCTTGAAGAAGGGGAATTATTTTATGCAACAATCAATGCCTTCTCAAATAAGGTTTATGGGGATATAAACAAAACATTCCTACCTCTAACTTTTCCTCCATTCTTTCTCATAACCACACACGTGATATTTAAAGTGACCCAGCCAAGTATCATCATAGGTAGAGTGGTAACAGTCACCTCATTATTCATAGTGGCCTTAATGATGATGCTTATTGTTAAAGAGGGTATAAGCAAGAATAAACTATACTACTTATTAGGGTTTTCCCTCCCCTTTCTCCCTCTATTCACAAAAGCCTACTCATTACCATTCAAGTCCGAGATGTTCGGAATAGCAATAGGCCTTGTAGGCTTATTCATGTTTCTAAAGAGAAGGTATGCTACTTCAGGAATAATTCTTGCTATATCCATATTAACCAAGCAAATACTAGTCACAATACCTTTAGCGTTACTCTTACACTTAACAATAGTAGAAAGGAGTAAAAGGGGAACTCTACACTTTACGTTATCACTTTTAGTATCATTAGCACTTATACTATATGCCTATAGCATCTACATAAGGGGCAACGTGCTCCTACATATATTAGTATACTACTTTGCTTGCACGTTAGACTTTAGTAGGTATTCACTATATTTCCCCACGTATTTAGCACTACTCATCATATACATCCTATGCCTAATGGTTGTAAGAAAGAAGGAAGGGATAACATGGCTGGAAATATATGGCATCCTAACGTTGCTAGTTACATTATATACTATCATTAGAGTTGACGAAACAATAAACTGTTTTACACAACCATACCTCGCAACATCTCTTCTCCTAATAAAAACTCTAAACCAACTATCATCCATCCCAAATAGTATAGAAGGCTATAGAAATGCTCACATCAACATACAGACCACTATAGTCATAACGCTAATACTGCTAGTAATATTCTCGTCATTTGTAGCAATTCAGAATCTAAGACCCACTGTATGCCCAGTCTTTACAGAAGCCATGAAAGAGGATCTAAGAGCTCTAATCAGCCTCATTAGAGGCTGTAGAGGAATAGTCCTATCAGAGGATAACATGTTATCAGTATTAGCAGGAAAGGAAATAATAGTTAACTACTTTAGACTAATACAGCTATACAAGCTTAAACTATGGGATTATAAAACGTTAATAGAGGCAATGAAGGAGGGGAAGGTGAGTACGGTCATTCTCACATTTAATGTAAAAGAAGGATCTTATGCTCCGTATCTCCCACCGGAAGTGATAGAAACAATTAGGGAGTACTATACGCTCAAGGATAGAATCCTAGGTTACTATGTGTACTATCACATCTAACTATACATGATATGTTAGTTTTAAATACCGTGACCACATTATTCTCCCATACCTTTTCGAAGATGCCGATCTCACCATACGAGTTAACTAAGTATATCGAATCTGAGTGTATATCATTCCTAACAACAACATATAAATCACTAGCGTTATGTAGCTTCAGCTCTCCACCCCTCATAAACTCAAGAAGCTCTCGAGGATGAAATGGAGCATCAAACGATATATCCCTACCAGTCACATACTTCATATACCTAAACTGCCAACAATAAACACTTACTACATAGGCATCACTAGGAACATTCTTAGTAATCCACTCCATAGCCTCAACTATACCATACTGCAACCTAAGATGGCGGTCAGCATCCAAGTAGTAGGAAGTAATAGTCGAACACACCTTACTATTAATAAGTAGAAGTAACGAAATAACTATCAAAAGCTCATACTTAAATATTTTCTGCAATAGTATTGAAGACGTTAATGTATATCTCAGCCTATCAGTAACTCTTAGCACTATACTGCCTAGAACCCCACAAAGTATCACAACGGGAACCATTGTTATGAGACCTAATCGTACAGTCTCATTAGTAAAATATGAAATAACATAAAGTAGCATTAACCAAAAGAAAGGAATAACTTTTAAACCTTCAACCCTCTTCAATAACGACCACATCCCCATGACTACTGCTAAGATAGTTAACACCAAACCAGACCAACCAATAAACACGTAAATATCGGCAAGGATAGGTGAAATAGGGGACAAAAACTTATAAACACTATCTAAAGGTTTAATAACGACCAACGAAGTGGTAAGTTTCTTTCCGGTAAGGATATTGTAAATGAAATTTAATGCTAATCTCAACCCAGGTGGAAAAAGAATAAACAACACTAACATAGGACATAACGCTATGATGGAAATGAAAAGCAGCTTCCACTTTCCTCTGATGATTACATCATATACTCCTGACAAAAATAAAGCTGATAGAAATATCAACGATGTCTCATGCAGCAGTATGGAAATCAAGCTAACAATGGGTATAAGTACCATGTACGTTAAACTATTCTTTCTTTGAAACTTAACGACAAGGAGAAACAAATATAAAGTTGAAAGAATACCTAAAAAATTCGCATATAAACCACCAGAGAACACAGTATAATACCAAAACACATTAACAAATATGGAAAGTAAAATCACCATAACTCCTACCCGAACACTAAATAATCTTCTAGAAACCACATACAACAAAGGTATTCCAAACAATATCATTATAAGCATGAACATTCTCGAAATAATTAATGGACAAGCCACGTTAAGTGAGAGAATAGAAGCCAAAAGCAAATAAGTGGCAGGATGATACGTCAAAAGAGACCTTAAAGAAGCTACGCCATAAGCGAATTCAAGTGACCTTTCAATATAAACCAAGAAGTCCACACTATGATCGATAGGAAATATAGGAAAAATGCAAAATAGAGATAAAATGAAAAAAGCGTATACAAAAATGACCGCGTGATATGTTCTCAAATTATGCTTTTTATGCTTAGAGCATCTTTTTCTAGTCTTAAGAAGATATAACGTTATAAGAAGTGATGTAAAGAGACCAAGAACTAGGGATAAAATATCAACTCTCCCTACGAGGGCAAATTGGATAAAAGCTATAATCACGCTAAATGTCAACATTAAACCTATAACATTGGCTATATCTTCAGCACTTACATTTAAACTTCTAAAAACACTCTTCACAGCCAATTACCCATCATATTTCCTTACTTAACTTTATATATTCCTTTACTGAAAACATAAGAACACCAATAAGTAACAGTATAAGCCCACTAATCAATAATATAGCAGTTATAATAGCAGAACCTATAGCCAACTGTCTAACCTCTATGTACCTTTTAACAACCCATAAACCCAGTAAAAACCCAGAGAAAATAAGGAACACCCCAGGAATACTAAGATAAGTTAAAGGCCTCCTTAAAACCCTGCTTCTCAATATATGACAGAGAATGTCATAACCATGAACAATAGGATTATAAGTCGAAGTATCAAGACCCCTATACCTGAAAGGAACAGGAACCTCAACAATTCTATAACCAAGCTTAAGAGCCTTATTAATAATCTCATCACTAGCCTCCATACCATCCTCATTAGGAATCAAACTGCGAAGAATAGAAGCCCTATAAGCTCTAAAACCACTTTGAACATCAGACAAGCCTCTACCAGTCAACCTGGAAAAAAATCTAACAGCAAACCTCCTATACCAAGGGGTTTCATCGCTCTTAACCCTAGAAGCAATAACAATGTCAGCGTTATGCTCCTTCAAGGCTTTAACTAGCAAAGGAATACATTTAGGATCGTGCTGAAGATCGGCATCCAAAGTAACCACAATCTCAGGGGAAAACTCAAGAGCCTTCGAAAACAAAGATCTCAAAGCAGCACCATAACCCACATTCCTCTCATGCCTAACAACAACAGCCCCCAACTTCTCAGCAATCTCACTAGTTAGATCTGTTGAACCATCATCACAAACAATAACCAAATCACTATACCTCTGAGCCTCAAGTACAACTTTGGCTATTGTTTTTTCCTCATTAAAGGCAGGTATACACACTACTACCCTAGGCATGGCAACACCATGAGATCGGGCTTAAACCATTACATTTGTTTTTATTTACCGCACTCTAAGTATTATTCTTATAGATTGATTATAAATACCTACCCTTACCCCGCTAACAATGGTTAACTAACACTCTTTAAGATGAAAACATCCTTATTAGCGTAAACTAAGTTACCATAGTAGAATGCTTTATTAATTACTTGTGGTTTACGTTTATAATTCCAATTCCATATATAGTAACTTTCAATACTATAAACCCTAAGTAGAAATATCCAACCACCCTTATATAACACTTTATCTCTCAAGATATTATGTACTGGTGTAATAAACACTTTCAAATATGTCTTATTTTTAACTATAGTTAAGTAGTAAAGATAGGAAGTCATTAAATTATAATCAGAAACCACACTACCTGAATCCAACTTAGACACTAAATAATTAGCTGCAATTCTTTCATCCAACCTAAATGTTACTCTATCACCCTCAATAGGATTAACATAGTATGCTACTCTAGGATCAAAAATAGATGATACCGTCAGTAGGATTATAAGAATTGAGATGGCGGCTTTGAGCCTTATTTTTGCATTGGATTTCAATACTAAACCTGTCATGGCTCCAATGAATATTATGATGAATATTGTTGTAGGTGAGGCAACGTATCTATCAGCTTTCCAGATTAAATGGAGGAATAGTGCTAGTGGTGTAAAGAGGGCTAAGATAACACTATAAAACCCCACTGAAAAGGTAAGCTTACTTATTTTAATTCTCTTCAACATATAGATTAAGAATAGGAGAAGTGGCATTAAAGTCCAAAGTGAAGACCAAACCCACCTTGGATAAAGATAGTACTCTGGATACATAGCTGGAAAACACCTTAATACTTTAGGGATTACTTCAGGCTTGGTAATAGTGGAAGGTTTGATATGAGGCACTGTTATTAGTGAAGGTGTTGACGGCTCCATTTTGAGTCCAAGTAGATCCCTTAAAGCCACCATAAAATTAACATATAAGCGATTAAGGTACCGGAACAAATACTGCTCAAGAAAACCAGTAAACCACCAATAAGTAAACGTGAAAACCAGTAAAGCAACATTATAAACCAAAAGATACCTCGAGAACGCCCTACATTCTCGCCTTCTTAAAGAGAAAACAACCTGGCACACTATATAGAATCCTATCAACAATATTCCAACACCAGCATGAGTCATAACCGTTAACACACTAAACACAAAGCTCAAAACTAAGTAGACGCTCATACCTCTCCTACTCAAGGATAAAGAGAACAACAATAACGAGTAAACCATGAGTAACATGGCAAAAGCCATAGGAATAACCCAGTAATTCCACGTTAAAATAGTTGGAATAGTAGCATAAAGTAAAGCAACAAGAAGAGTTAAACCGCCATCAACGTTTTCAGTATTCCTCATAATAAGTACTAAGGGTAATATACCTAGTGATAGAAGAAAACTAAGCGTTAAATAATGCGATATGGTTACCCCGAGACCAGACACTATAGAGTTTATTAATGGAAGTATCTGCGTCGACGGGAAATACTGATAATAAGATACAAACCTAGGCATATTATAAACTAGGTGACCGGACCGGAATACTAGGTGAGCATAAATAACATCCCTAATAGGGTCAACACCCAAAGACACACTCTCCAAATAAGGGAAAAGCCTAAGCCAAAAACAAACAGAGAGCCAAACAAAATAAGCTTTACACTAGCCCCTTTATAAATAAGGTAAAACAAGAACAAAAGATAACAAAC
>CAYXRT010000044.1:0-11007 GCA_964467535.1 uncultured Desulfurococcales archaeon
GTTATTAGTGTTTTTGTACTTTTAGTACAAAATAGGAGTGTGGATAGTGTTTGTGGTTCTATCAATTCTCTAGTATTAGTACAAGATAGATCTTGTATGCTTTCGATTTTATGAACTTAAACTTAGCTCCCAATCTAATTCCGTACTCTATCCTGAGTAATATACTTCCAGTATCCAGTCTTTTCCGTCTCCTTTATCTCTTATTCTTATGTTAGTAATCTTATTTATAGAGGCGCAAAATTCTCTTTCGAGTATGTTTTTAATGGATCTTACAATGGAGTACTTTACTATATCATCATCCTCACAATAAAGTGCGTAATTTTTAAGAGGTATCTCCATTTTGTGTACTCTTTTCTCAGAATACTGTCTTACGTTTAAAGTCTCTAGGATACTCTTCTCTATATCTTTGAGACGACAATGTGTTCGAGGTTGGGATAAGGATATGTCAAACTTCTCGATGTCCACACCCTTATCCTTTACTAGTAGTATGTGGGAGTTGATATTACTTCTTTTCCGTTTTTGCAACCATCCTCCTAAGGTTAGAACGGGTAGTCTCTGATCTAGTACATAAATTTTACCATCGATTTCTATCCCTGTTGCCACGTGTCTTAGGGAAGTAAAAAAGAAGATTTTAGAGTCTGGGAATAGGTTGTAAAGTAGTGTTGCTGTGAGCTTCGCATAGTCTCTGCATACTGCTAGGCGATAGCTTATTATCTTAAAGACAGGTAAACTCAGAGAAAACGTATGCATTACGAGGTCCCATAGCTTCTTTACTTTCGCTATAAATGTCCTTTCGTCCGTGGTGTATTGGTAATAGATTAAGAAGAGATACGCTAACACGAATAACGAGATACCGAAAATAATCCAATTAAAAACAGTTATGTCAAGGATCGAGGTTACAATACCAGGTTTCGGTATATTCACGAGAATAATCCTGAGAACTTGGTAGAGTGGATAGGAAAATACTAAAATACATATTAATTTGACAGGAGTAGATGCTTTCAATATAGCATAGAGGAATAATCCTATTGTAGCGAAGAAGATTATCATTGTAAGATGAAATCCTATTATCCTTTCAAGCAATATATAAAACATAGCTAAAATAGGAATGGAAACTATGAGAAATATAACAAGGTACATTAATATCGATATTAATAACGATATAGGTGAGGACAGTAGATCTATATAACATCTCTCCTTCCAATATCTAATATTCCTTTCTTGCCATTCTAGGATATTAGTAAGTGTCTCTCTAACGGATTTTCCCTCTAATCTTTCTGCTAACTCCCTACACACTTGATCTTTTAAGTCTTCGAGAGATGGTAGGAACTGGCTTTTAGCACCAGGGATTCTCATTGCAATATTAGATAGTATTTTGCTCAGTATTCTCACCTCTATTAGTCTATCTTAAGAATGAACTACTCATCTTTCTCATATGTTATTTAAAGTAAAATTTCTATCGTTGACTAATCTATCTATAATATTGTTCAACTCGAATTTCAATTAACATTCCTATCTTTTATTGTAAGTTTTTAACTCCTTGAGAACTCAGTTTAGAGCTAAGAGTCTCAACCTGATAATGACCCTATTACCACCATTCCGCTATGATCCATTTACACTTGTATGGGCCTATGTAGATTCTTACGAGTCCGGTAAGCCGATCTACTAAGTAGTAAATTTTTCCTCTATATACTTCCTCCAATTTACTGAGTATTATTGGGAACTGCTTTAATCCTCTCGGGTAGGATCTCCAGTACTTCTCCTATAGTCATTTCAGTAGTATCGATCTCGCATCCTAGCCATGCAGTCTCTATATTTGTCCACAGTCGGAGG
The DNA here is from genome assembly GCA_964467535.1 of uncultured Desulfurococcales archaeon. Classification (GTDB taxonomy): domain Archaea; phylum Thermoproteota; class Thermoprotei_A; order Sulfolobales; family WANQ01; genus CAYXRT01. The sequence continues at coordinate 1,834 of CAYXRT010000044.1, forward strand.
TAATCTACTCACAGCCCTTGATTGAAGATCATAAAGCTTAATAAATTTAGTAGGTTGATTTTAATACCAAGTTTTTGATTACTTCCAACTATCCGATTTAAGAAGGCTAAACAAAGAGATAAGTAAGAGCTATATGATGACTATAAAAATGAAATGAGTCATTTTATTATTATAAAAACAAGAGTAATATTTATATTAAAATAAAATGATAGTATAAAAAGAGGCGAATGCACTATGTCTATACATGTCGTAAGTCCGGAGTCCATTCCTCAAAGTATAGCTAGGATTATAGAAAGTGCTACTAAAGGTGAGTATGATATACCAGAATTCCAAAGAAGATTTGTATGGAGCGATCACCAGGTTAAAGATCTATTAGACTCATTAATTCGGGGTTACCCTATTGGTACATTTCTAATTTGGGATCTAACTGAATATGAAGTTGGTAGAACGACTCCCAAGGAAGGTAGAAGAAGAGAATGGATAGTTGATGGGCAACAAAGAATAACCGCTTTATCTATATTATGGAGAATAAAACCTTATTGGATCAATCATGAAGAATGGGAAAAATTGTTAAAATGTAATAAAATTAAGGTAAATATACGCACACTTCAAGTCTCTCTAGAATATCCTGCAATAAAGAAAAATCCTGAATGGATATACCCATATGAAGTACTAGAACTTAATAATGATGATGAAATCTGTGAATATGTAAAGAATCTTATGGTAAAATTGAATATTCCCCAAGAGCTATATATTGATGAATTTATTAGGATACGAGATAATGTCAAACGAATACGAGATGCATTAACTAGTACAAGAATACCGATAATTAAAATATCAATGCCGCTAGAAGATGTTGTTGAAGTTTTTAACAGGATAAATAGTCGTGGTACTCGAATAAGGACAGCTGATATTACATTAGCATACATAGCCGCCTACAATCCTACATGGGTTAAGGAGAATTTCCTTAAGTACCTTGAGGAATTAGACGAAGAAGGATATAGTATAGAGGCTGTTCAATTATTGCGTTCATTAATCGCTGTGGGTGAAGGAAAGGCTATTATAAGATATGTCTCAAGAGAATTTCTTATGAATAGAAATGGAAAGCTTGATGAAGCATTTGGAAAATTAAAGAAGAGTCTAAATACGTTGATAAGAATGTTTCAAGAGTTAGGTATCTTTAACTTTGATCTGATATATGCCAAGAATACAATTGTACCGGTGATCTACCTTCATTCTAGATTTCCATTAGAATTTAAGTTTAATAATGCATTCCATTATTTCCTATTAGCACTAGCTGAGGGCAGATATAGTGGCTCAGCTGAAACACAACTCCAAGAGGATATCAACAAAATAAAGGAAGCTTCAAGCTTTGAAGAAGCCATAAAATCTCTACATAAAGAAGTTAGACCTCTTGAAATAACTCCTGAAGTAGTTAAGGAATCCTTACATTATCGTGGTATTGGTAGATTCTTTAAATTGCTACTCTACTTAGTCGTATATAAAAAGGGTGCAAGAGATTGGTTCACCAATATTCAGCTAGGATGGTTATCAGATAATGAAATTAATAGAGATTTCACTATACAAGTGCATCACTTTTTCCCACGAAGCTTATTAAAAAGCATAGGTATGCCTCCAGAGAAGATAGATACTATTGCTAATATTACATTCATAAATCCACAAACGAATAGGAGGCTAAGAACGGCTCCAAGCGTTTACATAAAGAAGTATGAGATAAAACTGGAAGAATTGAAGAAACAATTAATACCATTGGATGAAGAACTATGGGATATTAAAAACTACGATAAATTCCTTAATATTAGATCAGAGCTAAAATATTAGATCAGAGCTAATAGCAAGAGAATTAATAAGCTACTTAGAGAACCTATACCCAGAATATTATAGAAGTATTAGATAATTTTTGATAAATTATATCCATATATAACAATATCTTAACAGTATAGAAAAATGATTAAAGATATGCAGGCTATAGACTATTCGCTTGTTTTAGAACTTAAGGTGTTTTAGAAACTATGGAAAGTTTAAATTCTAGAATCATGAGAGCTTTCCAAAGTTTCAAAAAGATAATGCATGGGCAACCACCAACTCACTATCTTCAATTACACTATATTCTAACTACTACATTTTGAATAGCTTTGAAGATATAGTTATAAGCAGTCTCTGCTATCCTAATATAAGAACTATTAGTGGTGTCTCCTTGTCCTCTAGAAGGAAGGGCAAGACTAGGATTAGTAGTATAGCTATCAGGTACTGTCTTCCGTTGGGGAGAAAGGAGCTAAAAGAGAGATATGTCCCTAGACCTGAACTAGAGCGAGAGTTGATGAATGCTATTGCTAGAGCTCAGGGTGAAAATAGAATAGTCCTCTTATATGGTATTGGTGGTAGTGGTAAGACTACTCTAGTAAGCAAAGTACTAACAGATTTAGAGGAGAATGGGTATAATGGTATAAAAGCAATTACAGCAACGATAAATATAGTCCCCGAAGAGTATAGGCTTTCTCCAACTAAAAAGCTATACTTTGCTGTAGAGGAGGAAGCTTTAATCTGGTTAGTTATCAACATCTATGAAGAACTTGGAATTAAGAGGGATATTAGAGAATTTCTTCTGGGAATTGCACAAATATTCATAAACTCATTTAAGGTGGGAGCTATTCTAACTGAGAGTGAACTACTTAAGAGTATAGTAGAGGTTATAGAAAGAGTTGAAAAAACGCTAGAATTATTTAATGAAATTAGAAGTAATTGGAGGGCTATAAAGGAAGCACTAATGAGGCCTAGAATGCCAAGAACAGCTTACAAAATAATTAATAGAGATTTAGTGAATAGACTTAAGAAGCTTAAGAAGGAGCGGGGAGTAGACTGGATAGTAATCTCAATAGATGACTTATCAGATGTTGAGCCAGCCTATAGAGAGGGATTTTTGAGAGTTATTAGAGCATTAGCGGGAGACATCCCCGGACTAACGTTTGTTGCAGTTTATGGATATTTAGGAGTAAGTGAAGAAGAAGTTAGGGAAAAAGAAGTTGAAGCTAGGGAAATGGCTGATGGAGTAGGAGCAATTCCAGTACATGTTCCTCCAGTATCTAAAGGTGAACTGAATACTTTGAAGGAGCTTGTTGAGAGTATGGGATTCAAGCTGAAAGATAATGAAAGAAAGGTATTGGAAGTCCTTTGGAGGAAGACTCAAGGAGCTCCAAGAAGAGTCTGTATAGTCCTTCAAATGATAGAAATGAATACTAAGAGTAGAGAAGTGGGGCTTGAAAGCTTAAAAGAAATACCAGATTACTGGAGAGACCAAATACACCCATATGTAGTGAGAGCCTTTCACGAATTCAAAAAAGCCCTCTATACTGCATCATGTATGCTAAATTTCACAAGAGATGAATTAGTCCAAATACTTGTTAATGAAGGATTAAGTCATCAAGATGCTAAAGACCAAGTACTACAGTTTTTGAAGAGTGGTCTAGTAAGGAAGTGGGTAGTGCTTAAAGAAGAGCAAATCTACTCATTCTGTTATGACTCCCTTTGGCTTAAAGACTGTATCTATGAATTAGTACTAAGTGATGAGGAGAAGAGGAGTATTCATGAGAAGATATTAGAATACTTTAAGAGTGGGAAGAAGAGTGCTAGAAAATATGGAATGACAGTTTATTATGCTGAAGAATTGTTAAAATTAGTTAGTAATGAAGAGAAGAGGGAGGAATTAGCTGAGTTAATAGTTGAGAGGTCTATGGACTTAGCAAGATATGCTTATTATGAAGGAATACCATTTGCAACAGTTTATTATGGCTTAAAAGTATACAATTATGCTAAAGAGTTAAAAATGTGGATTAAAGCATTAGAAGCAGCTGGGAGAATATTATGTTATGCTAGTGCAATCCAACTATCAAAGGAGAAAGCTAAATCAATTAAGAATGAATTAAGAGGGATATTTGATAAAGCTAGGGAAGTAAATGAGGAAGATGCTAGGTGCTGGTATGTTGTAGCTTTAGGTCGCTGGGCTTTTTACGCCTTAAATACTTTAAATGATAGTGAAGAGATTGAGTCTGTTGTTAATGAAGGTTTGAAGGTTATTGGTGGTAGGGATTCCAGGCTAATAAGTGATGAGCTGAAATGGTATGGTGCTTACTCATTATTACCAGCAATTCAAGCTGAAATAGCTATGAGGAGAGGTGACTATGATAATGCTGTGAGAATTCTTGAAGAGAGAAAGGAGCTTTTAGATAAGTATAAGGATAGGATTATTGAGAGATGGGGTGAGCGTGCATATTATTATGATTTAGCTACAATTGAGAATAGACTTTGTGAATTAACTCTAATGATGGCTTATTCTAAAGATAAGTTGAAGGAGTCATTAGAACACTGCAGGAATTCTCTTAAAAACTTCTTAAAAACTGGAAGAACTGTCGATGCAGTTAGAGCAAGAGTGAATTTAGCCAAGATTATGATGCTACTAGCTAAAAGTCCAGATGACTTTGAAAAAGCTATAAGTGAAGAGATTGAAGGATACGACTTAAATAAATATATTGATAAATTTAAGGAAGCTGGGGATAGAGAAGGAGAAGCTATAGCTAAGAGTTTAATGTCAATATCGCTATTAGCTAATAGAAGAGATAATGAAGCAGTTAAATTAGCTGTAGAGGCATTGGAAATTGCTAAAGAGAGTCCTGATGAAGGCGCAAGAACTTTTTGCGAATTAACTCTAGCCTATATCTTAATGGTTTCTAATCTAGATGAATTTAGAAGGAATACTAATATTGCTAAGTTAATTTTTGGATTAACATCATTAGCTCATATTAGGTTTGATAAGTTAAGAGCAATTAATGTGTTTATTTCATTTGCCATTTTAAGAATTGAACTTTACCTCCTAGGTGATTTAGATTTTGATGAATTATTGAAAGAATTAGGTGAACTAATATCAATATTAGAAGAGAAGAGGGGTAATTATCGAGCATGGGTTTTGAGGGGAGTTAGAGAAGCAATTGAAAGAGAGGGGCTTAATGAAGAAGTACTAAGGACTGCCATCATTAAACTACTAGTAGCACTCTAATAACTATTCTAAGCCTCTGTTATTCTATAAACTCTATTTCCCTTTGAAGTTTGCTAATAAGATTGCCAAACCTATAATGACTCCTTCCCGTAAGAATTTTACTTGTAAAATACCTCAATAAGCTAATCAAAGTTGAGCTGATATATCGGCATAAGTTTGATATGGTAAGCCTAATACTGATCGGAAAAATACTAATTCCTTAAGACCCTTCATATCTATAGAATAATTCCCATCAATACTCTCAACCTTTAATCCATAAGCTTCCTATTGTGGGTATCTCATTAATAATTAATAGAAGGAGCCTTAACAATTTTCTTATAAATTCTTAGGAATATATTATTCAAGAATACGAGGATTAGGTATCTGAGTGGTTTAATATTTTGATATAGATAAAGATATTGTTGAGAGAAGGGTTAAGAGAATTCATATAAGAATCCATTAATCTCACATCTAATTTAAAATATTCAAAAGTCTAACTAATACATAAAAACAATCTCTAAATTGTAAGATAACTTATATCTTCAGGTATTATAATCTCTCGTCGTGAGTATTGACCTATCTCTTGAACGAGTTTAAGAGGTAGACATGTTTTCATCTTAAAGATTATTGACTGCCAGTGAAGCCTGGTTAAATCGAAAAACTCGTGCAAAATCTGTTTGATGGAAGGAACATTGTCACTTGGGATGGTAACTTCTCTTCTTATGAGTAACGGATCTGCTAATAACCTCTCCTCTCCAGTAACTTTATCACGCTGGTAAGACAAATCTGAGGAAATTATGAGACCTGAATTATCATCAAATATGACATAAAAACCGGGTGGTGGATTTCCATCGTCCGCGTATACTCTCTCAATCCCACCCTTTATGACAGAATATAACTCAAACTTTACATCTTTTAGTTCCTCTTTTATTTCCTTGATAGCCTTTTCAGCAATGAGTTTTTCATTAGTGTGAATTTCTCCATCTTTGAAAAGCACAAATCTCTTTAGACTGTGTCCAAATCGTTTTAATCCCTCTCTACCATCTTTCTCTAAACCAAGAACTAGATCTTTTATAGTTTCTCCAGTTAATATCTCACCGGTTGGGGAGATTTTCGAGCGTTGTCTCACAGTTAGTCCAAAGCAATCACAGATAGCGGCTCTTGCCGCAGCTTCTCTCTTCTCCTTTATAACTCTCTTTGTAATCTCGTCATATTCTCGCTTAACGTCTCTTGAGACATCATAGGCAGCGTATATTGTATTTCCAATTTTTCCTGCAGGTTCTAACAAAATCCATAATGCTTTATCTTTTCCCGATCCCGCTTTAACATATATTTGAGAAACTGTATTTTCTGCATATCCACGTTTCCCCTCAATTATCTTTTTTGCTGTGGAAATTCTCATAAACTGGTAAAATCTATCTCGTACCCCTCTCTCCTTCGCACCTTTTATAAACTCGAACTTATGTTCACCCCTCTTAGGCAATAAGACTAAACATATCTTCGGCTCTGGTATCTTATTAAGAACCTCTGAAACTATTTCAGCTATTCGTCTATATGCTATCCTAGTAAGCTTGCCCTCTATTTTAACTATTCCTGAATTCTTTAAGCTACCAAGCTTAAGGTTCTCATAAGCTCTTTGAAGTGCATTATGAAGATGCTTAACTATATGCTCACTCGACAGTGGCACTACATACACAATGTTTACGTTTAACGGACCAGAATATGGGCCATGGTTAACTATGTCAAGCGGTTTATCGCCTAATCCATTGTTGAAAAATCTAAGCTTAGGTAATTTAAAGCAGCCATACTCTTTAATTTTCCCTTTCTCTTTTAACTGATCTAAAGAGACGAGTTCTCTAACATCAAATGCAATAGTTACGTTTCCCAATTCAAGCGGCTCTTCTAGCAGTTCTCTAAGGATTTGCAATGTTCTTCTTTTCTTCCTTTTTGGAGGTAATATGAATACTCTTCTTTGTTTATCTGTAAAGGGCATCTCTTTAGTAGATAGAAAAACCTGGGATGCTGGATACTTCATAGGGTTACGATCTATATCCACGTATACTACAAAATCATCATCGGGCAAGCGTATACCGTACTTTTTCAACCAGTAATTCCTCAATGTTTCACCATTAACCATCTCTTCATTAACGCTCTTTTCTAAGCTAATGTCTATGATTAATCCTGATAATCCATAAGGAGCGACTTTCGCCTTCCTCTTAGGACGCCCTTCTATGATGAAGTCACGTATCTCTTTAATGGGAATTCCCCTACTTAGTAAATGTTTTACATATTCTAGCAAGCTAATTCTCCAAACTGATTTTGGCTCTAAATAAACTATTGCTGAACCATCTTTGAATACTCTAGTTTTTATTCTAAATCCATCATACACATAAACAGGCTCCTGAAATTCTCCAACTACGAAAAATTTTGGAGCTCCTCCATAGTATTTTCTCTGAGTAAAGGATTTGATGAAGCCTTTTTCGAGAATTCTTTTCTCAATGCATCGTCTTAAAAGTTCATTTAAAACGCCAAGTTTCTCTACTGAGACTATAGACTCCCCTCTATATTTCAGGGGAACCTTAAGAATTATTCCTCGACTAGAAACCTCAACTTCAGCTACTTCTGGTCTCTTTTTCGATACAAGATAGATTACCATTTTACCCTTTTCCTGAGTAACCCCAGCTATTCCATCAAAAGTTTTTTCTAGCTTTCTGGCTACGCTTCTGGTAATTTTCATTCTTTCCCCAATCGTATGGTGAGGAAGGTCTATCTCAATTCTATGAGCTTTGACACCCCTAGATAAAGGGTTTCCATACGTAATGACAGCATTTAGCTTGTATCTCATGCTTCTACACCAAAGATATTTAAGGTATCAAACTTAAATCTTTATATGTTGATTAAGGACAAAAAAGATTTATTACATAGAAATAAATTTTTGTATGTGGTGAGAAGAGTGGAGGAGAAGACTCACATCATTCCGTCTGGATTCGAGCTTGACAGAATACTATGGGGTTTAGAAAGCTATGGAGTTACAAAATTGTACCTTATTCGTAGCATCTCGGAGCTTGAACAAACGGTCGAGCACTATGTCGAACTCCTCAAGCAGAGGTACTATAATCTGGTTGAGGAAAATAGATTCAAAGAAGTCTTTATCGATACATTCAATTTAGGAGAGATATTCAATGTTGCGAAATCTATCATAGAGAAAGAAGGATTAGAAGGTCAAGTTTTTGTTAATATCTCCACATCAACCAAGCTATTAGCATTAGGTTTAGTTATAGCCACGTGGTGTGCCGATCTGAGTAAAATGAGATACCCGCCTGTTATCTACTATGTTAAACCTTTGAGCTATGTGCATGTGGACTTATTTAAATATAAAGCAAAATTAGATGAATTACTTAAGGGCAAAGAATTGAGAAAAGAAGACGCTTACGCTTTACTCAAAGAGATAGATCTTTACCTGAAAAAATTACTTGAAAGAGGGTACGCATGGGGAAGAGATAAAATAATATCAATTCCATTTATGCCTATCAAACTTCCCAGCGAATTTGAAATGCGCATCTTAGCGATTCTTGAAAATTATGGAGGAGAAGTTGGAAAGATAGAGCATTTAGTTGAGGCATTAGACCCAGAAAAAGAGCTTAAAAGAAGAAGTAAACATCCAAACCGTGCTCTTAGGTCAAAAATAGCCTATCACTTAAAAAACCTAGAGACTAGACAACTCATACAAAAAATTCCGAGTAAAAGAGGTGTGAAAGTTAGGATAACGGAATTGGGAAAAGTATTCATCACTCCAAGATTATTACGTAAGATAGAGGAGGAATCGTAATAGCAAAAATCAATGAAATTTTCTTTTAACCTTCAACTCTATCATTTGACCTCTCTCCTTTCCTTATGATTTATTTGGTCTCGATAAACCCCTCCTTTTCCAAGTAACTTTATATAATTAGCAAGGCCTCTTCTTGAGATTGTAGAGAAGTTGAGGAGGGCTATTGAGGTTTTGGGTTGATACATACACCTCCATAAATTCATGGTGAACTAGTACTAAGGACACTAGTGCCAAGGACAGAAAAGGAAGAGCGAGTTTAGATATAGCTATCCTGAGCTTCATCATAAACTCATGT
>CAYXRT010000045.1:0-10854 GCA_964467535.1 uncultured Desulfurococcales archaeon
CCCCGGACCACCGGGTTAACAGCCCGGCGCTTTAGGCGGTGGCGGTCGACGCAGATTGAGACCCCACCCCTACCTGGCTGAGCTACCCCGGCACACCATTTGTTGAGGTTACTTTAGGAGACTATTAAGTTTTAGCTCTACTAGACCTGATGTGCAATTACTTATTAATGTTTGGAGAAGAGGGGAGTTATTAGGAGCCCTCTTTTCCTGGGATGTGGTGGGCCCGGGGGGATTTGAACCCCCGACCTACGGGTCTCTCCCATTTCCAGTCATATCTCATCCCCTTTACGGGTCGTTAGACCCGTAGCGCTTAAGTGACTGGAGCTTCGGCCAGTTTGATTCGTCCGCCGCTCTACCTGGCTGAGCTACGGGCCCACCATAGGGCATCGGCTTCAGTTAACTATATGGTTGTGTGGAGGGTATAAAGCTTACTTCTTTAAGTACTTAATTATATATTTCTTAAACTCTGATAGTTCCATTTCTTCTCTTTTTCTAGGTAACTTTATTAGGTATACTTTATGAGTTTTCTTATCCCTGACTCTTATTTCATCATGATCTTTGTACCTATATACATCTAATTGCTCTAAGCCTAATTCCTCTAGTGCTTTAACATACTTAGTGTATATTCTTGCCATACTCTACTCACCTAGGTCAATGGCTAAAATAGAGCGTAATAAAATTTGTTGAAAAGTCCTCAGGAGCGGGCCTTATCTTCACCAACCTCTTTTCAGTTGACATAGCCCCGGGCTCCTTCATCATAGGATTTCTTTACTTTAGTGGTGGGCCCGCGGGGATTTGAACCCCGGACCTCCGCCTATCTCAGAGCTTATTAAGCCCGCGTGAGGGCGGCGTCCTAACCGGGCTAGACGACGGGCCCTAAACCCCTATTATTCATTAAAAACACAACCTTATAACCCTAAGTGTAGAGTTAATGGTATACGCGTATATGTTTGTGATAAATAAGTTCATGTGCTTATACTAATATTATGACCTTAAGCCTCTTACTTTGGAAGAGATAATGATATGGTGTTGAGTTTTGTGATGTTTACTAAGAGAGCTAGTATGTTATGTCGTCTAAATATATTTATTAAACTGCTATAACTATGTTTCTACTGACCCGGGTTCACCGCTAGACCGGGCCGAAGGGCTCATTGGGATGAAAAGCGGAATCCATGGGCCGGGCACCTTCCCCGTACACCTTCTTTAAACCCCTAACAATTATGAGGATATGCTCTGACTTTAAATGAAGAACAAATAGCATACATAAACGGCTTCATAACAGGAGACATAGATAGCACTATACAAAGACAAAACGGAAGACTAATAGCTCAAATGAGTACTACTCATCCCCTTCAAGAAAAATTGTTCATTGAACTATTCAAGCCTATTAGTATAGGAGATAAAATATACAAATGGCCTGAATCCAAGTCATATCGTGGAAGACAATTATATTATTGGACTTTAAGAGCGTATATTCATCCAAAGTATAGTTCTATGCTGAGAAAGCTAAAGTATGTACCTCAAGAATATATCAATGATGTTAGACTTCTATCTGCCTTTACAGCAGGCTTAACTGACGCTGACGGAAGTATAACTATTGAGAAATCATATTCTAGAGCTAAACCCCTCTTTAAAATAGTAAATAAAAACTATAAACTACTTAAGGAGCTTCAAGAAGGGTGGAAGAAATACGGTATATACATACCTGAACTTCATATAAATAAAAACGTTGGTAATGGATATCGTAAATACCCTACATGGGAGCTTAGAACACGTGGAAGGAAGGTTTATCTATTGTTGTCACGATTGAAGCCACATATAAGACATGAAGAACATGTTATGAAGATTAGGATAATAGAGCAACTAGGTCGGGGAATCATATTGAGTCAAGAAGCGCTACTTATGCGTAAACAAGTTAAGCAGCTTATCAAACATATGATAAGAGTCTATGTTGATGAAGCAAAAAGGTTATTAGTGGGATAAAAATGGGGCCCGGGCCGGGATTTGAACCCGGGACCTCGGGATCCACAGTCCCGCGCTCTTCCAGCTGAGCTACCCGGGCCACCTGAGTTTAAGCGTGGCCTGAGTTCGTCATCGCCTGAGCTCGTGAGTCCGGGCCCCAGTATCTGTAGGTATAATTCATTATTTGTGAATTTTAAAGCTATTATAGCCCTTAGAATGGTTTTTGCCATAGTTGTTGTAGTTTTTGTTTTTTGATTCTGGTCATTATTCTGTCTAGGTATTTATATACTGTTGAGTGTTGTCTTCCTTGTATTAGCATTTCTATTGCTTCTCTTGCTGCTGTTGCTGATTCGTAGTCTCCTATTATTGCTACGTAGGTGTCGTGTATTGATATGTATGTACCAGTCATTTCCTCAATATTCTTTCTTGCTTTACCCTTCTCCCCTATTATTCTCCCCTTAATTCTCGCCATATGGTTTGGGTGAGGTCCTACATATTGTTTTAAGTCTATTACAATTAGTATTTGGTCTTCATCTAGAAGTCTTAATGCTTTTTCAGGTGGAAATCCATATGCTATTGCTCTAATGAAATCTCTTGCTTTTAATAAATTTATTGGAGGGACATCGGGAGATTCAGGCTCTATAACAGCAACACCATTATCACTATCAATTGATATACGAGTCCTAGTTCTCTTCATAAGCTCCTTCTTAACTCTACCTTCATGACCAATTAATACCCCTATCCTATCAAGTGGTATTTTTTCATAAATCCTAGTTATTCCAGGTAAAGTCGATATCTTTACTCTTTCTCTTCCTCTTTCATCCCCTCTTTTAGCTTCCATTCCATCACCTCTTTATAGACTTCTTCTTCTGAGGGAATGTTCAGCCTCACCTCATATTTAAAAAACCTAACTATATTACTTATATCTCTACGTAAAAACTCTAAAGCATTCATATGAGCTATATGGACAGCTTGACTTACATCGATTATAACAGGTTCACTATCATACACCATAATATTATATTCGCTTAAGTCGGCATGAACGAGGTTAGCTAGGTGATAGGCTCTAGCAATATACTCTATAACTTTGTTGAAAATGCGCTTATGAGTATCTAGGTCTAGGTCCCGATAAACTTCTTTTAATAATGGAGCTCTGATGCCATTTTTCCCAATAAACTCCATCACGAGAATGTTCTTATAGACAAAGATAGGTTTAGGAACCCTAACACCAGCTTCATACAACCTCTTAAGATTTCTAAATTCCTTCCTAGTCCAAAGATAAATCAACTGCTTTATATTTCTAGGACTCATACCCTCAAAACGGGGATCACCATAAATATACTTCCAAATACTTTTCCTAAACTCAGCAGTCATAGTCAAGTATATCTTTAATGCAAGATCTCCCCCTTTTCTGTCTTTAGCCCAGTAAATTCTAGCCTCTTTACCTGAACTAATAACACCATAAACCTTACTTACAATACCCCTCCTCATGATTTCATAGAGTGCAAGAAGAGTTTCAGTATCAAATACTTCTTCAACAGTTTCGTACAAATCCTTATCTTTGATCCTCCTTAAACTCCTCTTACTAGGCTTTCTACCAAGAAATTCATCAATAGAATTCATTAAATTGAAACACCCATCTCCTCTAGAAGCTCCTTTGGAATGTAGTTTAGTTCGATAAGCTTCCTTACCTCATCTCTCTCATATCTATGAATAATATCGCCTTTCTTTGCAGGCTGAAAGTCCCATATAGCTACGAGTACTATGTCACCTTCCTTTATCCAAACTCTCCTCCTCATTCTCCCAGGTATCCTACACATTCTAGTATAACCATCACTACATTTGACAACAGCATGCTCAGCACCTACAAGCCTTTCTACAATACCAACAACTTGTCCCTTAGCTGGTAATAGGAGTTCACGAGGTCTTTCTTCACCTCTTCTAGCCTTTTTCTTAACCACTCTTTAATCACCACCTCCTTTACTAAGATAGCTTAATTATCGTAGAACATAAACTTTCCCCCCATGAATAAGAACCTTAATTACATCACCCTTCTTAACGTCAACTAAGCCTCCTAGATCTACGTCATAAACATCAAATGTTTCAAGATCTAATAACTTAACCTTACCATTAGGCTTAACTACGAGAACTTCTGCTTTTTTTACTTTAACATCTTCAACCTTTTTTATAACATTCTTATCCCAGTAATCTTTATGAGAAATCTTAACTTCCTCTCCCCTATCGAGAAGTTCTAGTATAATCGATGCACCATTCATACTTTTAACAACGGCTAATTTACCATAAGCTTCTACTACGTCTCCTACATAGATATCAGGTAGCCTTACTGAAAGGGTTATTCTTGACTTTCTTTTACCACTTCTATCTCTACCCATAAACTTATGTGTCTCAATAACTTTTGCTAAATAATAATGACTGAACTTACTTGCAACATAGCGTGCAGTCTCCTTTGAAGTAAAGTATAAGTCTATACCTTCCCTGACTTCCTTAATATCTACAATATCATCAACTACATCGCGAGACAGCTTCTTAAGTAATTTATTAACTTTATCTTTTAATGATGCTAGAGCTTTAGGTTCAGAAACTCTTACTTGTACTATAGCTTCATGTACTTTAGCTCTTCTTCGAAAACAGGTACTACATAGGGATTTCTTTAAGTGTAATGTCACTTCTCTTACTTGATGTGTTATTTTGTTACCATAGGCTATCGTTAAGTCGAGTTTTACAAGAGCTCTATTAGAATTAATTTTTACATTCATTACATTTACATTGATTATCTTTAAAGGCTCTTTAGCTTTGACTTTATAATTTATGACATGATTCATGTACATTATCACAGCTTGATGTACCGACTTTAATGGATTAGACCAGTTACCTTGAATAAATATAGCATTACATAAATTGCATAACTTTAAATCTAAGCGAGTAGGTATGGATAGAAGTTCAGGGATTTTTTCTAGCATGCATTTAAGGCAAATGCCGTTAAATATGGGGTTATCTATGCTTTCAGTACATCCACATATGTTACAAGTTTGTTTTACCGCTTTATCATTCTTCATAGCATTTATTCACTCATAGTTAATTACTTGAGCGTGGGGCACACCATTTATAACTATAACCGATTCCTTAAGGACTAAGTTAGCTCTTATTGATGCTTCAACTATATTTCTTCCAATAAGATTTGCTACATATGCACTTTTAATCAACTCTAAAGCTTCTTTAATATCCATGAGATTACCACCATAAAAGTCTTCAGATACTGTAAACTTCATATCCCCTTCCACTAGGGTCTTGCCAAGCAGGTCTTCATCACATATAGCTACTACGACATAACCGCCACTTCTATGTACTTTAACATAAACCTTAGACATTTCTTTACACCATTAGAAAGGCCTAACAGGTTGTTCAGCTCCGCAAGCTTCACAGATTAATATCCAAACCTTACCTTTCTTTCTTAGTACTGTATCTGGGCTACCACATGTAGGGCATATTACATAGGATTTTATGAACATATTAAGTAATCTATTAATAACAACTGATGAAAATCTGCCATGAATTACTAAGCTACCAGACTCATCAACATTCCCTGGTGCTGCAAGTTCTTTTAAGAGGAATCTCATAATAATTCTAGGCTCTCTACGAAGCTTATCAATAATCTCCTTAAAGTTTCTAATAATAGTCTTTTCACCAATATTAACTACCTCAGCCTTAGGAGGGACAAATCTTTCACCACTTACGGGTTTAGCTGGAACCTTACTTAACGCCCTTTCTAGTAACCATTCATAGCTATAGTCTTTAACGGGCATTTCTATTCACCTCTAATCTATTACCGTAGTATAGGGGTTAAGCTAGCTTAAATATCTATAGGTTGAATATTCATAGGAGTTTCCTGGGAGAAATGTACATGCATAAGGTATACATAGAGACATATGGATGTGAGCTCAATAGAGCTGATAGCCTTTTGATGGAAAAGGTACTTATAAACAGAGGATATAGGATCGTTAACAACATTAATGAAGCTGATATAATTATAATAAATACATGTACCGTAAGAAAGGAAACTGAAGAAAGAATGATATATAGAATTAAAGATATATACGAGGAATATGTGATTAAGAGAAATAAAAGGCTTATAATAGCAGGATGCCTTCCCTCAGCTCAACCTTATCTAGTAAACTTAAATGCACCGAAAGCTGATTTAATTACACCACAGAACATAACATTAATTGCAAGTGTTATAGAAAGTCCTAAGAGGCAAGTACTAATTTTGGGCAGCAGAAGTAGATCATGTATTCCGTTAACTAAGACGAATCTAATAGCTTCAATACCTATAGCTGATGGATGCTTAGGTAATTGCTCCTTCTGTGTAGTTAAAATAGCTCGAAGAAGACTAGTAAGTTATCCACTAAAGCTCATAGTAAGAAAGGTAATGAGATTAGTTAAGAGTGGAATAAAAGAAGTAAGACTCACAGCACAAGACACGGGAGCTTACGGATTAGACATTTACGGTAAACACTACTTACCAATACTCTTAAGGGAATTAATAGAAATACCAGGTGCATTTAAAATCAGAATAGGAATGATGAATCCAGAACATTTAACAGGAATCATAGATGATCTCATTGAGCTAATGCATTCACCTAAAATTTACAGATTCCTACATATACCTCTACAAAGTGGTGATGATAGAGTACTTAAGATTATGAATAGAAAATACACAGTTGATGAATACCGCTCTCTAGTCAAGGAATTAAAGAGAAAAGTTCCTGATATAGCAATTGCAACAGACATATTAGTAGGGCATCCTGGAGAGGATGAAGAAGCATTCGAAAATACTGTTAGGGTAGTTAAGGAACTTGAATTTGAAAGAATACATCTTGCAAGATATACCGTTAGACCCAGAACCGTATCGGCTTCACTGCCACAAGTTCCTCCACATATCCAGAAAGAAAGAACCTTAAGACTACAAAGAGTAATTGAAGATATATGCCTAAAGATACATAAAAGCTATGTAGGATCTACTGCAAAAGCTCTTATAATTGAAAAGGGAGCTAAAGGCACAGTCATAGGTAGATTACATAACTACATACCAGTAGTGATCAAAAAACCCGCTAAGATTAACTTAGGAACATATAAATATGTAAAGATAGATGAAGCTACATACTTTGACATTAGAGGACACGACATAGATAAGTACGCTGGCATTACTCCCCTAAGATCTTAACCAATGACATAATGAATAAGAATTGAATAATAATCTTTGACTCCTACAGGAGAATAAAGCTTATTTAAATCTAGCAACAATTCTTCTGAAGGAGTCGTACATATGCATTAATTTAGCGGGTCATTCACATGAGAGAAAAAATATTAGTAATAAGAGCAGAAAATGGTGAAATAATTGAAAGCAATATAATCGATGGCAGTATTGAAGATATTGTTAAAAAGTATGCAACAATAGCTCTTAATGAATGGGATCCAAGTTATTCAGATTTTATAGTTATGAAAGATAAATATGAAGTTAAATTAAAATTACCACTAACAAGAGAACAGTTTGAAAGATTTTCTAAGTTTAGTCTAAGAAGAGAGGAAGGTTTTGCGGTATTTGACGTACCATTATATGTAATAAGCTTCGATAACGTATGGGTTGAAGGAGATTACCTCGATAGAAAAATATATTTAATAGCGACATATGTTGATGATAAAGTAAAAAGAGATCTAGAGGTTATTGCTCGTGAGAATACATCACCTCGAAGAGAAACTAGAAGAATAACGCTTGAAATAAGTGAAGAAGAATTAGCTGAATTAGAAGAACTAGAAGGCCCTAGACGCCCTAAGAGGAAGAGACGTTAATGAAGTTTAAAGAAAGCTTCAAGCTTTGAAATACCAGCTATTTCCTTCCAGTCAATACTTAGAGCTGACAGTATTTGTTCAAAGGTAGTTCTTATATGTTCGAGATATTTTTCGACGTCAACTTCTGTTAACTTAGCTAATTGTACAGGCTTTACGCCATCTTTACCCTTAACCTTAACATAGCTTATAATATCACCTGCTGTTAGATGATATCCAAGAGCTTTTAATTGAAGAGCAGCTCTAACGTGCTGAGGTATTGTTTTCTTATATTCTTCTAATGGCTTAGACAACATGACCTTAAATGCTAATTCATCAAGCGTGTATTCTTTGCTTTTTAACTTAACATATAACTGTTTTACTAAGTCCTTAACATAGTTTTTAACTTCTTCAAAGTCCTCCGGACTATTAACTTTACCTAACGCGGCAAGAACATCATAAAAAGCTTTCTTAATGAATTCGGGTGTATTTCTTTTCTTACCTACCATACCCTTAACATCAACAGTACCATCGGGTAATATCCCTAGGTAATTTTTCTTAAGCCCAGAAAACGCAACGTACTTGTAGACTTTATCAATATCTAGTTCTAGTCCAAACTTATCCTTCACCCACTTGGATAGCTTTTCCAGCTTCTCTGAATTGGGATTCCATACAAATAATGAATCAGTATCTCCATAGACTACCTTTAGTCCTAGTTCAATGGCTTTAGATATGGTATTTCTGATAGTGAATCTACCTATTGCAGTTACACTTTCAGCAACAGGAGGTGCATACAAGGGAAATGCTTCAGAACCAAAAACACCATAGCTAGCATTAATAAATACTTTCATAGCCCTCTGAACAACATCATACCAGCTTCTTACTTCAGGGTTAAGGCTTTTATCTTTAGCTTTCTTTTTATAAATTTTAACTCTGAAGTCTCTTAATAAGCCTGTTATCTGGGATGTAAGTCCGGGTCTAGCAATACAGACTTCATGTATGGGATTTCCATTTTCATCAAGTACCTTAACTATTTTGTCTGGAGGACAATAGCCTTCAGGAGGATCAACTGTTTCATAACTCAAGTTCCATTGCTTAATTATACTTGGGTATAGTGAAGCAAAGTCTAGGACAGTTATATTAAAGAATACGCCTGTAGGTGGATTAATTACTATTGCACCTGCATACTTTTTACCTTTAATTGTAGCAGCAGTCTTAACTGTGCCCTTAAGTACTTTAATATCATCTGGTAAGGGTATGAGGTATCCTCTACGTCTATGCTCCCAATACATGAGATTTTTAATCCACTTAGAAATGGTGGATCTAGTTAAATCTTCAATGCTGAGCTTGCTAATACGCATAAGTAGTATTATAAGCTTCCACACAAGCTCGCCACTAAATAGTGTTAGATTTAATGTAACCCAGGCATCTCTAAAGTTATATGCAACAAGCTTTGCAAGGGGGATGACACTGATATCTTCTTCAATCTTAATCTTAGCTATACCTAATAGAGCTGAAGCAATTGCGTCCAATGTATATTCTTTATATCTGCCTTCAAAAGCATATGCTTGTATGCTTCTATTATCGAAGAACCTATATAGGTCAATGTGTAGGTTCTTCCTTAATGTTAAATGCGTTCTAGTCCGTTTAATGGGGATCATGTACTTGGGGATGTTTAACTTTAAAGCTCTATTATATAGGTATTTAAGGTCAAATTCATCGCCATTGAACGTTAATATTACTGGGTACTTGTTCATAACCCTAAATGCTTCAATTATTAAATCCCTTTCATTATCAAAAATTTCCACAATGGCGTCATGAGGATATTCTTTAGATACTTCGCCAAATTCTACATTAGGTCTATATAAAAGTAGAATTCTCTTATAACCATCATTACCAGCAAATGCTATACTAATAATGGGATATGGAGCTTCGTCAGGATTAGGAACTCTACCTCTATAAGGAGTATAAACTTCAATGTCAATTGCAACTCTTTTAACCTTTGGTGGTGGCTGCTCAAATATAGGAATCCACTCAATAGCCATTTGTTTAGTCTCTTCATCTTCGTCCTTAAATAATTCAACAATATTCTTAGTAACTTCAGGACTAAGTTTAACCTTATATGGCTTAAGATGACCATTCTTAACTATATAGAGCGTTCCAGGTATTAATTGTAAGTCGAAGACGTAATTATCATGATATTTTATATCAGCCTCCCAGGCCTTAGGAACATAATTTCTTAGAGTAGCTACTGCTTGAGGATCCTTAGTAATAATTTTAGTCATAATTCTCTTCTTTCCTAGCAGTAAATCATATTTTTCAACTGTCTCAATATGATCAAACGAGGGATGATTAACTATCTTAGCAATGCTCTTAACACTATCAGGAGGTAGGTCTGTTAAGAAGTAGGGTTTATGTCCATACCTATCATGCCAGAATAGAATTTTTTCTTCAACTTCATCATAGAGTTTTAATAAAGCTTTACCTTCATCACCATCATATATGACTGCTAGTAAGTATAAGGGTCTAGGCCAATCTTCAATATCTTTAATTTCTTCCTCAAATTGTTCATCAACATTACCTATAAGCTCTATACTAAATTCTCTTCCCTTATCCTTAGTCTCATCAATGGTCTTAGCTTCAATATTCTTATCCATCATGTCTAAGAGACTTAAAGCTTCCTGAACCTTACTTTGAGCCCCTTTACTAATACTACTATCGCCCTTATTCCGATTAATGAAATCTAGTAGAGTCTTTTGTTTTAATGTCTTACGTTTATCCAATTACCAACTACCTCGCCTAGTTCACCCGTATGAATCATAATATATGTTTCAAAAAATAAAAGCCCACCTACATAAGCTAAAAGAATATAAACAAGGTATTATCGATGAGGATCTAAAGTATTAGGCCAAGAAGACGTAATACTTTAAGAAAAGCTTAAGGACGAAATATGATAGAATACATAATTCGGGGCCCGTAGCCTAGCCTGGATAGGGCGCCGGCCTTCGGAGCCGGAGGTCCCGGGTTCAAATCCCGGCGGGCCCGCCA
>CAYXRT010000046.1:0-10839 GCA_964467535.1 uncultured Desulfurococcales archaeon
AGTTCTTATGATTACGTAGACGTGGATAAAACCAGTCTAGCCAATCAAGATAATCTTCGCTGCTAAGCAATACATTGACATATTTGGCGATAGCTTCTCTATGCTCTTCAGACCAATATGCCTCCGGAGCTGAATCCTGTACTATAATTTTGTCTATGTACTTGTTCTCCAGTACAAAAAGCCATTTAGCTAAGTCAAAAAACTTTGAAGCTATAGATAGAAGGATCTCAAAAGACTTCTCAAATTTATCCAGTTCTAATCTCGACGGTGGTTTTAACGGAATGAAATCAGGTAATATGCAATTAAGAGCAGTAGTCATTGCAACTACGGCTCTACTCCAAGTTATGTCGAGATGTAGCCTATGCTCATCTTCCTTTTTCTTTGATAACGCTGCAAATAAGTTTGGAAACACAAATACGAGATTAAATAAAGCTTCATGGCTATAAGGCCTTATAGCTCTGTAAATCTCCTTCTTTAGCTTATCCACCATTTCCTTAGCTTTGTCAATAACTCTTTGCCTCCCAATAATAACGTTGTACACTGTGAACACCTGTATTCAATTCTTCATTCCTTCTATCATAGGGCTATCTTATAATTTAACCGTTGAGAATATATCCTCGATTAATGCACTAGTAACTGGACTGTATAAGTTCACGAAAAGCATTCATAAACAATAGGCAAGGTTACTGACTCAGTAGCTTAGACGATAAGTATGAAATCTTACCAGTATCACTCTGAATAATAGTTATCATCGTGAGACATACGGTAATGGGAACTGATTTTATCCTCCATTATTATCTCCTACTGAGTAACATCGGGTCAACGTTTTCTAAAATTTCCTGGGAGTCTAGGCGGTATATTCTGATTAAAGTGTTGATGGTACCCGAGTTAGAGATTATGATTGCTCTTTCATTATGTAATGACTGCTGTTACTTAGCATGGAGTGTTTGGCGAGCATGGAATGATTAGTTAAAGTATCTCAGACATTTATTATCCAGTGGAAGTCTTCTTGCTTATTTATGATAGCAACGATAGTTTATTAGATAGTACATAGATAATATTTAGTTCTATATACTGGTTCATACATTATGATGATTTGGGAGCGATATTGGACAGGACGATGCTGCGTTTTCCGTCAAGGTTCAAACCATATATTCCGATGGTATGTATAGTGCTAGGTCTTACTATTGTCTTAGAGTTCGTCAATCTCAACCTAGATATTAGAATGTTTCATAATATTGTCTTATATACATCCGCTGCATTGGTTCAAGCTTATGCTGCTCTAATCGCCATTCCTTTCACTATAGCCGTTGTTCATCTTCAGAGTAGGTATGGTTCTATTGCTGTAGAATTCTTGTTTAGGTACTCACTAAGAGTTTTCATTATTCTTGGCATAATTTTTGCATCCTCTTTTTTCATCATGATAGTAGCCGGTACCAGTATCCCCGAGCAAAACATTAATGTAATGTATGTGTCATTAATCATGCTAGCTGCTATACTGCTTTTACCACTTCCATCCATAGTTAACTACATTAGATCTCTATTCACATTAAAACCAAGCGATATAGTAGAATTCCTATTCAGGAGTGCTAGAGTTCATAAAGAACTTAACTCGAATAGTTATGATAAGCTGAGAGAAACATTATCTAGAGCCTTTCTCTTAGCAGGACTATCCATGTTAGATCCGAGCTCAGAACTTGAACTTAGCAAAATCATCAATAAGATAAGTAACTTCCTCAGCGAAACAATAATCCCCTATTTAGAGAAGATGCCGGAGCCTGTAGATAATAAAAATATCGATGACAAACAAGTCAAAAAGGAGCTTATTCTTCTAATATTCAATCTTTTAAACAACTATATAGTCAATTATTTGAGATATTCTAAGATTCAAAAACCGTTAATTCCTCTTAAAGATTTACATCCTCTTATCATCACAATTAATGATATAGTAAGAATTGCTATCCTAAAGAAGATGATATCCATTGGAAGAGAATATTGTTATTTTGTTCATAGTCTTAGAGAAATAATGTTGCTCTATATTGAAGACAAGAGAATAGGTGAAGTCTTGGATCTATATAGACAAGTCCATCTCAGACTATTAGAGTCTAGGGACAATACGCTAGATCTAAGACGTGTACAAAGAGTAATGTTAGATAAACCTGGAAAGTATAGTGAAGAGAGACTCTTACCATATACATATGATTTCTATATCGATTACGTTGCCACTATTCCATGTATGTTATTCAAGCTATTGCTAGAGAAACTTACACAAGAAGATCTCAAAAGTATTGGTGAAAGCTTATTCCATATTATGGTAACAATGCTTCTCGATTATCCGGTTCTTCTTGCTAGTTATACTTTTAAACAGCACGGTTGTGAATGCTCAAGGGATTGTACAGATTCCATAGTAGAATTGATACTCAAGCAAGATGAAGTATATGGACCTCTACTGTTGACATTGCTCATTGCATGGATGACTAAGGCATATATAGTAGCTAAGAACGTATTGAACGAGGATGACAGAAAACAAGTAATAGAAAATATTCGTGCTCTAAGCTCTAAGCTCCTAAAATCCTTGAATGAACGAAATATCGTCACCTATGTCAAGCTATACGATACTGGCGAGTTGAAATTAATATTTAACAGTCGATCAGTCTCACTTTCTCGATACATATATGATGAAGGAAGTGTAATAGAATTAATTTCCAAGTACGATAATAAGAAGATATGTGCAATACTCAGAGACGTGCTTGAATTAGAGACAAGGAATTGTTAACTAACATGAAAATTAACATGGCAGCTCCTTTTCATACCCTCTTACAAGTAATTTTCGAATTATTTTTAAAATGCTTGTTTAAGTTCCTTTAAGGATTCATGCATCAAAAGAGGCATAGTTCTAACTATGTACCATTGCATCTCGCTATCTAGCGAGAAAAATACCTACATAACAACCTTGTAGAAAGCTTCGCAACACATAGTTGTTATCGAGGCACATAACGTAGTGCATAATGCATCCAGCTCTATGAGGTAGAAGTCGCGATCCGTAATCACTTCGAGTTTAACAGAACCATTACAAGCCAGTAAACGTGCTAGCTCCTCGACGCCAGACAGCTTAGTATACGTTACAACAGCTACAAGCTCACGAAGGTTGCAACTCTTCTCCGCAGACCTGTTAAAGCACTCGATGAGAGAAGTACATACATCGTACTGCATCATCCCCATAGCACGATATACGGAGCTCCACGATATAGATCTTGATACCAGTACGAAACTAGATCAACTACCAAGCAATCGATATACAGCTTAAACACCCCTCTTAGCTTACACTACTTACAGACCATTACATCAACGTTCACCGCTACCTCAAACTAGATTAGTATGTTTGTATAATGGTGCCTCAATAGATATCATGAAATATGACATACCTTTCAATATTTCACCTTCGCAACTTAGGGATCTCTTAAGTAGTCTATATATGTCAAGATTACTAGCATTAATTTGAGGAGGATAGCATTGAACCTTACAGCTGTACATCCTAGTGCAACATATTATAGTACCTTGGCTAACATAGCAACGGTAATCTTATCTATTGCTGTAGTATTTATTGCAGGCTATGTCGTCTACCTAAGGCAACAACGTGATAGATACCGTGAAGAGATAAATCATGCATTACAAGATCTTGATACACTAATATTTGAATGGAGTATTCTCGAGAAATATCGTCCTCCAGAATGGGTGCCTCCTACAAGTAGGTATATCGAGATCTTATCGAAGGAAAATTGGAGTAGGACCCCTTTGGAAGTACTTGAACAACATCTAAAGGAGGTTGAAAATAGGTACGAAGAAGCCTTTAAGAAAGAGCAAGAAATTAGACGATCAAGTCAAGGAGAGCTTGTAGCTGGACCAGCTCTTTATTTAGAAGTAAAATTTGCTTTAGATAAACTCCTAAACGCTATATATCGTGAATTTCCAGCTCCTCCAGGAGAATACACTACAGTCAACGGAATTCCAGTAAGTGTAAAGTCTTTCATAAAGGCCGATTTCCCTAGAAACCGCAAGGAATTCCTAGAATGGGCAACGAAGTTCGAGAAATTTTTCGAAACAATACATAAAGTGTATATGTATAGGCTACGGCACGTAATCAGTCACTTAAAAGAGATACATAAAGAATCAGCTATGCAGATCTCAAGGAGTATAGAAGAAATTGAGAAACGTGGATTTCCATACACAATGAGAAAGATGTTAGAAGAGGTTACTCAGCTAACTTATAACGAACCTAAATTTTATGAGAAATTCTTTGAATATCTCTTCAAAATGATGCATATCGTAGACAAGATCAAGGATCTAATAGTTAAGTATGATAACTATACTTATAAGAGGAAGATTGAAACAATGGTATCTCTTACAGCAATGATATTGACAGGAATAGCAATACCTCTCGCGGCGTTATACAACTACTCGACGAGTATATCACCTCTCTTAGGTTGTGTTGTGGGAATAGGATTCGGAGTGTCTTCAGCTATTACGGTATGGATCATATACAAAGAAATAACGAGTATTTAACTTACTTAATCGATTATGTTTCCTAAGTTCTGTTCGTCCCATCCATCTAGGTAATAGGTATAAAGTCTTACCAGTATTGTCCCAAACAATGGTTTTCACCGCGGGACATTTGATATCGAGAACCAGCCTTCGGAGCCGGAGGTCCCGGGTTCAAATCCCGGCGGGCCCGCCACACTTATAAACCACATCATCACCCCAAGGGCAAACTTTATAAACTTTTCTCCACGTTTCGGCTTCATGGAGCAAAGTGAAACATCAGGAGTGATATTCATGGCTGATTATACTCAGTGATGGGAGCAGGTGGATCCCAGCAAACTTGATGAAGAAACACGTTATAGGCTCTTACAATACGATGTCAATAAGTATGGTCAGAAGCGTGTTTATGAAGAGATAGGTATTAGTAGGGTAACTATGTGGAGGCTCCTAGAAAGAAAATCACCAGTAAGACCTGAATACATTAAGCCTATACTTAAGCTCTTAACTAAGGAGGAGTTCGAGAAGATTGTTGGAGCTAGACAAAAGCTAAGAGCAATAGGTATCGTGAAAGATGATGGTTCAATAGACTATAGTTTAGCTATAGAAATACTCGCAGTAGCCAGAGGCGATGAATACCTTAAAAACGCAATATTAAGGTTTGTTGTCCAGGAGTTCCGGGATGATCTTAAGAGAATGCTCGGAATAAGCTTTGCAGGAATAAAGCTGACGTGGATCGAGGACTTCAAGATATTTCTACGAGAGCGTAAGAAGCGTAGGAAGGTGAAGGATCCTGAAACCATCAAGTACTATAGAAGTCTCTTCATGAAGTACCTCGAGGGTAAGGAACTTAGCGAAGAGCTAATAGATTACGTGGTTAACCACCCCAACATGTGGTTGAGGAATGTCTTCCGCCACTACATCCAATACCTGTACTTTAGGAGAAGGATTAGCCCTGAGACCTTTGGATGAATAATGGAGGTGGTGCCATCACGCTCTTACAAACTCGATGTGAGACCGTACAAGATAGAGCTAAGTGATGTTAAGAAAACTCTTGCCCATCTCAAACAACATCACAAGACATACTATACAATATATCGAATTATGCTTGAGTCTGGAGTCAGGTTTGAGCATGTGCTTAAGATGATTGCCGAATGGAGCCCCGACGAGACCATAGAGATCCCAGGTACAGCTATAGTTAGCAAGAGGCTTGTATGTTTCGAGGATAGGGGTTTCTGCCGCTACTACATGGGTCTTAGAGGTCCTGAGAAACCATGTGAATGGATATACTTTAGTATTGTCTCTCTAAAGCTACTGCTAGAGCTCGTCCCTAGGCGTATCAATAGACATTAAGTAGCCAAATACTTGTTATATACTGAAGGGATGTTTAATCCCAAGTATTTCCACTCTTTTAATGGCCACATTTCTAAAAATTTCTGAATCCTTATTAAAATACCAGATTGCTCTCCATATACCTTTAGGCATAGATGTGTAAAGATATACTGAATAACCGTTCTCTACAAGCGTTTCAATCGAGTTCAGGGCTACAAGATCACCATCGCCTGGGTTCCCAGTGAAGTTGTATACGACTCCTATATCCATCAAAATCTTTTCCAAGTACTTTACTCTGTTTTTAATGATCGTAATAATCCCATCAATAGATATAGTTGTTGCATTAACCAAATCCTATATTGTTTAACATCAGTAATACTATACTTATTGCTAATAGAATTAAAGCGAAAGTTTAACCTAGGATCGCTAGTATTGTTAGTAGAATTAGTATCAAAGGTAGATGAAGCGGAGTTATTAGATGTAGATACACTCCTATCTGCTATACTTTGATGAATTTAGTTTTATACATTTTCGCCGCGCAGCTTAACATATCCCTTTAATTTTCTGAAGAAGATAACCAAGTGGGTTGTTCTTCTTATCATTCTCTTGTATTTGGTATTTAGACAAAGGTTCGTATACCAATGCATCGCCTGCTTGTATTGCTCTATGACCTGAGAAAGCTATGTAACTACCAAATGCACTATCGTTGACTCCAGGAAATGTGGATAGCCCTATTTTGTTAATGTTATATTTCCTTATGGCAATTAATGGTCCATTATGTTCTGGTGTCGATCAATACTTTGATTTTGCGATACGTAGCTTGTTATAGAAATTGCGGTAGATATTATAATTGGCATTATCATTAATGTATTCTATACTGCCAGTTACACTACCTACAGATGGGACGGCAAAATATTTTAGAACATTTCTCAACGCCTCTTTATCCTGTATGCAATCACCATCTATGAGTACTATTATCTCTGTCACTTTTGAAATCTCATTTAAACCCCTTAATATGGCTTGAAGTTTGCCACGTCTCTCTGATTCTACAACGATCTTGCTCTTGACGCATGAACGTTTTCTAAACCACTCATTAATCATATCAGCTATACTATCTGACGAAGATGAATTCACGGTTACTATCTCTATATTTATCTTTGGGTAATTTTGATTATATATTGTTGAGTCTTGTCATCATGCATTTTGAACCCATATATGTTGGAATAATAATTGCAACCTTAGGTTCATAATTACGATTTACACGTATGTTCCAAGGTTTATTGAGATATTTTAATTTCATATAGTAATAGTACATTAAGGGTATTCCAAAGTGCATTGCAATCAATGTCAAAATTGTCATTGGTAACAGATTTGTCATGTTAGTCCATGTCTCACCCTTCATATACTGTAAGGTCTAGATAAAGCATCATAAAGGATTAGACTTATTTGGTATTATATATCCTTGCAGGGTTTGTGACTTATTGTTATATGAATAATGATATTCTTTCCCATATAATGTGATTAGTTGATTTCTTGAAATGTCACAATTACTCATTAGGCTTTTACTCCTATTTCTCTATGACCATCCGATACTATAAATATATGAGATCCCTAAATGGAGAATTGATATAATATTTACGGCTGAAATATACAACTTGCTCCTTATAGCCAAAGCATCACCATAATACAATGCTATACCCTTCCGTGTTTGCAGTTTTATAATTAAGAATATTTTTAAGTATGTAGGTTAATGTTCGTGGCTTTACTTTCTTTTATTTTCTTGCTACTACCAATAATGCTTTCTATTCTTGTTTTAGGTATCTCCATATACCTGTTCTTAATGCTTTTCTAATATATTTTTGAATAATGTTTCAATTATTTCTTTAGGTAGAATTAAATCAGATAGAATTTCCTCTACCTTCCTTTTTAAATTTGGCTCTAGACCTCTACTTGATTGCTCTATTAGTCCTACTGCTACTATTGACATACGTTAGGAGCGCCTGAGTGTATTTATTAAGCAGGGGTTAAATACCAATTTGAACTCCCTTCTCTTTAAAAGAAGCTAAACATCAAAGTAATGGTATAGAGAGGACGTATAACGATGAAGATAGTATCTTACGGGTATTGTAGAAGTAGAGAGATACCAGTGAAAGTTTTTAGGTTAATTTACAGAGCTGCGTGTAAGTTTTTCAGGGAGTTGGGCTTGTATGAAGTCAGGGTTAGGGATTACATAAGTTTAATACTGCCAATAATTAGTGCTCTTTTACGATGTCCACAAAGGGCAGTTATAACCATGTCGGATCTAGGATGTGATAAAGGATGGCTTGTTAATGTTCTCTCTAGATATTTTAATATCATAGGAATAGTCTTTTAATTCCTAACGCTAATTGGCTTTACATTAGGCTATTAAGTAATTACATAGTAGTTTATGCGTAATTTATTCCCATTAGAGCACGAAGTTAAATGGGAAATGATATTGAAGGCATCGACTAGGATTATTAGACAATATGGAGTTTTTATCATTTAAATACCTAATCTTGACTAGTTATTAGAACCTCATACTAAATTCCCATTTCTAGCATATATACCTTCAATACTAAGAAAATATGCTCTCTTATTTACAAATTATGAAGGACTTCAAATGAATTGTGAATTGAAAAATTTAATTGGCAAAATAAGAGATTTAGGTCTCAAGTTGCTAGGAATAACTGATCATTACCACGTAAACCTCTTTGGGAGAATACTAAAAACTCTGCCATATGCATGTTTCATATATGTGGTTAAACCTTTTTCATTCAATAGATTTTAATTCTTATATCTGCCTAAGACAAAAAAATTTATTCCCATATTCGTACAATCTATCTGGTGCACTATATATGGTCAGAGTTGTTATTATTGGTTGTGGTCCTGCAGGTTTTTCTTGTGCATATTTTACTAAGTTATTGAAATCTGATTTAGATGTAGTTATAGTTAGGAGAGAGGAGAAGTCTATTATTCCTTGTGCCGTTCCATATATATTTAAAACTATTGGTGATATTCATAAGAATTTACTACCAGATGAACCACTAAGAAAATTAGGTATTGATATCAAGATTAATGAAGTTAAGGGTATAGATCCTAACAAGAAATTAATTAAATTAAGAAGTGGTAATGAATTAAGTTATGACTATTTAGTTTTAGCTTTAGGTTCAAAACCAGTAGAATTACCAATACCAGGTACTGATTTAGGAAACGTATTTTATGTTTATAAGGATTGTAATTATCTTAAGAAATTAGCTGATTGTATTAAAGATGTTGATCATATTACAATTATTGGTGGTGGTTTTATTGGTGCTGAATTTGCTGATGAATTAAGTAAATTAGGTAAGAAAATAACTATAATTGAACTACTACCTCATTGTTTACAATTAAATTTTGATATTGAATTTTGTAAATTAGCTGAAGAAGAGTTAAGAAAATTAGGTGTTGAAATTAAAACTAATTCTAAAGTTGTTAAGATTTTAGGTGATAAGAAGGTTAAAGCAGTTAAATTAGCTAGTGGCGAGGAAATATCTACTGATTTAGTTATTATTGCTATAGGTGCTAGAGCTAATACTGATTTAGTTAAGGGTATTCTTAAGTTTAGTGAAAGAAATACTATTGCTGTTGATGAATACTTAAGAACTTCAATACCTAATATCTATGCTATTGGTGATTGTGCTGAAAAGAGAGACTTCCTTACAGGTAAATTTATTCCAGTAATGTTAGCTTCAGTAGCATCTATGGAGGGTAAGGTAGTTGCATCAAATATTACTGGTATTGGTATTCAAAGAATTATTAAGGGTATTGTACCTATATTCTCAACTAAAGTTGGTGATTTAGTTTTTGGTGCTGCTGGTTATATTGAGAGAAGAGCTAGAAATGAAGGTTTAGATATTGTAGTAGGTAATTTTGAAACAATAGATAAGCATCCTGGAGTTTTACCAGGAGCTAAGAAGGTTATAGTTAAGTTAATTGCCTTAAGAAAATCTCAAAGAGTTATTGGTTGTGAAATTTGTGGTGGTTTAAGTGTTAGTGAAATGGTTAATTTAATAGGTGGATTAATTCAGAAAGGAATAACATTATCAGAATTAACAACACTACAAATAGGTACACATCCGCATTTAACAGCATCACCAATAATGTATCCAATAGTAGGAGCAGCATTTAATGCATTAAAGAAAATATCGTAATTACCTCCATATCTGTCTTTCAACACTTTTTCTTCTAATATCTTCTCTATCTGTTTTTAATCTCCAAATACCTTCAGCAAAATCATAAACAATAATACCTAATTTACTAGCTAATTTATCACTAATTAAAACTTCATCTTCAATTAATGAAATAACTAAATCACAATTAACTACATTAGTCTTATATTCAACTAAAACACTTACTTCAACCTCATTACTTAATATGTAGTTCCTAACAAGACCACCAGCTGTAAAATAATCTTTAGCCAAATATCTTGATGGTAAAGGCCATAAACCTAATAATTCAGCTACCTTAACCGGAACTAATAATTCAGGTTTTTCAGTTTCATAACCAGAATTTACTAATGCATTAACTTCAATAACTTTACTGGTACTTCTACTCCTTACTCTTAACATTATTCTTACAGCCATAACTCTTAACCCTTAATTCAATAGGATATATCCTACCAATTCTTGGTAAAACCAATTCCCTAATATGACCAATTCTAGGTCTAAAACTCATTCATACACCAAACAAGTAAATGTTGACCAAACCTAAAAAACTTAACATAAAAATTAAATTACATACTCCATTAGCTCTTATTTATCATCTTATTCACTTACAACAAATAAATGGAAATAAATTAAGGTACCCCAATAATGAGTAGTAAGAACTTTAACATAACTATTTCCTAGCATTTCAGAACAATGTAACTTATGAGGACTAATAAAACCAGCTCATTGTTTGATTAATTAACCA
>CAYXRT010000047.1:0-10723 GCA_964467535.1 uncultured Desulfurococcales archaeon
ATCTCAAGTTTATCTAAATCCTCTAATAGGGTATAATTAACAAGTGCTTCATGTAATTCGTGGCCGCAGTAAGGACAAAATCTAGCATCCCCAGGAACATCTCTATTACAATTAGGACATTTCATTATTGAATTTCCTCCATTCCCGCAAGCCATAAGGTCTATTTTGTGACTTCAGAAAAATAATTCTAAAAAGTACCCTTTTATACCTTCCATCCATTAGGATCCTAAGACTTCCTTACTCCAAACACATCTCATATTCTAGTTGGTGAACTCAGTATTGATAACGGAATATACCATAGTTATAATACTTTATATCCTTTGTGTAATATTATTGTTTTATGGTGGTTTTTGGCTTGCCGGTATAGACTTGCCCTATTTATTTAAATATCTTTATGATAAAAGATTTAGGGAGGCAAGGAAAGCATTCATAGGTATAGCTAGGTGTGTTTTAAATGAAGAGTTCCAGAAGGTATGCGTGTTCTTCAAATTAAACCCCAATACTACCCCTAAACCAGTACTCATAGTTGATTTCAGGTACGAGAAAGAACCTGGAGGTAGATTTCTATCACCGAAATACATCTTTGTACAGCATACAAATAACATTACGAGACTACATGAAACACTAAGACATGAGGTAATTCATTACATACATTATAATCACTTAAGGGATAAGATACCATGGAGTATGAGGGAAACCTTCGTCAGTAAAGTAATCAAGTACATGGACAGATAACTATAATGGCGTTGCACCCCGCCTGGCATTGGTAGGAGTGCAACTTCTACATCAGTTGATGAGGGTGAGGCTACTAGCTATAGCAGTATATATACTTTTAGATTTAAGTGACATTAAGGCCAATACTAACCTTGTAACGCTAACATCAACTGATATAACTAAATTAATATTTATATCCATTACATCCCCCAATAATACTTTAGCTATACTACTCACTAAAGGATGGGAGTGCAAAAGGACTAAGTTTCAAGTTCTCTGAATATTCTCTCCAGCATGGTTGTCATGTATTTTAGTTCCTTCTCTTCTTGTTCTGCTCTTCTTAGTGATTCTCCAAGGAGGATTTCGTCTATATGGTATTTCTCGTTTACTTTCACAAAATCCATCTTATAGCAATACATGATGCCCAGATAGGTCTCAAAGGTTTCCTCAAGCTTAAGGTACTCGACCGTAGTTTTTACATTAGACATTATATACAAAGCATTTATCTCTCTTGATTCGTACAATCGCCATGCTGTTACTAGCTGCTCCCATGACAGCTTATAATGGTTATGTTTAACTTCGTAAACTATAGTCCCCTTTAGATCCCAGGCTGCAAAGTCGAAACATTTCCAAGGTGCTATAACTTTACCTTTATACTTTCTCTTTAGCCATGCATATGTATATAGTTCAAGAATTGCATAAACTGAATCCCTCTTCACATTAACGAAATCTACTATGTCCTTCTCTGTAATTGCCACTTTAGTACCTCTATGAGGCAAGTTTCTTCACCCTATATAAGAATTGCTGGTAACTTATTTCGTACCCATCCTTTGTCAAGATCTTCCATAGGTCTTTCTTTGAGAGGCCTTTGTATCTCTTTAGATAGCGTTTTAGCGTTTCATCGGGTATTTTTGGTGGTCTTCCGATACGTTTACCTGCTTGTTTTGCTGCTTCTAGTCTCATCTTCATAAAGTCTCTTTCCAGCTCTGCAGCCATTAGTAGAGTATAAATCATGACCTTACCTGCAATATCTTTTAAGTCTGCTTTAAGATTAAACCTGGTAAAGATTACTGTATAGCCCATGTCAAGTAGTTTTCTTAAGGCCTCAACAGCCTCTACCAGGCTCCTACCAAACCTTGAAAGATCATAGACTAGTATAGTATTAACATTGTTATCTTTACAGTATTTTAGTAGTGCCTGGAATGCAGGCCTCTCCAAAGGATTACTAGCACCAGTAACAGCTTCATCTCTGAATACCGCTGTAACCTCGTATCCATTATTTTTAGCCCATTCTTGTATAACCTTAACTTGATTCTCTATATCCTCACCTTTAACGCTAACTCTAGCATAAACAACAGCTTTCATCCTGTACAAACCCTCGTACATAAAATATTTCTTATTATAATTTATAAATATAACCTAGCTTTCATATACTGTAAAATTTCAGTACATGAAAGGGGGGTTCTATGAATTGAATTCTCATGAACGTTGATGAAATGAATCGATAAGTGTTAAGATTACTCTATAGTGATGAGAGGGTGTTAATAATAACATTTCATCATAAGTAATAACTTCTTTCCTGTATACTTATATTTCTTTCTAATATCTAAGTAAGCCACCATGTGGTCGACGCATAAGCGTCCTGGCAAAAAAGATTCTCTGATTACATCCTCGGCCTCTCTTTCGGACATCTGTTCTATCTCCTTCTTAGATAATGCACAAACTACGCAATTTACAGGTTCTAATTCCGCTAAAAATGACTCCATTAGCTTCTTTATAACCATTATTGATAAAACAAATGCCACCCCCTTATCCTTAAGTACCCCTCTGGCACGGAGATATCTAGCAGCCTCTATGAATGCCCCCACAGAAAGGCTAAGAATGTTAAGTATCGGATGCGATGCGATGGGTGTTGTAGAAATCACTAAAGATATTATGTCTTGAGATGTCGGCCATTTGAACTTTCTAAGGTTTTCTGGAGTAAGAACATTTAAGAGCTTTATTTCTTTTTGGGTAATGAATTGTTTAATCCATGTCTTATTTTCCTGATTTAAGAAGTACTGCCCCTTTAGTGCTTTAGCTAATTCCAATATACCCTCTTGAAAGTCACGTTTGAATTCAGCTATTATTTTAGTTAATTTAGTAATTATATCACTTTTTATTTGGACCATATAGGGTACTATTTTGTCAGATATGATGAAGTTTAAAATGTCTTGAATGAGGAGACTTTCTTTTAGCATAGGTAGGTAGCTAGGTAAGTAAGTTCTTGAAATCTCTATTAACTTTTCAATCTTTTCGGCATCATTACAGGTGAAAAAGTATGAATTACTTTTATTAGCATACCTTAATAAGCCAAGAGTAAAATTGTCTACACGATCTAGCTCATATTTCCAAGTCTGAAGTAACGGGATTATCTGATTCAAGGAGAGCTTCCTTAACTCTATAAGCCCTTTATATTCTTCATACATGTTATCATATGCATACTCTGGTACCACCACCACATCTGCGAATAGTAATAAACTTAACATGTGAATTTTATACAAGGGCGTTTTTAGATTAGATGATGCAATTAGATTGAGAGATAGCTCAGGATCCAGTATTACTACCTTTTTGCCATTCGTCAATCATAAACACTCTCCTCACTTTCTCTTTTCTTAAGTAAATTATAGTAAGCTAAGAACCTTACTATTATAGACATAAATATACAACAAAGTTGTGATTTAGTAAACTTTGATGACGATGAGTAAACTTATATTTCTTTTTTGACGGTATATTCTCGTTCTGGAGGCCCTCGCTTATGGGGGCTGAAAGGAGAGAAAGTAAAAGAAAATCGAGCTTGACTATAGCATCTACCGTTCTTATTGTTGTGGTTCTCCTGGTTTTAATGCTGTTTAAGCCTCCATTCCTTGTAATGACTTCTACCAGTGAAACCTCAACTACAAAGACAACTCATGTAATAACTTCTGAAACTAAAACTGCACAATCTCCAAAGGTACATGTCACGGGTATGACGACTTTACTAACAACCATAACGGGTAGGAGGGTGGAGTTCAAAATTAAAAGCATAAGTGTTATCGATAGAAACTTCTACCCCACACTAAAGATTATCTTCGAGAGTAACGTTTACCCATTGGAGTTCATGTTTTACCGGGTTAAAGGTGGAGAGGTGGAATGGGCGGGTGAGGCCATAGCGGAGGAACCACAAAATGTAGTATACAAGAGGATAGGCGGATACATGGAGAACATTATAGGACCACTAAAGCTCATACTAAATGTGAGACACCAAGGAGTAAAAGTATACACAGAGAACATAACAATACAAGGAATAAAACCACAAATAAAAATAGAGAAAATAGGTTTCAATGTAGACCCTCTCTCATTACGTATAGGTATTAAGTCTCTAGTCCTGGATATCAGGAATTACGGTGATACACCGCTTTACTTAAACTACTATACGCAACGTCCAATAAAGGTATTAATTGATGAAAGAGACTTCACCTCATCATATGATCCATCTAAGCCACGTTATATCAAAGTGTGTTCACATGAGTCAGTTAAAATTTTACTTCATTCCCTCTACGCGGAGGCTATGATCGAAAGTCTTGCACCAAATAAAACTCATGAGGTAAAAGTGGAGTTAATGGGTTCAGTTGACAAGTACATTATACCATCTATTAATGAATGTGTGAAAATGAGGATAGCTAGTGTGAGCATAGAGAAGACGAGATATTATAACGTAACACTTAAAGTTAGGATAATAAACAATTGGGTAACAAAAATACCAATAGGGTGGTCATTAAGAGTATTCCTAAATGGAACCCCCATAACACCCTATTACGATAAGAAAACGATTGAAATAGGTGAAAATACCCTTACAATAAGCTTTAAAGTTTGGGGAAGATCTGCAAGCAAAGCTACACTCACGATAACCCTCAATGGTATAAGAGTAACTAGGGAATTAAGGTTCACCTAGGCAATGACAAATAGTAAGTAATAAGCTTTTATGGTTTCTTAGCTTTGAGATTTTAATATACTCTTCTTTAAATCATAGAATAGTATGCCTAAGCCTATGCCTAATAGTATTGCTCCTAGAATCTCTATCGCCATCCATCTAATATACTCTATTCTAAGAGAGTAATCTAGATACTCCCAATGAAGTATATCCCCTCTAGTTAAGGCGAAAACTACATGATGTGAAATAAGGGTTAAGATGAGACCTATAATGAGCAAGAACACCCCCAAGACTAAACGAAACACAAGAACCCACCATAATCTAATACTATTCAATTAACTTATATACTTATACACTAGAAAGCTCTACCATACCCAACTCAAGCCGATACCAAATTATTTCAGGAAAAGAATGCTTTTTGACAATCTCAAACTCATATAAGTGAAGACACGAATAAACTAAAGGTACCAATAAAAGTTATTCCAGCCTAGTTTAGTTTTAGTTTATATTTTGAACCATAAATTTATGGTTCAAATGCCCTTACTTGCAAGCTTATTTAAGGAATGGTCTTGGAAGGGCTCGATAATAATATTCCCTCCTCTATGTTCTATTTAACTTGTTTTACATAGGTTTATATTCTTTAGTGTTCACTTATTTCCCTTGATATATTATGATAAGAGATTATGGGAAACTGATAGTGGCTATTGATCGTAGTGGGGGATTCGGTATTATAGTCTACTCTATCGTTGCTACCACCTCCAATTTTGAGAGTATATTAATGAGAGTACGTAGTTCACTAAGGCATTATTCAAGTCTTAGCAGAAGGGAGAGACGACAGTATCAACATAAATTTCTCAAGATCATAAGAAGCTTGGTTAATGAAGGTGTTTTACTAGTACTTGATGTTACGAGACAATATCATACACTACTAAACTTCATAAATAGAGTAGGGGAAAGAGCATTATTGATAGTAGTTGATGACTACATATATAGGCCTGTAAGATCGAAGTATCCAACTCTACCATTAATTCCTGAAGGATTCTTAGCGAAGAGATCCAGCCTTATACGAAGAGAATATGGCATGAATCCTGTAGTATTAGACTCTCTAAGGCTAATAGCTGATAACCTAGCATGTTATAGTAGGGAGCAGATTGTAAGGTTCAATAGGAAGCTAGAGGACATTAGGAAAATTCTCCCAGTAACATGGAAGATATAATTGGGCGGAGGCTAGAATGGCCTCCGCCGAAATCCACCCTAGATCATCCCTACCCTGGAGATCTCTCCAGGGCTCCCGGTCACAGGTTTCATCCATATAAATACTTGTTTTACAAACCTATATAAAATATTATTATCATACTCCAATATCCTTACTGAGACCCCCTAACACTATCTATCTTGGGTGTAAATCTATGAAACAAGTAGGGGGAACTCTTAATAGACTAAAAGTTATGGTTAGAGCTATTATGGCTTTTGACCCTGTTGAGCAGGCTCGTGCTAAGCGTATGCTTGTTCTTGTTTTGATTGGTGCTGTTATTATGGCTAGTATTGAGGCTTGGATTAACTTTATATGGACTCCTCCAAGTGATGAAAGTTTAAAGCAGGCTACAACAGCATTCAATAAGCTACTAACACTCATAAGGGCTATAGCATACCCATTCCTAATAATCGCTGGAATATGGAGCGCGATAAAACTAGCAACAAGTGACTAGTTCTAGGACGTATATAAAATGTCATCTCCGCTTATTCCTTTAATATGTTATCTTACTCTTGAAGCTCTATTGTGACATTTTGGTGTAGTAAGTGTGGAGAATAAAGATTATAATCATGCTATTTACTATACTTCTAGCCGTAATGGCGACTTCTAGTAGTACTTGTATTGTTTTTGCTGATGACTCAACTACTACGACTATAGCGCCTCCTCCACCACCGCAACCTCCTAAGCCTTCTGCTGGTATTTTTCAGCCTATTGTGGATGCTATTTTTGCTGTGTTTGAGTGGTTGGCTAAGGCTGCTACGTATATTGCTGCTGGTGTTGCTGAGGGATTCCTAAGGCCTATCGCTACCGCTTTGGGCGAGGCTTATGCAGTACTCGCATTGAATGTTCCAGTAGCACCTTCCATTCAGGTTTCCGGGGGGTACTTGGTTAATTTTGGAGCTATAGATGAGCTCTTTAACTTATGTCTTCTACCATCATATTTTATTTTAGTCTTGAATGGCACTCTTAGTGTCATAGTGTTAGCTCTTGAGGTTACCGGGGTTACTAGTGAAGGTGAGGCACTCGCTTGTGTTAAGAGGGTTCTTTTAGCTGCTGCTCTCATACCATTATCTAAATACATCTACAATTATCTGGCATTATTTACTACTAGTATAGCTTATGCTATAGCGCCTCCAGATAAGATAGGTGCTTATATAGGTCAGATAGCTACATTCTTCTCTGCACTAGTCATAGCTGGAATATTCTCTCTTGGCTCTATCCTAGTAGCTTTCTTCATAGCAATACTACCACTCTACATTGCTGCGGCTATGCGACTGCTATTAACAGCTGTCCTTGCGGGATTACTACCATTATCTATAGCCCTAGCGATAGCACCAATAAGGTTTGTTAGAAATCTAGGAATGAGAATGCTCTCTTTACTCTTTGCATTACTATTTGCACCAATAGTTATAGCTGCTATTATTAGGGTGGCTAGTGAGGCAGGATCGCTAATTCCAGGTGCAGGACCAGTATTCTCTCCTTCGTGGTGGGTTGCTCTCTTCATAGCATTAGTTATATGGCTTTCAGGTCTAGCCGCTCCCTTGATAGCAGTTGCGATAGTTCATGAGGCTGGCTTGGGCTTAGCGGTTGCTTCAGGAATATTATCTTTTGCTGCCAGGCCGCTTTTCCAGCAGGTTATGGGTGGTATAGGTAGATTTTGGCCTGGAGGAACCTCTGCGACCGGTAGTGCAATAGGTCCTTCTAGTATTTGGGCTAAGCCTTCTCCCGCTTTAGCATGGCTCCAGCAGAGAATACCTGGAGCCATGGAGAGAATTAGAAGTGTGGCCTCGAGACTACCTCTAATATGGTATCCCGCTCAAAGAGGCATAACAGGTCTAGCTCCCAAATTAGCTAAAGACCTAGTCCACTATCGTAGAGCGCCAGTGGTCTTAGGTTCACCGCCAAAGCCTACAGAGTCATTTAAAGAGTATGTTACATTCTGGAGTGGGATGGAACATAAACCAGAGAGGCTAAGAAAAGCCTTGGAAGATTGGACTAGAGAAAGGGGCAGCTAGGAAGGGCATTTCAACCTTTTGTATTAATAGTTACAGGAGCAAGTAACTATCAGAATTTTGCATCTCTTTAATTTAATAACCACTCTTTAAAGAGTTCCGATATCTTGGGGAAATGTTAGTGAGAGGAGGGCGATTATGGAGAGTATTGTAAGATGAGTCATAGTTTTAGTTCATTAAGAATTTTATTCCTGATATTATACGTGATATGTTGTTATTTCCTCACCCATCGCAGAAGAGTTAAATATAAGGGGAAGGTGACATCTTGAGAGTAACTATTAAACAAATAGAACTAGATGGTAAAAAGTAAATGCCATAATATACTATAAGTAAACAATAAAGTCTATAAAGTCTAAACAAACCGTTTCACTTTCACTAAACTGATACATTCCACCGGAAAGATGAGAGACATTCTGATGGAATGGTTTAGAATGGATAATTCCTCTCTATTACAGTTTGCCATTCCGGTGGAACGAGTATGAATGGAAGATAGTTTTATCTACTTTAATGGAAGATTCTGCCACTCTTAGTAGTATGGTGTATTCATCCCTATGGAATTGTATTGAGTAGAAAATAGGCAGAGTAAAGGTAATAAACCTCCTCTACAGGGATAATCATAGGTAATACCCTCTGTGAAAAGGGCCTTCAAAATGATACCCTTCATAATCCTCGTAGTATTTGACATAGTTCTCCTAGCATACTTGTCACTCGCACTACACAAGATTATAATAAACATCATAGATAACATCCAAAGGAGAAGATGATAATACCACATAGCCTAGCTAGAATAAAATAAATACCTATCGATAGAATAGGAAAGCATAGATAGAAATCCAAAAGACGTCTTTCCACACTTTACCCTCCCTCTACGCTCATTACTAACTCTCACTTTTGAACTGAACCACAAATTTGTGGTGCAAATTATTAAGGCGCGTACCTCATTTTGCCATGATTGTTTTTAGCTGAAGGCGCTCTATAATATCCTTGTATAATAGTTTGGTATATGATTCCTACTGGCGGTTTTCTTTAGAATTCTAACTCTTTTTCTTTAGGGGTGCGTGTTTTGGGTAGGGTTTGTTGGGTTGGTGATAGTGATGTTCTTGAGGAGCTTAGGGAGGTTACGGGTAGGCCGAAGAGTAAGATTATCTCGGTTTCTCTTAGGCTGCTTAAACATGTATTGTTTGATAAGCGTCTTGCCTTAGCCCTTGTATCACATTTAGCTTATGCTGATTCCAAGCTTTCTAATGAGCTTTATGAGCTTCTAAGGAGGATTGAGAGTAATGAAACTTCTAAAACTTAAACTTAAAAAGAGCAAGAGCCCAAAAACTAAGCAATTAAGGATTACCGTTAGCCCTTTCTTTAAGCCACTAATACTCTCATCGGGTATCGTCTCTACGGGGGACATTATCAGAAGCTACAATGTGGGTGTTGCAACGGTTTACCTAATAAACGATAAGGGCAGAATATTATACATTGTTGACGAGCCAAAGGTTACAAGTGAGGTAGAATACGCCTACAATCAGATAATGGACTATGTGTCTTTTAAGCTTAAAGCGAGTGAGAACATTGAGTCCCTCCTCAAGAACATCATTTGGGAGGCTGCGGAGGAACTAGGAATATACGATATAGTGAACGCTCACTATAAGGTCTTAGAATATTATATTCTAAGGGATGTTGTAGGCTATGGAATACTAGATGTGCCATTGAGGGATCCCGATGTAGAGGATATTAGTATTGAGTCTGCAGGTGTACCTGCAGGAATAGTCCATAGGAGGGTAGCATCCTACAGGTGGATTAATAGTAACATAGTATTCCCTAGTGAGGACCATTTAAGAAGCTACATTGTTAAGCTTGCTCAGAAGGCCGGTACGAGTGTTTCTACAGCATACCCGGTAAGTGAGTTCCGCTTACCCGAAGGGCACAGGGTAATCGTGAATTTTGGTTATGAAGTTACGGGTAGAGGTAGTTCACTAACGATACGTAAGTTCCCCCAGGACCCCTTCACACTAGTCTACCTGGTTAAGGATAACATGTTAAGTTCCACTATGGCTGCTTACCTCTGGTTAATTCTAGAGGCTCTAGGATTCATAATAATCATTGGTAGTATGGGTAGTGGTAAAACAACACTCCTACAGTCCCTTCTAATGCTCGCCCCACCCGATGCAAAAATAGTCACTATCGAGGATACTCCCGAGATAAGATTACCCCATGAACGGTGGAAGTCATATTATGTTAAGAGAAGTTTATCACTAAGCGAATTCAAGATCGAGATAGGACTTGAGGATCTCCTCAAAGCAGCACTACGTGAAAGAGCAGAATATGTCTGTGTAGGTGAGGCTAGAGGAAGAGAAGTTATTTACCTTTTCCAGGCCGCCTCGGTTGGTAGTGGTAGTGTCACCACGTGGCATGCTGATAGCCCTGAACAAATGATTACTAGAATGAAGACTCTGGGTATAACGGATGATCTATTCCAGAATATCTGGTGTATTGTCTTAACTAAGAAGGTTAGACTCCAAGGCAGATGGGTTAGGAGAATAACAAACATTTATGAAGTACAGCCATCAAGCGAAGGATATAGTGTGGTAGAGGTTTTCCATTGGAACTCTCATGGTGATAGTTTTAATACATTAGATAATCCGACTTACAGGTTAACATTGGCTGCTAGAAGGCTCTGCATAGACGATGTTATGGAGGAGCTTGAGTATAGGAGGGAGTTTATAGAGAGTCTTGTCATTAGCGATAAGCTTGACTATAAATCCCTAGTTACATTCCTCCACGACTTCTACAGGA
>CAYXRT010000048.1:0-10601 GCA_964467535.1 uncultured Desulfurococcales archaeon
TAAACCTTGCAAACACGTTTTAGGTCACGAAACATTTACACATCAGTAATGAAGCTCCATTAACAATTATGGGCCTCTTAAGTTTTGCAGCATTAGTTCTTAGATCATCTTTATTCATAGCTGTATTATTAAGAACCTTAAGTCCGTAGACAGCTTGCTACTTTGTAGCTATAGATGCTTGTGGAGAATACATTGATGCAGTGTCAAGTCTTGACACGTATGGTACTACACCGCCTGTAAAGGTCCTTAAATACATCAGTAGAGAATCGGAGATACAGGTCGCAATGAAGTTTACATATACTAGCGAAGAAGAAAAGAAAAAGAGACATCTTAGGATCAGCTCATAAAGGCTTATGAAGATGAAGGACTTGCAGGGTCGATACTTTCTACACTAGATCAAGATTTTATATGGAAAAGGGCTACAGGTCATATACTTAAAACAAGATATAATGTGTCAGTTGTAGCGCATGCTCACTATCGTCTATTAGAGATAAAGATACCAACACCAAGGCAGCAGAAGTATGCATGCCTACTGGCATTAGCAGCTAAATTCTAGCAGCAATAGTTCTGAGTAATAGTTCTGATAGCTTGGTTACAGCCGATGGTGCAACCTGTAAACGTTACAATATCGCCGCCTGTAAGTCCAGCATCACCACCGCCATCAATAAAGCTCGCACAACCATCCACCACCAAACATAATCGGTGACTAAGAGTTGAACGTAGTTTTTGTACTAGTTATTCTAGGCTTTATGCTAAGCACATCATATGTCTTTATAGAAGTTAGTAATGGTTTGACAAAGGGCTTTATATCGCTTATGCTTGCATCAGATATCTATGTAGTACTATTAACGCTGCTAGGTGTTGATAGATCCTTATTCATTGTAACTACTAGAATTGGATCCATAACAATAACGATTCTCCCACTATTCCTACCCATAAGAACATCAATGATAATATACGTAATAATCAAATCAGAGCTGCTAAAAGAGATCTGGGCTAAGTCAAAATCATTTACTCTTTTAGGAAACTAACCTCTTGTTTTTATGGAAAGCATATAAAATGGACGCTGCTACAGTATCTACTAAATTGAACCGCGTATCCTATGAGTAGACACATGGGTGAATATTTGAGTACGTTAGAGCTACTCCAAAGAATTCATCCTGAAGTTCTTGAGAAACTTGTTGCTGAATTATTTCATAAGATGGATTGCGAGGTTTCTTATGTCGGGGGTCCTGCTGATAAAGGTATTGACTTGATAGTTACCTGTCCTACACCTACAGGATTGAAGGTAAAGTATGGGATTCAGGTAAAGCGTAGGATATCTACAAGGAAAGTCGGTTATAGGGAGCTAAGAACCTTCATAATAGCATTAGAACATGCTAAGATAAGTCATGGAATATTCATAACAACATCAGATTTTACATACGATGCCATAGAGGATCTTAAAAGAAATGAGAAATGGCGTGAGAATATACAGTTATGGAATGGATATAAATTATTAGAACTCCTGAAAAGATACGGTATAGATCTAAGAAGTTACGCGGTAATGACCCTATCATTGAATGAGCAGG
Organism: uncultured Desulfurococcales archaeon; assembly: GCA_964467535.1. GTDB lineage: Archaea > Thermoproteota > Thermoprotei_A > Sulfolobales > WANQ01 > CAYXRT01. The sequence continues at coordinate 1,572 of CAYXRT010000048.1, forward strand.
AAAAAGAAAGAACAGAGCCTACTATAAGACGTAAGAGAGCGAGAAAAACCATTAGGGTACGTGAGTTAGATACACCACTAATTCTAAGATATGAGTGGCTGGAACTAAAGGAAAGATTAGATGAATTACTTAGAAAGTACGGCTGTAGTGAATATGAGGTAAATTCAGCTACATTAAGAGTTAAGCCTTGTTATGTAATTGATTGGGAGGCAAGATATATAGGAGTAGATGCTCAGGGACGAAAGAGGCTTAGAAAAGCTACTGGAAGAGCATTAGTCTTAGATGAAGAAGTTTTAGACATAAAAGATTCTGGATGGATAGGTGAAGAAGTATTAAAGAAAATGAAATTAAAGTACGATAAGGTTGAAGCTTCATCAATTATCAAGGAAAAAGGTATATCCCAGTTCACAGCCCTTAAGATGCTAAAAGACGATGTTTCAAGTAAATATAACTGCTCACCTAAAGATGTACGGTACAAGAGGATAAAGAAGTTCTACCTAGGACATGAATGGATCTTAGAGTTCATGGTAAGCGAATACAATAGTGGTACATTTAGATTCAACTTAATAGATAATGAAGGATACTTAGAGCTAGAACCTATAGAAGAAGAGGTATTGATCGACATAGTATCTAAGGCTGTAAGCGATAAGACCGGCGAGAGCATTATAGGTGCAAGTATAACCAGTGAAGGTAAATTCATATCAGTAGTTTCATGTGAAACCTCGCGATTCAAGGCACTAGTAAAGATAAACAAGTACACGGGTAAAGTATTGGACGTAAAGACTAGGATTAAGCCGGATGCAGCACAGTTACTTGCTAAGTCCCTCGTATCAGGAGCTGAGATAATAGGTGTAGAGGAACATGAAGACAAGATAATAATAGACCTAGAAGACGACGAACATCTTCATGTAGTAACGATAAACGCTGAAGACGGTACATACAATCTTGATAAAGGACTACTTGGAAGAGGAGGAGCAAGTGATAGAGCTATAAACATGTTATCAGTTAAATATAACGTTCATGAAGCAAGAGTCATAGGCATTAAGCTCAGGAATCACCGATTCTGGGAGGTAGAATTAGACTCACCTGATGGAAAAGCTAAAGTAGTAGTCGATGCAAAAACAAATGACATTGTAAGACATAAGATAGTATTCAGTGAGCAAAGAGTGAAATCAACCATAAGAAGATTGTATCCAGATAAAGAAATAATGGAAGTAAAATATCATCCAGATAAAGAAGAATACTTCGTAAAGTCCCATGACCAGAAATACATCCATGAACTCGTAGTTGATGCTACATCGCTTAAAACTAGCGAGAAACGAAGATATCTAAAACCTAATGTTGTAGAGCAGCTCTATAGGGACTATATATCCTCAAAGTATAAGCCTAAGGAATTAAAAGTAATTGAAATAAGGTTTTCAAAGAAGAAGCCAAACACTTATGTAGCTAAACTCATGGATGAAAAGGAAACCATATACTATTCATTCATAGATGCAAAAACAGGAAACATATTAGAAGAGGACGTACTAGTAAAGCAAAAGGGAATCTTTGGAGCACTCAAAACAGGCGGAAAGAAGTTAATACTAGAAGCAAAATATCAATAACATAAGCTAGGCGAAGAGCTCTTCAAGCTCTATATACTTTTCTTCCTTGAGCAATGCCAGGATCCTACCAATTAGTTCCTCGAGCTTATAGCCTTCATCCTTTTTAATTAACAGCCATTCAAGTACGTTTTCCAATATTACACGACAGCTCTGGGGAATGTGTAATTTACCCTTATGTGCAGATTTCATGGGCACAGAGCCTCAGTATTAAAATAGAGCATATAAAAGCAGACACCCCTGAAACTATAGTCGATTATACCATGGCAAGCTATGAAGCGCTTAAGAAATTAGAAGATCAAATAAGAAAAGAAATAAAAGAACAATCAGATAAGCTAAGAAGAGAAATGCGAATACAAACTAAGCTCATCGTAATAAACATCATTTTGACAATAATTATAATAATTCTTTCAATATTATATCGTTGAAAATTAACAGCGATTTATTTTCCTTGTTAAAACAGTCTTGTCATCTATTATCTTATATAAATATTTAATGAGAGACCCTACAGGCAATGCAAGCAAAGTTAATAAATTACAGGTTTTATTCTACGATGATAGATAGATGGAAACTTCTACTGAGGTGTGAACACTGCCTCCTGAAGATATACCTCCTTTTGACAAAGTTGACGAAATATGGGATGAAGACAAGCTACGGGATGAGCTCAATATTTCTCATAGAGATAAAGTAGCAGATTACTACTGCCATTACATCAGATGTATATGGGCTGTAATAGAGGCTAAAGGTAAAAAGCTCGGCTCAGCCATTAGACAACTTGAGTCTACAGTTGAGAAACTCGTTAAGAAAAAGCACAGAGTTGATATGGTTGTGGTAGTACTTGATAAGCTTTCATCCGTCGAGAGAAAGAAATTTGAACGGGAAAAAGGTACTTATAGACTCTATGAGAAAAGAGGAAAAACAAGAGTTCCCATTAAAGTAAAAGGATTACACGTCATGTTAATTTATCGTAGAGAATTTGATATTATTAAAACTAGGAGGGGAACTCTATGGGCTTATATGTAAGAATGCGCATTCCTCTCTTACGCGCAGAGGAAGTCCTAAGACAGAAGATACTTCTACTCAGCAGCTTTAATGCCTGGCTCTCAGGATTCTTCTTCCCTGAAACCCTAGAATTATGGAAAGATGGTCCCGCTGAGGCTCTAGGCGGGAAATTAATCTTCACAAGGAATGTGAGAAAATTAGCACCAACGGATATAGCTATATATGCAGAGAGTATGGTAAAGAAATCCGGATTAAGCCCCTTAAGCATTATAGTCAGAATTGAAGGATACATAAAGTACGATGACATCGAAATCCCTGCCTATTTATGCATCTATAATGTCAAAGAATGGCGTAATGTATATGGCGATCTAGAACTTGATATATATGCCTCAGCTAAGAAAAACATAAGCTCATTAGCTGAGCTATATCTTAAACATGAAAAAGTAAGGAAGGTATTAAATACTGTTATAAAGAACCTCATGATGCATAAAGAACCGAAGATGGAAAGGACGGTAATAGGTTTTACTCCAGACGCCCTCTTTGATTTCAGAGAACGTGTTGAGACTTCTCATAGAGTTCCACCATCAATAATAATTGATATTATAAGATCAATGCGATTAGAGGTCGAAGAGGGTAAAGCCTCTGATCGAATATTGAAACTACTTAAACACATAAGGCCTTATAAAGAAAGGCTCTTATCAGCTAAGCTATGGAAATTAAGGGAGTTCGAAGGATTCTTTAGAGAAATTATGAAGATCTCTGGTGCCATTAGAGAGGAATCACCTATAGGACTCTTAATATATGCCTCAAAGGAAGAGACTTTCAAGATAATGTACGACGAGATGTTGCATCGCTTCTTTGAACCTTTAGCTAATTACTTAGTTGACGAAGAACGCCTAGTAAGTATAATGAGATCAATAATAACAAAAACAAGACCGCTCATGTAAATCCAGATAGCGCTTTAGATTTCACCTGCTAGTTCTAAGAGCTTTCTTGCGCCTTCAAAGAGAATAATAATGGGGCTTGGTCTTAGCACTCACTTGATATTTGAAGAAATCCTTAAGGAAATGGGCTATAAGACTGAGCAGCAGATCCTAGTAAATCTAGGCTCATTTAGATTAGCTGGAACACCTGACGCGGTAAACGAGGACCATGTTATTGAAATTAAGACCTGTAATAGGCTACCAGATCAGGCCTATTCGCATCATGTCATGCAGCTTAACGCCTACTTAGGAATGACCAGTAAGAAGCAGGACTACTTAATATACATCTGTAAGAGAGATGGCAATGTAAGGATCTTCGAAGTAAAATACGATGAAGAGCTATTCAAGAAGCTTATCGATAGAGCTGCAAAGCTACATTGATCACTAACTAATGGTGAGCCGCCTGAACCATCTTATATATGCAACTATTGTGAGTGGAGGTGGAACTGCTACAAGGTGATAAACAATGCCTAGAACTAGAGTCGATTACGCTACAGACAATATAACTGTTTATCGCTACTGCTTATATGGTTGTAGGTATTGTTATGCTTGGAACATTAAATTATTCCGTAAACGCATAGAGAAAGGCAGGTATGATCCCGTTGAAGAAGCTAAGAAATACCTTAATAAATCAGGTCGAGTAATCGTCGTATCATTCACATGTGTTCCGGCAAATACGCCCATATTTACACCTAATGGTATTAGGTATATTGAGCAAATCAGTGTTGGTGATAGAGTCTATGGGTTAAATGGCGTAACTACAGTATTAAGAGTCTTTAAGAGGTCTTATTCAGGATGGGCTATTAAAATTAAGCCAGAATATTTGCCTTCTCAAATCTTTACACCAGAGCATCCAATACTAATATATGAACAGCATAAGAAAATACAGAGTAAAGATGATTGGTATAATATAGTAAAGAAGGGCTCAAGATGGATTAATGCAGGTGCTATCCAGATAATTCATGATAAACATTTGAATCCCATAAAAAGGTATTTTGTTGTTATACCAAAATATATGTTCCAAACAGAGGAAGATATACATATAGATTTCAGGAAGTATGCTAGCCCCGAGTATGGATTTGAAAAGGCGAAAGGTAAGAATGAACTATATAGGGAATTTCTTGAAAATGGTAAAGTGACTGAAGATTTTGCATGGCTAATGGGATTGTTCGTAGCAGATGGTGCAATATCATCAACAGCAATAGTACTTTATCTAGGTAATGATAATAAGAACAAGATGGTATTAAAAAAGGTTGAAAGAATTGTAAGTAATATGGGTCTTTCTCTAGAGGAATATGATTGTGGTGGATATTTAAGGATATATATTCCATCTCGAATTTTAATGAGGTTCTTTGAGGACGTAATATATTGTGAGCCAAAGAGAGGGCGTCCTCGTAAAAAACAAGTTCCACCATTTATGTTTAAAGCAAAGAAGAATATAGTAAAAGCATTTCTTGAAGGTTATATCGCAGGCGATGGAAGCGTATGGAAGCATAGTAGAAGCGGCAAGTATATAGAATGCATTTCAAGTGAACCTGAATTACTCTATCAAATACAAATGTTAACATTTAAAATAGGGATGCTGACGTCTTTTTACGTAACTAAAAGAGCTAATACATTCAAGCCCAGCAATCCATACTTGTATCATCTAAGGATACGAGTAGATAGACACCTAACAAGATATATTGAAACCAACGAGTATTATTTAATACCAATACGTAAGGTTGAAAAAGTATGGTATGAAGGTTATGTATATAATTTAGAGACCGAAAGCAAAACCTATAACATACCGTATATTGTTCATAATTGTGATCCATACCCATACTTTGAGGCTGAAGAAGGACTTACAAGGCTAGTACTTTTAGTACTAGCCGAAAACCCAAGGAATAGGGTCCTAATACTCACAAAGAACCCTGAATTGGCGCTAAGGGATATTGATTTAATGAAGCTTCATGGCGATATGTGGCTTGGAACAACAATAACCACTCTAAGCCATAAAGAAGCATTAGAATTAGAACCACTTGCACCTGATCCTAAGACAAGGCTAAAGGCATTAAGAGAAGCAAAAACTAGAGGTATCAAAACATGGATATCTATTGAACCCATTATACACTATATAACTTACCCTGAAGACATCATAGAACAAACAATAGATTTCGTCGACTGGTGCGTACTGGGCGCATACAACTACAACCACTTAATTAAGTTACCTAGAGTAAACAGGTATATTCCAGAAGAAGGCAAGTTTACGAAAACCGAGCTAACAGTATGGTATAATCATCATGTTTCTAAGGCTATAGAGTTGTTGAAGAAACATCGCAAGTCCCTTTTCATAAAGAAGGAATTAAAAAGGTACCTTACCCAAGAGGTGATTAAGTGATGGTTAAGCAGAGGGTTAAGTTTAAGGGCGGTGTAAATATGGTTTGTCCCCATTGCGGTCAAAGGGTTAAGCCAGAAGTATAAGATGCATTTAGCTATTGTCACTGATAGTGGTGTAGTCAAAGTCGTTGCAAGAGTTTATAGGTGTCCTAACTGCAGCCAAGAAATCAATTTTCGATCTAACACCAATGCTAGATTTCATATTAGGGCGTGGCCTACCAATAGAAGTAGTAATGAGGACTTTAATGTCTCTAGCAGCCATACAAGAAGAGCTAAACGTAAGAGCTATGACAGGGCGCTTAAGAGTACACGGGCTTACAGTAGAGTCTGTAGGATCACAGAGTTCTTCCAAAAATTCAACGGGTATGCAAGAGAAGTAATCAGCATCGCTGAAAGCATTAATAGAAGAATAGTTAAGACAAAGTGGTTTACAATTAAACCTGGTAAAGTAGTATTCGATGAAGACCTAGACGATGAGTTAAGAATTGTAAAATGGTTTGATAGAACAGCTGTGATAATCATTGACCCGTCACTCTTCGGTCTCGTAAGCATTGTAAAGTATGGTAAAGTAGGCGTAGAGGTATCAAGAATAGTACAATATGTACTTTTATGTTTCAGCTCAGGAAAGTCCGATAAGACCATATCAGTTTAAGCGTATAGTAGCTAAAATAGCAAAGCATAGGATTGGTTATAGACATGAAGCTACAGACTACTGGTATATAATAATAGCTAAGGACCTAACAGGATCCCTAAAAGAAGACTTTGAGAAGAAACCACATGAACGCAGGATTGTTCCACCAAGAATGAGCTGGTTTAGAAGCAAAGAAGAATTCCTAGAATTCGTTGCCAATTACTTCATTAAGAGGCTAAAAGGACAGCTAAACAAGGTTAAGGGAACGAGGGTCTATGGCAAGGTTGCAGCAGCTATATTATTCCTCTACAAGTTCATAAAGTACTCAGAAGAGAGGCTAAAGAAGGAGCTACTACCAAGAGACTTAGACATCGACGTACTAACAATAGCAAAACTAGTAGATGCAGCACTAAAAGGACCTATAGCGGCGACAACGCTTTAGAATTGAAGAACGCCTACAGGAGGGGTTGTTCCGGTTAAAATCTGCCGCGTGTCCAACGGGTTAGACACGCGGTACATGTTCTTAATAAGCCTCTTCCATGAACCTTTCCAAGAAATTCTTAACCATTTCTAATTAACTGTATATACATATATTATATTATTTATTAGTGCACTCTAAGAGAAGGTTTAGTTTTCAATTAAATTTTTGACTGCGTGTCCAATAGCATAGACACGCGGCGCTTGGCGCGGACAAACAGGGGCAGAGACCCAAATCTTAATCAAGAGAAGGTAGAATTATGGACTAGAAACCCTTCTTATATTAAAAAGAAGAGAGAAAAGTAACTAAATTTTATTCTAGAATATATTACTACTCATAGTGATGTATAGTCTTAGAGTAGTGCATACCCATTCTCTCAGTTAAATCCCATGGACACACCGCATCTTAGCCTAAAATAGAGAGTCGATGTAAGGCGATACCTATAAAGAGAATTAGGGATCATCGCAGGGTAGTGCATGTAGCATCAGATTGGGCCATAAAGTAGTGCATATATTCTCTTCATAAACATTTAGTGCTATAGCCACTTTAAGGACCTGGACCATAAGTGGTATATTCACTTTAGTGCGAGCTCTCTCAAATACCATTTTCTCTTATTATATAATTGTAGAGAGCTCTCATCCTAGTGGTACATCCACTTCTGTATCGACTCTGCATTTGGATTTTGCATTCTTTCTCTTCGTATTCTTTCCTTTAAACCTTCTTCAATAATGTACTTTGCTTCTCTTTCTGCTTCTTCAACTCTTATAATGTGTTCAGCTTCATCGAGGGCTTTCTCGAGAAATAGTGTTATGAAGTCTTGCAGTATGTTAAGTGTTGGCTTGTTTTCTTTATTAATTTTCTTTATGTTATTAACTACTCCGTCTCTTATGATTCTCAACTCATTTTTTACTATTTCGAACTCCCTTTCAATGTACTTTAATCGACTAATTTTATTTAACAGGTTCTCTATTTCTTTCATTACCTTCTTTCTAAAGTTTTTCTCTAGAGACATTGCCTTTAGAGCTTCATTACTTAGAATATATTTGTTGTCTCTTCGTTCTATTAGACCTTCGCTTACTAATTGATTTAATCCCCTTAGTATTGTCCTATAGCTTATGTTTATCCTTTTTACTTCTTCTCTAAGCTGTGAAGGGGTCGCCTTGCCGCCAAGTTCAAGTAATAGTTTCATAGCTATGTAACATCTCGGAAAATCGCCCTTCAATGATGCGAATGTTTCCTCTTCAACAGATTTCCATTTAATACGACATAACGTGGACATACTTTCACAATATATAGTGTAGTATATGCTAAATATATATGCTTTTTTGTCAAAGTTCGCTCAATTACTTAAGACCTAACTCTTTTTCTGCTAACTCTACAAGATGCTCTAGTAACTGCTGCATTGACTTGAATCGCCTATAGCCTGCTCTTGCATTGTAGATTACCATAAGCTGTTCGAGTCTATTATATAGGTCCTGTCTAATTGAGATTGAGACATAACCCTTTGGCGGCAAGATTTTCGCCTGCGTGTCTAACAGGTTGGACATACTACTAAAATGGTTACCGTAAGTCCCGTATATGACTGGGTCATATACTGTATTTACCGTAATTACCGTAAACTATTTAAGTAATAGCTTAATACCTTTAGGGTGGGGTTAACCTGTATGACTCAAATCCTAATTAAAATAGACTTGGATAGAATCGAGGAATTAAGCCAAGAAGAGCGTAGAAAGCTACTTCTAAGGGCCATTGATCTTGGATTAAAACCAAGCGATATTTGCATCGATAGAACCTACCTCTATAAGCTTAAGAAGGGAATTAAACCCATAAGCAATAAAGTGCTAATGAAAGTAATTGAGTATTTGAAGGGTAAAGGTGTCATAGAAGTCAACGAGGATTTGGGCGGCCCGATCCCAGCTTGGGGGCGCTGCGGGGCCTCGCGGACCCCACGGCGAC
>CAYXRT010000049.1:0-9976 GCA_964467535.1 uncultured Desulfurococcales archaeon
TATCCACCAACGCACGAGAAGTAGTTATAAGAGAATATAGTTGGGATAGAGTAGCGGAGAAGACCATAAAGGTATACCGCAGAGTCATAGAGGAGCACTGGAGGTGATCCAAAGCATGTGGAGGAGCAGAAAACAGCTCAGTCTCAAACCAATATGGGAAAGGTTGTGGGGCAAGCCATGGTACAACCTAAGAACCATTATGAGATCCACGTGGGAATATCCCAAACAGGATAGAGGCTATATCATTTCTTTTAAATATTTTACTAATAATAAAGCCACACATATGTGCTACCATAGGGTAGAAGAGAAGCTCAACTACTGGTGATGGTATGAAGGTAGGGCTATATTACTCTAAATTAACTCATCCCTCTGGCGGAGTAAGAGTAGTGGCAAACTTTGCAAAAATATTGAAAGATATAGGATATGATGTTGTCTTATTTACAGATATCTTTTCCCCGGAAATAACCGAAAAAATACGTTTCCTGAAATTCTTTAATGTATATTCCTTAGGCACATTAAGACCTGCAATAAAAATTAAGATAGGGACGAGGCGTTTTCTTGAACTACCACGTGTGGATATCCTTATAAAATTATTACGGAAAGAAAAAGTTGATACAATTATGCTATTCAGTGGACATTATCTTGTACCGATGTTGAAAAAAATGCTTCCTTCGCTTAAAATAATACTATATGTATTTTTCCCGTATTTCTTGGCATATAGCTTTTCCATAAAGGAGACTTACTATCAACAAAGGAAACTATCTAGAGTAGTACTTAAGGAATACGAGAAGCAAATATATTCTCACGCTGATCTCATTATTACCATTTCAGAATATTCTAGAAAAATACTAGAGTTAACTATGAATGTACAGTCTTATGTTATACATGAGCCAATAGACACGAACTTCTTTAAACCATCATGGGAGAAAAAGATGTATGGTTTAGTTATAAGCATATCACAATTTATGCCTTCTAAAAGACAGGATATAATGATACAACTTTTTAAAAAGTTGATGAGCTTGGTGAAAAATAAGAAGGACGAACTAACTCTTGTGCTTGCAGGAGGTTTAAATCCATACTACATAGATTACGCGAAGAACATTCTAAGATCCAAATATGGCGCGTCTAATCTTAAAATTCTCCTTAATCCTTCCGATGAAGTAGTACTTGATTTATACCAAAGAGCATACATATACTGGCATTTACATGAAGAACATCATATACTAACACCATTAGAGGCCATGGCATGCGGTACCCCTGCTGTACTTATGAAATATGGGGGAATAGATGGGGCTGTCCATAGATACAATTCAATGCTTGCTAATAATTACGATGAATTTGTAAAGTACACTATTGAGCTAATCGAAGATACGTCATTATGGAAGAAATTAGCAATCAATGCATATAGATCAGTTCAATATTTCTCACTAGAGAGAACAAGACATAGGTTGGAAAAGCTGTTGATAAAAGAACTTAATATTAGTCCTACTATATGAATTGACGGCTATATGGTGTAACGTAGCTTAATAGTGGTTAAGATTCCTGTTAAGGCTTGCCCGAAATGAGCGCTGGAGGTGATCCAAAGCATGTGGAGGAGCAGAAAACAGCTCAGTCTCAAACCAACATGGGCAAGCCCCTAGAACTGCTTGAAACTGTGATTGAGCACCCCTAGGAGGTGTTAGGCTATGAGAATGATCCGGGCACTAAGCATCGCGGTATCTGTGTTAACGGTTTTCATAGTTGTAACTGTTATATATTGGAGACCTCTAACAACGTGCAACACCTCAAACTGCATACTACTAGGTAGTGACACTATAACCCAGATACATAACTACGTAAAACTGAAGATACCAGAACTATGGATACCAACAGCTAACTACGGAATCACACCACTAAACACACTACCTGGAGTAATAGTATATGCGCTCTTGGTCAAAACATTATGGTACTTCACAAACGGAAACATGCTTCTAACGATGTACTCTCTAATAGTGCTATTATTAGTTATAGGAAGTATAGGAATATACAAGTTGCTGGAAGAGATAAAAATTCACAGTTCCGGCAATATCTTACTAGCAACAACTGCTTCCGCTCTCGTATTCACACTTAATCCCGGCTTATGGAGCAATCTATATCATGGAATGATCACATACCTAGTGAGTTACTCTATGTGCCCTTGGATACTTGTACTAGCACGTAGAACAATTTCAGATATAATCAAACATAAAACAATTACAATTATAATAATGAGAAACATAATTTTACTAATAACAATATTAGCGATCTCTTTAACTCATCCTATAAGTTCCTCGTTAATTTTGCTAATTACTCTTGGTTATGCCATCATTTATACTTTCTGGGCATTCTGGAAAAATAGATCGAACACAGACGGAAAAAATCATCTAGTAACATTGAATTTAATTATTGTATTAGTTCTTAGTCTAATACTGTTTATTCCGTTTGTTTTATTAATCAAGGAATTCATGCTTGGAAATAGTCCTTCACCAAGCTATATTACTCTTATAGCAGAAACACACAGAAACGTGGAAAGCATTGTATCGTGGCACGCCATTTTACCTATTTATTCGCTATCCTTTAACGATAATACTGTTCTACAATTAGGAAATCTCTCTATAGTGTATATGCTAATTTTCGCTATCATGATATCAATCTCTATAATATATTCATGCAGAAGAACAATATATAGAACCGAAATAATTACATGGCTTCTACTCTTATTACCATTTTTAATGCTGAGTATGGGCTCTAGAGCCCCAATACCTTTTAATGTAATAAACAAGCTTCTATATACTTACATCCCTCTAATAAGAATTGTTGGAGCACCTTTTCGTTTTGCAATGATATCAGGTTTTTGTACCTCTATACTTGTAGGAATAACTACATTAACATATGCTGAACCTAGGAAACATTTAAGACATAAATTCCACTTCACTATAACTACATCAAATAAACTAAATTTGCCAATTTATTCAGTTGCGATATTTGTCTTAATATTAGTATTTGCGTCTATTTTCCTCTTACAGCTATCCTCTCTCATAATTACGATTCGGTTACCCATATCATATAATGACTCTGCTTCATATATCATGAGCTACGGAGGAGAATGTAAGTACGCTTACGTTATACCCTCAACTGAATGGATTGTTCCTCATAAATTAACCAATGCTTCAAAAATAATAAAGATGTTTAAAGGAGCTACAGTTCTTCCTTGGCCTCATAATATTTTGGGATATGTTTTATCGATGAATGGTGTGTCTGAGACTACGGGTAGTTACCTCAGGCCTTACTTTGAATACGTTGCTAGGTATAACCTTACTGATTTGATGTCAGTGCTAATGTATTACATGGGTGTGAGGTATATTGCTATTGATGGTTATGTTGAGACTACTGCTCCGTGGCTTAGAGACGAGGCGTCTATCCTTACAGGGCAAGTAGGCGTCAAATATTCTGCAAGTTTCGGCGATATTAAGCTATATGAACTGAACATTGGAGGAGGTGACGTACTTAGCAGAGGGTGCATGAGAGTGTACAGTAGTTACAGTATAATCGCTACTAACATACTTAAGCTATTGCCTCTAGCGCTTATCGACAAGAACATTATAAATACCTATCCTATTATTGTAGATGAAGCTTCGCTCCCCTACATAAGTGAATTGCTAGACCATGCTTACTTCGTCTTAATGGATAAAGCCGGGTTTTACGATCTAGTTCTAGCAGAGCTGATACACATGCCTAACACTAGAATTCTTAACTCATTCCAGCTACTGAACGCGGGTCATTGCGATGGTGAGTGTAGAATTGAGGCTATGAGGTTAGGGTGGGGCTACATAGGGAAGCCCTACTACTCACTCTATGATGGGAACATGCTTCTAGAGAAGAGAGCAAGATATACGCTGACACTAGACATGAGTGAAGATGAGAGCTATGTTGTCCTAGTAAGGGTTCTAGCCGAAGGGCATAGCGGTTTTGTTGAGGTAAACGGTCATAGAGAGGAGATAACGACGGGGGTTACGGGGATCCCCTTTTATGAACCTACATGGTTTATCTTCCATATCAACGGATCAAAAATCAAGATATCTATAGAGGCGTCTAAAAGCATCTATTTAGACTGCATAGCCGTCACACCGCTAGAGGAGTATTATGAAGCTTTCAACAATGTAGTCTCAAAGCTTAGAAGAACCACCACTTACATAGCCCTAATGCCTTACAACCTACATGCAGAGAGTATAAAGAGGGTGAACATGTTTGGACTAGGCGTAATAGCGCAGGGAACCGCATCTCTCAACAATAGCATTTTCCCAGCTCTAGGGAATGAGAAAGAACTCTACGTCGTGGGCAACAGCAACATAACAATCATAAGTAGTTTAGAACCCATATCGGTGAAAACCATGTTTGAAAGATATCAAGTACTGTACTACAATATGTCAAGGAGCACAGAAAGACTCAACCTCAGTCTACTCGCGCCATACACTACAGGGTACAACTATGTGCTACTCCCCAACAATGAGGTTATGCTTAAAGGGTTTGCTGGATACCTATGGTCTATCCCTATAAAGTACTTTGCTAAACACCATAGATATGAATTACTACACTTGAACTTCACGATAGATCCCTTAAACTACTCTCCAGGTAATGCATTTGGCATAGCATTATTCCATAACACTACCTATGGATACGAAGTAAAGTTTGTATTGAGATCGAAATCAGGAAATGAAGCTATTTATAGGGTAGACTTAATAAAGAGAATAAATAAGAAGCCCATATTCTTACAATCACGAGAAATAGAGCTAAAGAATGGATACCATAACGTTAATGTATACGTAGAGTTAAGATCCAGAAATGTATTAGTAGTAATCGATAATGTGCCAGCCTTATTCGTTCATGCCGACAAAGTTTACGGAAACCTATTCGGAGTAATACAGTGGGGTAAAAACGCTAAAGCACTGATAGAAGGTGCCCAAATACAATATCCGACCACAATGTATACAGCCTCAATGCGCAATATTAGGCTCAAAGGATACCAGAAAATACTAATGCCTGCCCTTCAATCAGAGAGAGAAGAAATAGACATAGTAATGGATCTACAAGTCCTCTCTACAGGTAAATGGAGTGCCGTAGGATTAGGCCTGTATCACAATGGCAGACATGGGCTCGAAATAAAGGTACCCATAGATCGTGATAATACAATATATCGGGTAGAGCTGTGGAAGAGAATAAACGGCAATCCTTATCTAATTAACACTACAAGGCTCGAGAAACCTTTGCACCTCTTATACGTCCACAATAGGACTAGCGTTCACATCAATATAATCAGGTACAAAGAAGAGATCAATATAGCTTTAGAGTTAGGTAACAATTCGATAAAATTTGCGTATGATTTAACCCGATTCAAAAATGTAGGTAACCATATAGCTCTAATAAGCTGGGGGAGGGATACGATCTTAATAATAAAGAAGTTCAATATCGCCCACAGATACTTAAATAACTCAACGAGTAAACAAACCCTTAAGTTAAATCTACTTAATATAAAGCCCAACAATGGCATTGCTATAATATTTGCCAAAAATAAACCTATTAAGGAACATTATAATACAGATCATATACTAAGCGTAGTACTCCTGCAGAGTTACAGGCCAGCGTGGGAGATAAGTCTGCCAAAGAACCAGAATATAACGTTGCTCTATCATATACGTGGATTATATGGACTATCAAATATCTATATAGTTAAGACCTCATCATATCCTGATGCTGAGTTGTTAAAGAATGTCAAGTTTTACTTAGTTACGAAACGATATGTCGTTATAAGTCTAGGACTTTTAGCGATTTACGTATCGTCATGGGCAGCGATGATGTTTTCACCTCTAGCTAAGCGCAAGCATAGACTTAAACAATAATCAATTCATACACGGTGATAAACATGATATACAAAGTACTTGCATTAGACATAGGTACCGCAACGTACTCAATCGTAATAGCTAGGGAACTAAAAAAGCTAGGTCACAGCATAATCTTAGGAATTCCTTTTAATGATAAAATCAGGCCAGAGATTATTCTAGCTCTAAATGACTATAGAAAAATCTTGTATCCTGATCCATTATTTTCAAAACACGATTTTACTGAGTGGATTAAGAAAGCCGCATCTCTGGAACGCTTTGACTTCATTATACCATTTCTCGAATATACACAGTTAGCTGTAGCAGAGGTCAAAGAAGAGCTTGAAGACATGGGAGCTACCATACCGATACCAGACTATCACACTCTTAAAAGGGCTACAGACAAGTCATACGTGATAAGAAGAGCTATAGAGTTAGGTCTGAATGTCCCTAAAACGCTTTTCCTACGCGAACCCCCAGATGCAGACCTTCTCATAGATGAGCTAGGTTTACCATTTATCTTAAAAGTTTCAAGTGAGATAAACGTTCCTCCAGGTCTAGGCTCAAGATTCTACGTATTTAAAAAGAAACCTAGTCAAAGCTATTTGGAAAAAGTGTTTAATAAGTTAGCAAGGCATGGAATTGTAATAGCTCAGGAATATATCGAAGGTATAGGTGTTGGAGTAGAATTCCTCTTCAATAAATATGGGGATCTAATAGCTGTGACAGGCCATAAACGTGTCGTAGAAGTACATAGGGAAGGAGGATATAGTGTTAGTGCTTACACTTATATGCATCCTGACGCAATAAGGCAAGGATTTAAGCTGCTCAGGAGTTTAAACTGGAAAGGTGTTGCTATGGTCGAATTTAGGGAGTCAAAAGATGGTAGGTTATTCTTTATGGAGTTAAACCCAAGATTTTGGGGAACAACACCTTTAGCTTTACATTCTGGAGTTAATTTTGCACAGTTATTAGTGGAATATTTCAACAAACGTAGCAAGCATTTATATTATCCTAAACATACAGCATATTTCGTAAGTTTGCTGAGAGCTTTTAAAAGAGTTAAGGAAGATTTAAAAAGAAATGGTATAAGAGAAAGCGTACGTACTTTACTAGAAACATTTAAGAAGGCTAAGGGACGTGTCTTCATAGCAGAAAGATACGAATACCCATTGAAGTATTTTATACTTATTGTGGTATGGCATATTAAACGCTTACAATGTTTATCCAGCGTATCGAGAATAGTAGACAATATATACATAGGCCCAGCTGCAGACAATGAAAAAATCTTATCATTTATCCGTTTAAACGATATAGAATGTATTGTAGATTTAAGAGAGGATCACGAAATAAAGGATACCGTTACACTTAAGTCGGTAACACATGGTTGCTATTTTAACGTACCAATAAAGGATGATTCTGCACCCAAAGATAAAGATTTTATGAAGGTAATGTCAATACTAAGTAAATTGGTTAAAGAGCAAAGGAAGGTATATATTGGTTGTCGCATGGGTAGAGGTCGTTCAGCAACTATTCTTCTAGGGTATCTGACTTTACGCTCTAAAAAGCCTCTTCCCTATATATACTTATTACTAATGTTTAAGAGGCCTATAGTAAAGCTCACTAAAGACCAAATGGAATTCCTGTACTCTACACTATCATTTAGTATTAGCTCATTTGACTCCTTTAACTCTAAGTTATCAGATTGATGAAAATGAAGTCAACATTTAATGCCATCTTAGTTTATATATTGACAGGGTCGAGGTACGTAGAATAGGGTTTAGGGCATTACCACTATCTCAGACAAATATTGATATTAATAAAGAACATGCTAGGAAGGCGCTATCTGGAGCAGATATCGTTTTTACTGTGCCAAATCTATTGGTTTCATCACTTAAACTATGCAGAAGCTTAAGTAAGGAGTGCCTAAGCAGAATTCTTCGCGGTCATAATAAGAGTTTGATGATCAGAGTATTAAGTGAGTACGTAGAGGTAAGCACATGTTAACGACAAGCTCTTAGAAGATGTCTTAACCAAATATGGTTTAAAGAAAATAGCTACATATTGGATGCTAGAAGAATTGAATAATATAAAGGGCATGATCTGCTAATAAAGGCTTAGGGTGTTCTCGAGAATGAATATAAGGATCTGAAGCTTGTTATTGTTAGTAGCGACTGAGGTTATAGAGATGAGGCATCAGCAAGATCAGGGATATGGTTTTCGGGACATCGTGCTGTTGAAGAATCTGCCTTCAAGTGCCCTGTACATGCTGTACGAGAGCTTTGTATTTGTTGCTCAGCTCTCTTGGTTTGAGACTTTCCGTAGGATTGCTCTTGAGGCTTGGAGTCATAGAAAACCCATCGTTGCTTTAGACCTTGGCTCTGCTACCGAGCATATTAAAGGTAGTAGTGCAGGGATTCTCGTTCATGATAATGTTGGGGAGGTAGTTTCCGCTATTAGGAAGCTTATCGAGGATGGTGAATTCAGGGCGGTGATGGGTTCTAGAGGTTACGAGGTTTTTAGAGAGAGGTACTCTATCCCTAGCTATGTGGATAGATTGCTGAGGTTCTATGAGAAGGTGAGGAAGGTAGCAAGGTCTTGAGGCTGTTGGTTCTCTACCTAGATGCTTGGCCCTATAGGTACATCGACGTGTTGCTTAAGAGGGTTAGAGAGGTTGATCCCAATGCTGTGTATGCTAGGCTCATACCGGTTTTCGGGTACACCGATTGTTTCAAGGTTAGCTTGCTTACGGGCTTGTACCCAGATGAACATAGGTACTGGGTTTCATACGCGTTCAGCAATTTTCCTAGACCTAGGCTTATACCGAAGGTCTTTAGCCGGTTTCTTGACGTGGATGTTCTACCTGTTAGAGGTTTAAGATTCGTTCTCAGCAAGTTTACCGGTATTCACATGTTCCACGTCAGGACGTGGAGCAACATAGTGGAGCAAGGCGTGAACCCCGAATCCTCCTTTGCGGAGATAGATCGTTATCTCAGGGCTAAGGGGTTTAGGACTCTCTTTAGCAAGTTCGAGGCTAGGGCTACCAGGTATGCTGTGCTCGAGGACAGGTTTTATGGACATAGACTAGACGTGTTCACTAAGGCTGTCGCCGAGAGTATGGAGCATAACGATGCGGTGTTTGCATATATTGATGAACCTGACTTCTGGGGACATAGATACGGTGTTGAAGATCCCCAGTACATAGCCCTGCTGGAATGGCTTTCAGGTATCGTTAAGCATTTGGTTAAACTTGCTATTGGTAGAGGGTTTAGCTATCTAGTGTTCTCCGACCATGGTATGGCTACAGTGGGGAAGTACATCAATCTTTACCACTATATCCTCAGAGATCCTGACTATGGGGAGACCTATGTTGTCGGTATAGATGCTACATTCTTTAGGATCTTCTATTTGGATTCCTATAGAGGAGACAGCCCTATACTATCTAGGATAAAGAGGCTTCTTTGCAACAAGGCTTTTCTGCTTGAAGAGGAAGACTTTAGGAGATACCGTCTACCTATGGATAGGCGGTACGGTGATGAGGTGTATGCTCTACGTGAGGGAGTGGTGCTCTATCCAAACTTCTTTAGCTGGCTAAAACCTAGGGGTATGCATGCATATAGCCCTAATTATAGCAGTCAACACGGTGTTGTACTAGCCTCTAAGGATGTGATGAGGGATAAGGATATCGATATAGATGCCCCTAAACTCTATAATATGATAGAGAGAGGTTCAAGCTGATGATCGTAATAAGCGGTAGCTGGCTTGTTAAGGATTCAGAAAAACGTAGTGATGTAGATGTGGTTTACTTAACTTGGGATATAGGTAAGTACATAGTTCTACTCATACGTAAGAAGAAGATAGAGAACGAGCTTGAAAAGAAGCTAGGTATTAAAGTATCATTTTCTCCATATATTATTGTCTCGCCCACCATCTTAGGCAACATCTTCCTAGCCATAACACTGCTTAGATATCCCTTTTACAAGTCTCGTATGAAGTACATACTGAAGCTAGTGACGAAGAAGCGTGATAGGAGGTGGCTTCTACTACACTTCGCCTTTGCAGTGCTAGGACTTCTATCAGCT
>CAYXRT010000050.1:0-9885 GCA_964467535.1 uncultured Desulfurococcales archaeon
TTAATCGTAGATAGAAGGCATTTTCCTTAGCAGGATACTAGGGTCTCCCATACGCCTCTTAACTCATTTATACAATGAGAAAACACGGCAGGAAAACACAGCAAGGGACGCAAAAATTATTTACTTACTTCTGTTTAATCTTGATAGATAGAATTTTTGAGTCTCAGGTTCAAAGAGTACCGTTCCATCCTTAAATAGTTCTAGAAGTACACTATATACTGTCGCTGAGGTGAGTTTTTCATCTATAATTATCGTATCATCAATTTCTATGTTCGCTTGTAGTTTCTCTACTATCTCAGTAAAGGAACATCCATCGTTGTTACTTCCGAGTAGTCTTATTATTTCTCTCCTTAATAGTTCTTTGTTTGCCATGATTCTCACTATTTCTTCGAATTTTTGCCTTATAAGGAGAAACGTTTAAAATAGATGAAGTAGATTGAGAGATAGCGGCTTATGGTATCGGGAATATACTTTCCATGATTAGGTCTAGTTCTTCTCTTAATTTCGTGAAGCCCTCAGTTAAGACGTTTCTTAAACGTCGTCTTTCATTGTCTGATATTCGTGGCTCGTAAAAGGCGAGGAATTTTATTAGAATAGGAACTTTACCATATGCGGGTATTACGAAACTATTCATTAAGACATCTAATTTTATTGCTTTTATTTCTTCGGAAACTCCTTTTATAGGGAATATTACTTTATTATCATATTTAAGAAAATGTGGGAGAGCAATATAGAAACCTCCCACGAGAAGGTGCCTTCTGCGAGCTGCTTCAATAAGTTTCTCTCTATCATTTTCATTAAGATTCATAAATTCCGAAAAAGCCACATGTAATCTTATGTTAAAATCAGGTTCGCTCTCTCTATATCGTTCCATTATGTTTCTGAGACCTCGTAGTTTGCGCATTACCTTATTTAGTTCCTCGACATTTCTACAATGAATGTTGATTTCAAGTAGGAGTTTGACTGGAGGTTCTCTACTGATCATCCTCTTAGCCCAATTTTCCCTTATTTCATCACCAAATCTTCCAATTCTGTCTACGATTATCCTCTTTAATTGTACAGCGTCTGTGAACTTATATAATTCTCTCAATACTTCTCCTTCATTCCCTCCTTCAATAATTTTAGATAGAGCATCTAAGAAATTAAGTATGTGTTCTCTATATAGTTCATGTAATACTCTTTCAAATGCCTTTACTGTTCTATGGAAGTAACAGAATCTATACATGAGTATAAAGGCTTCTAAGAAACGTAAGAAAGCGGGAAGGAATCTCCTCCAATTTCTTACTGCGAGTATGTAAGTATCCTTTTCAGGGAAATAAGAGACTGAGGTTTCATATATTAATCTTCTCCAGTCGATAGTTCCATATTCCAATACTTCCATGGCTTTTCCATCTCTCATTAAGTAGTCTAATTCGTCTGTAGTATAGAGCCATATTTTGAGAACTTGATATAGCGGTACGAGATATTTTACGTACTTGTTGTACTCACACTTCACCCCTTCCTTTACAATTTTTCTAATACTGCTGTAGTTTACTTCTTGCATTTCAAGTGGTCTTAGTAATGCTCTTATGAAATAATCCAGCATCTTTACATTAAGAGGAAACCCTTTTTCACCTATTATGTTATTTACATGGGTTCTCAATTTATTAGATATGAAGTTCTCGTAGAGGATTAGTCCTAATTCCTCGTGGGAGCCGTAAGGTCTTAATCTCGGAGGAACTACTTGATCTAGTAACTCTTCAGTCCAATGTGACATGAATATATGACCTACATCATGAAGTAACCCTGCAATTCTGCTAGCTAGTAACATTGTGTTAAGAACTCTATTATCTAGTAAGCTTGATTTTCTTTTGCTTTCTTTTCTTTTTATTTCCAGAAGTATTTTATACGCCGCTATACCCGTTAAATGCATCACTCCTAGTGAGTGGAGGAATCGGGAGTGCTCAGCCGGATATACTAAGCGAGTGAGTTGTGTTTGATAAATATACCGGAGTCTTTGAACAAAGGGATTATCTACAACAACTTTCTCTATTTCATTGAAGTATACGTAGCCATAGATGCTATCCTTAACTTTTTTCCATGATAATAAGTTCCAAGGATCTTCGAACATTATATGCATCATATCGATAATATTAGATTTTTACTTTAATAAATTTTCCTATTTATCACGTAATTCTATTTCCGAGAGAATTCACGGCATATTTCTATATGCATATCTGAGGTTATGTCAGAAATTATATATGTCTAGAATTGTGATAATATCTTCGGCTTTAAAGTCTGTATTATTTCCTTGAAATTGTGTGGATGATAATGTCCACTTAAATGTACCCTATAACTCGTTACTCCTAGGAACCTTAACCAATTACTAAATCTCCTCTCCTCAATAAGCCATTCTTCACTAAAAGGCATACCTGCTGTTAACATATGAGTGATATATCTTCGCTATTGAGCGAAAATTGCATTTTTTATCTATCACCTTAGCACTTATTCTACCGATATGAATTTAGATAGGTTATCTACTGAGACCCTACCAAGAGTTGGATAGTTATACTATATTATGCTCTAAGCTTTTTCTCTTTTCAGATTCTTATTCTTATACCTTAAACTCCAAGATACGTTCTGAGTCTGACTCTTCAATTCCCCTCTTGTCTAAGGAATTAGTTTTAAATCTGTGCATTAATAATTTTTATTGATGGCTTCAAAATATGTTTGCATAGCGGGTGATGCTGAAAACTGGGCCTGGAGTCTTGCTGACTACGGGAAGAATACATTAAGAAACTCCTATCATGGTAATAAGGCAGCTCCTAATAAGCTAGCGAGAAAGAAAAAAGTAAACAATATACTTTGGGCTTTTCATAGGCGAGAAGATTTTGACTGTCTTGGTAGACTTTTTAGAGACAGCGGATCGGTGCACTGTATCCTTATAACCAACACCTATAAAGTATTAAACTATCATGTGCGTAGAGGAATTTTCGCATTTGGTAAAATAAATCGTGAAGATTATTTAGGAGAAGTATCCTGGGACTATTGGCCCAAGTTCCCGCGTAGCGGAGGAAGATGGGACTATAAGTTTCTAATTGAAATTGAATTGATTGCACCCGGAGTTAAAGAAAGTCTAAGTATATTAAGCAAATTAACACAAGCCAATTTCCCTATGATTCTTAGAAGTGCCCTAAGAACGTGGGCTAATAATACTATAAATATAATTCCTAGTAATGTAACACAGGGTTCACTATTTAAAATTGACGAGAGTACTTTTAAGAGCCTTAAAATGCTCGCTCTGACCAGGTGGAGACAACCTCCAGAACAGCCTACTACAGCTCATGGGTTAGAAGCTCTTAAGAGAGTCTTAACTTTACATCTCATCGCAGGTAAAAACATAATAATCTTTGGACCACCAGGAGCGGGAAAGACAGAACTTGCTAAAAGATTGGCCACCGAAATATGCGGTGACCATGGATACGACCTAGTAACCGGAAATCCTCAATGGACAACATATGATACTATAGGTGGACCCAGACTTCCGAGTGGAGATTTCCAACTTGGCTTCCTAACAGCCGCTGTGGTCGAATGTTGGAGACACCTTAAGAACGACGAAAAGCCCTTCTGGCTTATAATCGATGAAATAAATAGGACGAACGCGGACACGGCATTTGGAGAGGCATTCACAGTTTTAGATGTAGTGCATAGGACTGACGTGAAACTCCTTGATGGTAGACGAGTAAATCTCAGCAGGACGGGAATAAATGATGTTCTAGTTGACAATAGTCTCTATACTCCTTACTCCTTCCGCATTATTGCCACGATGAATAGCTATGATAGAGCTCTGCTCTTCAAACTCGGATTTGCTCTCCTGAGAAGATTTGCAATAGTTCCCTTGGATCCTACATATGAACTAGCACCAGTTGATGAGAATTTTAGAAATGTCGCAATAGAGCTCTCGAAGCAAGACATAGATATCGGTGTAAACTATGACCTCATAGAGAAACAACTTAAGAGTGCAAGGATAGATAAAAATGACTATGCTCTAATCAAAAAGGAATACCATGACAAATTTGTTGGGATGGGAATTAATGGTTATGAGAACATTGCTAAACAAGCTCTTAATTTTTCACCGATCAAGCTTATAGAAGCTATTCGTTACTATATAAATGATATTCTAGAAGAGACTGAAGTTGTCTTAACAGAGGCTCTCTCTGCAGACGTAATAAAGTTCCTATTAGCCTCATATCTCGATCTTCACGATGAAAGCTTTAGTAAGTTTAAAGGACTTCTCGATGAGGCTATTGCAGCCTACATGTTACCACAACTAGACATATTAAGCGAGAAAATAAGAGCAGAAAGAATGGGTATCGAAAGCGAATTTACTACTAAGAAGGTTGAAAGTATACAAAACTTAATGGAAAGACTCGATCTTAGAGTACGATGTCTACCCCTGTTAAGGAAGTTACTACGCGGTGAACGAATTCCATGAATGAACTATCTCTCAGAGAAGACAAATACTATACTAGAGCAGAAATTAAGGAAAAACTCATAAGAGAATTTGGAATGAGTAATCAGCTAGCTAATAATGTGTTTGATGAATTAATTGACTTTGTGAGAAATAAACTCTCTCCATCTATAAAGACAATAGTAGAAACTCTCTATAGGGATCTAGATATAGAATCACCACTTCCCACTTATGATGCGAACCGAGACGCATTAAACTTCGGTCAGTGGATAGGAGTCTTTGAATTTAAATCTGAAAGTCTAGGAAAAGCAATAATATTACGAATTACCCCCAAGATAGCACGTAATGATTTCGAGTTTATGTTAAACGACTCTTTGAGAATAATAGAGATGGTAGGCTTTCCTGCAATAGACCCCCTCTTTGCAAACATCAGAGGTTTCAGCTTCGCTCATGAAGTTATTTCCTATAGCGTCCTCTTACAACAATACACTGAATTAGCACTACGCGAAGGCCTTCCCCCTACAGTTATAGAGGTAGAGGAACAAGGCGAAGCTGTTATCGGTACACCTAATTATGCGAAGACTATTAATTATCTCACCTCCGGTCTACCCCTTGCTGTAGTAATCAGACGTAGTACTGCACCTGCAAGTCTTCCAGCGATAATTTTGGCTAAATTCCATATGAGAGTACTTTCGGCACTAAGGAAATTAATTAAAGAATTCGATGGTCGAGATTTGGAGATGATCACTAAAATGCTACTATATAGATCCTACTACCATGCGTACATCCTCACAAGCGAGAAACTGTATCCCTTTTCAATTCAGGCTAGGAGTTTGCCAATGGAAGAGATTGAACTCATTGAGGAGGCAAGAAAACAAGCTGAAAGAAATTGGTGGCTCAAAGCACTCATCGATCTCTATATAGCCTTCAATGCAAGAGTGCCTACTATGTATACCTTTGAGAGAAGATTAGCACAAGAAGCTCCACTACAGCCTCTCCCAACGAGTAAGATCTACGAGCTGTGGGTCCTCAAGCTCCTTGTTGAAGCCCTAAGCTATAAGGGAAGATCCAGATTAATTAGAGACCGTGGCGGCTTTGAGGTAAGCTTTGATGATAGAAAGTTAGTGTTTAACCTAAGTCGAAGAGAATGGAGTAGACTTATAAGCACATTTGCACGCCCACCGAGACCCGATTATATACTGGCGGGAAAAGGAAGAATAGCTGTTGCTGATGCAAAGTACAAAGAAAGACTAGATACAGGTGATGTTGAGAGAATGATAGCATATATAGTAGACTATGCCGAACCTCAGGAGGAGAATCATAATGAAATAAAGGGCTTCCTACTGATGCTTAAATCACCAGTATCTCCTCCAGTTGTCGAAAGAATAGACATAACACCAAAATTGAAGATCTATGTGAATGAGGTTAACCCCTCAGAACCTAGACGAGCTAAGAAAACTGCGACAATAATCTGTAACAAAGTCTTTGGTGATTAAATCGCTTTAATCCCATAACAGGATCATAAAGTATAATTTGAGTACTCTAATCGAAGAATGCCCTATTGAATCTCCCAAAGCACATCTCTAGACTAACTTATTACGAGTATACCTTTGACTCTCAACGTAGTGCTCTAAGTACTTATAGTGCTCTAGAAGCTTTCTTCGAAGACCGACTAAAGGAATAGAGATAAGATCTTCCGCGGATACAAACTTACGGTCCCGTATATTCTCTAAGTACTCCCTCAAAGTCGGTCTCAGTTTATACTTCTTCATGAAATGTATACCACAACAATCAGGAGCAGTATCGAGTGCATAAGCACCCTCCCTACAAGTAGAAAAAAGAAGACCCCTTCTAGATGCAAGGTCACGAACGATTTTGTATCTAGCTAATCTATATTCACTTCTAGGTCTCTTATGGACACCCGTAGGATATCTCTCCCAAAGCGCCCTTCTCATTAGAAGTTTTAGAACCTGTGGATCTGCTACCCTAGCCACAATTTCAAGATCACTCCATGATAAGAACCTGTAATATTCGACTATAATCTGTCTAGCACCAGCAGCCGCCACATGATCTAACAGATCCTCTAAATCTCTAGGATCATCATTGATAAAGGGAATCAGAGGTTGAAGCCTAACGACAACAGGAATACCCTCATCCGCAAGATGTTCAATAGCTTTAAGCCTCATCTCAGGACTAGGAGCATACGGCTCTAGGATTTTAGCCACTCTTTTAACCAGAGTTATTAAAGTCATCTGAACTACGAGACTACCCTCTCCAGCAAGCTCCTTGATTAGATCAAGCCATGGAGACTTTATCACTAATGTAGATTTCGTAGAGAGAAGAATAGGAACAGCATGATGTTGGACTACTTCCAGAACCGATAATCCTAGCTTTACTTTCCTCTCAAGAGGTTGTAGAGGATCCGTAAGAGCTGACATTCTAAAGGGCATCAGTATTACAGGAGTTTCCACGAGCATAGTGAAGACTCGATCTAGTGCCCTTGAATAGTTCCATAGAGGTCTAGGATTACTTATACGTCTAGGTATGAATCGTGTGAAACAGTAAGTACAACCATGTCCACAGCCTACATAGGGATCCAGTCTAAGTATTGAATAGCAGTATAGACTCATCGAGTAACTAGCACCAATAACAAGTCTTTCGGCAAGCTCCGATATCCTCACATCGATCTATAGGTACAGGCACATATTAAGCCTTTAGACGATGAAGTAGCCTTTTAGAATTACTGAAGATTTACATAAACTCCAATTTCAGCACTATATCAATATGATAGGACTCTACTCTCGTTAAGGACTTGGTTCGAGGATTAATAGCTTAGGCATCCTTTCTCTCACTTGTAACCTTCCTGACGTAAATCCTGCCTTCATCAAACATCCATTCTACCTCGTCCGTTATTCTACATCTCCTCAAATTGAAATGATTAATCCGACAATATCCGTTAGATTTATATTAGTCCTATAGGGGTATAGGGTTATGGGTGAGAGGATAAGGAAAAGGAGAACTCATAGTTGGCCTACGCGCCTGCCTCCTATCTCAGAAGTACTAGATAGATATGCAGAGTCGGCACTAGTCTCAGCAATCAGGCTAAGGAGGTACTGGATTATGCAAGGAGATAGCCCTGAGAGAGCCACAGAGAAGGCAGTGAGACAAGCTGCAGGGATGATGGCATCTTCAGGCGTCCCCATCTCTAGGCTCATAAAGCTCTTCCAAGAGATGAAGAATGCAGTAGATGCCTTCATTAAGATGCTAGAGAGAGTTCAAGAGGAGCTTAGGTTAAATGCAGAGATAGAATACCTAGTCGAGATGGTAGGTAAGGAACCTTGTAACATAGATGACTATAATAAAAGGCGACGTGACCTGACAATAAAGCTTAAGAAAATACTAGAGGAGTTTGGTTGTAGAGAAGCATATGATACCTTAACGACTAGAAGGGGTTTTACACCCTCAGATCAGCTTCTAAAATACTCTTCAAGGGCCTTCAAGAGAGCCCTAAGCAGCATCATAGCTGTTGTCAAAGGCTATCGAAGCCTTAACTCATTTGAGGAATATAAGCTTAAGAAGGAAGTACTAATTGCCGTAGCAGAGGCAAAATATGGTTCTGAGAGGGCTAGAAGATTAGAGAAGGAGGCTTCTAAGTACGCAGAACAGGCATTATCTCCTGTAAGGTAGGAGAACTATGTATGTGATTGCAAGACAGCACTCTTTGGAGGTCCTTATCTATGCATTCAGGCATTTTGCCGAGGCACTGCACAATCCAGAAGCGGAAGTGCGGGGAGGTTTGTTAAGGCTGAGCATAGTGCTAGCCCATGAGAGCGCGGAACTAGCGGCCAAGGCTCTGACCGGTAGGGGTAGGGCTAAGTACGAGGAGCTCCTCAGTCATGCATTCTCTCACGCACTGGGCAAACCGGTCTACTCTGGAGGCAAGAAGACCTATTTCCAAGAGGTATACGAAAAAGGAGGACTCCGGGCCTGTAAAGACTATCGTGAGTGTTTGATGTACGCTTTGACACAGAGGATGCTCGAACTCACTAGGCTACGCAACAGTCTCTACCACCAGGGAGGGCATATAGTGAGCTTACAGATCGCATACGAGTTTCTCAGAGACACGTTAGCCTACTTAGTGAGTCTCTATGGCTACCAAACTACACTAGAAACACTTAACAGACTACCATCTCCTCTCAAGGCCTGGTTCCTCCTCTCCCTTAGGTACTTTAAAACAGCGGAGGAGCTCCTGCTGAAGGGGAAGGACTTAAGTAAGGCTTGGGAGGAGGCTACTAAGAGACTACGCGACTCAATATACGAGGATCCGCTTAGGTTCATGGAGGGGCTTTTCGAGGGCGATAGTTATGCGCTCGGTAAGGTCAGTGATATCCTTAGTGTACTTAAGCCTCTTAACCTCTATGAAACACTAGCAATACTCAAGGATCGGGTTCTAGCTACCAAATGGTACTCAGCACATGCTAGTCCTAAGGAAGTTAAGCGAGGTATATTGCATGTCTCGGAATATGCCGAGGCAGCCAGAGAGGTAAGGGCTGCTGTAGAGCGCTGGGATGGCACATCCGCGATAGTGAACCTAGTGCACGAAGGCCACGAGTTCCGCGGCGCAACGGATAATGATGCGACAGAGCTAAGTAGACTCCTGCAAAATGCCAATAAGTTCATAGTCAAGGTCTGCATCGAGGAATTACCCTTCAATTACGTGATATCAACACTACGTACATATTGATCCCTGCACAGTCAGTAAAGGTTTCATAGTAAATTTCCTTGATAAGAATTCCATAGCTTCGATATTAGGGATTTGACTCGACAAAAGCAAAGTGATGCTCCGATTCCTGGAAACGTCTCCTCGATACTCTTAACACTCTCGTCAGCAGGTGGAGAAGGTCAAGAGATTCGGCGAGTACAAAGAGACCGATGACGAGTATATCCTGCCTGAGTCCTACGAGGAGCCCTTCATGAAAGTTGTGAAGCATAGGGTAAGCTAATGGTTGTAGTGGGCCTGTGGAAGCACGGAATGCCAGGAGTACTATATTGGCGACAAGCTCTCCCTGTCGGATGTCCTAGAGATAATGGAGGAGATCAAGAGCAAACCCTCACTTTACCCCCTAGATAAGTTCCCCGAGCTGAGAGAGACTAAAGGTGCTGAAGCACGAATTAGAAAGGATTACAAAAATTAAGATAGGTAGCTCTTAGCTAGATTTAGGTATTCGAATATCCTATTGTTTAGAACTTGCAATAATTAAAACTTGCAAGCACTTAAACGGTGACCTGGAAGTGTTGCTACATAACTGAGAAAGTCAGTATAGGTATTGAGAGATTAAGTCTTGGCCAGGACTAAGGAACTAGAAGGTATCAAGGGTCCTAAAAGGTACTCCGAGGACTTCACAGAGCACTAGGTAGCATATTAAGAAACGTAC
>CAYXRT010000051.1:0-9804 GCA_964467535.1 uncultured Desulfurococcales archaeon
TGGCGCCGGGGGCGGGATTCGAACCCGCGCACCCCTTATCGGGGTAGTGGGTCTCTCAATGGTAGCCGGAAACTCTCGAGCCCACCGCCTTTGACCGCTCGGCCACCCCGGCCCATAAAATAAATATGTTAATTAGCGGTTTATGATTTTAACGCGCTTGTTATACTCAACTACTAAGAAGTTTTAAACATTTAGGAGCTTTATTTAGCTAGACACTCATAACGGGATTTTATTAAGTGTAAGGAAAAAGGTATAAGAGCACTAGTATAGATATTTTTAGTGAATCTCTAAGAGCTTTAGATAAACTAGCTAACTTCACGTTAGGATAACTTCTAGTAAATATGGGGCAAGACCCGTTAAGCGACTGCAGATAGCGAACACGATAGAAGTAATCTCTGATATTGATACTCTCCAAAACACCCATTCAAATATCTTAATCCTTCCTAAATCCTTACCTCTCGATCTACTGCATTAGAACAAAAACAATAGAATAATTAGGTGGTAGGTAATGGATATAAAAGAGTCAGTAGTGCTTGCCTCTGGTTTAGGAACGAGAATTTCGGATTTAACTAAAGGAAAACCTAAATTTCTCTTGAGAATAGAGGACATACCCATAATACTCTATCCCATAAGAATTATAAATGCCATAGGAATTAACAAGATAAATGTCATAGTACCAAAAGGTTGGGCTAAAGCGTTAAGTGAAATACTAAGTACCTTAAATATAAGGACATGTATAGTTGAAAACGAGCATATTAATAGAGAAAATGGATATAGCTTACTTTTGGCAAGAGAATGTATTTCTTCAAGAGAATTTCTTCTATCAATGTGTGACCATATATATGAACCTAAGCTAGTTAAACGAATTATCTCTAGCTTTAAAACGAAAGTACATATAATGGTTGGTGGAGATTCAAATCCCCTGTTCATTGATAGAGAAGAAGCAACAAAAATACTTACAGATAAAGAATTAAATGTCTTGGATATAGGAAAAGGTATTAAACAGTACAATTATATAGATGTAGGTGTATTTGTTATGTCCCGAGAGGTATTTGATATTGCAGAGGAATTAGAGAAAAAACAGTATTCAATAACATTATCTGAAGTAGTAAAAAATACAAAGAATAAGGGGTTAAATGTTAAAGTATCAGATGTAACGGGCTGTTTATGGACTGAAGTAGATACAGTTGATGATTACCTAGAGCTTACACGTGGTAAAAGGAGAATAGTACTCGAAAAAGTACTATCATATATTAAGTAGCCACGGTGCCCTACTTTATGATTGAAGAAATAAGAAAATATTATAAGTTATTAATTAAACCTACGGATGGTTATGTATCAAGGTATATTAATAGGAGAATTTCAATACCAATAACCCTAGTTATAATAAGATATAAAATTCCATTAACACCAAATCAAGTATCATTTATAAGCTTCTTAATAGGGCTAGCTGCGTCATTAGCATATATACTTGAAAGCCCTTTATTGGCTGGAGTTTTAGTGCAATTATCATCAATTATTGATGGAGTTGACGGTGAATTAGCTAGGCTTTTGGGTAAGCAAAGTAGATTGGGGGCGTTTATAGATGCTTTGCTAGATAGGTTAGCTAACATAGCAATAATAGCGTCTTTGGCATATTTCATAGCGACTAATATACATTATCCTGCTTCATTAACATTAATTGTATCATTACTAGCTATTTCCGGGGATTTAATGGTAAGTTATATTCATGCTCGTGGAGAAGCTTCATTAGGTATACATCCATCTAAAATAGGTAAAATAAGGAATTTTGCATCAAGAGATGTAAGGTTATTTATAATATTTATAGGAACGGTTATAAGAGCTTACTTTGAAACACTGCTCATAGTATCGATACTTTCATATGTATATGTAATTGCTAAGTCTATTGAAGTATTCTTTTCAGTTCATGAGAACTAACTGGTTAGTAGATTGTTTAATGTTTTTAGTTATCTATTTGGGATTAGGTTTATAAGACCCTAAACTGTGATGTATAATGGTGCCGCGGTAGTATAGCCCGGTCAAGTATGCGGGCCTTTCGAGCCCGTGACCCGGGTTCAAATCCCGGCCGCGGCACCATTTTTCTCTCTTAAAATAATTTAGTTTAGTGTAAAAGATGTTAGAGCTTGATTTTCTTGAGTTTTAGGAGTTTTTCACCTTTTTCTTCAGCTATATCTATGATTATCATATCTCCCTTCTTCCATCCAAGTTCGAGTACAAATCTTTTAGGTATTGTTATAAAGTATGTTTCAACACCTCTACTGACTCGAACTTGGAGTTTTACTACTTCAGGCACTTATCTCAACCCCTAATTATTAATCTGTATACCACAATTATAAACAATTAATATAGACAACGACAAACCAGTCAATAGAAAAATATATAAACCAGGAAAGACATAATATACATGGAGATAAAAGTGAAACCACCAATACCATACCTACACGGACTAACACTAGGAGATGTAACAATCTTCTATGACAGTAAGGTTAAGAAGTATAGAGTTCACATAGAGACAACTCATCCAGCTATGGAAAAAGTATTCATATATGCCTTTCAATCATATAGTTTAGATGGCGTGATAAGAAAGTACCCTACAAAGGGAGGAGCAGTACCATATAGGTGGACGCTATATACGTGGATTAACCCTCAACTAGGCAAAATATTGTCTAATAAGGATCTAGGGATAGTTGACATATATGCACAAAAACTAGAGAATATAGCAGCTTTTATATCTGGACTTATGGATAGTGATGGTTCAATAATAATATCAATAAAGAGAAGGAAGAGATTAAACTACAAACCAATAGTTGAGTATGAGATAGGTTTATTCAACAGTAATAAAGAGCTATTAATAAAAATTATGAAAGCCATGAAAATGTTTAATATATCGTTAAATATTCGCAAAAACTGTGATTTAACGAAGAAAACTATAAGAAGAGGTAAGAGAATTGTATGGGAGTTGTACACATCAAGGACTTCCGAGATAAAGAAATTACTACCACTACTCTTATCCCATATGAAAAATAGTGAAAGAATTGAAAGAGCTCTACTACTTAAATCAATTACTGAAGGTAAAGTACCAAAAGATCCTACTCTGATCGCAGAATTAAGAGAGAAAATAAACAGTAAGATTTCACGTAAGGTACACGAATACATAAAGTGGGCTAGAGAATGCTACAAGAATAAAATTAAGTATCTCATATATAGTGATGGAACGATAGTTGAACAGAAGGTGAAGATTAAGGATCTTAGTGGTAGACTGTTAGGATAATTTGTGGGAAAACTGTGGTCCCGCGGCGGGGATTTGAACCCCGGACCACCCGGTTTCTTCCGAGGGGGTTTTGTTTTTGGTTTGTCCCCCTCGGGGCTGTCTACAGCCGGGCGCTCTGCCGCTGAGCTACCGCGGGTTGCTGTGTATGTATTGTTTTGTTGGTGGGGTTTAAAGTTTATTGTTCAGTTATTTTATTTTTCTCTTTGAATCTATGTTGGAGAGTTGATCTACTTTGTACTTTACTATCCTCGTTATCATTATTTCACGTTTAGTTTAGTTAAATGATGTTAGTAAAAAGATGATGTTAAAGCTATATGTGCTATGTATAAGGAATTTCCTATCATCTAAGTCTTCTATAGATTATAGTCGAGTAACTATGATGACTCCATCTAGAAATAATAATACTTGCGTATTATTATTTGTTGGGTGTTTCACATATGTTTATTTCAAGAAAAGAACTTGAAAGAAGGAGAGATAATCTTATAGAATTAATGAAGAAGAAAAACATCAATGCATTATATATTGTCTCTCCAGCCAATATAACCTATTTAACTAATTTTATATTCATTAGTACTGAAAGACCATTCTCCGCAGTCCTTAAAGACGATGGTGAATTAGCCCTACTTGTACCACTTTTAGAATATGAACATGCAGAAAAGTATGCTTATGCTGATAAGATATTTTACTACCCAGAATATCCCGACGAAAAACACCCTATGTACTGGTTTTCCGAATTCTTAAAGAATATGGGTCTTGAGGGTAAAGTTATAGGTTATGATGTTGACGGCTATGGCCATGTTATGGGTTATAGGGGTCCTAAGCTAAGTGAAGTATTTAAGAATGCAAAGTTCATATATGCTAGAGATTTAATTGAAGACCTAAGAATGATTAAGAGTAAAGAAGAAATTAATGTATTAATTGAAAGTGCTAGATGGACTACATTAGCTCATAAACTACTACAGGAATACATTGAACCAGGTAGATATGAAGATGAAATAGCTTTAGTTGCTAGTTATGAAGCAACCCTCGCAATGATTAGAGCCTTACCTGGTGCTAGAGGCCTAGTTGCTTCAGCTGGATTTAGAGGTCAAGTAGGAAAGCACTCGTATTATCCACATTCACTTACCATACATGCAATAATTAAACGTGGTGATGTTTTAGTAACAGGTGCTGGTGCTAAGGTTAACGGATATTCAGTTGAACTTGAAAGAACATTAATAGTAGGAAAACCTAGTAAAGACCAAGAAAAGTACTTTAACCTCATGCTCAAAGCCAGGGAAATAGCATTTGAAGTTTTAAAGCCCGGTATCAAGTGTAGTGATGTTGATAAAGCAGTTAGAAAATTCTATAAAGAAAAAGGACTTCTACAGTACTGGAGACATCATACAGGTCATGGCATTGGACTTGAAGGTCATGAAGCTCCATTCCTCGATATAGGTGATAATAGAGTTCTGAAACCTGGAATGGTTGTATCCATTGAACCAGGCATATACGTTAAAGACCTAGGAGGATTTAGACACTCAGATACAGTCGTCATAACCGAAGACGGATATGAAGTAATCACTAAATATCCAACAGATCTTGAATCCCTTACAATCCCAGACTAACAACGACCAACTAAGCTAATCAACACCTCCTATGATTCAAGTTCAAGCAAGTCTATCATCAAGAATCCTATAAGGTTGATAATGAGAGACCAAAGCTAAGTAAATAATGCCGTACTGAATTGAAATAAAAATAAAGCTTATTTCATCACTCTATTATCGGGGATGTATAGGCATGGAATTTGACCTTGTATTAAAAAATGGAATAATTCTTGACGGTTCTGGTGCGCCGCCCATTAAAGCTGATATTGGTATTAAGGATGATACTATTATTAAAATAGGCGATTTATCTAATTATCGAGCTGAAAAAGTTATTGATGTAAAAGGACTTTATGTTGCACCCGGCTTCATAGACATACATAATCATAGTGATATCTCCATATTCATAGTACCTACAGCTAATAATTATGTACTTCAAGGAGTAACAACCATTGTAATAGGAAATTGCGGCTCTTCACCAGCCCCTCTTACGGAATTAAATAAAGAGCTTATAGAAGAATGGAAGAAGTATTATCCAGAGGTATCAGTAACTTGGAAAAGCTTTAGAGAATATATGAAAGCGCTTAAGGAGCTTGAAAAAAGCATTAACGTAGTTCCTCTTGTAGGTTTTGGTACTATTAGAAGTGCAATATTGGGCTTCGAAAATCGAAGTCCTACATCAAGAGAACTAGAAGATATGAAAAACTTAGCTAGAGAAGCATTAAAGACTGGAGCCTTTGGTATTTCTACAGGTTTAATCTATATACCTCAAGTATTTGCTTCAACTGAAGAGATAATAAATGTCGCAAAAGCTGTTGCAGAGTATGGAGGTATATATGCATCCCATATACGAAATGAAGGAGTTCATCTCGTAGATGCTATACTAGAGGCAATAACAATAGGAATAAAGTCTGGATGTAGCGTAGAGATATCACATCTAAAAGCTGCAGGAATACCTGCATGGGGTCTAACGGAAAAAGCTCTTGGAATAATAAGCTACTATATAAGTCAAGGAATTGATGTTAGCGCTGATGCTTATCCCTATACAGCTACATCAACTGGACTAGATGCAATACTACCAGCATGGGTAAGAGAAGGTGGTCGTAAAAAACTTGTAGAGAAACTAAAAGACCCATCGATTGTTGATAAAATAAAACTCGAACTAGAAAAGAAGGGTTTAATGGAGGAGCGTTACGTAGAATGGCATCAAATAACGATAGCTTACTCTATAAATCATAAGGAAGTTGAAGGGAAAACAATTGACTTGATCTCAAAAGAATGGGGACTTGACCCCTTTGAAGTTGTTATTAAGTTGCTTATAGACGATGAAGCAGCAACTGCCGCTGTATACCACGTTCTTAACGAAGAAGACGTAAAGAGAGTACTAAAACATCCATTCGTAGCTATAGGTAGTGATGGTTCTATAAGGAAGTTTGGTGAAGGAAAACCTCATCCAAGAAATTATGGAACCTTTCCTAGATTCATTGCTAGATATGTAAGAGAACTAAAGCTGATAAGCTTACCAGAGGCGATAAGAAAAATCACAAGCTTACCTGCAAGAAAACTAGGCCTTTGGGATCGTGGCCTAATTAGACCTGGAATGAAAGCCGATATCGTAGTATTTAACTATTACACAATAAGGGATACAGCGACATTTGAAAAACCACATAGCTACCCTACGGGTATAGAATACGTAATAGTTAATGGAGTTCCTGTGGTTGAGGAAGGTAAACACACCAATGCAAAACCTGGAAAAGTACTAGAAAAGGCCGCATCGTAAACTTAGGGAGAAAAAATGAAGCCCGGATTCGATTTTTCTTTAGATTTCAAAAACTACATCACTTCATTACTTAGCGATCTTATAAATATACCTACAATAAATCCTCCAGGAGAAAACTATGAAGAATGTACAAATTATTTAGCTGACAAATTATCAGGTCTAGGGCTTGATGTAAGAATAATAGAGATACCTGAAAAGTACCTAGACAAACACTATCCGTATTCGCCTAAACATAGAGGTTATCCGCGCTATATAGTATTAGCAAAAATGGGTAGAGGTAAACCGGTACTTCACTTTAATGGCCACTATGATGTAGTACCACCTGGAATCGGATGGAATAGAGATCCCTTTACTCCTATTATTGAAGGAGATAAAATTTATGGACGTGGCTCAACAGATATGAAGGGAGGTATAGCAAGTATTTTAGGAGCAATTAAATGGATAATAGAGGAAGGAGTAAAGATCAAAGGGACCTTAGAAGTAGCTTTTGTTCCTGACGAAGAAGCAGGCGGTATTGGTACACGATATCTAATTGAAGAAAAATACGCAAAAGCCAAGTATGTAGTCATAGGCGAACCTACAACTTTAGAAAGGATAATTATAGGCCATAAAGGCCTAGTAAGAGGTATAGTAAGAGTAATAGGTAAGCAAGTTCATGGAAGTACGCCATGGCATGGGGAAAACGCATTCTTAAAAGCAGCTTTACTAGTATTAAAATTCATGGAACTTTATGATCCTTTACTTAAGTCGAGGAAAACTAAATATCCTGTTAGAGAACCTGAAGGAGCTTATCCTACAATTAATCTTGGAGGATTTGCTGAATCCCTGTCAAAGAAGGATAATATTGTTCCTGGGGAATTCGTATTTAGCTTTGATAGAAGAGTAATACCAGAAGAAGACATTAACGAAGTCATAGAAGAGCTAAAAAGCTACTTTAATAAAGCTTCTAAAGCCACGAATGTTAAACACGAAATAAAGATAACGAGCGCTATACCCCCTTCAACAACGCCTATGGAATCCTTAATAGTCGCTATAGCTAAGAACTGCCTTAAAAAATGCCTTAACATAACACCAAAGATTGAGATATCCTTTGGAAGAAACGATGCAGTATATTATACCAATATACTTCAAAGTCAAGTAATATGTCTAGGACCAGGCGTCGAAAACGTCGCTCATGCTCCTAACGAATACAATGAAATTAGTCAAATAATTAAAATAACAAAAGTCTATAGATGCATCATTGAGGAAATTCTAGGTAAATAAACATGTTTTAATCATAGATAATATTCAAAATATGCCTCAAAGTTAAAATGACATAACTAATCTTCAGGATCATTAAAGTATCAAAATATCAGGGGTGAGTACTCCCTATAACTACAACATAAAAATATTAATGGGGATATTTATTTCAAACATCATAGTGAAGAA
Organism: uncultured Desulfurococcales archaeon; assembly: GCA_964467535.1. Classification (GTDB taxonomy): domain Archaea; phylum Thermoproteota; class Thermoprotei_A; order Sulfolobales; family WANQ01; genus CAYXRT01. The sequence continues at coordinate 8,084 of CAYXRT010000051.1, forward strand.
GAAATGAATGATTCTAAATACATAGACGCACTCTATTTAATTAACATCTTTTTATAATTCATGAAAGCTATAGGTCAGAACCTAAAAATCTTAGCTTTAGAAGCTAATAGCATACTACTTAACTGAGTTTTCTATAAAGACGAAAATGGTCTCTGGTTCAGAGGAAGCTGATGTAGTATTAGGAGATGTAAATATAGTCGATAAAAATACATTGCCTAATACTTTAGACTATGTAAATAATGATTCATTAATTCTGATCTCGAATTCCATAACCTATGTTTATAAATATCCAAGCCTCATGAAGGAAATTACTATTAAAGGCTTTATAAAATCCTGGCTACCAATAGATGGTGACATAGACGCCTTCATTAAGGAAGGATTTAATGAAGAATTTTAAAGAAGGCGACAATCGTATATAGAAATTCATTAGCTGATGGAGTAATGCCTATACACTATAATACAACTTACACTCTATATTGTTTAGCAAAATTTATGCTAACTCGAAGAAAGGATACTAAATGGAAAATGGTACTATTAAAGGCTTTTCATCACTTTGGCTAGTACATGCAGCTAAAGAAATGCAATGCTCAAGTCGTCTTTATAGATAGCAAATGCTATAGGGTAAATTGCCCTAAAAGTCATCAAGGAATTAGGCTTAAGTAGATATACAAAAATTATATGTCAAGATGCTAAGAAGTTTATCTATGATAAAAGATACGTAGTACTAGTATTCATAGATGGCAAGAAAGATGAATATCATTACTACCTTAAGGTAATAGAAAGGTATCTAATCCCTGAAGCAGTAGTAATAGCATATAATACTCTATCTGCAACACATGAAACGATATCATATATGGAGAGAGTATGTAGTCAAAACCATAATTCAATAACTATAGCAACAGATCTAGCAGGTCTTACGATATCAATTTACAAGGAATAGCAATCAGCGACCTGTAAGGTACAAGGCCGGGATTTGAATCCAGGATCTCCGGCGTGGCAGGCCGGGCTGCAAGTGAGTTTATGGCTATGGTTTGCCACAGTGATGACGGGGTATCCAATACTGGCATTAGTGGTAAACTGATTTTACCCGACTGGGGTTCCTTCAGCAAATGGCTGGGTAAGCAGGTCTCCTCCAGGACCCTAAGAGACTATGAAAGCTACTACCATAAGCTACCACAAGTTATCGTAGTAGACCAGATACCGAGCCTCATTAAGAATAAGTGGTATAGAAACGTTCTATCAAAGGTTATTGAGTATCTTTGGGAAACGGGAAGGCTTGGTACTGATACCCGTGAGCGACTTAAAGCCTTGGTTAAGCGTAGCCTTGGGGTTGAGGAAAGAAGGAAGGTTAAGAGCCGTGAAGTAGCATTAAATGAGGTCTTAAATGCTCTAAGCTTCCTCAAGAACCGTAGTCCGGACTACTACCTAGTATATATTGTAATGTATTATAGTGGGGTAAGGCTTGAGGAAGCATGCTATTTCTTGAGGAACATTAATAGGTTTAGGGTTAGAGTTGAAAGACCTGAGCCAATAGGCTATGTGGATCTAGGCAGGGCTGTTAGGGTTAATGTCCACTGGAATCGTGGTAAGAAGAGATGCGAACACCTATGGCTACCAAAACAGCTATTCTTTAGCCTATCAAGGCTAGACGTTAACGCTAAAGATATAAGCGATTACGCTAAGAAACATAACATACTAAGACCAAAGTACATGAGGAAATA
>CAYXRT010000052.1:0-9663 GCA_964467535.1 uncultured Desulfurococcales archaeon
CAGGGTAATAGATAGGTCTATCACCAAGAACCCTATGAGTATCAGCAATAAACTCGGCAATTACGCTAATATCAGCTCCAAACTTCTTAGCAACCCGGTGCATTTCCTGCCAAAAGGTAATCATTAGAGCCCTATAAACGGTTTCAAATAGCTTAGCAAGTTCAGTTTCTAAGGGGCTCTTAACAATCTTAACTCTGAATCCGAGAGATTCTAGGTATTCCTTGGCCTTTAAACTAGCACGCACATTAATAGGACCAACAAATAAAGTCCAAAACCTTAAATGACACTTCATACGCTTATGAACACCTCGAACGGGAACATGAACAATATCAACACCTGTTCTCCTGTATACCTCAAAGATTGTACCAGGAACAACGGTAGAATTAACAATAACGATATCAGGACTGAACATTCTGATATAGTTAACAGTAGACTCTATGAAATCATCCTTACCTCTATAGGGATAGCATATATGTAATACGTTAATGGGTCTAGGAATTTCACTAAGTCTATGAACAGTCCTAGAAGCATCAACATCATATCCATAGACTTTGAATCTTTTACATTCAATAATAATTTCATAAAGAGCTCTACCAACCCAACCTAGACCTAAAACCAAAACCCTCTTCATAAAACACTACCTTACATAAACATACGTCAATAACTTATAAAAATATAAAATAAGATAACCATCTATGAGGATATCAACATGCTTGCTTTAGCCCTAACATACTCAATACCTTTTCTAAGGAACCATCTAAACCATGGAGAAAGAAGCCAGCTTATACCAAGATAAATAAGACCTCCTATAACAACATGGAATCCAAGGATAGGGGCATCCTTCATAAACACGGCTACAACAATGTTGTGGACACCATTTAAGACATAGTAAACAATGCATGCTAAAGAGGCAATAACATATGCAATGACATCACGCCAAGGAAGCTTGAACGTCAACATAGATTTAGCGTAACGATACATAACAATAAGTAAAATAGGAGAAATCATAGTCCATAAAACAACGTAAACACCTGCATAAATTATAGGGTTTTCAATATTATTAGATTTAAGATAATAAAGAATGATAATGCCTGAAACCAATACAGCTAAGTAAGCAATAAACCTAGCGAATGGAACTTTAAATAAGTGAGACTTAATTAGGTCCTTGAAGCTGACATCAGGTCTTATATCAATACTTTCGCAGCCAACAGTAATAGTTGAAAAAATTGTTATCAAGATGTTTAGGAAAGATTCACAGACAACAAATATGAATAAAAAGGAAGCGATCATATAAACTGGGTTGAGAAATGACAAGATAGGCTTAGCAAGAATAATAAACGTAGAGGACATAAATAATCCTATCAAGAATGCAAGTCTTAGAATATCCTCTACATCTCTAGGATTTCTTTCACGTAGGAGCTTAGCATAAAGACCGGCTGTAAAAGCACCAGCTCCCGCTTGAATAGTACTTCGAGAAACATAAACAGCATTAAGAAAAGCGGTAGGAATTTCACCGACAACTCCACCAACAACAAGTCTATCACTATTATATAACATTCTAGTAATAATACCTATACATGGTATATATGACCCTTTAAACCAGGTCTTAGCTAGACCTTTGTCAAATCCTAGAAACTCATACTCAATTTTAGAGGTTTTTAACATAAACCACAGGAATATAGATACAAGAAGTAATGATAAAATAACTGTTAAGATCGCTCCATGGAGCTTTAGCTTAAAGATAACCACTAATATATATCCTAACATTAGGCGAAAAATGTCAAATATAAAACTTGCATAGCCAGTAAGTTCAGGTTTATCAATTAATGCTACATTGTATAGGAAACGATATATAATAACTACTGGCAATTGAATATAACCTAGGAGGAAGAACTCCCATCCCCAACCCAGTAATCTAACATATAAATAAGATAATGCAAAGTAGGCAAATGTGGCTATAATAAAGTAAGACATGTTTAACGTTAAAGCAGTTGAAAGGGCTTTTTTAAACTTTCTGGCATGAAATCTCTGCATCCAAAAATGCCAAATATCCATAGGAGTAGATATAACTGTTATTAATGCAAGAATAATACCCCATAAACCAAACTCTTCTGGTAAAAGTTTACGAGTAACAATTACGACAAAACCAACACTAATAACCAAGTGAAGGACCTTGGATGAGTAATTCACTATGGTAGCATATCTAACCTTGATACTCAACCTACTCACATCATATAATATTTGACGTCATTATGTATTCCATATCAGCTGTAGCTTCAGGTAAAAAGAAGAAAGTTATAAACCTTCTCTTAATCCGTTAAAAGTTAAAAATCATGAAGTACAAGTAACGTATTTCAAATACATTTAAAACCAGCTCTATTAAAATAAGCTAATAGCTCTTTACGGTGACGGGATCTTGATAAATAGTCCTAAAATATCAATTAAAATAGTTAAAGATATATCATTCAATACTTCTGGCTGTGTCAAAGCCGATCTGTGGTATTATGGACGTTTTGGAGAAGACTTTGTATATTACGAACGAAAGATATTCTTCATGAACGATAAACTGTTAATAAAAGATCTTAGATCTGATTCTCCGAAGATAATTGCCACAAAATTCTGTGCAAAAAAATCGTTATCAGCTAGAGGAAGCTTACGTGATTTAATAGGTTGTACATTATCATTGCTTAATGTAAGGAAAGGATTTGTGGCGATTCATGCCGCATGTGTTTCTAAAGGTATCATCACTATATTAATGCCAGCAATGCCTAATACTGGGAAGACCTATACAACGTTATGGTTCTTGAAGAGAGGGTATAGTTACCTAGCTGACGATACATTACTTGTGGACAAGAATGGGATAGCATATGCAAATCCCATTGCTTCAGCTGTTAACTCTAAAATACTTGAAGTAGTTTCCTTGGGTACATTGAAGAACTTAAATTTAAGAATAAGATCAAAACTATTAAAGATCCCTGGATCAACGAAAATACTTAAACCATACATGTTAAAAACATGGAAGGCAGTAAGTAATACAAAAATCCTTGAAAAAGCGAATATTACACACACATGTATACTCGCCTATGGTCCTGAAAAAGTGGAAGAGCTTTCAAATGAACAAGCTGTAAACATAGTTCAAGGAATTAATAGATATTCTCTCCCTAGACCGTACGTAAATCCTGTGTTACAAGCCTATAACTTCTTTAATCCTGATTTTAAAGATATACGTGACTTTGATATAAATGAAAGGAGAATTTTATTATCTATCCTCGAGAAGACCGAAAAATACATTATCTGTAGTAAAGGTAGGTGGGGTGAGCTAATAGAAAATATTTTGAAAAGGTAGGATCTTGAGTATAAGAATGTTCGTAAGGCGTTTATTAGGATTCAAAGGAGTTTTATTAGCAAGGAACATTATATCAGGCATAACATTCTCACTAGGAATAGTCCCTTCAGCGACAGAAATAGGAAGACCTGAAGGTATATCGGCAATGGTATGTACAAGAAATGACCCTGAATGGATTGAACCATCACTTCTGTCAATAAAAGACCTTGTAGATGAATATATAGTTATCGACTCATCTACAGATGAAACACCACAAAATATAGAGAACTTAAAGGAAGAATATGGGTTAAATATAAGAATGGAAAGAATACCTCCAGGAGATTTAGTTAAGGCAAGAAATCTGGCACTAAAGTTGTCTAAATATAAGTGGATACTACATTGGGATGCAGATTTCATAGCAAGAGAAGAGCTCACACCAACAATAAAGAACTTACTAGAAACTTTAGATAAGAGAAAGTACTATCTTATATATTGGCCTCACATATGTCTAGATGTAGACTTATTTCATCAGCATCCTCAAAGACCTCTACATTGGGAACATTGGTTATTTACATACTCACCCAAATTGAAATATAAGTGGATTAAACACTTTGATAGTCTAATAGCTCCACTAACGTACTATAAAATGATTATTATAAAAAAGCCCCTATCATTCCATTTATGTACTGTACGTTCACCAATAAGGTTATTATATAAACATTACTGGTGGAAAATGAGAGCAGAAGGATTAGAGAGAAAAATATCATTAGAGGAGTATATTAGACAAGCCATTCAAAAAGACTTTAATACTTCAGACATTGAAGAAGCAGCTCAAAAGCTTGCAAAAAGATTTCTAACACAACTAATACCTTATGACAAAAGAAAGTACGGCGATTATCCTAAAATTTTAAAGGACTATGTGAAAAGGAAATATGGGATACAAATATGAACACAAATTAATTAACGTTTTTGAGATAATACTTTACATATAACCTCTTCAATTACTCTAGTAACTTTGTCCCAATCGTATGATTTAGCATATTCTAAGCCTCTCAATGCAATCTTTTCAGCTGACTCTTTATTCTTATAGATACTCATTATGGCGTGAGCTAGGGCTTTAGGATCGTTTCTTGGAACTATTATTGCTCTATCATATGATGCTACCCCCGTTTCAACAAAAACATCACTAGCAATTACGGGTTTACCGTACGCCATACACTCTAAAATAGTTAATCCAAAACCTTCCTCACCAATAGAAGGGACAACACATACATCAGCTATTTTGTAATATTCTTCAATAGTAGGGGCATCAACTATAACTTTAATCCTATCCTTTCCCATAATTTGTTGAAGCTCTTTAACATTTTGTAGTATCTCGTTTAAGTAGTCTAAATGACCCGGACTAAGACCACCGACAAGCCATAGTCTGGCTTGGGGAATTTTACTAGCTATAGCTCCGAAAGCTCTTAATAATATGTGTTGACCTTTATTGGGGGCAAATCTAGCAACCTGGACTATATCAAACCACTCATTTTTAATATGAATTCTTTTAAAAGGGCCATCAACACCTTCAAAACCTAAGACATAGATTTTATCTTCCTTGACCTTTAAGTATTTCACTAAATCTTTTTTCACCATCTCTGTAGGCACGATAATAGCTTTAACACGTTTAACTACGTTCCTTAAAACAAAAGCTCTTAACTTATTTTTCCACCAACTACCTGAAACACTAGAGGAGAACAAGCCTACGTCATGAATTATCGCAACACAAGGCTTCTTTATGAAAATAGGAGACATCTCACCCCAATAGCTATTAACTAGTACAACGTCAACATCGAGTTCATTAACTACTTTAGACGCCCATCGAGAAAAACGGAAGCTAGAAATTAAAGGCCTAGCTTTACTTACTTCCATAATTATGAGTTCATGCTTTGCCTCAGGTTTAGGAAATCCATGAATCCACCTAGTAACACCAATGACTTCATGACCTCGATCACATAGACCTTCAGCTATCTTTGAAATAAACTTTTCTGAACCACCCTTGATACTAGGCCACCAACCACGACTAACAACAGCTATCCTCATGCTATATGGTTCCTCCTTTCATTTAATGTATACTTTTTAATATTTAAAAATCACCACACGTAGTTTATTAAGGAGCTAAAATGGACGTTTTAGCAGTCTTTGAAATGCCTATGAGCGTAGGAATGTTCAGATACGGTTGCGAGTTGATAGCGAGGCTCAACATTAATTTATGTACTATATGGTTTGATCCCCATGCAGAAAGACGGTATGTATATAGACAGTTAATGTTTATGAGTAAGAAGCTCAACCTAAACTTAAAGAGTATTTACGCTATCCGTTTTCCAGTATTATCTCGTACAATTAATCAAAGGATATTTGCTCCATTTAGGCTAATGCGTATAGTTAAAAGATATAGGATACTTCACACATTTAATCATCTATCCCCAGGAGCTTTACGTGCAGGATTTATTGCAAGGGTTAAAACAATAGCTACAATTCATGACATCATACCCATCCTATATAAAAGCCTTTATCCCGATAGATGGCATTTATTACCTGAACTCACTAAACTATGGAGAAAGTGTACAATTTTAATTACTCCATCTGAAAGCACAAAGAATGATTTAATTAATAAATTAGGGCTGTTAAAGAATAAAATCCATGTAATATACCCTGGTGTAGATCATGAAATGTTTAAACCGTTTGATAAGCTTAAGGCTAGGGCAAAGCTAGGCTTACCAGAAGATAAAAGTATAATATTATATGTCGGTTCAGCGGAGCCCAAACGAGCAATACCCTTAAGAGTACTTATTAAAGCCATTAAGGAAATTAGTAATGCAATCTTTATTCTTGCAGGCCCCTTTAAACTTCTTAAGTTAAATAGCAGAAAAGTAAAGGTCATCTACAATCCTACAGATGCTATGCTACCTCTTATTTATAATGCTGCAGACGTATTCGTATTCCCAACCCTTTATGAAGGATTCGGAATCCCGTGTCTTGAAGCATTAGCATGCGGTATACCAGTTGTAGCACCTAAAGTCTCATCCATACCTGAGGTTGTAGGTGATGCGGGAATATTAATCGACGAACCACTAAATTACAAGCTCTGGAAAAATGCATTACTATTATTACTAAGAGACGAAAATCTAAGAGGCTATTTAACAAAAAAAGCTCTAATGAGAGCTAAAAAGTTCTCATGGGGGTCATCAGCTACAAGATTAAGAGAAATTTATGAAGAATTATTGAGAAGGTAGAATTGATAGCCATAAAAGTTGAAGTTATCCAGTATAATTGTATTAATCTATATTAAAATATGATTTTGATTTTATTGACAAGTTATGTCTCGTAGCTCAGAGAAATCTGAAGTCTCTAAGCTAAACATGGAAGAAAACATATATTACATGAGACGTCAATAAACTATCGTCTCTTAAGAAGCCAGCGCTTTATCAGCCTATCTGCGAGTGATCTCATGGGCAATATCAATAATTCGTCGTGATACATGTCCTTAAGGATTAAATACCGATTAAACAGACTTCTATTAAGAGGCCTCTTGTATAGTGCTCTCCTTAGCTCCTTAAACGCTGATAGCATACCTCTTAGTACAGAAAGCTTGTATTTTAGAGGTAACTTTAATCTCAGACATTTTATATGAATATTTATTAAGATAAAGAGCAGGACGTGAAGTAGCCCCCTCACAAGATCTTCCTCATTCTTTACCATTGTCCAAATAGTGTTCCTAGTATTATAATACCCCTCAATTGAACTGTATTTGCCTATTGTAAGACTCTCATAGTGATATACATGAGTATTAAGAAGGCATGCAGAAGCGTATCCGAGCTTCCAAAGTCTCCAACAATAGTCTAATTCTTCACAATATAAGAAGAAATTCTCATCGAATCCTCCAGTTTCATAGAAGATTTTGCTAGGAGTAATGAAACATGCTCCATAAACATAAAATGGGAAGATGTACTCTCTAGTCCCAAGAACTTCATTTAACTCCTCTAGTGTGACACCATTATAAAGTGGAAAAGGCGAACCGCATTTTCCTATGATCCACCCAGCTGCTTGAATTCTACCATCAGGATATAAGATGAGAGGTTGAAGGGCACCTATGTATCTCCTTCTCCCCATAAAATTCACAAGCTTTCTTAGCCAGTCTGGCTTGACTATTACATCGTTATTTACAAAGGCTAAGTATTTCGTCTCCGGATTTATCATTTTAGCATGCATGGCTGCCCTATTGTTACCTCCTGCATAACCATAATTTCTTGGTAATGGTAATATCTTTAGCTTGCGTTCACTAGGAAATTCTGTTTGTATGAATTGAACGCTATTATCTGTAGAGCCGTTGTCGGTAAAAATTACGGTGAAGTTATCATAATTAGTCTCAAGAATCGATTTTATACATGATTTTAATATATTTCCTAACTTTCTCAGTCCATTGTAATTTAGTACAATTATTGTTACATGAGGTTGTTTCTCCACATATCTCCCCGAACGATTAATTATGTATTAATGCAACAGTAGCCTTTACTACGTCATTTTAGTATTTAGCTTGTTCTTATTAATAAATATTGTGACATAGATTTCTTCAGATAGCTTCAAGTATTCTAATGCAGGATGTCTTACTAATGATACTAGCTTTAATGAAGTGTTACCTTCGATATATTGTATTATCTTGTTAGGTTTACCATGTATCTCTACTATTAATGCCTCTAGGTTATTTAATAGACGAGGTGATGTAGTAGGTATGACTTTATGTTCGCAACCTTCGCAATCCATTTTCACTACATTTACATTCCATGTAAGTAGGGCGTCATTTAATGTTTCACATGTGATTGATCCTTCCTTACTGGGTATAATTCTTGATGAAGATCCTGCATCCTCTATATGTGCCTTAGTTCTAATATCCATTATTGCCTTATTTATAGGTATTACTTTATCTTCTACATCATTTAATTTTATATTTTTAGTCAGGATACTATAATATAACGGATGAGGCTCATATGCTATTACTTGCTTTGCCTTATATCTCTTTACAAATAAGATAGGTGTATCACCGATAAATGCTCCAATATCTAATACCCTTTTGCCTTTAAAATATAGAGGAGGATATATCTTCTCATAAGGTTCTACAATTACCGGCCAAATAAGCTCTAGCTTAGGAATAAGAAGCTTAATGTCATTTATTATCAGAATCCATTCATTGTTTAGCCTATTTACATTGTATCCTCTATATATAAAACCTCTAACTAATAGAAATTCCCGCCAATTTAGTGGAGTTAATTTATACCTTAGATTATTCTTGAATCTTAAAGTAGTTTCTCTGATTAGTCCTATTTTAACTAAATATGGAGCCCACCAATTTTGTAAGACCTTGTAATTCATAATCATGCTCTTAATTAGTTTATTAAATATTTTCTTCATGAACCCCTCCCTTAAAATACAACTTAATTTTCCTAGTATTTAGATATCATGATAATTAATATGCTTAATAGGGCATTGATTTTATAGTTAAAGACTTTATATTAACTTTTCTTAGAGGAGGCAAGATCTTATATAGAATATAGTTAATTTAATCATTAAAGAGGGAGTAAGCTTTGTATCTTTGGCTGGATCCCTTACAAAGACGAACTAATAATGCTATAGAAAATGTTCCATTAGTAATATGTTCCATAATATGTATAAAAACAAACATAACCGTTAATGGCGATATTTATGTTTTATTCTCCTTATGTAGTTAAGGGTATTATATTAATAGTTATCGATGCATTAAGGACGGATTTCCTGGAACATGCTATAATACATGGTCTAGCAGAAAACCTAGGCAAATTACACGCTAGAGGAATGATATTCAGTAATGCATACTCATTAACCAATGCCACTGATCCATCACTTACAACAATCTTTACAGGCTTACATCCATTAACTCATGGCATAATTAATCACGGGCCGAGGATAAGCGTTCATGAACTCAATAGGGCAAGATCATTAAATACATTAAGTGAGATACTTTATGCCAGAGACTGGTTCACTATTGGTATAGACTTCTTAGAGAGATGGCATAAGAAAGGATTCAAGATCTATTCATCAATACATGAGACGGGTTTCTTTGAAGCCGTCAGGTACCTTAAAAATATGATAAAAAGAAGTGACGTGCTCAATCTATACAAATTCCTGCATTACAAGACACGAAACAGAAAAATGATATTTAATCCTTACAAGAACGCCGATTTTGTTACCGATCTTGCAGTCAAATACCTGAGCCAAGCTCTAAAGAATTCAAGGAGATTCTTCTTATTTATTCATTACTG
>CAYXRT010000053.1:0-8997 GCA_964467535.1 uncultured Desulfurococcales archaeon
AGTTTGATAAGAGGGTTTTTGTTGGTAGGATTAGGTTTAGGGTTATTGGTAGGATTGGTAGGATAAAGGTTGTTAGTTATGGCGGTAAGATTAAAGTTAAGGGTAAGAGTGTATGATAGGTATATTGATGTTGTTGCTTTACTCAATAGTGGTTATGAAGCTCCAACACCACAACTACTAATACCCATATCAATAGCTCGTAAGCTAGGTTTATGGCCTCCTGAACAAGCATATGAAGCTATGCTTGAAACTGCTGGTGGTCCTCTACGTGTATGGTATTATCCGAGAAAAGCTTTAGTTAAAGTAATAGCAGGTGATGTTGAATCAAAAGAAGTTTTAACTGATATCATGGTCTCACCAATAGCTGATGAACCTTTAATTAATGATATGCTTGCAGAAGAACTTGAAATAGCTGTTGAATCATTTGGTAGAGGGTTATGGAGGTTCAGGTGGGAGCCAAAGGAAAAGTTAAGACCAAGTGAAAAGAGAGAAACATACTAGGCGATGACCTAATTTTACTCACAGATAAACAATATACATACTCTATACATATAAGACCTTAATCTCCTAAGCCTTTATTAACTAAAGAAGCTAAAGAATAACCTACTAACTTCATCTAGTTTAAATTCATTTATCTAATTAATCGTATATTGTATTTGGACAGTATCTCCTATACCAGCAGTTATTACATTTTTGTGGTATTTGGTTTATTATAGGTGGTTTTTCTTTTGATCTAATTTCCCTAATTTTACGTATTATTCTTCTTATCTTTTCAAGATCTCTATCTGTTACTTCATATTCGATGGCCTTTTTTCCAAGTACAAGTACTGCTTTATGTACAGGTTTATATGTTGAGTTAACTAGCCATGCATAGAACATTAACTGTACCTTAAAGTGGTCATAGAATTTCCTATAATTTTTCTTAACTTCTACAACGATGACTCTCTTATCACCTGCAACTATATCAACTATTCCCATAGCCTTGTATTTTCTATTAATGAATTTACCTTCAAATATCCATGGTTTTGGTAGTTTAAGTTTTTTAGCTATAGCTTCTTTTTCTTCAACATCTATACTTGAATATTTCATGCTTATTGTTGGTGGTATTGTTACGTCAAAGTTATACATAATCCATGGTATCATTGGGCAATAGGTATACTCCTTAACATCGATTGCAGTTACGTATTCGTAGTCTATGTTAAGCCTAAACAACTAGTACACCTCTAATCCTCTTACTACGTTTAAGATACCATGGAATTCCATGAACCTTCATCTTCCTATAGTCATTTTCACATAGTGGTATAATGTGTACTATATCGTCTTCACCTCTAGCCCACATCTTTACAGCCTTCTCAATATCCTTTAGCTTATATTGATTTACTACTCCTATGAATGCTGAACGCTGTATTCTCGCTAACCCAAGCATTTCAAGTTCTTCAGCAAGCTTAGCTCTATGCTTATCACAGCTAATATCATATATAACGAGAACTTTCATATTTACCACCTTACAATGAATCCCTTAAACTTTGACCTAGACCTAATAGAATCAGCTAAATTATATGTAGTTCTTTTAATCCATTGAATAAGCTCTAACCTATCATCCCAATACACACACTTATACTTCTTCTTAAGATTTTCTAAGATTAGTTTACAGATATAGCTTCTAGCTTCAGGTGATAATAATCCATTATCTATTCTCGTTCTCCAACCACTAGTAACTAGACCTATTATGACATGGTCTACTGCTACAACTCTAAACATTTCAATAAAGTCAAATACAAGGACAGGCTTACCACTTCTATCAACGTGTAAGAATCCTGCATAAGGATCTAGGCCAGCTAATGTAATAGCTTTCCAACAAGTAGAGTACAATATGCTATAAGAGTAGTTTAGTAGGATATTAACTAGGTCACTTGAATCATGATTTCTACCTGGGAAACCTACATCTTCTGGAAGTATTAGTGCTATATTTGACCAATAGGTATGTGCTGCCTTAGCTTCAACTTGTATAACTTTACGTCTAAGTTCTTTAAGGCTATTAGCATTAATTGAAAGGAGTTCACTTAAATATTCCTTAATACTTGTAACTGCTTCTCTCAACTCATCTATTCTAAGCCTAGAATATAATTTCCTAAGGTATTCTAATTGATTTCTAATTTTACAGTAAGCTATTTCAATAATTATTTTCCTAGCATAGTCTAGGTCATAGTATAGTAGGTATTGTTTTCTACGAGTATCAACAGTACGGCTAATGTATGGTGGATATAATCTAGCTATGGGGTATCCTCTTGAATCTAAAACTACGAGGTCAACACCATAATCTATTAAAGCTCTAATAGCCTTTGAGGTAATCTTAACACCACTAGTAGCTATAATGACTTGATCTAAGTCAGCTAATGAAACCTTATAATTGCTTCCACCTTTACCTTCCCTAATAGTTAAACATCCCTTACTATATCCAACGGTTACTCCATAACCTGATATAACTATGCTTTTAAGCATATTCTTCACCCCTGCAAATGTGTTTGAATGGACAATTGCTAGGACAATTACTTGATACGGGTGGTTCTCTTTCAGATAATAACATGTCTATAACTTCATCTCTTACTTCAAGAAAATCTCTTCTAAGGTCATTAGATATAAATATGGGGTCTATGGTTATTTTAGGGCTTCTTCCAACACCATTAATGTATATTAGCATACCATAATCTATTGGTATTTCCCAGTTAGATTCAATAGCTAGAGCATAACCTGCTAGTGAAAGCCTATATTCAGGTCTAGGCTTTGTAACCTTAAACTCTACAATAACGCTACCATTAACTAATGCATCAACTCTAAGATCTTTAGATAAGCCTATAAGTGATCCATCAACTTTAACTTCACTATGCCATGGCATCCAAGGACCTATACCAGCTCCAATAGAATTCCATGATGCATCAGCTATTAGCTGTAGGGTTATATATTCAGCTATATCAATAAGCCAATCCCTAATACCTTCATCATTTACCTCATGATCCTTAACAATCTTAAGGACAGCATCTCTTACCTCACTAATACACTTCCAAGGCTTAAAAGAGTCATAGACATGCTTACTAACAATAACTATAACCTTACTAATAACTTCATGGACTATAGCACCAACTATAAGCCCATTATTAGGCTTAGGCTTAACACCTTCCATCCTCTTAAGCCAAACATATCTCTTAGTCTTACAGGGATGAGTAAGCTCACTAATAGATAATCCTAGATATGCACGAGGCTTAATAGGAGGTCTACTCCAATTCCAACCCCTAAACTCTTCATCAATAGGATCCTTATACCTTAATAAGTGAAGTCTCCTTAAATACCTTGTAATGGCGAAGCTAGGTACAGGCACTTTCCTCCACACCCGAAGACAATAATAGTTAAGGAATTTAATCAGAAAAACCATAAATATCTGAAAACATCCATCACCATAAGCTAAGGTGAACTAAATACCGCTATACATATCATGATTCACAATAAGTTATGGTGAAGATTATTTATTAGAAAATCAGTCTACATCAGATATGGGTTTAGCGCTTTTCCTAACCTTACTTGGAGGATCACTTAAATGCCTCCATAACCCTTTTCCAAAACTTAAAACTTGTATTCCTAGAGCATCTATTGTAGTATCCGTTATTAATGGTTCTTCTAGGCCGGGATGTATTACGAGATGAGCTCTTATACTTGTAAGCTCTTCACCATTACCTATAAGTGTTAATTCAATAGCATTCTTAACCAAGTAAACTCTTCTTCTAGAATCAGCTACAGAAGCTTCTACAACTTCACCACTTGTAAACCCTAGCTCTCTAGCAATATTTTCATCAACTACAAGAACGGGTTCAGGGCTATGAGCACCACCATTTACTAAGACTACATACTCCCTAATAATGTTCTTACCTATGGGCCTTACCCTAAGCTTAACATGAACAACCATATTAATCCCTAATACTCTTCTCCTTTACCTTCTTATTAATGAGAATCCACCTACCAACACTTAAATATGGTTTTCCTACATATTTCTGCCTAAGAATCCACCTACCATACCTAAGTTTAAACTTCTTCTGATTCAAGATTATCTAGGAAGGATATAGTGTAAGGAGAGGTAAAATATGTATTTAAACCAATATAATGAAATTGTGTAAGGAATGATAATACTCTTTATAGGTTAAGATGGTATGTTAATTATAGGTGGAGGGGTCTGGTAACATTTGTATTTACTTTGGGATTTCATGAAGATCATATAGTTAGGAGGTTACATCAGAGTAGTGCATCAGTAGATGATGATATTATTGTATTTACTGTTAAGCCTATTCAAGGTGCTGTTAAGAGAGCGTTTGAAGGATTGGTTGGATATACTAGGAGTGTTAGGTTAAAGTATCCAGAATTAGTAGAAGTACCATTAGCGTCAACTCCTGAGGCATTAAAGATAATAGTTGATGTATTAAGTGGTAAGCAAGAACCATTTATAGTAGATTTAAGTGGTGGTATGAGGGCACTAGGAGTATTAGTATTAACAGCTCTTTTGGTAATGAACATTAAAGCAGATATATATGTTCAACCAGAAGCAGGAGATGTAAATGAAGTAAAAATACCAAAAGAATTATTTGAATACCTAGAAAAACCATTAACAATAGAAGAACAAAGCATATTAAGAGAAATAATTATGAATCCAGGAATAACAATAGAGGAGTTAGCAGCTAGGCAAGGAAAATCAGTTAGAACTATAAGAAACTCATTAACAAGGCTAAGGAAACTACTAGTAGTACAGAAGGGGAGAAAAGCAGGACTTTATCCAACGAAATGGACACAAATACTAACACCACAACTATATAAACAACAATAAACTATTTATAAACTACCATTGCATAAAATAGACAATGCAATAAAATAATAGTATTACTTGAAGCGTCACCTTAACTTATGGTGATAATATATAAACCCTTTTTAAACCTACCGGTACATAAGCATCAACAACATTCTCGATCAAGATAAAGAAGCAGAGTACATAAAACATCACCATAGCCCAAGGTGACCCACATCACATGAAGCAAATACTACTTCAAAATCATAACCAAAGAGTATTACCAGACCCAAATAAACAGAAAAATTTAAATATTTGATCTCATGTAAACTATAATGAAATAGAAATGAACATCCAATGGACATCAACCATAAAACCCAAGACTCAGAATCTAATAAATAGAATTGAAAGCTACCACAGAGTATGATGTCTAATTGATTCCTTTTCTTAAGGTAAGAATCTAATAAATAGAATTGAAAGTAAGTATCCAATCATTTGATGTAGGTGTTGTTGTATTTTGAACGAATCTAATAAATAGAATTGAAAGACTAGACATTCTAGCAATCTTAACAGATGATAACTTCTTATTCCTTGAATCTAATAAATAGAATTGAAAGCATGTTTTTTCATTTTCCTTACTGCATGGTATATTGATTTGCCTTTGAATCTAATAAATAGAATTGAAAGCAATTCCATACCTATCCTCTAATTCACCCAGTTTTTCACCTAAGAATCTAATAAATAGAATTGAAAGCAAGAAGTTTCTTAAGAGATTCATATACTTCATAAATTCTTTTTTGAATCTAATAAATAGAATTGAAAGTTTTGCGTATTCTATGATCTTTAAAGCTCCATTACGGTCTAGTGAATCTAATAAATAGAATTGAAAGGTTGTCCTTTGCGTGAATTGTGTCCTAGGTATGATGCTGAGTTTTGAATCTAATAAATAGAATTGAAAGGACAAAACTTGTACCAGTAGTGGTGGCAGTAAAGTTTAATGATGAATCTAATAAATAGAATTGAAAGTAATTCACCTTCGCTCAATGGGAATCTATTGGGATTGTATAAGAATCTAATAAATAGAATTGAAAGGAATGCTAGCAGTCTAGAACATAAGAAAGTACAAACAGGGTTTGAATCTAATAAATAGAATTGAAAGATATTCATTACCTCCATTTAGCATAGTCCATAATTTCTTCTCAACATCGAATCTAATAAATAGAATTGAAAGAATGCATTCTGGGATTTCATTCCATGTTGTTTTATCACAGGAATCTAATAAATAGAATTGAAAGATATACTCTAAAGGATATAGAGGAAGAATACAGGTGGTGAATCTAATAAATAGAATTGAAAGTATGATGATGGTGATCGCCCCAATAAGACCATAACCTTATACAGAATCTAATAAATAGAATTGAAAGATTCTTCAGCTTCTCTTCTAGCATGTTCCATAGCTGTTTCCGGAATCTAATAAATAGAATTGAAAGATAGATAAGCAGCAATTCTAATCCCTTTTCCGTTAACTTTACTATGAATCTAATAAATAGAATTGAAAGATATGCTTCTGGGTTTAATGTACCGCTATGAGCTTTAACATAATCTGAATCTAATAAATAGAATTGAAAGACTTCTATTGGTGTTGAGTTTAGTATGTAGCCTAGTAGAGTGTCGGAATCTAATAAATAGAATTGAAAGCGTACTATTGATGAAGGTAAACCATGCCTTGAACTAGCGAATCTAATAAATAGAATTGAAAGTTGGATTATAGCCTAATCTTCTACATAGTCTATTAATATACATTGAATCTAATAAATAGAATTGAAAGTCGGCTAGCTCTGGGGCCTTCCTCTTCAATTCTTCAACTGCTTCAGAATCTAATAAATAGAATTGAAAGAGTTCTTTCCTCAGCAACCTGCCCAGTAAACATCTTCAGTTTAAGGAATCTAATAAATAGAATTGAAAGACCAGGTGCTGCTGCTGGTGCTCCTCCTTCACCCTTAACCCATGAATCTAATAAATAGAATTGAAAGGAATTCTGTGATACATTCATTTCCTGCTGGGCGGTGGAGTTCGTGAATCTAATAAATAGAATTGAAAGAAAGGGTACCAGTATCACGTTAGCCCTCCTAAACGGACACCTATAGAATCTAATAAATAGAATTGAAAGAACTTCAGGAAGTGTTAATGGTAAGCCGAGCTTGAATTTGGAATCTAATAAATAGAATTGAAAGTATCATGTACTGAGACTTCATAGACATGGTATACCTCTGTAAGAATCTAATAAATAGAATTGAAAGAGAAATTGGTATCCTTCCTTTATTTTCTTGAATGTTAGTATTAGGAATCTAATAAATAGAATTGAAAGTTTTAATTTGTTTGTATTTTATGTTGAATTCTCTTTTTAGAATCTAATAAATAGAATTGAAAGTCACCGAGTAGTATTTTTGGTGTTACTGGTATATAAGGTATTATGGGAATCTAATAAATAGAATTGAAAGCCAGCGGGATCACCGCCGCCACCAAAAGCCGTAACCTGGGGCTTCAGAATCTAATAAATAGAATTGAAAGGAAGAACTAAAACAAAGAACCGAAAAGGCGAAACAAGAAACCCTGGGAATCTAATAAATAGAATTGAAAGTCACCCCTCTTTAGTCTAAAGTATCTTCTGCAAGTTTGCCATCCGGAATCTAATAAATAGAATTGAAAGGCATTCTAGGCATGGGTCTCTGTCTAGGGCTATCCACCAGGAATCTAATAAATAGAATTGAAAGCAGGTTATCTTGAATACTATCAAGGAAAGTCATTAATGTGGAATCTAATAAATAGAATTGAAAGATAGTCAATGTTTACTTCTGCTTTGGCCTCACTCTTTGCCTCGGGAATCTAATAAATAGAATTGAAAGTACCACAATGAATTTGTTTAGCAACATGATCGCCCAAGAGGAATCTAATAAATAGAATTGAAAGTCATGTAGGTTTCCTATCATTTCTTCAATTAATTCCCTATAGGAATCTAATAAATAGAATTGAAAGTCACCATAACCCTATTAAATCCTAAGCCCTCTAAATGCATAAAGGAATCTAATAAATAGAATTGAAAGCAGAACTATGAACCCTATTGCCTCAGTATCTATTTCACTAAGGAATCTAATAAATAGAATTGAAAGCAACTTCTCAGCAAGCCTATGGAATTCTTTCCTTCGTTGGGAATCTAATAAATAGAATTGAAAGGAATCGCTAGCCATACCACCATGTTTCTTATTCCATCGGTGGAATCTAATAAATAGAATTGAAAGGAACGTGAAGGAGCTGAAATAATAGTTACTCAACATGGTAGAGGAATCTAATAAATAGAATTGAAAGTATGTGGTGGAGTTGACGCTAGAGTAATTGCAGAAATGTATCATGGAATCTAATAAATAGAATTGAAAGCCAAGTCTTTGATAGCCATTAGCATTAAGGCTTGGTAATGAGGAATCTAATAAATAGAATTGAAAGAGCTGTTTCATCAGCGTATTTCTCTATGAACTGGTACTCGAGGAATCTAATAAATAGAATTGAAAGCTCAGGTATCCTCCGCTCAGTAGCCTTGAACACCAGCCTATGGGAATCTAATAAATAGAATTGAAAGCATGTAAAGAATAAGTCTTTAGGATAACCAAGGGATTCAAGAGGAATCTAATAAATAGAATTGAAAGAATTTAGATGCTTGGATTTTGGAAATGTATTCTGCTTCATCGGAATCTAATAAATAGAATTGAAAGCTGGGACTTCAGGAGGCAGAGGGAGTGGATAGACACGCTGAGGGAATCTAATAAATAGAATTGAAAGTTTTTCCTGTGAATGGGTCAAATCGTATCTTTAATGCAACATGGAATCTAATAAATAGAATTGAAAGGCTATAAAGCCGTAGGTGCAATAACCGGCGACTTCAGAATTAAGGAATCTAATAAATAGAATTGAAAGCAACACCAGTTGAAAAGCTTATGCCTAAGCCAGCTCCACCGCCAAGAATCTAATAAATAGAATTGAAAGAATATATACTAGCCTTTCATCAACTCCAAGCTTCTTAGCAATGAATCTAATAAATAGAATTGAAAGTTAGTGAGAAGCTTAATGTATTGCCTTAAGTCATAGGGATCTAGGAATCTAATAAATAGAATTGAAAG
>CAYXRT010000054.1:0-8295 GCA_964467535.1 uncultured Desulfurococcales archaeon
TAGCAAATTAGTTCTCAAGACATATTTGCTAAGAGAGCCTTTCGTTAAACTTTATCCACAGACGGAAGTAGCAGAAGGATTAAGGAGAATAGTAGATTTTGTAAAATAAGTAATACGTTATGTAGGTTTGACCGAGAATGCTAATGCTTTTATGAAGTTAGCGAAACTACTATTCTTAACCATAAAGCCGTTATCGTAAGGTGAAGACGAGGTTAAGTCATCCGGTATAGATTCAAATATTAATACTGTTTCGTTAACTATAGCTACACCTATGTTTAGCTTCATATCTACTAGTTTTACATCTACATTTTCAGCTTCGATCTTTACAGGTAGATAATTTCCTAATACTATTAGCTTAAACTTTGTCTTCTTTCTCTTACTAAATATCGATGTGAGGCTCGGTTCATGATTAATGAACCGTAGGAGAGTGTTTGGTGTTAAGATTAGAAATATTTCACTACTACTTTCCTCTAAGAGTAGGAAGAATATGTTTTCAATGGATAATCTCCCTCTTATAAAGATTAGAGCCTCTTTTACTCCTGGTGGAGCTTTCTCATATAAGGGAGTAAGGTATTCTAGGAGGTCTCTTGAAGCTATGTCTAATTCTTTTAGTTTATTTTGGTACTCTTCTTCTATAAGCTTCCTTACACCTTCTAGAGCCTGTTTGGGATGTATTGCACGATATCTTATGGGCTTACCAGGTATGGTTACTACAAAACCTTTACTCTCAAGTGATGATAATACGTCGTAAACTCTAGTGTATGGTACTCCACTTATATCACTGAGTTCGCTAGCGGTAGCTGTGCCTCTAAGAACAAGAGCCATATAGGCCTTAGCTTCATATTGGTTTAAGCCGAAGAGCATTAACTTCTTTAACAAATCCTCTCTCATACATACTCCTCCTAAACCTAGTATGTACGTGCTCTTGGGTACTCTATTTCAATGCCATACTCTGTTGTATGGAATATCATTTTCTCCTTAGGGTATCTTGTTTTTAGACATTTCTCTATCCATATATACCTTTGTGCTCTTCCATTAACCCATTCCTTAGATAGGGCGATAACTACATCCGGCAATTGCTTTATGAATGTCTCTATGTACTTGTTTCGAACGCCTTCACTGTAAACTAGCATGTATATACTATTGAATTTTCTTGCTTCCGCATGCATACGTTCAATAAACTTCATTATTTCACGTCTATTCCAGCAGAACATTATTGTTGAAAGATGAGTAAATACCAATCGGCCATGTCCTTCAGAGCCAAAGACCTCTTGTTCTGCAATAAACACTGTTCTAAGGACGTCGTCTATATCGAATGGATTTTCTATGATGTACCGTGCGTGACTTTCGAGTCCTACTCTAGAGGAGAAACCATCAACAAAAACTAGTTGTCCTCTCTCTATGTATGGTCTTACATCCCAACCGTACTTTAACATATTTTCAATAATGTCCTTAGGTAATGTGTCAACAGTTATGTAGATAGCTTTCTGTCCAAGCTTTAGCCCTTGCCACATGAACTGTTGTGATATAGTGTTCTTGTTCGTACCTATGGGGCCTATGAGTAGAACACTTGCGGGTCTAGGAAATCCTCCTTCTAATATTTCATCTAGTACCTTGAAACCTGTCTTTTCTCTTTCAATAAGTTCTGTCACTTTCCAAACCTCATATTATATTAGAGTAATCTCTCCTAAATACCTTAGTAGTATAGAAAGCTCATATTCTAATATAGTTGAGGATATTATATCTTCACTAGATATACTTAGGTTTACATGTTATCAAAAAGCTTTTTAACTCGCCAGTGAAAGAAAATATTCACGGGTGAATAAATTGAGTAAAACCGCGTTAGCGGTTCTTCTAGCGGTAATCGTTATCATTGCTGTTGTTGCGGGAGTATACTATTTCATGTTTCAACAGAAGAAACCAGAAGAGATAACAGGTAAAATAGACTTTTACACTTCAATACCAAAGCCTATAGCTGTAGAGCTCGTTGAAATGTTCAATAAGAAATATCCTAACATAAAGGTTAACCTGATAAGGCAAGGTACAACCAAGATTTTAGCAAAACTTTACGCAGAAATAGAAGCTGACAAGATAATATGTGATGTAATATGGGTTGCCGATCCTAGTGGAATAATAGACTTAAAGAATAAAGGACTATTAATGAAGTATACTCCTAGCGTAGCTGATAAGATACCATTCAGAGATCCAGATGGATACTGGTGGGCAGGACGTATAATAATACCAGTAATAGCATACAATACTGAACTAGTGAAGACACTACCTAAGAGGTGGACTGACCTAATAGACCCCAACTATAGAAAGAACCTACCAGACCCATGGAAGACTGGTGAAGGCTGGTGTGCAATACCAAACCCACTATACTCTGGATCAGCAGTAGCAAACGTTTACGCCTTATCTAAAAAGTATGGCTGGGACTTCTTCAAGAAACTGAGAGCTAATGGAGTCATAGTCTTAAAGAGTAACACTGTGGTCTTAAACAACATAGTCAATAAGGAGTGTCCTATTGGAGTCACACTAGACTACATGGTCAGGAAGGCAGCAGGGGAAGGGGTATCAGTAAAGTACCTCTTTCCAGAGGAGGGCATAGTAATAATACCAAGTCCAATAGCTATAATGAAGGATACACCATACCCAGAAGCAGCCAAGATCTTTGTAGAATACATGCTATCAGAGGAGGTTCAGAAAAAGCTAGCTGAATTGGGAGTAATACCAGGACGTTCCGACATAGCACCACCGGAGGGAGTACCATCACTAGACAAGGTACCCAAACTGAACATCGACTGGGACGAGCTAGCCAGGGAGTTGGAAACCGTTAGAAGTACATTCGAAGAGATAATGCTAAAAGGTTAAAAACCATTGTACATACTTTTTTCCTTACCTCATAACATACCCCCTAATGTAAGGTTTAAATCATGTCCGCTTATGGGGATATGAGGAGATACTTAAACCTTACATACATTATCTGGGTTACGGCCATAATTACCTTGATAATTACTGTAGCTTACCCGCTCTTCATGCTCATTTACAGGAGCTTATTTACAGGGAGCCAACTTACTCTAGGCGCGTATAAGAAGATGATTGAAGACCCCCACACTTTAGAGTACACATTGAACACTCTTAAATTAGGTGTACTCGCAACATTATTCTCTATACTTGTAGGTGTACCCCTAGCCTGGATTGTTACACGTACTGATATCCCATTAAAGAATTTGATTAAGACCTTAGCCATCTTACCATTCATATTTCCACCCTACATTGGAGCTATAGCCTGGATTCAGCTAGCGGCACCATATATAGGCTACATTAATAGAATATCTAGGGCTTTAGGCTTCGGAGATATAGTTAACATCTATAGCTTTTGGGGCTTAGTATTAGTCATGTCATTAAGATACTATGTCTACGTATTTCTAACCACAAGAGCTGCTTTGGAACAAATGGATCCATCACTTGAAGAAGCTGCTAGAATGAGTGGAGCTAGAATGCTCAAGGTGGCTAAGGACATAACATTACCATTAGTGACACCTAGTATTACATCAGGAGCCTTGTTAACCTTTGTTGCTGCATGTGCTAACTTCGGCATTCCAGCATTAATAGGCGAAAGAGCAAGATACTATGTTTTAACTACTAAAATATACTCTGTACTTGCAATACCAGACTTAGATAGAGCAACAGCATACTCTATGATACTACTATTGATTACTGGTATTGCACTCTTTATACAAAGGAGAGCATTTAAGGGGAAGAAGTTTACTACAATAACTGGTAGAACTGCTAGGCCTTCAGTAGCCCTCCTTGGTAAATGGAGGATCCCAATATTAGTATTGCTTCTCGTATTCTTAATTTTAGCCTCAGTCATTCCATTAATATCCTTAATTATAAGTGCCTTCTTAAAGAATATAGCAGGATCACCCTTAGACCCCAACAATCTAACCTTAGAGAACTTTAGAAAAGTATTATTTGTAGATAGGGATACCACGATAGCTGTAAGAATTAGTCTTTTCTCAGCATTAATCTCCGCTACAGTAATAACCCTCTTTGGAGCATTATTAGCTTACATAATAGTTAAGACTAGAATAAGAGGTAGATTATTCCTTGACTGGTTATCCTCAGTACCCTATGCTCTACCAGGAACAGTTGTAGCTGTAGCTATAATCTTTGGATTCATTAAGACACCAATATTCAATACCATATGGATCATACCATTCGCATACTTCGTTAGATACCTATCCTATGGTGTACGTACAACCATAGGCTCCTTACTACAAATAGACCCATCGCTTGAGGAAGCCTCACGTATGAGTGGAGCTAACTGGCTCACAACAATGAAGAATATCGTGTTACCACTAATTAAGCCAGGGCTTATAGCAGGTTGGATACTAGTCTTCATGCCAACTCTTAGTGAATTAACAGTCTCAATAATACTATATCCACCCAACATGCCAACTATCGGTGTAGCCACTTTCAACCTTATGGATGCAGGATATTATACTTGGGCTTATGCTTTATCCTCAATAGTGGTGTTCATCGTCGTTATCTGTCATCTCATACTTAGAAAGATTACTGGAAAGTTTGGTGTAAGGGGGTTCTAAAGTATGACAGAAGTTAAACTAGTAAATTTAACCAAGAAGTTTGGTGATGTAGTAGCAGTAGACCATATAAACCTTCATATAAGAGATAAGGAGTTTATGACGTTACTAGGGCCCTCAGGCTGTGGCAAAACCACAACATTGAGGATGATAGCTGGTTTAGAAATACCAACTGAAGGTGAAATTTACCTAGGTGACTGGTTAGTTTCTGCTCCAGCCAAAGGAGTCTATGTACCTCCAGAGAAGCGTAATATAGGTATGGTATTCCAGAATTATGCTGTATGGCCTCATATGACTGTGTTTGATAATGTAGCTTATCCGCTTAAGATAAAGAAGGTACCAAAGGATGAGATAAGAAGAAAAGTTATGGAAGTACTTGAACTAGTAAGGCTTAAGGGATTAGAAAACCGTTATCCTCACCAGCTTAGCGGTGGTCAACAACAGCGTGTTGCTCTTGCTCGAGCACTTGTTATGGAGCCTGAGGTCTTACTATTAGATGAGCCATTATCGAATCTTGATGCTAAGCTTCGTGAGGAAATGAGATTCGAAGTTAAGGATTTACAAAGAAAAATAGGTGTAACAATAGTCTATGTAACACATGACCAAGCTGAAGCCATGGCAATGTCAGATAGAATTGCCGTTATGAATCAGGGGCGAATTCATCAAGTGGGGACACCACTCGAAATATACACTAGACCTGCAGATGCATTTGTAGCCGGATTTATAGGGTTAGCTAACTTCATCAAATTTGATGATGTGAAAATTGAAGGAGATAAAGCTGAAGTAACATTATTCAATGGGTCAATAAAGTTAAATTGCGCTCCCCCATTAAAGAGAAGTAGTAAGCTCATACTAATGGTTCGACCTTCAGAAATAGACATTCTAAAGAATTCACAGCCTAACACTGTTGAAGGAGTTGTTAAACGCGCCACATTCTTGGGAGACATAGTAGACTACCTAGTACAAGTAGGCGACCAGGAAATTAGAGTCCAAACTAGGCAAACCATGCTCTTCAATATAGAGGAGAAAGTCTACCTTAAGATTAATAGAGGTGTACTTGTAGGTCTTTAAGCCCTATTTCATATTCACATGAATTCATTTTATGATTCAACTTATGAGGTGATAACAGGTTATGGAACGTAAGAGAGAAAAGGCCTTAGCTCTAATCGACGGGGAACACTACATACCTGTACTTAAAGGTGCACTTGAGTATGCTAATAAGAAATATGATGTTATAGCAGCTGTCTTCATTGGTGGAACAGAGAAAATAGGAACACCAGAGGATGTTAAGAAAGCCTTACCGATACCAGTCATACTAGGTAAGGGTAATCCACCAATAGAGGATATTGTTGAAATAGCAAAGAAGTATAATGTCGATGTGGTCATAGACATGTCTGATGAGCCAGTAATAAACTATGAGAAGAGAATGCTAGTAGCATCAGCACTTATGGTAGCAAGGGTCAGATATGAGGGAGCAGATTTTGTCTTCAAACCAATAGACTTCCAAGATGTAGCGGAGCATCCTTCATTAAAATGTATAGGTCTAGGAAAGAGAGTGGGAAAAACGGCAATATCAACATTCACAGCTATAGTCCTAAAGAAAATGGGCTTTAAACCATGCGTAGTAAAGGCTGCACGTGGAGGACCCGAAGAGCCAACACCACTATTTGGTGAAGAACTAGAGCTATCACCCGAGTTCCTCTTGAAAGTAGCTGACAGTGGAAAACATGCAGCCTCAGACTATTACCAAGAAGCATTACTCGCTAAAATAGTAACTGTAGGAGCTCGCCGTTGTGGCGGAGGAATGGTCGGTAAACCATTCTATTCTACTGAGGTTGAAGCAGTAAAACTAGCTAATAAGCTACCCATAAACTTCATAATAGTAGAGGGTAGTGGTACAACGGTACCAGCAGTACTCAATGACGCTGTAGAGCTGGTGATAAGTGTGACCACTCCACTAAGCCATGTAACTAGCTTCTTCGGACCCTATAGAGTTAGATTATCAGAGCTTATAATAATAACGATGGCAGAGGAGCATAACAGAGACAAAGTGGAGCAATTAGAGAAAGCTGTAAGACAACTTAACCCGAGGGCCATGATCTCAGAGGTTATACTGAGACCCGAACCCATGGGCAATATTCAAGGAAAGAAGATTGTATTTACATCGACAGCTCCAAGAGAAGCATTAGAGAAGATCATAGTACCGTACCTTGAGGAGAAGTACAAGTGTGAGATTGTAGGATTCTCACCATGGCTAAGCAATAGACCTAAACTAAGAAGAGACCTAGAGAAGTACCTGCCAAAGGCTGAAATGTTGGTGACCGAGCTTAAAGCTGCAGCAGTAGATGTAGCAACACGTATGGCTGTACAACGTGGACTACCAGTAGTATACGTAAACAACATTCCGATAACTGTAGGTGGCGATGTAGATCTAGAGAAGGGCATAAAGGAGCTAGCACGTAGAGCAGTAGAACGCTTCAATAAAAGGAAAGGTAAGAGAAAGAATTAAAAATATATAACACCATACATTTTTTCCGTCTTAACGTTATTAACATTTAATAGAGAGGATAACATGTCTTTATGGAAACCTGTAGAAACTTATAGAGCAATAATATTCATACTTGATGGCATAGGTGATCGACCACTACCAGAACTCAATAATAAAACACCATTACAAGTAGCATATAAGCCAAACATGGATTATATAGCAAGCCATGGAATGACGGGAATAATGGATCCCATAGAACCTGGTGTGCGTCCAGGGACTGACACAGGACATTTAGCAATATTTGGTTATGAACCATACCTATATTACCCCGGTAGAGGCCCCCTTGAAGCTGTTGGTGCAGGAGCAAGACTTAACCCAGGAGATGTAGCCATAAGATGTAATCTAGCTACAGCCATAGAGAAGAATAGGAAATTAATAATTATTGACCGTAGAGCTGGCCGTATTAAAGGTGAAGATGCTAAGCTCATAATTAAAACATTAAATGAGAACATTAAGGAAGTAGAAGGCGTTAAAGTGGAGTTTTATCCAGCTACAGCTCATAGAGTAGCATTAGTACTTAGGGGTAAAGGGCTTTCACCAAAAATCAGTAATTCTGATCCAGGAACAGCTATGGAGAATAATCCTATAAAAGAAGTGAGACCTCTCGATAGCTCTCTTGAAGCAGCTAAAACAGCTAGAATAGTAAACAAGATTATAGTTGAAACCTATCGATTACTGAAAGATCATCCAGTGAATAAGAGGAGAGAAAGTGAAGGAAAGCTTCCAGCAAATGTGATATTAACGCGAGGAGCTGGGATGATTCCTTTAGCACTCAAGTCATTTAGTGAGAGATTTAATGTAAGAGGCTATGTTATAGCAGAAGAAGATACCATAATAGGCTTGGCAAGGATACTAGGCATGGAAACTGAAGTACCTGATGGAGCAACAGGAGATTTAGAGACAGATACCATGTCTATTGCACGTAGAGTAGTAGAAGTATACAATAACTACAATGTAGATATATTGTTTGTTCAGATTAAAGGTCCCGATATAGCAGGTCATGATGCAAACTATGAGGGAAAAATAAAGATTATAGAAAAGATAGATAAAATGATAGAGTATATATTAAATAACACTAACCAAGAAAAAACAGTTTACGTTTTAACAGCTGATCACTCAACTCCATGCAATGTAAGAGAT
>CAYXRT010000055.1:0-8059 GCA_964467535.1 uncultured Desulfurococcales archaeon
TGTTATTAGTGTTTTTGTACTTTTAGTACAAAATAGGAGTGTGGATAGTGTTTGTAGGTCTTGTGATCTATCGATTCTTAGCTAAAGGAGGTACAATCGTTTGTTAAATGATTTATTAGACTTATGTAAGTCATAAAGGATATCATGCAAATCGATATGAATTTTCTACAATTTCCGTTGATATTGTAACTTTTTACAAATGTAAAGTAGTCTTGTAAAATATTGTTCGTATTTTCGTAATAAGATTGGAAGGCAACGGTAGGCTACTTTGACCTCAGGAAATTCTTCCTTTAATTTCTCAAATCCTTCCGGTTCAGCCGGAGGTAACGGTTCATCAGCCCAAAGTTCCACTAGAATCGATTTGGGATCCCTCTTTTTTAATAATTCTCTTATAGCTTCTTTAACCTGTTCTACTCCTTTTTTACCATCTCCACTTTCTACCTCGATCCAAAGTTCAGCGTCCTTAAACTTCTTAGATTTTGGGTCACAAAAGGTAATAGTACATCTTAAATCAAGAGCTCTGCCACTTTCTAATGTAGGTTGATATCCTTTCCCTCTTTTTGGGTCAAAATCTACGCGAAGAATTTTGTCTTCATATTCCCTCTGTAGGATGTCTCTAATTATTTCTTTTAACAGCTCTGGTTCTGAAGCTAACAAGTCTGTTCTCGATTCTTCTCGCGCCAAGTATAGCTCTTCATGAGTTATAGTGCTGAGGAGTTCGATCATTGTAGTATATCTCCTCCTAAGCAAGGAAAGACCATGAGCTTTCCACCAATGTATGAGATTCCTATGAATTTTTTCGAGTAGATGCTCCAAGAATTCTTCATTCTTTTTTACACAGTGAAGATTTATCCATAAAATACCTAATGGCTTCTTTATTTTCTCGGGCGGGTAATGGACAAAAATTATCACATCGTATTCTCTTCCCTCTCTATCTTTAGCGGTTAAAACTCTATCAACATATTCACTATTGGTGATCTTATGACGCAAATCCTCTAAAGTAGAGATTGTTTCCCCCTTAACAAGGTCGTCTAATCCATCGATAAGTTCGTTAGGACTGCTGCCTACAGAGAGGCTCAAGTTATGAATTGTGTCGTATGAAGAAGACCAATCGAAGCCAAAGTCGATGTTGGGGAAAATCTTCTTTTTAGCCCGGGGATGATGATTAAGTACGATTAGAGTACCTGATAGGGCGAGTTTCTCGATAGCATCCTTTGGAACCTGTTCTAGGAAAGTGTAGGACTCCGTATCCCCAAAGATCAAAATATCGGCATGTTTCCATGTATCCGTAAGTGTACTCTTTGAGATGTCTATTTTGAAGAGCTCAATTGTTTTATCAGTTTCTTGTTCCATTTCTACCGCTGAGGTTATGGCTCTCTGTTGGATTCCAGAGTGTACAGACCCCTTTCTTCTAGAATCATAAACTAACACGATCTTCATATATTTTCACCTATA
Source organism: uncultured Desulfurococcales archaeon (assembly GCA_964467535.1). Taxonomy (GTDB): domain Archaea; phylum Thermoproteota; class Thermoprotei_A; order Sulfolobales; family WANQ01; genus CAYXRT01. Next base: position 1,456 of record CAYXRT010000055.1, read on the forward strand.
TTTTTAATAAGCGAATTTAAAATTTACGATTCAGTGTCGATTGCTCTTTCATTAAATGAAGAGCGCCAGGAGAAACCCTCTAGATGATACTGCCATAATAGGTATACTTGACTTCTACTCCGAGTCCATAAGAAGTGTTTACGAGCTGAAGTTTACTCGAAGAAAGTCTAAACTTTACGAGCAGCACAGGCTTAAGGGCCTGTGTATACAAGTGGCTCTTAAAGGCTGAACATGCCTACCCACTTTACTACTCGCCTAAAGGTTTTAGAAAATATTAGGTAGACGATGAATTCTATGATAACGATCTAAAATCTCTGATAGATAAGTGGGATTCTCCTATGTGGAATTGAGAATGTAAACTATGTATGTATGACTCACTATGTTTAAATGAAATGATGTTTATGAGTGATTATCTCTTAAACTGATAACAATGTTCTCTAATCAAAAGTTTTATATTATCCCGTATATACTATGTACATAGGGGATAAGAAAAATGGCGAGTCTTAGTATTTTAGAAGAGCCAACTGATATTAAGAGATTCATAAAGGCCATGAGGACTAGCATGGGTAGGGGAGAGGATATAGATTATGATTCTTTAGCTGTATGGGCACTTAATAAGTTTCCAAAATATTTATGGAGAAAATGGAGTCCTATACTGAGAGCTAAAGGATATACATGGCAGAAATTTTTGCGAGTCTTAAAATTCCATACAGGTGACATAATAATGTGGGCTCTAGCTGGTGAACTAGACTGGGAGGAGTTGATTAAAAGAATTATTATTTCATTAGAGCGTTATAGAGGGGGATGATAGATTGATAAGAAAGAGAACAAAGACAAGTAGTTTTGGAGTTTCGGGTAGAGTGAGTCACAACTCTACGCCATTTTATTCTAGGAAGCTCTATAAGAATGCTATTCTTCCAAAACCTTCTTTTAAAGATTTAAAAGAAAATAAAGTTCCTCCAGAATTACTAGATAAGATAATACTAGGAGATGCTCGTGATATTCTAAAGAAGCTCCCCAATAATTGTATCCACTTAATGGTGACCTCACCACCTTATAATGTAGGGAAGGAATACGATGAAGATTTAACACTTGGTGAATATCTGGATTTCATAGAAGAGGTGATGAGAGAAGTTTATAGAGTTCTGGTTTGGGGAGGAAGAGTTTGTTTTAATATCGCCAACTTAGGTCGTAAACCTTACATCCCACTCCATGCATACCTCATTCAACGATTTGAGGAAATAGGCTTCCTCTTTAGAGGAGAAATTATATGGGATAAGGGCGATGGTGTTAGTGGATCATCTACAGCTTGGGGTTCTTGGATGTCTGCTGTTAACCCGATTCTAAGGGATCAACATGAGTATATCATAGTAATGTCTAAGGGGGATTTCAAGAGAAGGAAGAGCAAAAAAGAGGATACGATAAGTAGAGATGAGTTCTTAGAGTTCACTAAAAGTGTATGGAGATTCCCTCCAGAATCTGCCAAGAAAGTTGGTCACCCAGCACCTTTTCCTGAAGAATTACCCTATAGGTGTATCCAGCTCTATACGTTTAAAGGCGATGTTGTTTTAGACCCCTTTGTTGGATCGGGTACTACATGTTTAGTGGCTTTAAAAACTGGTAGACATTTTATAGGCATAGATATAGAGGAGAGTTATGTTAAGAAAGCTAGGGAAAGAATAAAAGAATTTTTGGCTACAAGAAGATTAACAGAGTTTATGAAATAATTATTTACTCTTTAAAAGCAAGCTTCTTTAATAAGTTATACCAACCTTCCCAATATTCCTTTCTGATAGCATTCACATCTATATGATGGTACTCTTTAGACACATAATTACCCTTAGTTCTGGCTTTTTCCATAAGTCGTTCTATAGCTCTTTTATTGATACCAAATCCTCTTGGATTGGTCCCTCTCCTCGGTATCCACCACATGTCATCTCCCATCTCTTCTTTAAGACTTTTTAAATCCTCAAGGTCAAAGATGTATATGGCTATCACCTTTTGACGCCTATCACCCGTGACATAAATAATCGGGTATTTAAATTCAAATTTTCTTGCTCGTTCAATTGAGGGAAAACCATTCCAGGCTACCTTCACTGTCGTTATAGTTTCCGTTGTCTTTAGGCTGTAGGTTCTTTCCTCGCCCTCAATGGTCACTCTGAAGTCCCACTCTCTTTCCATGGAGGGAGCTGGAGCGACCTCTAATCCAAACTCTTTCTCTAATAACATTCTTATGAAACCTTCTCTTCTTTTTCCGATATCAGGGGTACTTCCTTCCACATATAGTATTTCCCATACTCTCCCCAGAAGTTCTAAGGCTTCAGGTTTTTCTCTAAAAAGCCGTATCAGTGGATCCATTTAAGCCCCCACTCCAATATAATTAGAACTTGTTAGTAATTAACATTTAGTCTTGTGAACATTTCTAACAAGCTCTTTTATAACGGCTGAGGGGATCTGGCAGATGCAGCCGGAGGGGGAAGTTAATGAGGATAGAGAAGTACTCGAAAATCCTTTCGAAGATTTAATTTAGAGAGGAGGAAGGCTATAGACTCCTCTAAGTAAGAGGTCTTTCCCAGTTGAGATCCCTGAGGTAAAGCTCTAGTGATATCATGGGTTTGATAGATGAACTTATAGAAAACATAGTGAAGCAAGCGAATTACAGGTACAATGCTAGGAAAGAGAAACACACAGTAGCTTGAAAAGGGAGGGGTTTTAACATGTATATTAAGATTGCGAGGTTGTATTATATACGAGGTGAGAAACACGCGGTTTATAGTAACTGAACATATGCGAAAAGTACTCAAAATCCCCAGAGAAGTCGTCGCAGTAGAGCCACATCCAGGTCGGCCTGGGAACTGTTGGCTAATCCTTGAAAACGGTCTTCGGAGAGAGAAAAGTGGTTTCTACCTGGAAATCCTGAAGCATTTAATAACGTGCGAGCAGTGCCGAAAAGCACAACTTGCCGGAGAACTCACGGACAGTGCGCTTAAAAGTATTATTCGCGAAGAGTTCGAAACTATAGATGAGCTTCTGAGGCGGCTTAGGGGGTATTGAGGAGGACTGGAGAGTTATGAGATGATAAATCCTCAATTAAACCCAATTTTTCAGTTCTCTTTTTGATGAGATCTTCTGTGAGAGGATCTCTCCAGCAAATCTAGAGATATTTTTCTTTTTCTATCATTAACTAAACTAGTTGACCTTGTTCTATTCGAGTAATTAAAAAGTATCCTAGTATTCCCTATCTAGATCTACTGGTTTTTAATACTACTATACATTAAAAGAATATTACATGTAAAGTATTGGAGAAATAGTTGAGATCACGATAGCTTAAATGGGTTCAGTAAAAAGAATTTATGGACTAATCAGTGCCCTCCTGATAAAGCCTGTACTTATCCTCATTCCAGTTACAGCAGAGAGTAGGCGTATAGCATACTCCCTACCAGTAGACTTGAAAATATTGAATAAGGCGTCTTTAATTTTCGAATCCCTAGGTGTATAGATGATACCGAAGATTATTTCGTAGTTCGCTTCTCTCTGTCCCAAGTCCTCCAGAACTAGAGGTCTCCCCTAAACTTCCTCCTCATCCACCTTGGAATCAGGTATTTTCGTACAAAGATCCCGGTAGCCCTTACGAGGACTGGGTCATCAGGATCATGGGGCGAGGGTAGGGTTAATACTGTCTCCACTATGGACTAATCCTGGATAGAGAAGAAATCTTCAGAATGAGCTATGTAAAATTACGCCTGGCCAGAATACTAGACCAGCTGGCAGAAGATCCTCGACTAATAGAACTACTGAGAGAACTTGTAAAGGAAAAAGAGGAAGCCTGTCGGCTGAAATTTTTCTTGGTTGACATTTCTTCTTGAATTATATCCTTCATCACAATATTCGTTTATAATCTTCTTCATCCTTCTATAATTTTTTCTGATCTACTAGGAACTAGGGATTTTAGTTGCTTCTTGAGATGATAAATATAACCTCCAAGAATTAGTGCCAAGGAGATTAAGACCATCAGCGCTATGTAGATGTAATTGCGCTCCTGTTCTAATCGAATATAACTGCTCTTCAAGTCTAAGTATTTATTTGAGAGATCATTGTATTTTTCCTGCAGCCTTGTGTAATTGCCGAAGAGTGCATAATATTTTAGCACAAGACCATCATATTTCTCTTCAAGTGTATTATATTCCTCTTGAAGTATGTTATATTTTTGTTTAAGGTTGTGGTATTTGTCTTCAAGATCGTGGTATTTGTTTTCAAGATCATGATATTTCTCCGTCCAGTAGTTTGTTTCGTTCTTCCAATAGTCCACTTCAGGATCTGGAAGATGACCAGCTATATATACGACACCATAGTCAAGGTAATAACGCTTTCCTTTTTCCACTCCATAGAATTCCTTAGAAGCATACTGAACAATTACCCATATCACTACAGATCCAGGTTCCGCATCTTCTGGAATATATAGGGTGCGGTGAAAAGTGCGAGAAGTTTTTGGTAGATATCCTTCCCATATATCTTCCCAACCACTCCATCCTTTGCCTGGAATATAATGAGACACACTAACAATGATATCCAGATTTTCCTCTGTTTTGACTGATATAGTGTATCTCGAATATTTTCCTCTCTCAGGGGTTTCTGAATCCACTTCTATATCAACAGGATAAGGATCTGCCAGTATGGGTATACACGCTACTAGCGTAGTAAAAAGTAATAGGAATGTTGCTAGCCTATATATTTTGACACTCTTTATTTTTACCAAACTTCTCACCTCCATAGTTTTTGTCTTCTTCACATATATATTACATTACTTTTCCTTTTTAATCTAAACAATGGAAAAAGACGACATCTTTTCTCTCCATGAAGGAAGTTCAAGAAATAGTTTATTTCCTCTCTTCACATATATGCGCCATATCAGACATTCATGGAAATTCTCCTTTTTAGGCAATGACTCATCCTCCGGTAGCTGGTAGTATGCAATACTTTAATAACCTTGAGCTATTAATCCTTCGTATGAAAGGAAATTTTGGAAGTTATTAATTCGGAAGAAAGTTTTCCCCATTAGGATATTAAAATCTTCTATTATTACTCCTACTTCTTTGATAGTATGGATCCTGGTAGTATTTTTAAGTCTATAGCTTCTCTAAGAATTTTCTCCAATCCTTCCACATATTCACAGAATGACCTTGAATTTCTTGGAAATTTAAGATTATTACGGAAGACTGTGTTAATATTGGTCTTTTTTATTTCACTTTCAACAACTCCAGATATTCTCTTCATAATAGTAACTACCATTTTAGGCCTTCTCTCTTCAATGAATTCTCTAAAGTCTGCTCTAGCTTGCTTCTTTTCCTTCTCACTAGCTACCTTCTTTTTACCACTCCATTTCTTACCACAAGGTAGTAAATCGTAGAGGAAGCAGCTTAATTTTTGAAAGTATTCTAAAAATTCATCTTCCTTAACACTATAAACTCTACGGAATGCCATAAAGAATGCACAGTATAGAACCGTATTCCTGAGGTAGAAGAATCTATTTTCAGATGGAGCTGATTCACCAACAAATAGGATTGTAATCTTCTTAGGATAATACTTATTACGAATTTCCTCAACCCTACTTTTCTTCATAAAAACACCCTATACATAGTAAGACAATCTTCTATAAATTCATTGGTAAGAGAAATTGGGTTTTAATCATTAAGATGACCTCTGCTATTGTTTTAGGTCTTTTAGACTTCTCCTTAATCCTTACTTTATGTATATATGGAAAAGTCGATTAGAGGTTGGCATTAAGCTAGTTGTGTTTAATTGAAGCGGCCCCACAACTATAGATTAATCTGTATATAGAATACTAAAGGCACTCTTTGGATCCTCTTATGCGCCTCTCTCTCGGCTCGGATACTCTTCTTCCTCAGTATTTTCTTGATGTTCTAATGAAGAAGCAATCAAAAGATAATTGAAAATGATGATAATCTTGGTCAAAATTTATGACCAAATACTTAAATAAAATAGAAAGTAGTAAAGAAGGGCATAAGTATGTCAAAGTGGAGTATAGGGATAGTAGTCCCTCTCATGCTACTATCCTTTCTCATAGGTTTCTACTACCCAATACTACCTCCCCTAGAGCCTATTGTCGAGTGGGGATATAACTATAAAATGGTTGTCTATCCTGCGACTTACACATGGTCAGGAGAGATCAGAAAATTCAGGGGATATATAGAGTACTTTCTACCAGAGAATACTACACATGTAAGCGAAGATCTAATACTAAAAGTACATTACAAGCACAACAATACCAATAGAACAATTCTAAAAAAACACCTAGAGTACAACAAGACTATGAGAGTAGATTTCGAGTACATAGGAGACGCACACCCAGACTGTGAACTAGTAGTCGGAATGTACAACATCACTTTTCGAGAGGAGATCGGAGGAAAGGGAATGATAGGATGGGTGATGATAATCTATGGTAGAGATCATGAATTTAGCATAAAACCCTACAAATGTATCCTACACGATAGACTGATCAATGCAATCCCACTAAGCCTAATAACCCTGCTACTGGGACTTATAATTGTCAAAGCAATTGAGAAGTGAATAAATATGTCTGAGG
>CAYXRT010000056.1:0-1209 GCA_964467535.1 uncultured Desulfurococcales archaeon
GTATCCAGGTTTAGCTCCTTAGTTATCTCTTTAACTATGATGCTCCTATTTTTAGTTCCTTAGCGTATATCTTAGTTGCTTTAATCAATGACGTATTAACCACGATCTCCTACGCAAACTATGTGAGTGAAGTCTTCTCTTATCTATTCGAGGAACATCAAAGTATCTATGCTTTTTACTTACTGTATAAACTTAGACTCTATTCTTACGGCTAATATTAACTTTGAAATTTAGTTAGAAGTTTGGATTTAATGAATAATATTTTCATCTATTACCTTTGACTACTGCTCCTCTCAATACTATACTAGCCATCTACTTAGTATAGATTAGCCCTTGAGACTCCTAGTAAATAAGTTATCGTCATAGCGACTCTAAATGAAAAACTTAAGTAACTGTTTACAGGCTGTATACAGAGGAGAGGATATTGAGTACTGTAATTAGCGTTAGAGTGCCGAAGTGGCTTAAGGAGAAGCTTGAAAAGTATGGTTTAAACATAGCTGATATAATCAGAAAGAGGTTGTTGGAGGAAGTTGAGAAAATAGAGCGGGAAGAGCTAGAGAAGCAGCTAGAGTTCCTCAAGAAAAGATTGAAGAATCGCATAGATCCATACGAGCTTGCAAGAATAATTGACGAGGAACGTAAGGAAAGATAGTGATGTACATTATCGATGCTAGCGTCTATGCACCCTTAATAATCACTTATGGTAAAGATCTAATAGAGAAATTAAGGAAAATTAAATCTATAATTCTTGATCTAACTCTCTATGAAGTATGTAATGTATTCTGGAAAGAACATACAAAGCTTCATAAAATAAGCGAAGAGGAAGCTATCATAGCCTGTAAAGCAGCTAAAGCACTTTCACGATATGTCACTCTATACAGTGTTGCAGACCTAGATACAGCTGAAGCCATGAAAATAGCCATAGAAAACAATATCACCTTCTATGATGCATCCTACATAGCGTTAGCTCATAAGCTCAAAACTTCTATTGCTAGTGAGGACCATGACATATTAACAGTAGCCCCTAGATATAACATAAGGGTTATCAGGCTCAATGAATTAATAAACATGTTAGAACAAACGTAGTTCAACATTCTGAAAAATAAAGATGAAGAGAGAAGAAGCCTAACCATAAGATAACTAGGTTTCCTGAAAAGAAATTAGAAGCACAGAGTAATCAGGTTTCGGTAAAGCTCTACATTTTCTAAA
>CAYXRT010000056.1:1309-7847 GCA_964467535.1 uncultured Desulfurococcales archaeon
TTAAGAAATGCTTTATGCTTTGTAAATCTCAATATTTAACAAGCCATGTCATACAATCTTGAATATACTATAAAGATAAACTACGGACACTAAGTAGTTATTTAAATGTTTTCAGCGTTTTCACCTTGCTTGAAGTTACTAGGAGGATGAAGGTTCCATTAGCTATAACAAACATCTTGTCTGTCATGTTCTTGCTCATAAGCGGCTTTACCGCCAAGCCTTCATAGTACTTTACACTAAATGTTAAGCTATATCTCACCTTCTGTTTGGTAGTGGAGTTAATTACTACAGTTGTGTGATGTGCTAAGGTGCTCGTTATCCTAGTTCCATTAAGTAGGACCATAATGTCGGTATTGGGTGACTGCCTATAGAATAGGTGAATATGCAGGTCTTGCATGGTTGCATAATACCTCCGTTGCAGGGTCAATGAGCTTCGTGTTCTTGATGGTTATATAGTAATAGTAATAGTTTGATGGGTTCATTGGGTCTTCGATTGCCTAAAAGAATCAATTCAAGCTAATGAAGTCAAGGAGGCTTACCTGATGGAACAGCTCTATTATTTTTGGTAAATTATTAAAAAGGTGTTGGGGTACAAAAGTCTTGAGGTGATAGCTACGTCCTATGAGAGATATTATGACTGGTTTGAGGAGGCTTTAGATGACTATGCTACAGCTGAAGACTTATTTAGATTGAAGAGGTATAGTAAGGTATGCTACTTTTGCCATCAAGCTTGCGAGAAAATATTAAAAGCTCTTATGATTAAGAAGCTCAAGAAATACGACCCTATTCATAGTGTTGCAGAGTTATTAAGAAGATTAAGTACGGTTCTCAATGTACCTAAAGACCTCATTACTAAGGGTGAGAAGCTAGATCGCCATTACATACCTACGCGATATCCGAATGCTTGGCCTTGGGGTGCACCCTATAAACACTATAATGAAAACGATGCTAAGGAAGCTTTAAGTTATGCTAAAGAGGTGATAGATTTTGCTGAAAGAGAGATTAAAAAGAATACTTAAAGGCACCGTTATAGAGAGTTATGTAAAAGATCTTGAATCTATAATTAAGGAAATAATACTTAAATATAGGCCATTATCAATAATAATAGCTGGCTCGTTGGCAAAGGGTAAATTCGTAGTAGGTTTAAGCGATATTGATGTAATAGTGATTACTAGGGAAGATCTTGGTAAAAATAGGTTTATGTTGAGAGCTATAGAAAATACTGATGTTGAAATAACCTTTCTAAGCATTGATGAAGTTTTCCACGCCATAAGTACTGGTAATCGGTTCGTCATAGACGCTATAATTAGTGGTAAGGAAGTCTATGGAGACATAAGAAATGAAATACTAAAGTTCATAAGTAAGCTACACTAACCTAAGTTCTTCGTTCTTAGATGAACTTGCCTTAAACAACTATAATGTTAATTATCTATAGTGCTAGAACACGTTGTTAAAATCGAAAGGGGAATTATTAGATTGATAGTTTAAGGTGTTACAAACTTGAAAGCAGCTAATTGATCATTAAGGGAATAAACTTCGTTTATTAGGCTATCTATGTACAGGATCGTGAAAAATAGTAGTGATACAGTAGTACTGTTGTTAGTATTTGTAATTTCCACCCCTAACATAGTCCTTATCCCTCAAAGGGTAGGGTTTGCAACTGCTTCTTACTCGTAGGTCTTTTAAGGTCTCTGTAGGTTCTTTAGTGTTCTTCTAGCTATGATGTATGCTGACCCAAGGTGCCTGTCTAGTCCTAGCTTTTTTCCTATCCTTTTCCCTTCTTTACTAGTATTTCTAGGGTTCACGTAAATGGTCTTCATGGAGTATAGTGGTGCTTTCCATGTTAGCCTCTCTATGATTGAGTTACGGAACATTGAAATTTTCCAGTTCCACATGTTTCCTCGTCTTTCACCACTTCTTACCCAATAGTAGCGTAGGTAACCGATTACCTCTGGATTCTCTAGTCCTATAATTGAGACTCCTTGACTATAGAGCCACTTTAGTAGTGCATGTATTTGTTCTCCAATTAAGCTCCGACTACGTCTTCTTCTAACACCCATGAACGTAGCGTTCTTAATCCAGAACGTCCTGTAGGAGAGTAGGTTACCATGTTCATCAACTACTACAGCATCTAACCTCTCAACATTAACGTCTATCCCTGCTATATTTTTACCCCTAGGCTCCTCATACCTCCTCATAACCTCTAAATATAATGTGTAAGGCGCCATAACCTGTACTTCACCATGAACATGTAATCCATGTTTACCAATACCGTAGTCTCTAATGACAAGTCTGACAGGGTATCCAATCTCTCCTCTACTAGCTCTCTCAATTAGAGACTCAACTAGCTTATTCCAACCCTTAGGGGTAGTGAGTTTTAGCTCTTCATACCTTGTTTTCCCGGTATAATCTAATGTTAGTACCCTCGCATGATGTGTGTCGATGAGCTTTATGTTCATGTTACCTCTAGCGTATCCTCGCTCTCCATCACTCTGAAATAATAACCATTGTTTAAGCTCTATACTTTCAATGTCTACTCCTAGAGCTTTAGCAGATTTAATTATAGAGTGAATAAGCTTCAACATGCCATCAACGTACCTACGGTTAGGAAGTATACTATAGCATTTTCTCCTCATAACCTTAAGAAACATGTACTCTGAAAGGCCAGCTAATAGCTCATTCTCCTTAACTAGATTTAGTACCCTATGAGCAACAAGTTTAGAAAGCCAAGCAGTAGATAGTATAGCCTTAGCATCTTCACCATCAACGTGGAAGTCTAACCCTATCGTAACATACCTCGGCATCTTCACCTAAGACATCAATTTGAATATATACCCAAAACATTTATAGACGTTACGTGGTAGCATTGTTCTTGGTTACCCCTACTGGAGGCTTAAACGCCTCTGGTAGGGAGATACCGTGATGAACCGTCCTACCGAGACCTACAATGACCTAGGACGGGAAACGGTGTGGTGAAATAGAGAGTAGTGGAATTACAGAGGAAATATACATGTAGATGTGTAGATATGTAGTAACATTTATTATAATTTCTCATTACATAATGTGTGGGGATTTCATGTCTCGGTACACTACTATTAGGATATCCTTTAAGGATAAGGAAAGACTTCAAAGGCTTGCTAAGCTTATGGGTTGTAAGAGTTTAGCTGATACTTTAAGGTATGTATTGGATATCGCCGAGAAGGAAATTGAGAAATACAAAGTTGATCCTAGCTTTGTTCTAACATCGCTTAAACATGCTAGAGATGTTGGTGAAACTAATGCTGAAGAAGTGGATAAGTATCTCTATGGTGAAAGCTAGGTGACTGTCATTGTTGATACAGGTATATTCTTCGCATACTATAGTTTAAGGGATAAACACCATCTAGATTCAGTAGCTCTCATAGTACATCTTGCTGAAGGTAAATGGGGTAGAGCATATATTACAAACCATATATTAGATGAAACGTTAAATATTCTTAAATATAGGCTATCACCGGAAACCTCTAAAGCATTCTTAGAAACTTTCATAGATAATGGGTTTATCAAGGTAATATATCCTGGTGAAGAATTAGAGCTTAAAGCATTAGACATATTTCGTGAAAACATTTCTAGAAAGGGTTTTAGCTATGCTGATGCCGTAACAGTAGCTGTAATTAAAACGTTTAAAATAGATCACCTTCTCTCATATGATACAAGATCTTTCTTGGGACTAGTAGAAAACATTGTAGGTATGAACTACTGGAACTTACTACCAAAACATGAACAGAATAGAATACTGGATTTATTGGAAAAGACTATAAAGTAATGTCTGTTAACGGCAATGTGCCTACATAGACTCTTTAGCGAGTATATTAGCAACTTCATTCATGTCTTTAGCAACGACAGAAGGGTTATTGCTGTTGAAATAACCGCCCCCTTTCTTAAAGTTCATAAGAGAACTTAAAACTTAAAATTTCAAGCATTTGCCAAGTATATGTCCTGAGAACTATTCAAGATAGGAGACGTATTTAAATGTCAAGTTCATTACTACAAAGTGATGCTCAGCAACACTGGTGGTAGAGGCTTACGTAGTGTGTATGGTGGGTGTTTTGGGCAAGACAATTACTTTGAAATTGCCTGAAATCATTGCTAGGCGTATTAAGGATTTAGGTGTAGATATTGAAGCTAAAGTTATAGACTTAATTGTTAAAGAGCTTAAGCTTAATCCTGGTGAGGAAGCTTTAGTGCATTTAGAATTGGCTATGAGGTTTCTGAAGGAGGGTAGGAAGCTGATTAGTAGGGATAATGTTCAGGCTTGTGTAGTAAAGCATTGGAGAAAGCTAAACGTGACTGTTGAGCCAATAATCTATTCTCATAGGTGTTCAAATATACTAAAAACTCTTAATACGAGCAATACGTAAGACGTTATTAATTAACATCTACTACTAGCAAGAAAATACATCACTTCACTAAACACTTGAAAACTAGAGCAGCATTGAAATAACTTAACTTATCCATTAATAGGTGAAGATGAAGATTAAGAAACGAGTATTCAAAATCTACTAAACATTAACCTCAAGTATCCCGCACACCTTGGGTCGTGGAGCACCTGTTCAATGACGAATGAAACCAGGCCAAAGAGCAAATTACAAAGGATGAACCAATGACTGTTTATATGTACTCATATACAAACACATAAAGAGGCGGATCCTTTCTGCTAGAATTTAGGAGTACTGTGGGATTAGCTGAAGAGTTCGTTCATGGTTAAGAGAATGCTTGACTTGGTGTTGACTATATGTAGGGCTGTTGAGGATGAGGCAGAAACTTTAGATTGTTGCTTTTTGTATCGTAGTATGTTTTTCTATGCCTTTGTTGATTGTAGTTCATAAACCTTATAAAACTTACTAGACGAGTATGTGCATGATGGACCCTCATCCCCGAGGCCCATAGTCCAAGAACGAGCTGTAGTGAGAGAATTGGAGTAATTGTTTCCGCCCTAGGTCATTGGGGGAGGAGGTCATATCTCCTCAGGTTTGCTATTGTTTTGTGCTTGGGTTTCTTGGCTTGTATAGTTTGGTTTAAGGTTTGGTTTCTCTGTTTTTCTTGTGTGTTGTTTTGCCTTCTTTTTTGTGTAATTCATGAGCTTCTCTATTGTTGGTAGGCTTTCTCTTACTTCGTCTACGTTTAGGCTGTGTTCGTGGAAGCCGTGGACGTGGAGGTCGTATCCTTGACTCCATGCTTCGAGGATGATGCTTTCACCTAGGTGTAGTGTGAGCTTTCTAGCAGCTTTCGATAGAAGCCTAGACCACCAGCTTCTTTCTTCTCGAGCTCTACGGCATTCCTCGAGGTTTTTAAGGCATGCTAGGATTTTAATGCACTCCTCTACAGCTTTGTAGAGTTTTTCACTAGCTTGAATAGCGTCTCCTTTCTCAAGTTCTTCGTGGGCGCGTTTAAGCATGTGTTCTGCAATTTCGAGTCTTGCTTCAATTTCCTCATTGGGGTCTAGTTCTAGCATGCGCTCAATAGCTTCTAGGATAAAGGATTCTAAATCTAAACCGCGTTTACGAATAGCTTCTACAAGACCTTTTGGAACCTCTATACTAGTCATAGACTAACACCAATAATACATTCAAGCAATCTTCTCTCCTTAAATCTAGAGCTCCAACTATTCATGAATACCTAAGATTTTCAAGCCTAATATAGATTCCCTCTTCACATTTAACTATGCATCAAGTATAACGCTGTACTCCGAGAACAGTATTTAAGATAAAAATACTTATAGAGTTGAAGGTGATGACTGGAATAGTGTAAAGTATGGAGTAATGTATGAGGTTCTCTCTAAAGAGTTATTAAGAGTTAATGTTAAGCCGGTTAAGGTATTGGGGAGTTATAATCCAGATATACGAGATAAGAAATTTCATTGCAAAGATCGAGTACATATTTTGGGCATCATCTACTACGTAGTGTAAGGTTCCTCTTCTTGTCTTAGGATTTTTGATACGTAGACTACGAAAACCTTTGAGATAAATCTAAAAAAGAGTAATTTCTTGTGGATAATTCTCTGGGGAGCCCTCTAGGAGTCATCATTGGTTAATTGTAGTATACACTAGGTATAACGAAGTTTATCGTGTAATAACTGTTATTGATTCTAAAAGCTTAGATAGAATAATTCGGAGAAAAACAATTAATAGGAAGTGGATTAAAGTATGGTGAAGCATGTACACTACGTTACTGAAACCGATATCCTATACATAGTGGTAAAGGAGTGACCTGTGGAAGACACTATAGAGGTAAATGAAGATGTATTCATAGAGTTAGGTGAGAATGGAGAAGTCATAGGTATAGAGATATGGAGAGCATTCGAAAACATACTAGAACCAATATCCAAGACTATAGCTTCAAAAATTAAGAAACTAATACCAGTTAAACAGTAATATTACCAGTTTATTGATATTGAACTTAAAGAACTTTAGGGTATTGTATCGAGTTCTCGAGGAAACTTGGTTTAAAGAGTATGAGGAGTCAAGTTAGCTGCTCGTTGGAGTTCAATGCAAAATAG
>CAYXRT010000057.1:0-7672 GCA_964467535.1 uncultured Desulfurococcales archaeon
GCAATAGCACCAAAAAGAGATGAAGTTGTAGGGGAAGTTGAGAGAAGAGTTGTAGCACAGTTACTAGCACTAATGGATGGATTAAAGGAAAGAGGAAATGTTATAGTTATTGCAGCAACTAATAGACCTAACGCTGTTGACCCTGCCCTCAGACGGCCAGGGAGATTTGATAGGGAAATAGAAATACCACTACCGGATAAGCAGGGAAGATTAGAGATTCTACAAATACATACAAGAAATATGCCATTAGCTAAAGATGTAGACTTAGAAAAACTTGCCGAGATAACCCATGGATATACAGGGGCTGATTTAGCAGCACTCGTAAGAGAAGCAGCAATGCATGCCCTTAGAAGATACTTACCTGAAATCGACTTATCTCAAGATAGAATACCACCTGAAGTATTAGAAAAAATGGAAGTTACTATGAAGGACTTCTTAGCAGCATTCAAGGAAATCGTACCCAGTGGTATGAGGGAAATTTACGTTGAAGTCCCTGAAGTTAGGTGGAGTGACGTTGGAGGCTTAGAAGACGTAAAGCAGGAATTAAGAGAAGCTGTTGAATGGCCATTAAAGCATCCTGAAGCATTTAAGAGAATCGGTATCAGACCTCCTAAGGGAATATTACTCTTTGGTCCTCCAGGATGCGGTAAAACTCTCATTGCAAAAGCAGTTGCAACGGAGAGTGGTGCTAATTTTATCGCTATAAGGGGGCCTGAAGTTTTAAGTAAATGGGTTGGTGAGTCCGAAAAAGCTATAAGAGAAATATTTAGGAAAGCCAGACAATATGCACCAGCAATAGTATTCTTTGATGAAATAGACGCAATAGCGCCAGCAAGAGGTTTCTCCGGAGACTCACATGTTATTGAAAGAGTTGTTAGCCAGCTGCTAACTGAAATGGACGGTATTGTCAGGTTAGATAATGTTATAGTTATTGCAGCAACCAATAGGCCTGATATTCTTGACCCAGCACTGTTAAGACCAGGAAGATTTGATAAAATAATCTATGTACCGCCACCAGACAGAAACTCAAGACTTAAAATATTATTAATCCATACAAAGCGCATGCCATTAGCAGAGGATGTAGACCTGGAATATTTAGCAGATATCACTGAAGGATATAGTGGTGCTGACCTAGAGCACCTGGTAAGGGAAGCAGCAATGATTGCTTTAAGAGAAGACATTAATACCAGGTTTGTCAGGATGAGACATTTCAAGGAGGCCTTAAAGAAAGTTAAACCATCAATAACGCCTGAAATGGCGCGTTTCTATAAGTCATGGGAAGAAAAGGCTAGGCAACAATTACCCAGAAGCTATTTAAAGCCCACGCTCTACACATAGCACCCACTTTAGACTAGCGGTGTCCTTAGGTACTGGTGAAACTTTATGTATAAACCAGTAACTTGGCGAACTATACCACTACCTGTACTTCTAGTAGAATTAATTAAGCTTAGAAATGGTACTGTACGTGATAGAGAATTATATGAAATGGTAAAGCAAATACAGGATATTTCATACTCTGAATTTCTTAAGGCATTACTTACCCTAGAAATTAGGGGTATCATATCGGTATCTCTCCAAAAGGAGAATGTGAGGATAATAACATTACTTAAAAAGTAAATGTGCAAATGTCTTTAAGTATTTATAGAAAAGTATTTTGAAGGCGCACACATACACTATGTTATTGAAGAAAGTAAGTGTTAGGTGAATATAGTGGGTGTTAATTTAAAAGATCTAATTCCAGCTAATGTAAGGCATGAGATAGAGTTAAGCGCACTAAATGGTAAAATAATAGCTATCGACGCATATAATGCTCTCTACCAGTTTCTTACTGCAATAAGACAACCTGATGGAACTCCTCTTATGGACTCAAAGGGTAGAATCACGAGTCACTTGAGTGGAATGTTCTATCGTACAATAAATCTTATAGAGCATGGCATTAAGCCTGTGTATGTGTTTGACGGTAAACCTCCTGAAATAAAGAAAATGGAAATTGAAAGAAGAAAGAGAATTAAGGAAGAAGCTGTAAAGAAGTATGAAGAAGCATTAAGGAAAGGGGATTTAGAAGCTGCTAAGAGATATGCCCAAATGTCATCTAAGCTTACTGAAGACATGGTTAATGACGCAAAAAAGTTACTCACTGCAATGGGTATACCATGGGTTCAAGCACCTGCTGAAGGAGAAGCACAAGCAGCCTATATGGCCAGAAAGGGCGTAGTCTATGCAGCAGCAAGTCAAGATTATGATGCATTACTATTTGGAGCTCCACGGCTGGTTAGAAACCTAACATTAACTGGTAGGAGGAAACTTCCTAGAAAGGATGTTTATATAGAAATCAAACCTGAAATAATAGAACTAGACTCTTTACTCAAGAGCCTCGGTATTACCCGTGAACAATTAATTGACATAGCCATCCTCTTAGGTACGGATTATAATCCAGAGGGAGTTAAGGGAGTAGGATCCAAGACAGCTCTCAAGTTAATTAAAGCTTATGGATCTATAGAGAAATTATTACCAAGATTTCCCAAAGACACGTTTCCTATACATCCTCTAGAGATAAGAAAGTACTTCCTTCAACCACCAGTAACTGATGAATTTAAACTTGAGTGGAGGGAACCTGATGAAAGAAAGGTTGAGGAGATTCTAGTAGAAGAACATGACTTTTCATCTCAAAGAGTAAAGAACGCGTTAGAGAGGTTAAAGAAAGCATATAGAGCACATATAAAGACTAGGCAATTAGGACTTGATATATGGTTTTCAAAGAAGTAACTAGCCCTTCCAACCATACTTGCCTATTAACGGCACAAACATACATGGTATACTCTTAGTAGCCCTAACCTTACCTTCATCGATCTTTTCAACTATGTAAAGATACTGCATGTACTTAGGACCAACAGGTATAACTAGCTTGCCTTTAACCTTTAACTGTTCTATGAGTGGTTCAGGTATATCTGGAGCTGCAGCTGTAACAAGAATTCGATCGTAGGGTGCCTCTTTAGGGTAACCTAATGTTCCGTTACCAACTAATACTACAACTCTATCAAGGTATCCAGCTTTTTCTAAGTTTCTACGAGCAAATTCCGCTAATTCTGGTATTCTCTCAATAGTGTATACTTTTCCTGGATTATTGGAACCCTTAGGTGCAACTATTTCGGCAATAACTGCAGCATGATATCCAGAGCCGGTACCTATTTCAAGTACCTTCATACCTTCATCTAATTCCAGTAATTCACACATAAGAGCTACCATATGAGGAGCACTAATGGTTTGACCCATACCTATAGGTAGCGGTGTATCTGCATAGGCATATCTTCTGTACGGCTCAGGTACGAATAGCTCTCTAGGAACCTCAAGCATAGCTCTTTTGACTTTCTCACTCCTTATAACACCTTCAGTGACAAGCATTTCAACTAAGCGTCTACGTTGCTCCTTAAAACTCTCCTCTTCAACTTCATTAAACATCATATTAGCCTCTATTTTTGACTATCCACTATAGAATACTTAAACTAATATATTAATTGATGTTCTAATTAACTCATAGTGATCATGTATGAATGAACTAGCACTAAATATAGGCATTGAAGTAGTTAAAGCTTATGGTCACGTTAATGTTACTGCAAAGCATCGGTCGACAATAGAGTTAACTAAGGATGAATACTTAACACCCAGAGGAGACTGTATAATAGGCATTAAGGCCTGTAAGGCTCTGAGAGACTTCTCACAGGAATTTAAGGAATTAGTGAAAAGAGACGGTTCAATAATAATAGCCATCTTCATCGCCGATGACACTTATGATTTTGTAGTAGGAAGGGGTTCTAGCAAGTTAACGCTCACTAGCGATAGAAAGATAATAATTAGGAAGAGCGAGTACGTTGATCAGAGCACAATAATGATAAAATCTAATAAAGCCGCCAAGGATCTTAATAGAAGACTTATTAAAAAACTTAGAGATCCAAGTGCAGTACTCTATGCTGTCTTCATAGCACTTACCCCAATACAATCAATGCAATAGATATATTCATGAGGTGCATGATCCAATACGCATCTTATCCTCGTTTCCCTGAACTTTAAATTTAATTTCTTTACTTCATTACTTAACCTATCTAATGCTTCCTTTTCAGTTCGAGCTATTATGTATACATGAATTGAACCTCCATTCTTTACTAGATTATATGCTATAGGGAGGTAATTCAATGAGTGTTGTGGTAAATTCATAATTATCCTATCAAATATTCTTCCTCTAAACACGTGATCCAATACTGATGCATCACAATTTATGAAGACTATCTTACCCTTTAACTTATTTAAGTAGAGAGATTTAAGACCATAAAATATTGCGTAGGGATTAATGTCAACTGCGTAAACTATAGCTTTCTTCCTTGAAGCTATATGTATTCCAAAGCATCCTATCCCAGCAAACATATCCAAGACTATTTCCCCATCATTAACATAGCTAGCTATCCTGGCATGCTCGGTTGCAAGACGTGGATTGAAGTAAACTTTACCAATATCAACATAAAACCTTAAACCATGTTCTTTATGGATAGTTTCTGTACGATCTTCACCTAATATTAATTTAAGCTCTCTTATTCTTTCAAATCCACGAACAGCTCCCTTAGCATAAACAGACTTTATCTTCTTATGTATAAGTGTTAAATAGAATGCAATCACCTTAGCATACTTTAACGAGTCTTCGGTTATTGGAAGTAATGCTATATCTCCAATAATATCGAATGAGGTGGGGATATGTAATGCTATATCCGATCCTAGGAATTTAGATATTAGTTCTTTTACTCTAAGTCCTTTAACATTAATGGTTCTTGGATTACATTCGATAACTTCTAAACCTAATCTACGTGCTATACCTTCATTACATTCATCTATTAATGGAATATAGTATGTACTATTATTTCTAATGATTTCACGTGTTTTGGATAGACAGTTTAAATCTATTAGCTTATTAAGTATGCTTACTACTTTATCCAAGTCCTTTGTACTTACTTTAACGCATTTCACGATTCTAGCCCTTGAGCGAAATAACCTCTTTACCGAAAATATAGTTTTAATATCTACGGATATTATTTAGGGAATGCTTAGAGGGTATGTATATTGAAAATAGGGATAGTAGCTAAGCCTCATATTGAGGCATTAAAGGTATGTAATAAGTTTATAAAATATGCATTAACCATGGGATTACAAGTTCATGTATACATCGAAACACTAAAATCATTAGTAGAGCAAGGCCTTCATGTAGACTCCCGAGTTAAAATCCTTCAAAAAATTGATGATACCATTGATGTTGATGTATTAGCTATTGTAGGCGGTAATGGAACATTACTTAGAACATTACATAGATTTAGACAAACACCCCCATTAATATTAACCATAAGGTATGGTAGGAGAGGTTTTCTATTAGATGTAGGACCTGACGAGATATACGATAGATTAAAAGACTTGATTAATGGAAACTTCTTTACGATTGAATATATTAGGTTGAAAAGTAGAGTTGAAGGAAAGGATCTAGATATTCCCTATGCCCTTAATGAAGTTGCTGTTCTCCACTCAGAGCCATGGTCTATGATTAGATTAAATATATTAAAGGACTCCCTATCAATACTTAGCATCGATTGTGATGGTATTTTAATTGCAACACCTGCAGGTTCAACAGCATATTCTCTTGCAGCTGGTGGACCTATTATAGAACATGATGTAGATGGTGTTGTTATTACTCCTATTGCTACTCAGCAACTAAATATAAGACCAATAGTAGTCAAAAGCTCTAGCCTAATATCAATTGAAGTAAGACATGACAGTAGAAAAGCATGTCTCGTAATCGATGGAGTTAATGTAGCAAAACTTGATCCAGGTAATATTGTTAAAGTTAGTAAGGCGCCATCAGGTATTAAAGTCATAAGGTTTAGCAGAGGATGGTTTTATGAAAGATTATATGAGGGAAAGTGAAGTAACATATGTCCTTGATACTACTGCTCTTATAGCTAGAGTCCCTCTTTACATAAGAAATAATTGTGTAACAACGAATTCAGTATTAAATGAAGTTAAAGACAAATACAGCATCCAAGGACTTGAACTCATAGACGTTATTGGAAAACTTAAAATCGTTAATCCTAATGAAAAATACATTAAAAAGATCTTAAAGAAAGCGATACAACTAGGTGAAATAAACTTATCTAAAACAGATATAGAGGTAGCAGCCTTAGCCTATCAGTTAAAGTATGGCACCAAAAATCATATAGTAGTTATCACGGATGACTACTCCTTACAGAATTTGATAGCACATTTATGCATAGAATTTATGCCTTTAAGAACTAGGGGTATTAAGAGCAAAGTTGTCTATGAAGTATTTTGCCCCAATTGTAATTGGAAGTTAGCCCCAAAATATGGAAAGCTGGTTAGTAAGTGTCCTAGATGTGGTATGAAGCTTGAGAGAAGGATAATTAAAACATTAAACCTTCATGAGGAGTGCAATGAAGTAACCCGTAGTTCCATGAATATGGGGGTGAAATCTTAATACCTTACCTATAAAGTCATAGCCTCCAATGCCTTTAGATCCTATAGGACTTACAATATCGATAACCTTAAAGCCTATCTTTTGCGCATAACCTATTACTGATTCATTTTCCTCAATAGTAACAGTGCATGTGGAGTAAACCAGAAGACCCTTAGGTTTAAGTATGTGGTAAGCTGTTTTCAGGAATTGTATTTGATAATTCATGTAATTTACTACATCTCTATAACTTTTCTCATCATAGAGCTTAGGTATAACACCTAACGCGCTACATGGCGGATCTAGAACTGTTTTATCTGCTTTAATCCAAGGATAATCTATATGTAAATACCTTGAGTCAGCCCTATAAACATCAACGTATTTTTCATGACCAAGCCTTCTTAAGTTTTCTCTAAGCTTTTCTACCTTCCTTCCAGAATGATCAAAGGCTATAATTTTAGCCTTTCCCTTTGTTAACTCAACTATATGACCTGTCTTCCCTCCAGGAGCAGCACACATATCAACAACAACATCACCAGGCTGAGGATTGAGAATTTTAGATGTTAGTATTGAAGGATAGCTTTGCTCATAAAAATACCCGAGCTTATACTCCTCCATTTCATGAAGTTTAGGAGCATTATACCGTGATATTACCGTTTCAACAAATAAGCCTTTTCTTGAAACTTTTAATTTTTCAGGTTCTTCAACTACTACGCCATAACCTACAAGAATACCATTTCTTGAAACAATATTTACTTCATCACCTTTACGTACTCCTTCACTAATTCCTACAACACCTGGAGCATAGACATTAGCTCCTAAATATACGCTTTCAGCAGTATATTTATCTACAACAACAACTTTATCAACTAGAGGTATATTGAAGGGTCCTTGAATCTTAAAATATAATGCCTCATCTATATATTCATCCCTATAGACATCAAAACCCTTACTTCTCAATATATCAATTAGTTCTCCTGGACTAATCTTTAGCACATTAACACGTATATAGTATCTCTTAGGAGGATAGAGAATTGATGTTAGGAAATCCCTAAGTCTATCACCATAAATTCTAGATAAGCATTTAATCAATTCGCTATCATAATTGAACAACTTATTGAGGTCTATAGAATTTGGTGCGGGGGGTGGGATTTGAACCCACGCAGGCCT
>CAYXRT010000058.1:0-7509 GCA_964467535.1 uncultured Desulfurococcales archaeon
CATATAACAAATATAATGATTAAGCCAACTGTTGCTGCTAGAATAGGTGCTGGAGAGACCTTTGCTAAGAAATTATATGTGCCTATGACAGCACCAGGAACAGTTACTATTGAGATAAAGGGTTATGGCTGGTATGGTGCTAAGGAGGTAACCGTTAACTGGGATGGATACAGAAATATAACAGTAATTCCAGCTGAGAACGTAACATCTCTAGGTAACTTTACAGTAAAGATTGAAGTTCCAATCGAGGCTGGTACACATACATTAAAGCTAATACAGGTAGGTTCAGTAATAACAGCTGAAATAACCTTAGTAATGTATACACCACCACTAAGAGGCTATATAGTTGAAGTAGAGGTTGGAAGCCTACACTTCCCAGGTGAAGTAGTAACAGCAACCATATTATCAAAGTTCATGGGCGACCTAACAGAACCAGGAAAGACCACATTAAAGGCGTTAGTAATCTACTATGATGGAGAAGGAAATGTTAAGGAGAGCGTAGACTTAACACCATTCATAACTAGCGTTGATACAGCTCTAGGAACAATATGGAAAGTGACATTTACTATACCAGCTGACGTCGCAGGTACAGATGCCGTAATAATAGTTAAAGGAGAATACGAAGTAATAAGCGGACTACCGCCGCTAACAGATGTAAGAGAGAAGGCGTTTACAGTTGCAAGTAAGCTTGAAGGATACCTCAAGGACATTAAAGACATTAAAGAAGCCATTGCAGTAATCGAAACTGATGTAGGAGAGATCAAAGCAGATTTAACCACATTAACACCAATAATTATGGACATATCAGGTAATGTTATGAAGCTAGTAAATAATGTAACAGAAATTTACGCAAAGGTTGAGGACATAGCAAAGCTCTTAAGTGAAGTAGAGCTGGTAGTTAAATCAATTAATGACACATCATTAACATTAGTAGCATATGCTGATAAAATACTTGGCACATCAATTGAGATACACACAACAGTCTATGATGTATGGGAGTTACTAGGATTAGTAGCAGAAAAGACTGATGCAATAGCAGTTAAACTTGGCGATATTTCAGAGCTCATAGTTAAGACTGGTGAAGGAGTTGTTGTAGAAATTAAGGGAACATTAGAGAACATGAGACCACTACTCGAGCAAGCATTTGGAGACCTATCTACAAAAGTAGATGACGTAGCAGACAAACTATCAAAACTAGATGAATTCATTAGAATGATGGATGAAGGGCTAACTGCACACCTAGTAGATATTGAAGACACATTAAAGACAGGATTCGATGAAACTGTAGGTGAAATTAAGAAACTAGATACAACAATGAGCGAATTAATTGCAGGACAAACAGACACAATAATATCAACACTAACTAAAGCGCTCGACACTAAGGCAGCAGAAATACACAGTAAAGTTAAAGCAGATATTATTGAAGCATCATCAGCAATCATGAAAGCTGTATCAGCTGCAACAACACCAATACTTGATAGAATTGATACAACAAGAAAAGACGTACTAGAGGCAATAGCTAAGCTACCAGAAGCAATAGTCAAACCAACAACTGACACATTAAAGGCCTTAGCTACATCATTAGAAGGAGCACTAAAAGGAATAACAGATAACATCAAAACAGTACAAGATACGTTAACTAAGAGCGTAGATACTCTATCATCAACAGTTGTAGAGAGCAAGAATGTAACAGTAGACACAATAACCATGTATAGTGTAGCAATAGCAATATTAGTAATCATAGCAATAGCAGTAATGGCCTATGGAACATTCTTTGCAAGAAGGCCCTAAAATAAGCTAAAGGGCTTATCCTAAACCCAAATATTTTTTATTCAAGTTCCTAAATACCTAAATACCTTCTTACATCCTATTACTTCCAGGGCATATGGTATTGGATATAGTATTTGCTATAAATACATGTAGGTTAATGCTTAAACCATATGGTGTGAAAAGAGGAATTAATATTATTGTAGAGAATATCTCGTCCATCATTGATGAACTAAGTAAGCTTAACTCAAGAGTGGGATTAATAGTATTTAGCAAACAAGCATATCCATTACTAGATTTAACAGATAAAACTAACTTAGTAAAGGAAACGCTTAATAATCTAAACGTTTTCGGACCTTATTCTGATCCAGTAAACGCCATAAAAGAAGCTATTTACATGTTTCTTGAATACTGGGATGAATATTCAACTAAATATATAATAATAGTTCCTGAAGTAGAGGTTCATAGAATTAGAGAACTAGAATACATAATTAATGTTGCTAAATTATTTAACATTAAGGTAGTGAATGTAATCCTACTAACTACTAGCTCAAGAGCTTTAAGTAGAATCATGTCTCTTCAGACTAAAGGAGTAATTATTGTTAAGGGTTTTAAGGAACTATTAGAGGTATTGAAGAAAACTTAAGCCTAAATTCCTCAAATTCATCGACATCGATAACTTTATTGTCATATATAAAGTATAAGAGGCTTACCGAACTACACGAATCTATATTAATCGACTTACATAATCTTCTAACCCTAATATCATCAGAGACTAGGATAAGCTTATTTTCAAAAGCACATGATATAGATTCAATATCTGATTGAGTTAATAATAGTTCGCCTCTCCTCTTAGATGTTAGATATGTCCTTCCAGATATGGATATGAAGGACTTAAATGGCCTTGAACCATAAATTAATCTCTTTAATTCAAAACGTCTTAAATCATATATTAAACTACTAGGTATGTGTACTTTTAGGACATTTGAAAGCTTATCTACAAGCCCAGTAGTATATACTGTATATAAGCTAGATACGTCCAATATTATTCTATTATTATTCTTTAATAGGTTAGCTCCTTGGATAACTTCATCTTTGTTTTCAGCACCTAGTTCCGGAAAGTAACCTTTTTCTAGTATATATGTTATCATGTTTTCAAAGCTTTCACGAGCTATATATGCCGCGTAATTAAGGCTTGACTTTCCATTTAGGTACACCTTCAATGCTAGATCCCTAAGATCAAGCCTCTCAATAAATCTACGAACAGCATCACGTACAGCTTCAGCAATACTTGGATAAATACCTGCTTCAACTAAATGCCTTAATACTTCCTCAAGCCATCCCGATATATCAACACTTACTGGCAAGAGAAGTTTACCTCCTATGTTCAAAACCTTATAAATAACTACCCCTACTTAAAGCTTAAACAGAAAACTTACATTAACATGTAGGTGATTCAATGATTACTGACTTGGTAATGGTTATCGATACTTCGTATAGCACAGGTGAAAGTATATCAGGGTTTGGTAAAAAGATAGATGCTATTAGAGATGCAATACTCGTAGCTGCTAGAAGATTTCTAGAACAAAGAGGTAATAGGTTAGGAGTAATAGTATTCTATGGAAGGGCATACCCCATACTACCTCTGTCAAACGATATAGATATAGCATTAAGGGTGATACGTAGTATAAGGGTCCTAGGTGAAGCATCAGCGCCAGGTGATGGATTAATAGAAGCAGTTAAATTACTTAGAAGGGCTAGATTAATTGCTGAAAAGAAGGTTGTTATAGTAACTGATGGTGGATTTAATGAAGGCATCCCCCTTGATCTTGCAGCAATATATGCAAAGAACATGAATACAAAAGTTAATGTAGTTACCCTGGGAACGTTGACTAATGATGATGAAAGAATGATCAAGAGAACTATAGAGTTAACTAATGGTGTATGGCTTCATGCAGATACGAAACAAAAACTTATATCATATGTAACTAAAGCATCTCTGGAGTAGAGATTTACTCAGGTATAATTAACGTCCCTATCTCCTTTCCTTCTAAGACTCTTAACACATTAAGTGGATCTCCACCATAGACTATTCTCATTCTTATCTTAGCTCTCTTCAAAATATTTATTGTTAAGGGATCTATAACCTCGTAGCCTCCTGCTTTAAAACTACTAGAAGTACTTAGAATTTTTTCTAATTTACTTAAAGTTATTTTATTAAACTTCTTTGCATCACTATATTTTGTTGGGTCTTTATCGTATACTCCATCTACTCTAGCAGCATTAATTATTAACTTACTTCCAATAGCTTCAGCAATAAGAGCTGCTACACTCGTAGTTGATTGACCGGGTTGAAAGCCTCCACATATAACTATTAAATCCGTGGTATACCATATATCGATGAACTCTTTAATGTTTTGAGGTATTTTAGGATGTACGTATCCTTGAAGTAATGATACTAATAGCAGTGCATTTAATCTTGAAGATTCGATACCCAATAAGTCGAGCCATGATTCAGATACATTAAATGCTCGTGCAACATCAATGTAGTTTCTTGCTGTACTACCACCACCAACAATTACAGCTAGTCTTACTCCCTTATCTTTGATCTTTTTTAGTATTTCTACATAACCTGTTACTACCTTAGAATTTTCAGGCGATAACCATTTACCTGAAATTTTTAACACTACGTTGTTCTTCAATTAATACCCTCATATATTAAGCCATAAGCTAATTTAAATCTTTCATCAACTATAGATTACTTGTACCAAGTAAATGGATAGATTTATAGGTTAGATACATATTAAACCAGTTTGGTGTCTATTTGAGGAGGACATCGAGGCGAATAAGCTCAATACCGCCATCATCACATAGAATACTAGTATCAATAGCGGAAAAACTGCACAGAGAAGGAAAAACAATATACAATTTCTCTGCAGGCCAACCTGGTCTTCCTCCAGCTAAGGAAGTTCTAGAAAGGTTAGCTGAGGAACTACTAAATAATTCATTTCATTATTCAAGATATATTGAAACAAAAGGAATATATGAATTAAGAGAAGCAATATCTCATGATCTAAGAGAAAAAGAGGGAATAGACGCTAAACCCGATGATATACTTATAACGACTGGTGCATCTGAAGCTCTACATCTAATACTTTCAGTTATAACGGAACCAGGAGATGAAATACTACTTCTTGATCCATGCTATAGCATATATTGGAATTTAGTTGAATACTTAGGATTAAAAGTAAAGACTTGTCCACAAACAATAGAGAATGAATTCCAGCCAGAAGAAGAATGTATTAAGAACGCTATAACTAAAAGGACATCCGTGATACTATTTGCAAGCCCGGATAATCCAACTAGTAGAATTATCAGAGAGGATATAGCTAAGCTAATAATGGATGAAGCATATTCTAAAAATGTATGGGTTATTTACGATGAAGCATACAAGAACATAATATATGAAGGAAAACATGTGAAATTAAATAATCATCCAGCAGCCCAAGAAATTCTAATAAACATCAACTCCTTTTCAAAGGACTTAGCACTACCCGGGTTTAGAATAGGTTATGTTTATGGACCTAAGGAAGTAATAGATCAAGCTACAAAATTAAAAGGATTTACTTCTATATGTACACCCAACATAGCCCAAAGACTAGCACTACTATACTTTAAACTAAATATAAAAGATAAGTTCATAAAGTATGCGTTAGACGTCTACAGAAAACGTAGAGATATTATGTACAATGCATTAACTAAGTACCTTCCTGAAGCCAGAATAATAAAGCCAAGAGCGGGTATGTACTTCTTCCCGGATATGTCAAGCTATTTAAAGGAAGTAAAATTAAATGATCTACAATTCGCATTTAAGTTAGCTGAGTTAAAGAACGTAATAGTGCTACCAGGTTCTATATTTGGTAAGATGGGAAGATATCATTTAAGGATAACCTTTGTTACTGAACCTGAAGATAAGATAGTAGAAGGTATTAAGAAAATTTCTGAATTATTACAAGAACTTCTCTAAGTTCATTAATTATGATCAGCTATTTTTAATTTCTCTCCCTGGCTACTCCTAGTATTAGGGTGCAGGTATGGTTAAGTATAGAGTAATAATAGATAGAGACGCCTGTATTGCATGCGGAGTATGTGCCTCATTATGTCCTGATGCCTTTGAATTAAGCTCTGAAGACGGTAAATCACAGATAGTTGAACCTTTACGTGAGTCAGGGAATATAGCTATAGGAGTTATAGAGGAGCATTTAAAAGAAAGTGTAGAAAACGCCGCTAATTCCTGCCCTGTCGGAGCTATAAGAATTGAAGAATTAAAGTAAATTCATCTTTTTATTCTACTACTTCTCTAAGATAGCGTGATCTATCATAAAGGGTTTTTACTACATAGGCAGCACCCCTATGCGTGGTAACTACTGGGGCTTTAACCGATCTTAGATATTTCATTGAATCCTCTATTCCAAAACCAGCAAGAAAGAATACCAAGGGTTTAGATCTTCCAGATTGATCCCATACATCAATAATAGCCTTACAAACATCAATAGCCTTAACTAGCGGAGGAGGGTTTATTACTATAACTATTACTCCAACCTTCTCATTAGCTAATAATACCTCAACTGATTTAGCATAGATTTCAGCTGATGCTTCAGCTAATAAGTCTATAGGATTATTTAAAGCTGCGTGTGGTGGTAGTAACTTCTTTAGAATCTCCCTAACGCTTTCTGGGGTTTCAGGTACTTTAACTCCCAATAATTCTAGATGATCAGCTATAGTTACTCCATGTCCACCACTATTAGTTAATACTATTGGAATAGAATTAGGATGAGGTAGTGGAAGTATTGATAATGCTTCAGATACGTCAAGTATTAAGTCGATGTCGTTTACAATTATTGCACCTGATTGCCTAAATGCTGCTTCATAGATTTTGTATTCTCCTGCAAGACTGCCTGTATGTGATATTACGGCCCTAGCGCCTGCACTTGTAATACCAGCCTTATGTATAACTAGGGGTTTTTCCTTAGTAACTTCTCTAATTGTTTTCAATAGCTTACTACCTATACCTTTCCTCAAGCCCTCTACATAAAATGCTATTGCCTTTGTTTCTTCATGCATTAATAGAAGTCTTAGTAAAATCTCTTCATCCAGGTCAACTCTATTACCATAGCTGATAAATGCGCTAATGCCTAGTCCTCTTCTCTCAAGTTCGGCTGCCATAGCGGTAAGGTATGCACCACTTTGACCTATAACAGCAATTCTTCCAGCACTCATTAATGATTCAAAGCTACCATGAAATCCTATACTGGGAATTATTACTCCAGCACAATTAGGCCCGATAATCCTTATACCATACTTTCTAGCGTTTCTTAGTAATTCTAGTTCTAGATCCTTTCTCCCAGCTTCCGAGAAGCCAGCAGAAAGGACTATGGCAACTCGAATACCGCGTTTCCCGCAATCTTCAATAACTTTTGGGACACTAATTGCAGGGATAATGATTATAGCCGTATCAACGGGATCAGGTACTTCAACTACGTTTTTATATGTTTTTAATCCAAGTATTTTCTCATACTTTGGGTTAACTGGGTATATCTTACCTTTAAACTCTGCTCTTACCATGTTTTCAATTACTACCCTACCCATCTTCCCTTCCTTAGGACTTGCACCAATAACGGCAACCCCTTCTGGGTTAAATAAACAATTGTAAAGTTCAACTACATCCATTTCTTTACTCAA
>CAYXRT010000059.1:0-5892 GCA_964467535.1 uncultured Desulfurococcales archaeon
TCTGCGTCGACCGCCACCGCCTAAAGCGCCGGGCTGTTAACCCGGTGGTCCGGGGTTCAAATCCCCGCCCCGGCGCCAACTCTAATCTCACTTCTAGGATTCCTTTAAACCATTAAGCTTAATAATGTCATATAGATATTCTCTAGTAATAGATGATGATTACACACCCTTTCCTAGAATGGTGAAGAGAGTGGCCAGGGCTGATAACTTCTCAGAAATATAACATTATGTGTGTAAAAATATTTTTCTTAGAACTACTATATACCTCTCGGTGGAAAAAATGATTGAGGAACAATCCCTTATTAAAAATGGCATTCTTAAAGTAGCTGAACTCATGGCTATATCAGCTAAGACCGCTCCTAAAGCTAGGGGTGTTGATAATATAGTAACAGTAGTGTTAGCTAATAAAGAGGAACTAGAAAAGCTTGCATCTAAAATGGAAGAACTTGCACCTAAACTTGGAGAATTCTTCAAACGTGATGCTTTCAATGTTAGAAATTCTGATGCTGTTGTCCTTATCGGAGCTAGGATAGTTGATATAGGGCTTAAGACTCCACCAGGCTATCCCATAGACGTTAATACTGCTATGTCGATAATCAACCTTGGAATAGCATTAGGATCTGCTGTAAAAACAGCGTCAATACATAACGTTGATAATAGGATAATGTATAGTATTGGTATAGCTGCAAAAGATTTAGGGTTAATTAATGCGGATATTGTAATAGGAATACCATTATCTGCCAAGGCCAAAAACATCTACTTTGACAGAAAATGGCCCAGGTAATATTCAGGAATCAGAAGAGTAATTTTATTACCTAGTTCTAACATTCTATACACGGTGGCATATTGAATATTCCCTTCACAGAGATGCTAAACTCCGTAAATGAACTAATTACCAACCTCACATATTTAATACTCATAGCAGTTGCCGTCATATTAGTCATTCAACCCTTAAGTAGGAGAAATAGCTTCATGACTATAAATCGACACAAACATAGAAGCTAATGAGAAATGTATGACGGAGCCATATCTATACTTTAAATGCTTTCTCATAACTACCTTATTATGCCTGAAGCACGTTAGCATAACTGAAGAACAGCGTTTTAACATAGTATGGGATGGAGCCGGGGCCGGGATTCGAACCCGGGATTAAACGGGTCTGCAGCCCGCCGCCTTTGACCGCTCGGCCACCCCGGCTCCACATATTCATAATATACTATAGGGGATTTATTTAGTTTGTCTCTTTAACCCATCCTTTTAAATAACCTTGACCACATATTCTTGATGTGTGGTTATAGAGGTGAGTATTAATGAGTTACACCGTTAAAGACATGGTAAAGGTATTAAGAGAACTTATAGATGAAGGTGTAGAATTCATCATCATTGGTGACACCGTCATTCAGTTAGAGGTAGGTAAAAAAACATTAGATGGCGATGTAGATTTATTTGTAATTAGTCCAAGCCCATTTGTTGAGGAAGACTTTTATCGAGCACTAGCTGAAAAACGTAAATGGTATTTTAGCTTTACTGATCTAGGTACTCCTAGAATTGTAGCTCACGTTAATGGTAAGGATATCGAAATTGAATTATATGAGAACATACACGACTTCTATATACCTGAAGACATAATTAATAGTGCAAGAAAAATCAAGCTTCAGGGTATAACCATTAGAGTACTACATGTTGAAGATTATGTACTATTAAAAGCACGTGCAGGAAGCCCTGAGGATATAGAGAAATTAAGTAAGGTATTGAAGGATCTAGAAAAGTATCGTATAGGGTTAAACCTAAGAATCTTAAGGCAGCATATAAGATTTTTCCCGAAGGAAGATCAACAAGTTATTATGAATAGAATCGTTAAGCTAGGAATTAAGATATAAGATTACCCTTTCTTTATACCTCGTTCACGTCTCTTTGGTCTTAGATTTCTACTTCTACATCTCCTACATTTCTCAGCTCCTGGTGGGTTAAGTGCTCCGCACTTTCTACACACTAGTTTATTTAATACTCTATTAACTGCTATTTGTGCTTTAATAGGATCACGTACTGGCACCTATACCTCCCTCAACGCTATTATGAAAGACACGTGGGGGTTCATAAATGTTTTGCATAATTATGTAGAATGGTCTGTAGAGGTTATGGAGGAGTAAGAGTTTTAGGTAGTAAGTTGTATTGGAATAGGCTTGAGAAGGGAAAGTAAGAGATAAGGGTGATCCATTGGTTAAAATACCCCTTGACCATATATGTGTTAAGAGTGGAATATTGTGTCCACGATGTCAGACATTAATTGAAGAAGGAGTTGTTGAACCCTATGAGGTTGATGTGATGAAGGCATTAATAGAGTTAGAAGAGTCAGGTATAAGAGAACTAAGAGATGCAGAATACATCAAGACATACAAAGAAGGGAACCTCGTAGTCCTTGTGTTAAAAGGTAAATTAACTATTCATAATCTGTCTAGAATTGCTAAATCTCTATCGGAAAAATTTGAAGGTAGTAGAGTTAAAGTTGTTTTAAAGAGTAGTGATTTAAGACAAGTAGCATCTCAAGTACTTTACCCTGCAAGAATTCAAGGAATAAACACCTTATGGTTACCTGATGGCAGTACTCAATACATTATTAGGGTTCCTAGATCCGAACAGAGAATAATTAGAGATAATAAAACCGAATTTGAGAGAATATTATCTAAGATTATGGGTAGTGTCGTTGAAATAAGATTTGAGTAACTCAAGTATACATTTTATCTATGTTATAGTTAGTTATCTCCCTTAGTATATTAGTTGCATATGCGCCTCTTTCTAGAACAAAACTTATATGGAGTATCACCTTATCGTCTTTCTCAGATATATGCCATTTGAAATTAATTATTGGTATATACATAGGTCTTGGACGACTATATACTTTAATCCCTAAGTCCTTTACATTAAAATCATCAATGCTAATTCCTTCTATGGATAGTACTTCATTAATTATATGGTGTAATTCACTTTTAGAATCAACCTTCATCCCTAGACCTACTAGCGGGATGCATGGTCTAATATCACCCAAAGGGCTAATACATTTAACCATGCCGTTTATATATTGAGTATATGAATCATAGAGCTCAATAATTCTAGACAGTATTCTATTGAATAGATATGACTGAAAGGCATTTACAAATAACATTATATATTGTCTTGGCATTCTCTTCAATGCTTTAAGGGAATTGCCAGATTTAATTAATTCTCTTAGTATTATTGCCTCATAATATGATTTAGGATACTCTCTAAGTGCTTCTTTAAAGTTACCTTCCTCTGACAGAATTCTAGCTCTACGTATTATTGAATTCTCTTGAGGGAATGAGTATGCTATTATGTATTTTACTACTTCATCCCATGCTCTCTTCAATATGAATTTTCCTATAACATGCGTTATAGGCCTTATTGTGCCAAAGCGTTGAATTCCATAGTAATTAGGATAGGTATCTAATGCTTGAAGAGCTTTGAGAGCTTCTTTGATCTTGTCTATTAAGGAGCTCGAAGCCTCTACAACTATGGTAAAGTAATTACCTAGGTGTGCTCCTTTTTTCAGAGGTCTATCACTATAGCCTATAATTAGCAATTCTATGTGATTAACTATACTAATAATTGATCCTATGCTACAATTTGATAAATACTTTGAAGGTATTGATATTAGTTGATAGGTAGTAGCATGTGCATCCTTTAATCCACAAAATTCTATATCATTTTGCGGTACATTGAACTTTTTACTTATTTCGGCTATTGCTTGAATAGTATCAATATTCTTCTTGTATAGTACTGCATAAGCGTATGTTCTTTTAGTTTTATTTAGATTTAATAGTTTAGCTACATCCCTATGTCTATTCACTGGTATGTTTTCAAAGACCTCATATACATTAAAGGTATTGGGGTTTAGTTTTATGTCCAAGCTTAAATATGAAGGTATGTTAGTAATGTAAAACTCTATTCCTAAGGTTCTTTCAAGTAAACTAGATTTAATTCTGTTCAAAGCAATTTAAGCCTCCCTGTAACCCTATCTATAAGCCTTGAGGGAGCAGGTCCTATACCTACTGTCGTTTTTGTCCCTGGAGGTAATTCTGTCCTACCTGCATCTTCGATTACTACTACAGGTAATTTAAGCTCCTTAGCATTAGCATATATTTGTAGCAGCTCCTTTTCGCTTGAAACCCTTACTATAACCTTCTTTTGACCTTGAGATAACCATTCATTAGCCCATTTCGGGTTTTTCTTTGTAGCTTCAATAAACGCTGAAACAGAGGCGTGAGCTACTTGAGCAGCTAATTTCCCCATGCTCATTTTTAAATCCGTCCTAACCACTATTACTTGTTTATATTCTTCGTTATTCATTGTAGTTTCATACCCGACATAGCATGTATTCAAATAGGTTTATAAAATACTGTAGTGCAATACTTCAGTAGCTAAATAAATTAATGAGAAATAGGTGATACATAGTGTCAGCAGAGGCTAAGAAACTAGCAATAGTTGAAACAATACAGCCTCCAATATGTTCGAGCTGCGGTAGGTTAATTCCTCCAAGTGAGCGAGGTGTAGCCTTTTACTGTCCTAACTGTGGAAAGATTCTTATCTGGCGATGTAGAAAATGTAGAAAACTTTCCATAAAATATAAGTGTCCTGCTTGCGGCTTTGAAGGACCATAGGGGGGAATTTATGGCTAAAGTGCTTGTAGTATTAAAGGTCACTCCAGAGGATATAGATGTAGATTTGGATGGTATTGCTAGAATAGTAAAGGAAAGAATTCCTGAGACTTATGAAGTACTTCGTTACGAGAAAGTTCCTATAGCTTTCGGATTATATTACCTAAGGCTCTACATTACAATACCTGAGGACGAAAAAGGCGGTACTGATAAGCTTGAAAGAATAGTTAGGGAAATCGATGGTGTAAGTAGGGTTGAAGTAGAATTAACACATAGGCTAGGTTTTTAATTTCTAGCTGGAAGTAGCTTTAATAATCCTCTAACTATTACTAAATCATGGATAGAATATAAGGTGCCTTATAAACTATGTCATATAACTTTGATAAGACTAGGAGCGAAAGAGAAGCTATACTAAAGGTTGCTGAAGCTAAACAAAGAGATGTAGGTAAAGGTAAGGTTAGAATTGATATTAATGTTATGAGAAGACTCGGAATAGCTCCTGGAGATATAGTTGAAATAGAAGGTAGGAAAAAGACTGCAGCAATAGCATGGCCCGGCTACTCTGAAGATCAAGGAACAGGAATTATCCGCATGGATGGATTCATTAGAAGAAATGCTGGTGTTAGTATTGGTGATAAAGTAATTGTTAGGAAGGCTTACGTAAAACCCGCATCTGTTATTAAATTGGCTCCTACAGACTTTTCAATAACAGTAGATCCTGGATTCATAAAATATGTTAAGAGAAAACTTGAAAGCATGCCCATCGTCGAAGGAGACATTGTATATATACCAGTACTAAACCAAGCAATACCCTTCACAGTTCTTCAAACAAAACCTACTGGAGTAGTTATTGTAAACAGTAATACTGTTGTGGTTGTTCTTGAAAAACCTGTTGAGCCTTCGAGAACACCTAGAGTTACTTATGAAGATATAGGCGGGATGAAGCACATTATACAACGTATACGTGAACTAGTGGAACTACCTTTAAAACATCCAGAGCTTTTTAAGAGACTGGGTATTGAACCTCCTAAGGGAATACTACTATATGGTCCACCTGGTGTAGGCAAGACCCTACTTGCTAAAGCTGTAGCCAATGAAACCGATGCATACTTCATTGCAATTAATGGACCTGAAATTATGAGTAAGTTTTATGGTGAAAGTGAAGCTCGACTAAGAGAAATCTTTGATGAAGCTCAAAAGAATGCTCCAGCAATAATAT
>CAYXRT010000060.1:0-5722 GCA_964467535.1 uncultured Desulfurococcales archaeon
TAGGAGGTGGTGTGGTACCTGTTCAGGTAGGTTACCTTGGTCGTCAGCTGTAGACTCTATCCATTCAATTAGTCTCCATGCTTCCTCCTTTCTTCCTGTTTCAACATAGTGCCATGCTAGCCAGGCTGAGAGGATAATCCATTCTCCCCCGCCATAATAGGTGTCATCTGGATGTCTATGAACTCCACCATCGGGTTCGAGGAGCTCCTTCTCTATCAAAGCAACAGTGTTTTGGAATAGAGGATCTTCGGGTTCAAAAACTCTGAATGGATAGGCGAGCCAGAGTAGACTAGCATCAACCCCTTTTGCTCTATCAGTATGTGGGTCATAGAACTTGGCGAAGTGTCCTTCAATGACACATTTGTCTTTTAAGAATCTGGTAATCTTGTTTACTAATTCTGAGATTTCATTGCTTTTTAGGTATCTGTTTATATGTGAAAGGCCTCCCGCTATGCATGCAAGAGTGCTGGTATGTATTTTATCGGGGTTTTCCTCCCAACAGTCATAGTTGGGTTCATTCCAGAAGTTAGCTAAATACTCTATTATTATCTTTATTCGATTGTTATATTTGTCGAGTAAGTATTCTTCACCAGTTATTTTCACATGTTCTGCTAACCCCCAGAGCCAAGCACCGTAGCCGTCAAATTGTTTGTTAGGCCAAGGGGTGGAGGCTTCGTATCCTTCTAGAGTGTATCGTGTATGAAGGTATTCATTATGTTCTCTCTTTTCCCCCCTCCTTAGTTTCTCTAGTAGGTATTTGACTTTCCACGAGTACCTCTCAATAACCTTTATAACCCATTCGTGAAATAAATGGGCTGATTCATGGTAACCTACTAGGTCCATTGCGTAAGCTATGAAGACTCCGTCTCTAATCCAACAGTACGTATATTGTTTGAAGTTTGGGCTTGCAACATAGCTGCCATATTCACTTTGGTTTTTAAGGATTATTTTGATACTAGTGTCGAGTAGATTCATAACTTCATTTCTACCTCCTGCAGATTACTAAAAACTGTTATTAAGTTAGTGCAACCTCTCGGGTAGAACTAGCACTTTAATATTTTTATATTTTTTTATTTATTTTTCTACAGAAAGAATCGTTATCAATTTGGCTTCAACATCTTCCAATGTTACGTAGGGCCCACCAATACTTACCTTAGTGCCATCACTTGTTACCATAATGATGCTCTTTTGATAAACATCGTCTACAAGTCCTACGACCATTCCTGTGGCTTCAAATTTTTCTCTATTCTTTACATATATTCCCTCAACTTTTATCCTAACCTTACTATACTTACTAGTGATTTTCTTAAGCTCGATAAGAGCTAGCCTTTGAGAGGTAAAGGTTGCGGGTAAGGGAAGCTCGGGTTCAACTATGGGTTTCGCTTTAATCCATATTTGATAGAAGTCTTCCGTTAAGAATAAGGGCATTAGGGGTTCATCGAATACTATTCCATAGAGTTTTTCTGAAGGCATGATCTTTGGCGAGCCATGTGAGATTACAGCTTTACTACTATCTGCTACACCTAGAATAGCGAAGGGATAGGTTTCGAATAATGCTACCCTCTTTACTGCCTTAAGCTTACTTGCAAGCTCCTCTATTCCACCTCCAGGATATACGACTAGGTATGTTTGTACACCTCTCTTCCTAGCGGAGATTAGGGGTTTTTTGATGCTGTTTACATAGTCTCTATGGATTACTACGAGTACATCATATTTGGCGTTATCAATTAGCTCAACCAGGTTCCTTAGAATATTACGCATGCCCAGAGTTATCCAAATAGAGGGCCTACTATATGTGATGCTCTGACGGACTTGATCTAGTAGATCCTTAACTTTCTTCGCTTTAGACTTAATCTCGGCAATACGTCTAGAGGCGACATAGTTTATATCTATAGCTTTATAGCGTTTAGGTCTACCCTCCTGTACCTCTATAAACCCCTTTACCTCAAGTGATGACATTATATTATAAAGCTGTGGGAAATGTAGGTTCATAGTTTTCGCTAGCTCAGTAGCACTCATCTCCCCATGGACTAATAGCGTTAGGTAGACTTTAGCTTCCTGATTAGTGAGGCCCAGTTCTCTTAGGAACTTCAGTACCTCTTCACTATTGTACACTACTGGCTCACCCTATGTGATATTATTGTAGCAACACCTGTATTTATATACTTGCGGGTACCTAACTTAATAAGATTTGTTAATAAGTAGTGGAAAGGTTTAATAAGTGGGGCTCTTAGAATTAATTATGTGAGGGTGAATTTGATGGGAGCGCTACCACGTAAGTACATGTATATTATAGCAACATTGCTTATTATCATTCTAATACTGGGTGGAGCACTAGCCTACTATGTTCTAAGCCCCATGTACACCCCTAAGAAGCCTATTGTAATAAGGTTCTGGCATGCATATAATCCTGTTGAAACAGAGAAAGTTGCTAAGCTTATAGAGGAGTTTATGAAGGAGAACCCTGATATTAAGGTGGAAATGGAGGCTATACCCTACAGTGCACTCCATGACAAACTTATTACCGCTATGGCAGCTGGTACAGCACCAGACGTAGTTAGAATGGATATAATATGGGTTCCAGAGTTCGCTAGCATCGGTGCTCTGCTCGAGTTAGACGAGTTTATTAAGAGAGATAATATTGATTTGAACAATTTCTTCCCTGGCCCTCTAGAG
The DNA here is from genome assembly GCA_964467535.1 of uncultured Desulfurococcales archaeon. Lineage (GTDB taxonomy): Archaea > Thermoproteota > Thermoprotei_A > Sulfolobales > WANQ01 > CAYXRT01. The sequence goes on from CAYXRT010000060.1 coordinate 2,677, forward strand.
ACTTGTAAGTGGAATGGACATTACTATGGTCTCCCACTCGATACTAATACCCGTGTACTCTTCTATAGAAAGGACCTCTTTGCTGAAGCCGGCATTGACCATCCACCACGAACATGGCAAGAGCTATTAGAATTCGCAAAGAAGCTAACTAAGGATAAGGATGGAGATGGTAAAATCGATCAGTACGGTTTAGCTATAGGTGGTGCTTGGCCCTGGCACTTCTTCCCATTCCTATGGCAGAATGGCGGAGACCTCCTAGACAAGGACATGAAGAAGTGTATTATAAATAACACTGAGGGAGTAGAAGCACTACAATTTCTCGTAGACCTAATACACAAGTACAAGGTTGCCGAGTATGGCACTGATGTCTGGAGAGGTTTCGCACTTGGCCGATACGCAATGATGATTATGGGTCCATGGGGTAAACCACTCATAGCAAGTGTCGATAAGGAAGTAGCAGAGAAGAAGACAGGTGTTGCCCCATTATTCAAGGGGAAGTATGCTGCATCAATTGTCGGTGGAGAGGACATTGTAATATTTAGGCAAACTAAGCACCCCGAGGCCGCCTGGAAGTTCGTGAAGTTCCTGACAAGTGAGCGTTTCCAGTTAGAAATGTTCAAAGTAGGCCAAATACCAGTATTGAGGTCACTAGCTCCAAAGTTATCAACTGACCCCTATTACAAAGTATTCATGGAGCAACTGGAGACAGCACGAGCTAGAACACCACATCCAAAGTTCGCTCAGATAAAAGAGATAATTCATAGAGAAGTTGAGGCTGCACTACTAGGTCTCAAGACTCCTAAAGAGGCGCTTGATGCAATAGCAGCAGAAGTAAATAAAATACTGGGAGGCTAAAGTATATCATCGGAGAGGGGCCCTAGTGGCTAGATCAGTATCGCCTATTATACTTTTTTTATTACCTGCTCTAATCTTCTACTTCGTTTTTGAACTTTTCCCAATATTCTACTCTCTTTACATAAGCTTTTTTGAATGGCATATAATAGGCGATGTGAGATTCGTAGGTTTAGAAAATTACCTTAAAATGTTCTCTGACCCAGTATTCATAATAGCATTGAAAAATACCTTCATTTACACTATAGTTACCGTTCCTACACAGATATTCTTCGGCCTCGCAATAGCATTACTCCTAAATCAGAGGATTAAAGGTAAAGTGATTTTTAGAGCTCTATACTATATACCCGTAATAACATCATGGACCGTTGTCTCGTTAATATGGAAGTGGATTTACGATCCAGTATATGGCTTTCTGAACTACGTGCTACTCTCCCTAGGTGTAATTGAGGAGCCTATTAGATGGCTTCAAGACCCATCAGTCGCCCTCTATGCAGTTATGCTTGTAACTATATGGAAGGGTATAGGATGGAATATGGTAATATTCCTAGCTGGTTTACAGACTATACCTCAAAGCCTTTATGATGCAGCATTAATAGATGGTGCAAGTAGGTGGCGAAGATTCAGGTATATCACCCTCCCACTACTCAGACCCGTAATAGCAACTGTAACGGTTCTATTAACCATCGGCGCCCTAAACGCATTCGTACAAATCTACATTCTAACCGCGGGAGGACCCCTCCATAGCACAGAAGTCATAAACACATACCTCTACAAGAGCGCATTTAGCTATCTCAATTTTGGTTACGCATCCTCCATGGCATGGTTCCTTCTAACAATCACACTAACCATGAGTATAATCCAGAGGGGGGTTTTGAGTAAGAAAATAGAGTACTAGGGTGGTAAAGGCAATGCCCCTCAAGATCTCAAGGTGCCTTGAGAGATTCTTCATATACTTCATATTATTGGTTGGAGCATGGATAATGATATTCCCCTTCCTATGGATGGTGTCGACGTCATTTAAGAATCAGTATGAGGCTTTCAGTTTCCCTCCAAGCCTTATCCCTCAGAAGCCAACGCTAGAAAACTATGTACAAGCCTTAACGATAGTCCCCTTTGGTAGATGGTTTCTTAACAGCTTTATAGTAGCATCCGTTACAACACTCTTAGTAGTAGTTATATCATCTCTTGCAGGATACATATTTGCACGTAAAGACTTCCGATGGAAGGAGCCCCTCTTCTACATGTTCCTCATGACACTAATGATACCCGGTATGGTTACAATAATACCAAACTTTATACTCATTAGAGCTCTAGGCTTAATGGATACATATCTAGGCCTAATATTCCCCTACACTAGCTGGAATCTTGCTATGTCAATCTATATCCTTAGGGGATTCTTTAGTGCTATCCCAAGGTCTATAGAGGACTCAGCCAGAATTGATGGATGCTCAGAGCTAGATATATTCCTGAAGATAATGCTCCCACTAGCCAAACCGGGAATAGCCACTATAGCTATATTCTCCTTCCTCTACGGATGGGATGAGTTCACATGGGCTCTCACAGCAACCTCATCATCCCATATGAGGACTCTAGCGGTAGGTTTAGCCCTTTTCCACGGGAAATACTTGACACTATGGACTTTACTCTCAGCAGGTATGGTTATCGCAACGGTACCCCCCATAATAGTCTTCATATTATTCCAGAAATACTTCATTCCAAACTTAATGGCAGGTGCTGTTAAAGGGTGATAGTGAATGGTCGAAATTAGACTTGTTAACCTAACCAAAAGGTTTGGAAATGTGGTAGCAGTAGACCATCTAAACCTCACCGTTAAACATGGTGAACTACTCGTACTATTAGGTCCTAGTGGCTGTGGTAAAACAACAACACTACGACTAATAGCTGGATTAGAAAGCCCTGATGAAGGCGAAATATACTTTGACAATACGCTTGTGAATGACATGTCACCTAAGGATAGGAATGTAGCTATGGTCTTTCAAGACTATGCATTATACCCACATATGACTGCTTACGATAATATAGCCTTCCCCCTTAGGAATAGAGGATACCCTGAAAGCGATATTAGAAGGAAGGTTCTGGAAGTAGCTGAAATGCTAGACATAAAGGAGCTACTAAATAGGAAGCCAAGACAGCTATCTGGAGGCCAAAAGCAGAGAGTCGCTCTAGCTAG
>CAYXRT010000061.1:0-5236 GCA_964467535.1 uncultured Desulfurococcales archaeon
CGTAAGAGAATTAAGGCAATCCGGAGTCAATACTGTCTACTTAAGCTTTGATGGGATTTCACCTGAAGTTAACTTTAAGAATCACTGGGAAATACCATTTATATTCGAAGCCTTTAGACAAGGAGATATGAAGAGTGTTGTACTTGTCCCAACAGTTATGAAGTCGTATAACGACCATGAACTTGGAGATATAATAAGGTTTGCAGCATATAATATGGATATTGTTAGAGGAGTAAACTTTCAACCAGTTAGCTTAACAGGTCAAATGAGGAAGCAGGAGAGGGAAAAACATAGGATAACAATACCTGACGCCATTAAGAAAATTGAAGAGCAAACCGATGGTCAAATACATAGGGATGCATGGTATCCAGTGCCAATAACAGTACCAATATCGAGATTCATTGAAGCAGTTACAGGTGAATTTAAGTTTGAAATGGCTAATCATCCACACTGTGGTACAGCAACATACGTTTACGTTGAGAGAAAGAATGGTAAACCAGTTAGATTCATACCAGTTACGGATTTCATTGATGTAGATGGTTTGATGGAGTATCTTGAGCAAAAAGCGGAGGAGTTAAGGAGCGTAAAGAGTAAGACAATAAGGTATCTTAAGGCATTAAAGGTTATTTCGAAGCTAAAGTCATTCATAGATGAATCAAAAGCACCCAAGGAAGTTAATGTATGGAAGATGATATTCAATATATTCGTTAAGAGAAACTATAAAGCACTAGGAGTATGGCACTATAACTTCCTATTCCTAGGAATGATGCACTTCATGGACCTATACAACTACGATGTACAAAGAGTTATGAGATGCAATATACATTACCTAACGCCAGATGGAAGGGTAATACCATTCTGTACATTCAACGTATTAAATGACCTCTATAGAGACTTCATACAAAAACAATACAAGATACCACTAGATGAATGGGTTAAGAAACACGGGGAGTTTAAGACCTATAAAAGAGACGTTAAGAGACTTGAAAGCCACGAACTATACAGGAAGACATATGAAGAGTTCCTTAAGTAAAAGCCCATGAAGTTTCATGTTTTTAGCTTATATGATTTATTCTTAATTCTTGAATTTATCTTTCTTCTATTATTTCTAATTCTTCTAGTGGTCCATTGAGTAATATTTTCATTTTATTTAGTAGTTCTCTGCCAGCTAGTTTCTTATTTATAAGTGGGTGCGAATGGACATGTACTTTAAACACGAGATCACCTATAATGACCCTAGTTAATGCTGTATGAAGGGTTATTGGAATACCTATAGGTAATACTCCATAATATTTATCTTGAACTTCAAGTAATGTTAGTCCTAATTTTTCATAAAGGGAGTAGGGTATTAATACTCCACCGCTAAATCCTGTATCCACTATTAACTCTAATTCATGTTTCTCTTGCTTAGCAGTTATTATTAGAGCTTTAATTCTAGGTGCTGAGGGTTTATAGTCTTTAGAGTACTTAAACTTCAACTAAGAATCCCCATACCCATTTCAACTTTATGTTCTTTAGTGACTTCACCTAGCCGAGCTATTATGCATTGCTTTGCATTTGATTTTCCTGCCACCATGAATGCTTCATCTTCATTGTCGCATATTTTAATTAATTCTCCATCACATATAATAACGTACTTACCCTTAAACTTCTCACCGTATTTTTCCTGAACTTCCTTTAACTTTCTCTCGCTCTTCTCTCTACATGAGAGGTACTCTAAGTAATCTCTACTGGCAGCTTCATTAATTAAAAGCCACAATTTCATAGCTTCTGTTAGAGCTCTACCTAGGGTATATCCTTTAAGAGCTGCAACACTCTTTACTCGCCTATAGATATCCTTATCAACGTTCTTAACGACAATAACATTTCCCATATTTAACACCTAGATGAATAGGCGTATAACAGGTATATAAGGTTATACTGGTAATACCTCAGTGAAGTTTTAGTATCATCACCTATCTAAATCTGAGAGCAGTGATTTTATGGTGTTTACATTATGTTCTAAATCATATTACCTTCCATACTATATGAACTTCGTTTTTACATTCACATAACATGATCTCCTTAAGCTCTAGTTTAATAGCTTCATTAGTATCTTTGAATCCTAACCCCATAACCATTCCAATTGCCTCTTTACCTCCAAAGATGTAGGGTGCTATGGTAACCCTAACTTCATCTACAACGCCTTCACTAAAGAAGCTCCAAAGGAGTTCACCCCCACCCTCAACAAGGACGCGTCTTATACCTATTGAGTAGAGTAGTTCAAGAACTTTCCTAATACTAAGTTTAGGGGTTTCACCTACAACATATACTTCAACGCCCTTACTCCTTAATTTACTAATTTTCTCGTTGTCGGCATACGTGGAGGTGAATATAATGGTTTTAGCTGATTTATCAGTAATTATTCGTGCATTTAATGGAATTCTAAGCCTACCATCAATTACAACTCTTATCGGATTCCTACCCTTAACATACCTTACTGTAAGCAGGGGGTCATCCTTAATGACCGTTCCTGCACCCACAACTATTGCATCAGACCAAGTCCTAAACCAATGAAGCCTCTTTAAATCATATGGGCAACTTAGCCTACTAAAACCAGTTCTACTAGCAATACGGCCATCAACTGTTTCAGTAACATAAACTAACACGTAGGGTTTATGCATAATCTACTCCTATCTAGTTAATTCTATGATGTAATATTTAGTACTGTTATCCTGTCTTTAGGATATTCCTTAATATGCCTTACTAATTGCTCAATGTTACTTAGCTTATTCAATAGTTTTTCATCTGCAGTATACATGAATGCACTATGCTTTTTTGCTAAGACCACGTAGTAAGCATCATAGACTGTTACATGTTTATCCACGCTGTATTTTATAGCCTCTTGAACTAAACTGTTGTCTATTTCTTTGAAACATACTTCAACATCGATTAATAGCTCATATGCTTCGAGAACTTTATTTTCACTGAGATATCCATATAGGAAATACTTTCTAAGAGCATTACCGAACTCTAGTAGCGCATAAGTAGGAGTTATTACTTTAACCCTACCATATATGTGGTCATCTCTTAACATGGATGCTTCCTTGGAATATTTTTCAGGGATAAACCACTTAACTAGGATATTTGAATCAACAACTATTAAGTGATTGCTCATTTCTATCTCTATCCTCACGAATAAATTTAGCTGATAAGTTCTCTTCCATGGGGCGTAAATTACGCTTAAACTCTTCAATTTTCTTAATAAGGAGTTTAGCCTTTTCCTCTCTAACTCTTTGTTCAAGGAACCTACGTATTTCTTCTGAATAATTTATTCCAAGTTTTTCAAGCTCCTCTTTAAGTTTACGGGGAATCCTTACACCTATTACAACGCTCAAATTTCCTCTTCTGTTAACTTGTAACCGTTAACTAATATATAGTTAACGATAATGCCAGTTATAATCATTTCATACTCAAATAAAATATTTCATTAATGTCTTTATTAATCATCATCAGTAATTTAATGTCTACATTGCTTGTTGAATTCATTTATCTTTTCGAAGATATTGAAGTGGTTGAAAAATATACTTAGTTCTTTAAACTCTTGAAGACAAAATATAAACTAATATTGAAGTTATGTTCTGCGGAACATAGATGGTTCCTAACTCCTTTACTTAATAGTATATCAGCGTACTCTATTCTTGCATTATTAACTAGGATAATTATTCTTAGGTTCTTCATAAGTATTTAGAAATTAGGTCTTTAAATACTGGTAATTGCCATGCATAGAGTTCTCCAATACCTATTGCCTCATCTCTCTTAAGTTTTTCTCCGAGTATGGGTGAATCGATATATAAGACCATGTTCTCATTTATGAGTATATCTCTTAATTCGTGCAACTCAACTAGGAGGTCTATATCTTTGCATACTCTTCGCAATTGGTCTACAAGTCCTTTACTCCTAACGATACTGATTAGAGGTTTTACTCTTAATTTAAGTATCTTATTTACCCATTCATTGACATTACCTTCATAATCCCTTACTATTTCAATGATTGCACGTGGATTACCACCAGTTATATTCCATAATGTACCATTGCATATGTTTAGTTTCTTCATTAACTCTAATGCAGCCTTCTTATTTAGGTTCCATAAGAGACGTATATCAGCGTAGCTATGCCTCCTAATATGATCAAATGATTTACCTTCACTAGTAGTGGCAATAATTAGAATCGACTTTACACGATACTTAGATAATATAGTTTCGCCTAGTTCCTGAAGGTATTTAACATACCAAGAAACTTTATCTAAACCTATTGGTGTAGCTACATCATCAATGAGCAGTACTACGTGTCTACCACGTAAAGTTATCTTACTCTCTATGTACTCAATTAATTTATCTAGAGATAATGCTAAAAACCTACCTAAAGGAGGATTAACATTCTCTAGAAACACTTTAATGTAGTTAACTATACGGGAACTAGTAAATATCAATGATGAAGATATAGAAGTACTGCTTAAAGCGTCAATATATACTACAAGGTAATCCTCTAGCTCCTTTAACTTAGATGCAAATTCAATAAGTAATCTAGTCTTACCACAACCTTCAGGACCATAAATATATAATGGAAGATATCGTCCTCTACGAGCCAAGCTCAATAGCACATTAAGTTCCTTCACTCTATCTACGAATGGAATATCTACATGCATAGTCAAGGATGATACCTCTCCTTAGGTTAAGGTTAAGCTTTATAACAATTATATTTATTACCTACTAAAGCTAAGGTGGATTCAACCATAAAGATAATTAACCTTAAGACTAAAACATAACTACGTGAAAAGGTAAGATAGCTTGAGAAAACCAAGATTTAACCTAATAATAACTCACGAGCCAACATATGTTAACTATAAATGGGCAAGAGATCAACTGGAATTCATGCTAGATAACATCAGGATAGTTGATACAAGTCCCTCAAGAATACTAGCATACGTCGACGATCCCTATAAGGCAGTAAACATCATAAGAGAGAAAATACCCAAAGATACACCCATACTAAAGGTCATACCAATTGATGCCGTAACAGAACCATATGTAGAGGACGTAGCAAAAGAGGTATGGAATAGAGCGGAAAAGATACCAGGAGACAAGACATTTCGTATAACGATGCAAGGACATCTATATTGGAGGAGTACAGGATTAAGGGCAAGAACAATAGATGCAATAAACTACATCGCAGAAAAGATAAATAGAAAAGTTA
>CAYXRT010000062.1:0-5040 GCA_964467535.1 uncultured Desulfurococcales archaeon
TCATACACTCTAACTGTAACCGTATAGTTACCTACAGACCTGTAAACACGGCTAACCGTGAGAGGTTGGGGAGCAATACCCTGAGTCTCAGAAACACCATCACCCCAATCAACAACAACCTTATATGGAATCCTCGTTGGAAACAATGGTATAACACTAATCTCCACGGGAAAATATTTGCTAGCGTAGCTGGGGGGTTTGGTTACGATGTAGACGTTTTGTGGTCCTACTCCCCCCTCACCACCAATAAGCCATGCTGTGATAGCATATCCTGATACGCTCAGGAATGCGAGTATGACCGCCCATAATAGCGCTTTTGATGCTGCCTCAGACCTACCTACAACAAAGAGTATTGCTGCTACTGGGACTAATAGTGCTGCAGTAGCAGCAGCTATAAACTCCAATGTAGATACTAGAGAGGCTATATCAAACATTGCACAAACACCCTCACTACCCATAGGATCCAAGCTCAATTGGGATACGGATAAGCGCCACTACAACCTCCCGACCCTCAAAGGCAAAACATACTCATTAAACTCTGAACTAACCTGTATAACATAACAAGTATGATCACGCTTAACCCTACCCCTAACCAACACTACCAACTCTCCACCTCCTACTAACTAATCCTAACTAGGAGATCATTTCTTCATCTCATTTTCTAAATTATAACAAGGTATATCAGCGATGTGAGGGTCTGTCATGACTTATTTTAATTTTTATTGATGTATCTCTGTACGTTAGTATTATTTGTTTCTTTAGTGTAACAGGGTTATTTTAAGAGGTAGCCTTGAATATACAAGTATTGCTATGCCTATCCATACTATCCCTGTGATTAAGAAGGGTAACGAAGGGGTTATATTGTAGAGTACTGATCCTAATGCTACCCCCACTGATCCCATAAGCATTATTACTGATGTGAACCCTCCAATCACAGTTCCTCTTATACTTTTATTAACAGTATCCATGATTGCGATTCTTGCAGCGAGGGGAGAGAAGACTATGAACTCGTTAGTTATGAATGCTACAGCAGTTATACATGGATCACTAGTTAAAGCTATGATCAGCCAGCATGGTGCTGAAGTAAGACAGTCAATAATTATCGTCTTATAAGCCCCATACCTATCAACTAAGTGGCCTGCAATTGCTGTCCCAATTGAACGAGCTAAAGTTGTTAAACCATACACTACACCCATAACCTTAGGATCCATCCCCCTAAACGACAGTAGAATTGGTATATAAATCCAAGACATAAACCCCGTTAACTCCATTATCCCAGCTACTAGCATTAACATTCTCAAATTAGAATTAACCATTAACATCTTGAAACCTTCACACATTTTCCCTATCGGTTTTCTTATAGCTTTTATAAAACTTTCTGTCTTTCTATATTGTGGATTTATCTCCAATGTTTCTTTTAAACATGTACTTAATGCTATAACAAGTAGAGTTAATAATGCGAATACCTGCGGAAATATGTTGATTTCGGCTAGGAATCCTATTAGAATAGCTCCTATAACATTAGATGCTTGGGGAACTAGTCTAAGTGTGGCATATATTCTTCCTATAGTTTCACGCCTAGTAGACTCGTAGATCATGGATGAGAGAGCTGGTGCTCCCATGAACCTTGTGAGTTCAAAAGCTAAGATAAGTACAGTTGCTGTAATGATGTTAATTCCCATAAGTAACATGGGTACAATAGCTAGCATTCTTAATGTAAGCGATAGAATAATAGTTCTCCTACGACCAATAGTATCAGCAAATGCGCCTCCTAAAATCCGTGAAATACTTGCTAATAGAAGCACTGATGTATAGGATACACCGATAAGCGTAGCTCCACCAAGCTTACCAAGCAAGTATGGGCCAAACCAATTTAAACTTCCCGCAATAAAACCTCCATAAGCTGACAAAATAAGCAATATACGTAGGTTCCTACTATGCAACAGTTGGTGCACAACCTCTCGATAACCGATATTCATCACCTTAACAAATTCCCTTCTCAACTAAAACATAAGGGCAGAAAGGATCCTCCGCAAGCACATCACCATAAATAGCGTATGCATCACCCCGACATCCACCGCATGCATACTTGAAGATACACTTTCCACATTTACCTTTTAACTCCCTCTTTCTTAAGAGCCATAGTAGATCATTCTCTAACCATATTTTATCCAGGGTTTGTTTCCTTAAATTACCTATTTTTATTCTGAGCCTTGAACATGGATAAACGTTTAAACTAGGATCTATTGCTAACGTAGCGATGCCCGCAGTACATCCACCAACTATACCTTTCTTTTTTCTTATTTTAGCTAAAGCCTGTTCACAAAGATGCTTGTCAAAAAGGATTCTACGAGGATCGTCTATCTTCACACCTAATTTTATAGCCACTTTAAGTGCTCTTGCAAACTCTCTTCTACTTAGCGCAAGTCTTTTCAATTCAGGACGGGTAGGGGTTAAGAACTGAATTCCCACTTTTAAACCTTCTTTCAACAAAGCCTCAATAAATTCCCTTAGAGTATTTATATTTATCTTGTTTACTGTTATGTTAATTATGACTTCTATACCATACGCTTTTAACCTAAATACGTTATTAAGAACTTTAGAGAAAGCCTTGCCTCTGATGAAATCATTAATGTCTTTAGGTTCTTCTAAACTCACTTGAACATTATTAAATACTTCAAAAGCCTTTGGTGGGTATAGGTGCAGTAATGTACCATTAGTCTCAAGGTATATTTTTGCTTTTGGATTAAGCTTTACTACTAAATTAGCATACTCAAATAATCTCTCACCTAATAACAATGGTTCTCCGCCAGTAAACGCATAAGCCCAAGCTCCTAAATCCTTAGATTGAACAATTATGTTTATGAAATCATCCTTAGCAATAGATGTTGAGCTAAAATTTGATAAATAGCAATGCTTACATCTAAGATTACAAGCATGAGTTAACTCTACGATTATAAGATGTAAACCTAGCCCCATATAATTATACCTCGTTCTTCTAATAGCTTAAGAAATTTCAGAACCTCATTGAATGTGAAATCGTTAGGTAAATGATACTTTTTACAGAGGATGTTTACTATGTCTCCTATTGAATGTTTACCATCACATAACTGTAAAACTTCCTTGGCATAATTATTTAAACATAAAAGTCTATGTTTATTTTTATGAGAGAATAGAACATATAATGCACATTCTTCATCACCTTCTCGGACATATACGTGTTCTGTAGCTAACTTAGGTCTAAGTTCATATATTGATCTCTTGTTTTTATTATTCAAAGCCAACATAAAGGATCACGCCTTCGATAATCGTTATATATAAGATATGCTAATGCTCGGCATCCACCTCTACAAACGTGTAAATACCTACAATTTTTGCATTCCATAAGAAGGTTACGTCTCTTAATTCATTCAATATAGTACTTTTTCTCCATATATATTCCAACACTTCAATACCATCACGGATTATATTCCCAAGCGGGAGAAGAAGCACAGAATAGGGATAGATATCACCATTGAAGTGTATTGTTAATGTAACTACACCAGCAGGACAGGGCCCTTCAGCTATTCCCAATAGACATATTAAGGGTGTAGATAAAGAAATTCCTAGTTTCTGTCTTTCTGCTTTATGTTTTAGATTTAGGAGTAATTGTCTAAACTCAGAGGAGCTGAATACTAAGTTGGTTAAGTCCTTTCCTCTCCCTTGGGGTATTAGCGGTATTAATTGTAACTTTGTGAAGTTATATTCCTCTACTAGGCTTATTATATAGTCTATGTCGTTTATGTTCTGCCTGTGTATGACCATATATATTATTTTCTTCTTAAAATCATAATCTTTAAGTATCGATAAAGTCCTTAAAACCTTAGTGAAAGTTCCTGGGCCCCGTAAGAATTCATGATTATATTGTGCGCCATCTACGCTTACTGCTATAGCACCTAAACCTGTTTTTAACAACTTATCGAGTACTTCTCGTGTCAAAAGCAAACCATTAGTTATCAGTAAAGTATTAAGATTTAAGTCGTAAGCATACATGATGTAATCATAAATGTTAGGATCTAGAAGAGGTTCCCCACCACTAAAATGGACTTCTTTTACTCCCTTTTCTGCTAGATATCGAAGTAAATTAAAAACTACACCTCGCGGTAATGTTTCCTCTACTTCAGGGCCACATTCATATGCACAATGGCGACATTTAAGGTTACACTTACCTATAGTGGCAATGCCCACGAAAAAAGGGAATTTGGGGATAAGGAAATATTCTTTCTTGAAGTACATAGTGATCACATTGTTGTGTTGGAGAGAACTTACGTTATAATGCTGAGTCATCTGACCATTTCATGTTAACCATACATCCGCTCATGACCATTTCCTTGATTGTTAACCTCCATTTTATTTCTTCTTTATTTCTATATTCTGTTCTATGAGCCATGTCGGCCCCCTCGTTGGTTGTCAAGTATGCTACATTATTTTTCCCCTTTTAATATTTTGAATGTATGGGTACTATTCTCAATTTTTATAAACTTTAGAGTCGTAACTAGAGTTCTTTAAGGGCATTTAAGGTTTAGACAACATGCAAACTTGGGTATCCCTTTAAATATTACCAGGATAAACCTAGCAGCGGCAATGAAAAGAGTGTTATGGAGAATTTACCTAGCTTAATGCTAACAATAAATTATTTTTCATTCTTATAACATATTCTCTATCTATTTAGTATATTTTTTCTATTTTATTTATAGCATCTTCCCTCTATAATAATATAAGAGGAGAGGTGAATGAATAGTGAGATACAACACTAATGGATTAGTACAGGGAATGTATCACAGTCCTTAGCCCTCTCAGCAATGAAGGTTACTAGAAAGAGCATAGCTGCTAGAGCTGCAATGTACTTAACCACGTCCCATACATTAGGTTCATGCCTCTCTGGAGTCCATGTTGTGATTTCCGGGGGCTTCTGAATCCTATGTAGGGTAATGTTGATCGGATTGGTAATCCATAGGGCTACCTCCTTAGAGCCATTACACTTAAGGATGTAGTATCTGA
>CAYXRT010000063.1:0-4819 GCA_964467535.1 uncultured Desulfurococcales archaeon
ACCTTAACTTTATGGCTTTCGTTATAGTTAGAGGTAAAATGTAAGTAGAGTATGAATTGTAATTTATCGTGAAAGGTGCTAGACCTTATGAACTCGGGGTTGTTGGAGGAGCTAGATGCTACTCTGGGTAAGTAGACGTTAACTTAAGCCATCATACAGATGCTTCTTAGTATACGTACCTGTAGAAACATTACTAAGAGACATAAAGGTCGAAATATATGCAGTAAAATAGCTTTAGCTATTGAAGTATATTCTAGAAGCAAGACAACTAATTTAGCTATTGATGATAACGTAGTTAGAATAAAAATTTATTTAACTACATCGGAATATCAGTCAGGGGATTTGCTAAGTTGGAGAAAAAGGTTCAAGACAAAAAGACTGAAGAAATCGTCAGTTGGCTAAGGGATAACGATGATAAGTTAAGAACGTTGTTTGGAGATCTAGGTGGAGAGAGAAAAGTTCTAGAACTAATAAAAAAATGTATTGAAAGCTGTAGGGAGATTGAACGTAGAAAGGAGCTTTACGAACTAGTTGAGACAATGGATTATTATATTTGGCATGCAAGAGAACTTATTAGAAGAATACATGAAATGACATTTAAGTCAAGAGCTCTATAGGAGCACCTAATTGGAGCGTGGAACATCTTCTAGGCAACTTCTAGAACCAGTAGTTTCTGCCATGAAAAATATGTATTTTCATTATGGGGTAGCATAAAAGTGTGTATTGAAAGTATGTATTTTTATGGTGAAGTACGTATTTCTGGTATATACTTTTATTTAAACTTCAAGCGTTTCCAAATTAAAAGTACATACTCGCGTTTTTAAGGAAGTAGCTAACAAGTACTTTACAGTTATAGCTACAAAAACTATACTACAAATTATCTATCTAACTATAGGCTTTTTGGTAGAAAAACTTTTATACCAATAAGCATTATATACTGGTTTGGTGAGGTTAGGGTGCCTACTGCTTATAGGCCTAAGGGTTATGGTAGATTTGTAGTTATGACTATTCCTGCTGATCTAGTCGAGACCCATCCATGGATTAAACCTGGCCTACAATTCAAAATGAGACGAAAAGGTGACAAGGTAGTCCTCGAGGTTGATCCTGGAAGCTTTGATGCTAAAACTTTGAAGAGCGGTAATGCTGTCAAGCTTCAAGTTAGGGATATACCTGAAGGAATATACGACATAGAAGTCAAAGACAAAAGGATCATTCTAACATATATTGAGGAAGGCTACGTGGTTCAGGCAACTAAGTATCTTGGGGACTCTGTTAGAACAACTATCCCAGCAGCACTAGCTAGAAAGCTAAATATTAAGAGTGGAGATAAGTTTAAAGTGAAAGTTGTAGCTAATAGGATAGTATTCGAACCACTAGGTTTAGAGAATGGTAAGGACTTAATACCATTATCAAGAGAGACTAAGGAGAAACTGGAGAAACTATCACAAATAACAGGTAAAAGCATAGAAGAGCTAGTAGCTGCGCTAGTAGAGAAATACTTAGAGGTAAAGTAGTCTCTTTCTCTTCCTCCTTTGAAGAGCTGCACAGTACAAGTAGAAATTGTACTGTTCTCGAGAGTTACCCCAAATTGTATCTCTCTTATCAACTTTTAAGCCAAGATACTTGAAGATTTTTGAAATAACATTCTCAAAAGGCTCACCCCTTGCAATATACCTTTTCAACGGAATCTCTATGAAAACTGAGTCGAAAATGTGAATATAATGATATCTCCATGACTTCCTAGCTAAAATCCTCCTCCTCATAGAGTTAGTGAAAAGACTTCTTGGAAGCTCAATCTTCAACATGAAATCTCTAACCTCAACCCTAATCATACCCCTCAACCCCCACACCAACCTAGTACACCCAGAGGTATATAAAGTTTTCTACCTATAAGCCTACAGGTAGAATAAGATAACATTCTGTTAGGTGAACCACAAATTTGTGGTGCAGATACATATTAGGTTTTTCTTGGTATTCGTCTTCTACGTCTTATTCTTAATGCATATGGTCTTCCTCTTTTTTCAAAGGGTGAGCCTTTCCTTAATTCAAGTTTAATACCGAAAGGCTTAAGTTTTTTATTGTACTCATTTACTATTAATTGTGCCTTGTTCTTAAATTCCTCTGGTGTTTGGGCAGTTTTATCTATCTTCATGAGTATTTCTATGACCTCAATTAATTCTCTAGGATCTGTCGGATATATTGTTCTACTTTCAACTTTAAAGAACTTCAAGCCCCTATTGTATATTACTCGTATTCCTGTTCCTATGGAGTATGTTGCTATCATATGCTGTAGCTGATCCAAAACCCATCTCACAGTATTAGTTGTTAATTTTAACCTATCAGCTATCTGCTTGTGATTTAGACCTTGTAGCCTTAGCAAAAGTATTTTAGTAAGATCATCTGGTTTAAGTCTAGAAAGCCCCGAAAGCTGTTTTCTCCTTTTCCGAACATCATCTAATATATCAATTATAGTTCTTCCTTCAAGCTCACCGCTGATTATCAGTCGAACATAAGTTATAATAGCATTTTTAGCATCATCTACAGTTTGCTTTGAGCAACTACAAAGCTCTGCTATTTTATCATAAGTCAACCTCTTACCTGTTATTCTAGGATTCATTGTCGAAGATGGAGTCTCACACAGCTTGGTAATATTGGGATAGTATTCTCTTAACCTTCGTATCTCTTTTTCACAATACTCATCAAGCTCTCTAATTATATTCTTAACTATATCATTATATGAAGGGCCTTTTTCATTCCTTAATATTTCTTTGAGCTTATTCGAAATATAAGTTTCATTAAGAAGCAGTAGTCTTATAGCACAACAGGCTTTACTTGGACAATACTCTTTCATAGTGAGTATTTCCGCCATTATATCAGACTCTGGGCATTAGATTTTCTAGAGGCAAGTGTACTACATGATATATCTTGGTGGTCACCCAGTTTTATTGGAAAATATTGGGTGACCTAATATATTTCTACCCTCTTAGAATATACTATAAAGTGGGTGACCAGAAGGGTGTCTGTTCCCGAGCCTACAGTCTTTACTTACGAGGCGAAGAATTATAAATCTAACGGAACATCTCTGGGAAGGCTTTTTTCATCTAGTGAGGAAAATGAGAACACTATTGAAGATATATATGTAATTAACATTATTAGAGAGATTTATGATGAAGTTAACTGCTTATTTGATCTTTGTCCTTTGGATAATCAGTATAGGGAGAAGATTTTCAATTTTGCTAGGAAACTTAGATTAGCTGAGGCCATGTACCATAGCCCTAATGTTAAGGATTTTGTGGTGGAAGGTCGTGGAGTGGCTCCTTGTAAGTTTAAAATATCTATAAAGGAGAGTACATTCGAAGTTGAAGAGTATGATCCTCAAAAGATTGTAGATAACTTGAGGAATTTAGGAAAGATAAGTGTAAGGCCTATCTTTCACCCATTAATTGATAGGTTAAGAGGGGAGGGGATAGCTGATTTAAACTTAAATAATGAGGATGAATTGAACATAGCTAAGAAGGTTGTCAATAAGGGTATAGCTAAGGTGTTATTAGTCTTAGAAGGTATACCTTTTGACGATTTACACTTTAAGAGAAGATCCTATAAGCCTAAGGGGGACATTAGGCAAGCTAAAGAGATTTTAGCTAAAGTGGAAAAGCTTATACATAAACTTCCCAGTAAGCCATACCAAGAATTTCTAAAAGAGAGCCTTGAATCTCTCAAGACAGTCCTTTGCCATAAGGAAAACCATGCAGGACAATTAGGAGTTTGCCCAAGATGTGGCTCTAAAATGAAGTATGACTTACATGCCGGACAGCCTAGAACATTTAGTGGAGAACTAAAACCGAGAAAGATATGCCCTAAATGTAATTATACTGAAAATGAAAACTAAACACTACTCTGAAAAACCAACCTATTATCACCATTTTTTAGAAGGAACTCACATAAGGAAAATGAATTAATCAACCTACTAACCAAGTGACGGTTTCGAAAATCCCGTGCCCTGTCACATGGTTTAGCTTTATTTTTTATCTTCCATTTATTCTTAATATTTCATGTAATGTTATCTCGTAGGCTGTTAGTGTTAGTATTTTGTATCTTTCCTTCCATGCTTTAAGTGAGTCTAAATTGGCTGTTAGTCCTTTTGGTTTCCATAGCCTATGTTCAAACCTTATCTTGTCACCTTTAGGGTAGATTACTGTCATCCTCCATCCTAGTTCTTTTAGTCTGTCTATGAACTCTGAGTCAACAGGTATATCGTTATGTATTTCTGCCTGGTCCACGGGGAAAGTTTTACCATAAACTACGGATGACTTAAACAAAGCGGCAGTAATATTTATGGGCTCCTTGGAGACTACTTGTACTCCATCAACTCTAAGATTATGTACCAGCATCTTGACCCCTAAGGGTATAGTTTTAACTCTATAACAACCCTTAACGATTTCACCTTCAGCTAGCAATACCCTATCATAATATTCTACTATACCTCTGGCATGGAGTCTTCTAAGAGCAGAGTGTATAGCCCTTCTCGTGAGCATGTAGCCTATTAGCTTTAGCCTCCTCTTTATCATTGAGGGGGTCCAGAAGAGATCAGGCTCCTCAAGCATAACACTTAAGATGAGCTTTTGTGTTTTACCTAATCTAACCCCCTCTACACCCTGCACGGCATATCTATATAGTACTAGTGTATTGTCTTCGGGTCTCCCTAGTTGTCTTCGGGTTTCATGTGACCATAAATTATCCTGTGAAGAGACAGGCGTCTTCGGGTTCAAAGTCACATCAGGAAGAGTAACATGAGAGAAGGCATGCTTATACTTCTTGT
>CAYXRT010000064.1:0-4575 GCA_964467535.1 uncultured Desulfurococcales archaeon
ATTAAGTTTGTTGATAAACTAAAAGAGGAGCTGGAAAAGATCATACCTAAGAGGGAGGACTTCTATAGGTTCATCTTCTTCTATATTCTTAAAAAGTTAATCGAAATACTGCTAGGGGGGTAAAAAGGTTTAAACTTCTTTGATTAGGGATAGTATTCTTCTCCCCTCTTTAGTTAGTTCGAAGTACATGACTGCATAGGCTCTATGAGATCCTGGTGGGTTCTCTAGTCCGTATTCTCCATGAACGAGTCCATATTTACGGAGTATTGAGAGATGGAAATCTACAAGTTTCCTATCCACTCCTAGTTCTTTAGCTATTTTACTTGGGTAAGATCTACCTTTTTCTAAAATCTTGACGATAGCATATCGCATTGGGTGCGTTATTACATGTAGGAGTTCAATGTCCTTCGACATTCCTTACCACCTGCCAAAATATATATCCTTCTAGGTAATATTCTTCCCATTTAATAAAACATATTACATATATAAACTTTTGTAATATACTATAATGTATAAACTTTTTCTACACGTAAAGTCGCTGAGTGGGGAATTGGGGGAAGTAATCTACAATAAGAGGAGGAAGTGGTTTGAGTTAGACTCAAGGATAAATAGTTTGTTGAATCTAGCTGGAGGCTAGGTCTATGAGTACGTTTATAACAATTATTGGTGGGATTCTTGAGATGTACGGGTACGGGCTCTAACATCATAACAATAGTAGGTAGGCTTAAAATACCTGGTAGTGTGTCACTAGGCTTCAGGTCGTGCTAATGTAGGAATGGGCTACTCTAGTTTAAAAGGCTCAATAGTGGAGAGACATGTAATCCTTATTGCCTCTACTATGAGAGACTCTTCTACGCGTTAATCTTTGGTAAAAATTCTCTACTATCGAAGAAACTTTTTGGAATTGGTTTCTTGTACTTACAGTTATACTATGATGCTCGGAAGCTATTTCTTTGGCTAATAAAAGGGCTTCCTCAGCGTTCTTATTTTTAATCTCGCTTTTCACTCACCTCTTTAGGTAATGTAATCTATCTCTTACGGGTAACCTTTACGATACCCATGATCTCGTTTGTGCGATGATATTAAGTACTACCATACGTGATACTGACTAAAAAGTACTATTATATTTTCATCTCCCAAAAGGGGTTTAATATAGTTCTATTGGTTTCAATTCGTCTATAGGTGTTTAGATCCGGTCCCAGTCCAGGGCTTCTGCCTACGTAGACGTTCAATACCCTTATTCTTCCCTACACTCTCCTACGGAGAGCTATCTCCCTCGGTGAGTGTGAATGCATTTATTCTCATAGACCCTCGGTACTTCATTAGTCTCGTTTGCATTTTTTATATATTGCCCTTAGTAGATTAAAAGGGGAAATGTGGAAACATGAGTATGATCGCTGAATCGTATAGGAGAGCTTGGGAGCAGTTTATCTCTAGTGTTTTAGTCACTCTCTCCTCCTACGAAAAATCTGAGCTTGAATCGCAACTAACGAGAGCTTCAGAAGTTCTAAAGCATTACACGATAACCTTGTTAGAGTACTCAAATGTAGTTGGTGTTGGTATCAGTTTGAAAATGAAGGAGATGGAAGTCCGTAGAATACCATGTATAGTAGTCTTTGTCCAAAGAAAGATACCTTCTGACCGTTTAGCATTCCGAGAGAGGGTACCAGATGAGATCAAGGGTATACCTACGGATGTGGTAGAGGTAGGTACGCCCGTTCTGCACTTTTTCGGAGGACGTGTTAGGCCAGTTCGGCCGGGATATAGTATAAGTCATGAAAAGGTCTCAGCTGGGACTCTTGGCTGCCTGGTTAGGGATAGAGAAACAGGTGATGTCCTAATCCTTAGTAATAACCATGTGATAGCTAATGCAAATAACGCTACTTACGGAGACCCTATCGTCCAGCCAGGCACCTCTGACGGAGGTCGCCCTCCTGGGGATACCATAGCGAGACTCGAAAGATTTGTAAGAGTAGTTGCAGGTATTAACTCTGCTGATGCTGCTGTGGCAAAACCTGTAAGACCAGATATAGTAGTACCTGACATTCCTGGTATTGGACGTCCGAGGGGTATTAGGAGGGTAGCACCTGATCTAATAGGAGCTGTAGTTCAGAAGGTCGGAAGAACGACTCAACACACAATTGGACATGTAATTGCCATAGATGCTACTATTTCCATCGATTACCCCAATGTAGGGAGAGCACTATTCGTTAAAACTATTGTAACAACGGGTATGTCTAAACCTGGCGATTCTGGCTCTCTCCTGCTCGACATAAATAGGTATGCTGTAGGCCTCTTATTTGGAGCCGCTATGATAAATAGGGAGACGGTAGCCACTTTTCATAATGAGGTAACAGAGGTTTTAGATGCACTTAGGGTCGACCTTATTACTTAGTTCATGAGGGTAGACATTCCCTCTAGGTAGTAAACCTTGAGTCCTTCGAGTTCATCTGGGATAGTTTTTATTAGTTTGCTTCCAGGTTTTACCAGGATCATTATATAGGGTTCTCCATACTTCGAGCCTATCCATACTCCCTGGATGTCGGGGTGGGATAAGTACTCATCTCTGTAGCGTTTCAAAATTTCCTGTGCTCTCTTCTCTATGTCGGGCTGTAGGGGCTTCGAGGCCTTCTTCCAATCGAAGTCTAGCTTTTTCATAGCTTCTCTAGAGAATAGGTTCCATGAATTAAAAACTTACCTCTTTAGGATCAATATGCTTCTAGTTTATATTCTAACTCTGCATGAATTAATCGTGGGAGTGGTGAAGAAGGGAGTGAAGGTTTGAGTGAATTCATTAGCTGAGTCTTCTTATCTCTGTGTATTTTCGGGTGGGCAATTCTCGGATAGGTACTCTGGGTTAGCTATAATCGGCATGAATCTCTCTTTACAAACTTAGGAAAAGTTCTTCACGCATACATAACTTTCCGATAATTCCTATGAAGTTAAGTTTATAATAAATTAATAACAAAATTAAGATGTAGAAAATGCCTAGTATAGAGGATGATGTAAAAAATTTACTAGATGTATTAAAGGATATTGGTTTAGATTTTAACTGGCTAGTAGCTATTGTTTCTCTCTGTGCACAAGAAATAGCTATCAAAAGAAAATTGGATGAACTAGGCAAGTCTTATGGAGAAGAAGATTTTCAGAAGCTAGCCGATAGGCTAATTAAAACTATGGAAGAAAGAGGAATAGAGCCCCCTCATATTTTATTGTCCATAGCAAGATCGTACAGACACATTAGAGCAAAAATTATGCATGATCCACATAAGGCTAGGTTAAGTGCAGAAGAATCCAAGGCAATATTCAGAAATACGGAGGCTCTTGTGAAGTCATTATTTAAGAAAGAAACTAGATTAATCAATATACCTAAGTTTGTCGATTCTATTTTAAAATTTCCCATAGATCAAAAGGCGAGGGAATTTAATACTCTTGATGAGGCAACTAAAAAACAAGTATTTAATGCCATCATGGATAAAATATCTCTTTTAAGTTGGAAGGAGATAGACTCTTACAAAGGGCTTTTTGACTTTTTAGAAGTTGCTTTAAAAATGGAATCAGATCCTATTTTACAAAATGAGTTATTTGAGATTTTACTTCGTAGAACGTTAACAGATGTTTCATATGGCAAAGAAAAATTACTTGCAATTATAGCTAAGTTTACTCGACTAACTCATATTAGAAACTTTATTAAGGAAAAAGAACTAGTTGAACCACTTATAACCGAATATGAAACTAGCGGTAGTTTTGTAATAGCTGGTTGGAATGCTGAGATTATGTTAAATTTAGCACCTGTTTTTAATAAGAAAGAAATAAATCGAATTGTGGATGCTGCTTTATCAAATGACCAAATTACCTATTCATGGAGTGCTAGATCCTCTTTGAAAAAATTCCTTTCATTGTATCGAAAGAAGATTCCAAATGAAAAAATTAAAAAATTAAAGGAAGTCTTTAAAGACTAAGAGTAATACGATTTCAAGTAACGGAACCTTTTATATATCAATAAAAATCATCTTCTAGCTTTCCCTATTTAATTAACATAAAAGAAAATGCAAAGAATTTGTTAAGAAGCTTGTAAGACTGTACATAAAGTCAAGGTCTAAGAGGATATCCCTAAAGCTCAACTGGGATGATAAGAGATCTAGAATTAGCTTAATAGGAGATGGATTAAGTCAAGTTATTGAATATCCTGACACAATTCCGTTCACTCTTTTTGTCCATGGAATTATAGAAGCTTATGAAGAAGTTTACGGAAAGCTTAAGAAAAGACTGAAAGGTATGTGAGTCAAACTGTGTCAAAAACAGGGCGAGTAAAGTCTATAGAGGGTACTAGAGGAATTCTACTTCTTTTTTAATTGGTCGAGTATGTCCAGTATTTCTCTTTCTCTTATACCGAATAGTGCTGGGACTCTTTTAATCTTTGCAGTAGCAAGGGTCTATGCGTCTGCGAGACTTATCCTGTACTTGCACTTGAATTGTCTTATTTTCTTCATTAGGAGGATTCCATTGATAAAGGATGAAAGTGTCGCCCTAGAGAGTTAGAGTGGCATAATATTCAGTGTCACTACCAGCTAC
>CAYXRT010000065.1:0-4384 GCA_964467535.1 uncultured Desulfurococcales archaeon
TTAATGTACCTGAAAGTGTTAATGGGTATAGTTTTAGGGGCTATGTTGGTGCTGACAGCATATTGTGGTATAATAGTACTTATGCTAGACTAACAGTAAAGAACTCTGATACAGTTACACTAGTTTACGGTAATTTGAGTGGACAAGGCTTAATCTACGCTACTTACCACGTACCCCTATTCCGTGAATATAGTTGGGGTAGTGGCTCAAATATCTACAAGTTCATACAATATATTTCACCTGAAGAAAAGTATAGTTTCAGTGGTAATGATGGATTATATAAGTGGGCTGTACCACTAGAGTGGCATGACTACAGTAATGGACATAAAGTATATGTTTTTAAGAAATGGCTCATAGTATCAGACACTAGTATCGGTTCTACTACTGGTAGTGAGGAAGAATTGTCTATTGCTAACTGGAATAACCGTAAAGTAAGGTGTAGTGTTATTAATGTAGATGTTTCTAAAACCTATATTGCTGTATACGAGTATGTTCCTCAACCATACTCAGTTTACTGTAGGGCTATTTTTGAAAACAGTACTGAGGTTTCTATACCAGTGTATGTTAATGGCTCAATATACTATACGCCATTCGAGTACCGCCCCGGACAACTATATGTTAAAGTAAACTTAACGGTTACTGATACTAGATTCAAGTACTGGTTCATTAAAGTAATCTACTGGAGACTACGGAGTCCAAGTAGAGAAGAAGACTATACTGTCTACAATAAGACAGTCATACTAACAGTAAACGCTACAATATACGCTACAGCAGTACTATCAGAAACACAAGAACCACCACCTCCTGAAACTAGAACAATTATGCTAAATGGCACAGTATATCATATTCCTTATCAGTGGCTTGAACTTAAAGGAAACTTTACTCCAGGTGTCTATAGGATTGAAGTTGAGAGTCTGTTTGGTGCTCCCGAGGAACTCATAGTAGCTGTACTAGCTTCACCTAACGGATCTGTTAAATACATGCCAGTACACGACCTAGTATTTAATCTAACTGAACACTGTAAAATACTTCATTTAACTGAGGAGATTGGCTGTGAGTGTACTAGACCAAGATACGTTATGCCTTGTATGAACTATAGTGGCTACTATCTAGTTGGCTTGGGTATACTAGACCCATATGATCCATCACACGTAGAGTTATTAAAGCCATGGCTACTAAGCAATGGTACTACGCTAGCAGTATACAATATTACACTAATATACACAAAGGAAGGAAACTGGACAGTATACTGGAAATTGATAGCAATTACTTCACTTAATGTGTCTATTGACCCTGTTTATGATCTACATGGAGTATACTTGGTTTGGAATATTAGTTTCAGTCACTACGTGCCAGAGTGGATGAATATTAGTTTAGAGAAGCCCTACCAGCTACTAGAATGCAAACTACTTCTAGGAAACTACACTGTATGGAAACATAGACTTGGAGTAATTCCAAGTACTCTTGATTTATCTGAGAACAATAAGTACTCTTATGCAGCAGTCTACGTGCCCTACAGCGAGCTCATAAACAAGTTCCTATTTAGTGAGGTGAAATTAGAGGCTAGAGCTGATTTCACTAACATATTAGTACCTCTACAGAACTCAAGTAAAGTATTGTTCAAACCCTGTGGAATATTACTTGATAAATTAGCTTCCTTTAATGTCTCGCACTATTATATTAGAATTAAAGTGGTCTCACTAGTAGAGAATAGTATTGGGGAAATTCTAAGAGGAGGAGAAGTTAAAATAGAATACCGGGGCAAAATGCTATGTACTTGTATCATAAGACGGATAGACAAGCTTGATATCTTCTTCTTTTACATAGAGAAATTTCCTCTGGGTAAAGGTCTGCTTAAGGTATTCTACTTACCCAAGAGGAGTAAGAATCTTGTATGGATGGTATACAACTTTGAGGAGTAGAAAAATTTAAATTATTTAATTCGAGGTTTTTATTATGAGCATCATAAAGTATGTTCTAGGTAGTTCTGCAATAGTATTATCATCTATCATCATTTTGTCAATACTAGGTAATTTAAGTTCGTACACTAAGAGAGCAACTTTTAAAGACGTAGTAAATGTTTATAATGCTTTATGTAAATTTAAGGATATTACATTAAATTATAAAGTAAATCTATTTTGTAGAAAAACATATATTAAGATAGGAGAAGTATTAATTGAAGCGTATCGTGTAGATATAATTTTTCCATTAGATTTCAGCTTACCTTATAATGGAAGCTTTAAGGGTAAACCCTTTTCTATTAATGAACGTGGTATAACTTCATGGATTGTAATAAATGATGACGGGAAGACTTTAATATTAAAATACTTTTATTCAAGAAACATATCATCTTATTATATCTCTTTTAAAGAGGAAGTAGATAGAAGCATAAAGGGAGCCATGAAAGCAGATGTTTTCTTCGATAATTATAAGGTATATTCTTTTGAAGGATACCGTGAAATTATAATTATCAGAGTATATTTAACAGATAGAAAGCCTTAAATCTAGGGAATTAAATTATTTAATTATGCTAGATGAAGTATTATTTATAGCTGTGTCACTTATAGCATTGCTAATTACTTTGCAAATTGCCCAGTCTATTATTCAAATAGCGATAAATGCTAGAAATAGTTTCTATTTAGTGGAATGCAGATGCTTGTACAACGCGACTTATGTAAGCGGAGGAGAGTGGGTTCTTCTCTTCCCTTACCCATATAACCAGTCTTTTATATTGAGGGTGGGGTATGAGAGGTAATATTGAAGCAGTTTTCATGATAATTATTTTCATTATATATTTAATGCTACTTAATCAATTGGTAATTAGTAATATGAATAAAGATTATATGTTTCTTGAAAACAGAGCGTACGCTCATTTGCTTTTAAATTACTATACTTTTAATGAGTCTCTCATTCTAAAGTATTATAACTTCACTAAAATTTCTTACATAGAGTTAATAGAATATCCTGGAGGACTAGTCACCGTTAAAGTAGGAGATCCCTGTCAAGGAGTATCTATTTGTTTTGTTTTTATTAGATCTAGTCTTAACTATACTCTATTTAAAATTAAGGTGAGACCATGAAAGGTAGAGGTCAGGTTCTTTTATTGGCGGTGATTATTCTTGCTTCAGCAGTACTTTATGCTTTATCGGTACTCAAGTATAGTCATCCTAGAGCAGTTTTAATAAGAGACTATGTTCAAGCAGCTGAGGTAGTACAGCTTGCTAGAGTATGGATTAAGTCAGGTCTATGTCCTCTATGTATTAAGCAGACTTCACTACTACTATATAAGCTTAATAAAACTTATAGTCTTAATATACCGGCTTTAACTAATGATACTTTTAAGAATATTTCACTTAACATTACCTCTGGATTTGCTAACTATACAGTGATCTTCTATACTAGCAAAGGACCTTATGTTAGAGTATTAGCCTACTACGAGTACGAGTATGTTAATAGCTATTTTAGGCGTATTGGCGCTGAAGAAGTATTAGTCTACAATTATACTCTACGTTACTACCATATATATGATGGTCCGTGGGGAAGGATATTGCTTTACCCACAGCTAATAGACGTTTACCTTAACCTCGATTTAAGGTACTTGGGTAATGGTACATGGATAGTAGGTATTCCAGTAAACATGACTTGGAGACTTATAGACAAATTCGAAATACCCATAAAAATAGGTAGATAGCATGGAAGAATACATTCCAGTAATTTTAGCTGCAATATTGTGTTGCGTCTTCACATTATCCTTTTTCAAGACAAATTACTACTCTGAAGCAGATGTCCTTGACTTTATAACCGATATAAAGTACGCTACTATGTGCAAAGTTAACATCACTAAAATCTACTACTTTTCAACAAAAATAACTTTATTAAACGGATCCGTAGTATTAGAAACCCCTCTCATACAGTATCTCTTCCCAGAAAACGGCTTGAATATCAAAGCACCTATAATTATAGACAAAAACGTTACGTTGGTAGGCCTAGTTAAAATTAATATAGTCTCGCTGGGCGGTAAAGTCTATATAAAGGTTATTGAAGAAGGTTACTGAAGGTGCTATAGTTGAGGCAAGTAATCTACTGGAGCCTCGACGAAAACATTCCACTACTGAGACGTCCTCCAGAAACGAACATTAATGTAGCTAAAGTAGTTACTGAGAGCGATATAAGACCTCTTTTTCGAGCAGAAGTCTCGAGATTAAAAGAATACATGAGAAGGAAATATGGAAGCACTGCTAAAGCTCTTATGCCTCGAGGGATATCAGTAGTCTCCCAAGTTAAAGACTACTTAGACGACATGAAGTCTATTTACGCTGATGGCGGTCTCTACTGCCAGATTTTCTTTAATCCAGCTGAATTAAAATGGGATATTAGATTAAGC
>CAYXRT010000066.1:0-4234 GCA_964467535.1 uncultured Desulfurococcales archaeon
ACACTAGCATCAATAATGGGGCTAAGCACCACCAGAGCACAATCATACCTAGACTTATACTCCCAGAAAACAAGCCAGCCAAAACTATTCAAGAAAACCATAAAACAGCCAACACTAATAAGCAGAGTACTAAACAAAATAGGGCTCAAGAAGAGTAGGACAAAAGTATACTATGAGCTGACTGAGGAAGGGCTAACAGTATACCATAAACTACCATACTACATGAAACTACGGGGGAACACTCCAGCAAAAATACTAACAACAATCACAAGAACCGGACACCCAAAAATAGCACTAAAAAGACTACTAATAATAGAAACCACAGGATCAATAATAGCACTATACGCACTAATACTACACCCCCAAGGATACCTACTAACAGCAGCATGGCTCTTCACACTAATCATGCTAACAGCAATAGCAAAACTATCATACTAGCCAAACCATCATCTTCAATACTATAATGTAGCTTAATAAGCGAACACCAACAACACCCTTAAATACATAAACCAACATCTAGACAGGTGAAAAAGAATAAATACATCCCAGATGATAAAAGTAAACCTAGGTGATTGTACATGCGTAAAACCCGTAAGAAGGCAGTATCTCCTGTTATAGCAACACTACTACTCATACTTATCGCAGTAGCAGCAGCAATACTAGTATACGTATGGGTAACAGGATACGCATCCTCAATGACAAAAACCAGTGCACCAGAACTAGAAGAAAAAATCAAAATAGAAGCAGTAGATGTCGCATCCGGAGGTACAGCGGTAACTATATATGTAAGGAACATCGGATCAACGACTATTAGTGCCTCAAATCTAGTAGCTTACGTAATCAATCCTGCTTCGGGCGCTGTGGAAGGAACGAATAGTGGTGCAACTCAAGTATCAGGCAATGGCGATGATAATTTCGAGCCAGGCGAAGTGTTCTCAATACAGGTTCCTGTATCATTAAGTGAGGGCAGAACTTATATAGCCAAAGTAGTGACACCAGCGGGTGTAGAAGCTTCTCTAAGCTTCAGTTATGAAGCCTAAGGGGTGATATGAGGTGAAAGCGAAGTACAAGAAGAAGGCAGTATCTCCTGTTATAGCAACACTACTACTCATACTTATCGCAGTAGCAGCAGCAATACTAGTATACGTATGGGTAACAGGATACGCATCCTCAATGACAAAAACCAGTGCACCAGAACTAGAAGAAAAAATCAAAATAGAAGCAGTAAGCTACAAGGACATTGATGATGACGATACGAAGGAGTTAATAGTTTATATAAGGAATATAGGATCAACAACGGCAAGCGTCTCAGACATCTACATTATAAGAGCTGACACAAGTCAGTTAGTAGCACACTTAGCATATGGATATGCCAATAACGGCCAGGAACCCTCAGATGTAGGTGACGCAACACCAGAAGATAGAGACATATCACCTAATAGTGTAGAAGCCTTCATCAATGAGCAAAATACTGCTGAAGATACTTACATGGAACCCGACTCTACGGTTGCAGTGAGCTTAAGTGAGGGTGTAACCTATATAATTAAGGCAATAACAATACACGGCATAGAAGCATCAGTGCAGTTCAGAATCCAAGAATAAAACAAACTAATCAAATAGATAAGAGTAAGAGACATTAAAATATAACACTCATTTTTTATTGAATTAAAACTAGTCATACTAAAGTTTAAG
The DNA here is from genome assembly GCA_964467535.1 of uncultured Desulfurococcales archaeon. Classification (GTDB taxonomy): domain Archaea; phylum Thermoproteota; class Thermoprotei_A; order Sulfolobales; family WANQ01; genus CAYXRT01. The sequence continues at coordinate 1,693 of CAYXRT010000066.1, forward strand.
ATACCATACTTCACAAACTGTAATGTAATAAAAATATAAATAGTTGAACCCAGACTCACACTTAGCATCAAACATACATAAGCACAAAAACTCTTGAGTTAAAATATGTTACTTATACGATTAATCATAGTTTATCAAGATCCTATTAGCGTTGCTGGTTCATTCTATCCTTGAATTAGCCCCCAAAGCTATAATATCACCTATAGGCTCGGAATTTACTCTAGGGTGAGATCCTTTGCTAACATTAATTCATTAAATGCCCTAATCTCTAAGCTTAGTGACCAAAAAACTTACTTTATCTGGCAACAATTAATCAATCACGTTATGATCGTACACCTCTATTAATTCCATTATCAGAGTCTATAAGCTCCATAACAGACTTGTACTTTAAGTATAGAATGCTTGATAACACCACTATTAGTGAAAATATTTCCATATCATTTAAGCCAACCACTAGTACTATTAAGTATGACCATTAAGTCTCTCTCATCGATAATTCTTTACACTAATTGGGATAAGAAAACTAGGTTATCTATTTAAAGACAATGAATACTTAGTAATATTAACAAGGGAGGGCATACCGGCATTATCATGAACTATATTAATCTAGAACAGCTAACAAGTCAAGCTCTAATCGTTGAACCTCTACCAAGGGATTTCTGTTAAGATAAACCTAAACACAGAATCTACCCTCACTTCAAGATCAGCTCGTTCGGTACAAGTATCTCTTATCTTATCGATTACTCTTAACAATTCTTTCACCTCCTCCCTTCCACACTACTTACTATCATCTTACTATCATAATGTAGCCCATACAGCACATAAACATATAGAGACAATTCTATAATAATGATGCCTATAAGGAAAGTGGAAAGAATGAAAAATCCTTAAAGACGTAAGGTATACTTCTTACCCAACGCTATTCTAGAGAGCATAATAGAAAGAGACACCCTAAACCCTTAAGATCAACCTTTACATCATGATAAGGATCGATAGGATTCTCTAGACTAACACCCTTCTTATAAATAGAGCACCAGAAAAACATAAAGCCTTATCACCAAATATAGCAACCCAAAACACTTTAGAAACTAAATGGTAAAGTCCTCACCCAAGAACAGAGAAAAAGTGAAGACAAAGTACAACCAAGTATAAAACATTAAGAAGAACACCAGCAACTAAATGATATCCTACTCTACAAGAGACCACAAGCAACCATCCCAAGCTTCTCCCTTACCCGCTTATTACTAGTCCCACTAGCTAGGCTAAGTGCCGTCAAGCCAGCCTTATAATAAAAACTACCAAAACAACTAAAAGAACAAAAAACCTTAACCAGAAAAAGACCCCTCCCAAAACCTATCCACATAAAACCAAGGAAATCTCCATCCCCAAACTTCCTTATATTCCGCTCAACCTCATCCCCACAAGTAACGTAAAATATATTTCCCAATACGATCAGGTAAAACCTTTAGAGTATTTGGAACGAATTTATTTGTCGAAGAGATGTGTTGCCATGTTCTCTAATACTAAACCTTATTACGTTGCTTACTGTAAATTACTTGTACCGAAACACTAAGGTTTATAGACCATGAAAGACTATAAAGTCTCCATTATAGGATTAGGCTATGTAGGATTAACTACAGCCGTAACAAGGATTTACCGTTATAGGCACAGATGTAAACAAAGAAAAGATCAAGAAAATAAATAATGGTCAACTACCATTCTATGAATTAGAAGAATTATTAAATAAAGTTTTAAAGAAAAGAAGATTCCATGCAACAACAGAATACAATATGATAGTAGATACTGACATGACGTTTATATGTGTTGGTACGCCTAACAAACCAGATGGAAGTATAGATTTAACACAAGTAGTTCAAGCAACAAGAGAGCTAAGAGCTAAATAAGACTCTCAAAAGATACATGAATACCACTTGGTTGTGGTCAAGAGTACAGTAACACCTGGAACAACAAGAAACGTTGTAGGGAGAATACTAGCCAGAGATTACGATAAAAACCTGGAGGAAATATAGTGTTATGTATGAACTCGGAATTCCTCAGAGAAGGAAGGGTCAGCGCTACATGATACATTTAACCCTGACTAAGTAGTAATAGGCGAATATGATAAGAAAAGTGGTGGTCTTTTGGAGAGCTTATGGAGAGCCTTTTATAGGGATAAACAGTCGCCAATACTTAGAGTAACACTTGAAACAGCAGAAATGATAAAATATACAAGCAACGCCCTACTAGCTACAAAAATAAGCTTCGCAAACACAATAGCAAATATATTGTCAGCGTTAACCAAATTGCGATATAACAGAAGTACTCAAAGGAATAGGGTAGAGTTAGACCACCAGGTAAACCTATCCTTCCTAGATATCGGTTTAGGCTATTACCCAATCTACAGCTTCGCACTAGCAAGTACTCCAGTATTGTATTTCTAGTAGTTATTGTGTTTATTTACTGGGTGGATAAGAGGGAATTGGCTAGCTTCATGAAAACACTGCATTAACTCATGCAATCTATGGGGGTTGTGTTAGACTTG
>CAYXRT010000067.1:0-3910 GCA_964467535.1 uncultured Desulfurococcales archaeon
ATCCACCAAAAGAGTATCAAGAGAAACTAAAGAAACACAGAGGAAAGAAGATAAAGGTACTCGTAATAATAGAGCCAGGGTAAGGGTTCTCATAATATTTAGAAGTTTTTATGAATACTAAAATACTCTAAGTACTCAGATATGCGAATAGTCTCTTGGAGGCTATGTTGAAAATTCTCAAGTTTGTTCCATCTCATAAACTTAGTCGTGTCAAGTTGGGTGTTGATGCTATAAGGGATACATATTATTTGTTAAAGCCAAGAGCAGAAGCATATATAGAAGCTATTAACATTTACCGCAAGGGCCATCACGATTACATAGATGCACTACATTATACCTCGGCTTTAGCCGAGAATATATTATTTCTAACTATTGATTATGAATTCATAGAATTCCTCAAGGAACACGATTATAAAGTTGAGGGAGTAACTATTACACCCAAAGAGTTAAAAGGATTGCTAAATAGAAGAGCTAAAGCACTTGATTTCTTGGCTTAGTTAAATCCCTAGAATACATCTAGCCTATTTTTGTGAATTTAAGAGCAAGGATATTTATATCTATGTTTAGGTTATGAATTAATTAGAGATAAAGGATAAGTTCATTAAGGAGTAGGTAATTTTACCTCTATAAAAGAGTTGATAATCAATGAAATGTGCTTAAAAGAATTGAAAAGCAGGTAGAGCTAATTGACGAACTAGTTAGAGAGTTAAGATTTGAAACTAGCTATAGAGGTATTGAAAGACTTGTTCAATTAATATCACAAGCATTATTAGACTTAGGACTTATGATTATCTCGGTTCTAGGAGGGAGAACTCCAAGATCCTATTCAGAGGTAGGAGTTATCCTTCATGAGATTAAGGTTATTAATGAAAGTGATTCTAAATTATTAAAATCTATGGCAGGATTAAGGAATGTTCTCGTACATCTATATGCTACCATAGATAGAGATAAGGTATTAAAATTTGCTAAGAAGCTACATGAAGATGCCCAAAACTAGCTCATAAAATGTTTAATAGTGTTTTTACAAGAAATATAGATCCTAGTGAATCAATTAATGAAATCATGGGTAAGCTTCGAGAAGTACTTAGAGGTAAGGTTAAGGCCGCCTTTCTTTTTGGTGGTAGAGCTAAAGGTTATGTACTTAGGGGAGACTATGATATAGCGGTATATTTTGGTAGAGATTATAGTCTACTAGAGCTAGGAGAACTAGCTATTGATCTTGCTAAGGCTCTTAAAGTAAATGAAGAAAAAGTTAACATAATATGTCTAGATTCCGCGAATCCAGAATTAGTTCTAGAAGCCGTTCAAGGTATACCCATAATTATAAATAGCCAAGAAACCATAGTTAATCTTAAAGTAAAGGCTTTGGTGAACTTATTAGATATCAGAGAGGGTATGAAGCTTAGGGATGCATAGTTATATGTTTACCATAGGTAAGTTTATGCTCTTATACAAGATATATAAGGCTATCATTGTAACTACCTTCCTAGGTACGGCCTGAGAACTACATGAACTCTCTATCAATGGAGAAGTTCAAATACTGTTAGAGGCTTCTGCTAAACCGTATTATCTCATACTATATACTTATGGGCTTGAAAGATGTGGGAGGAATTAATGTTAGCAGGTAAGCTGAATAGAAACCTAGAATTAGGGATAGAAAAGAAATATACATGACAAATACCAATATAGAAATAATTATGGTTTTCTAAGGAGCCATTTGATTAAAGATTGCCGAATTTCATATGACCTTAATTCAAGAAGACACTTGACCCATATCCATAGTAGCTAAAACATTAAACCATAAATAAAATTCGCAGAAGATCTATCTTTAGAATACGTATTGTTTGGATACAAAATAAGATATTTAAATTTAAAACATTGGTTAAAATTAAGTATAGGAATATCCTAGGTAATGACCTATGAAGGTAAAGGGAAGAAGATATAAAGTTCCTATCGTGAGGTCCTTTTTAGACTGGTCCCACGGAGCTTACGAGATTATCGAGGAAATCTATGTACCAGAATTGGGGTTAGCTTTCAATAAGGAAGGTTGTGTATTTAGAGCTAATGAGGATAGATATAAACCTATGAAGTTACCATCCGGTAAGGAAGTTCCTGTAGAGTATTTAGGGGAAGTTGATATATCTAAAGAAGATGCTGAGTTTCTCTTAAAGTTTATTAAACTCAAAGAAAAAGTAGAGATCATCATAGGAAAATATTTCTAATAAGAAGTAATAACCTCAAGGGGAATAATATTAAGAAGAAGTTTACATGTATGGATGTAACTACGGTAAGCGTTTATAATGTGTGTTTATGATAAGAACTTAGGTGGAAGAGTGAAGAAATTCGGTAGGTTCATATCGTTAAAGGCGTGGAGATTAAGATTTCTTACAAAGAGGTTTGGCAAATTCCATAAGGTTAAGTGATTGGAGGAGTAACTTAGATGGGTGTTAGAATTAGTGTAGAGATTAAACATGGAGATAACGTTGTAGTGACTTCTGCACTTGTTAATAGTGGTTATGAATCTGAAGAACCTGAACTCCATATACCTTTAGCTTTAGCTAGGATTTTAGGATTTAAGCTTGAAAATCTTAGAAGTGAGCGCTATAAGGTTGTAGGATCTGAAGTTACAACGTATATCCTTGGAGAAGTTTTGGTTAGAGTTAAGACTGAGGATAAAGTAACTGAATGGATCAAGGCAAATGCTGTGAGTGTTCCTGGAGAATATGAAGTAATTTTAAGTGATGCACTTACCGAACAGTTAGGTATTGAAATAGTAAAGCCTAGAACAGGATTATGGAGGCTTAGTGGAGAACCAGGAACCAGGAAAAGCGTTAAGGCAAAATACTGGGTTGAGTAATACCATTATTAAAACCGAATCAACAAAAGAAAGAATATTAAAGCATTATCATAAAGAACCCGCACACTTATCACCTGGGCAAGTATTAGGCCTCATGGTATATAATGTACTTTTACTCCAAGCTTTTTAGCGATTAAGGCTTGCCTCTTGTCACTTGTCACTAGTAATGCATTGCATTTTAATGCTTGAGCTATGTAGAGTGCATCGTAGATAGTTATGTTATTCTCCAATACAATCTTGAATGCTAAATCAAGATATTTTAACTCATTCTCTATCCTAATTATTTTCTCATTGATTAGCTTTTTAAGTACTTGGTATCTTTTTTGAGCTATCTCTCTACTTTCAAGCTTTAATACTAAGGCTTTTTTCCAAATAGAGTTAGCTACTTCCTTTAATACATGTTCTATGGATATAGTCTCTTCTACTAATTTATTCCTAACTTCAATCCAATTATCTTCTTTAAGGATATACTTCGCTAATGATGAAGCGTCAATAACGTTCACGATCCTCCCTTATGAGCTTAATAGTTAAACCCTTAGGCGTTGATGGAAGTTCCTCCAGGAGTCTATCAATTTCATTCAAGACCTTAATTCTCTTATGTATACGAATTTTCTCCTCTATAAAAGCTCTAATCTCCTTAGGCCAATCAACAATATCTTTAAGTTTATCCATTTCCTCCTTTAGCTTCTTAGGTATTCGTATACTTAGTACAACACTCATAGTCTACGCCATCTAAATAGTATGCGTATACGAATACTTAAAGTTATACGTAGGTTTTATATAAATTAAATTTTGTCTACGTAGTGAATAATTTGAAAATAATTCGATATCTCATTCCCTTACATGCCGCATAAATGGTAAGGAGAATTTTTATTTTGACCTTAACTTAACTATTGATAGTATGTACTCTATTGGTGTAACTGTTATTGCTGCTACTTCTTGATATCTGAATACTCTCAATACCTTTATGTAAATAATCCAATCTGGTTCCTTCAGCTTAACTTTTCTATTTATCTTTTCTGCGATGTAGTTTATTGCATCTATTGTTCTTGC
>CAYXRT010000068.1:0-1433 GCA_964467535.1 uncultured Desulfurococcales archaeon
CGCCGGCCTGCCACGCCGGAGGTCCCGGGTTCAAATCCCGGCCGCCGCACCACAATTGTAGCATTCCTATACTCTTCAATAATCTTCTCGATCCACTCGCAGTTACCTAAGGACTTGCTGTAACGTTTCTTTGTCTTGGGATCATACCATTCTTTATAAAGATAATACCTACCCCCAACCTTCTTCACACGATAGAAAACCAAATTATCCGCACCCATATTTACCATATCGTCACCCAAGTATATCAACTTATATCTGTGGTACGAGAAACACAAAAACACTACGGTAAGAATATGCCCTAACACGTTTTCTATATGATTGTATTTCGAGTTTCATCTTGAATCCCTCGACCTTTCATTGCTTAGCAGCTTCATTAGCAATCCTTATATGCAAGGACCTCAGTAGGCTTTAGTTCACATTATCTATATTTCTCTCTTAGCGCGGTAATAATGTGAAAAGCTAGCTGCTTTCTTCCTTATTCCTGTAGGTTACTCTCTTAATATTGTGTATGTTTTTTCTGTTATCCATCCATAGATTGGTAGCAGTACTGTTAGAATTATAATTAATGAGAGATCTCCAAGGCTTTGATATATTGGGTTCATTAGTATTACTAGTATGAACATTGCTACAAGCAGTATTATTCCTTGTACTGGTATCCTTATTATTGAGCTTCTAAAAGCCTCTTTTGGTTCACCAGCTTCAATCCACATACCACCAGTATGTTCAACTACAAAGCCTATGAGAAACGCATAAACTATTAATGCTGGTACTAGAACTACCCCCGTTTCATAAGATGCTACAAAAAATTTACCCCATGCCCCAAAACTTCCTGTAGCATAACCTAACCCTGTAATCCAAGCACCGCCAAGTAATGCTACAAATAGTATTCCACCAATTATGATTGATGCTAAAGTAACAATAAAGCCCTTAACAAACCACCTAGCAAAACCAAGCTCCTGTAAACTCACCCTCTCTCCCATTAAATAGAATAGGAGGACACTTGAACTATAAAAACGCTACACTTTAGAGAGATAATCCTCTGCTAAATTTATTGGACATAAAATCAAGGAGTCTACTTAAGATAATTAATTGTTTCAATCACTACTTTGCGAGGAAGCTCTCTTACTCTTTAATTCATTAAGAGTCTTTAAGAATTCACTCCACTGTTTTGGATCTTCAGCTATTTCTGTGAGCGTTTTTAAGACCTCTATGGTTTTACTAAGATCGTCTCTATCATAGAGGATCTCATCTAATATCTTCTTGGCTGTTCTTGTTAAACAGAACTGTGCTTTCTTTTTATTAATCACGTACACTGAAATTATTCTTGCCTCAATTAATGGTTTAAGGTGCTCCATAACGCCTGCTTTAGATTTACCGAAGATATCTGTATGGACTTGTATAATCTTGCGCAAGATATTTGTTGTAAGGCAATT
>CAYXRT010000068.1:1533-3636 GCA_964467535.1 uncultured Desulfurococcales archaeon
AACTTGTTGGAGATGAAGGAGAAGATACAACAACTCTGCTTTCTTGATGCTTATTTTACTTTCATTAATGCTAAGGAGTTCTTAATAATTCAAACAATTCAGAAAACCTTACCTGTAAGTAGCATCTCGTGAATAAATGAAGTAAATATGATCCACATAGAAACTAAACATATGTGAAAAAATAAAGGCTTGGGATGCGTACGAAATAACCGAGGTTTACAGTACTATGGAAAAATTCAAGCTTACGAAGATCAGGATTAGAAATGCATTTAGCTTTAAAGATGCAGAGCTAGATCTAGGTAAATTAAACATTATAGTAGGTCCAAATGCCTCAGGTAAGACAAACTTAGTAAATGTCTTTAGGCTCTTAAAGAGAGCCTTAGGAACATATGAAGAACCTAGGCTTCCCTACCTTCCATGGTGGTCTCCAAGAAACATAGCATACAATTTTAGTGAAGAAACCCCAGTTCAAATAGAGTTAAATATAAGTGATGAAGAAGGACATGAATCTATATACGCTTTAACGTTTAGCGTTGCTGGCGGTGAAATTAGATTAGTTAGAGAAACTCTTCAAATAAAGGGATATTGTAGCATTGAGAGATATGGTGATATAATTTCAGTTTGCAACAATATTGATGAGAAAGCCGCTAAAAGAATTTATGATGACTTAGTCCGCATATTACGAATATCAATACCTACTTTGAAAACAATAGCAATAATAGCTAAAGAGCTTCAAGAGGATATAGTTAACACTATAATGCACTATGCGATAGAGGTAGAGCAAAAACATCCCTTACATGCGATCCTGCTCGAGAAGAGATTCACACCTATATCCCCTGAAGGTACAGTATATAATCCGGACGACATCCTTCGTTTTCCACTATCTCTTTTACCCGTTGTACTTAAACTTGCAAGAACGATTAGGAAAGAGAAGCTAAACAAGAAAGAGATTCCAGGAATATTAATGGAGCATTTGAGCCCTTTAGCTCTTCCATCAAACACTTTTCTAAATAGTCTTAGACATTATATTAGATCTCTCTTTGAGAAATCCGTTATACTCCGTCCACTTAATTATACCGCTATAAGAAGCCCCGTAACTCCTAGAAAGGAAACAGCATTAACTGATGATGCCAGTAACCTCGTATCATACCTCTATAATCTATATATTTCAAGGAGAAAGGAATGGGACGAACTACATGAGCTATTTAACATGTACTTCTTTCCAGAAATGAAATTAGCCTTTAGACTCACTGAGACGGGTCAAGTCATCCTAGCAGTGCATGAAAATGATCGTGAATTGCTTCCACCGAATGTTCCCGAAGGAGCATTTAAGGTTCTGGCATTGTTAGTAGCTATAGTCTCCAAGGCGCCGTTAATAGTTGTTGATGAAATAGAGAACTCGCTACATCCAAAATTCATAGAAGCATTACTAGATCTAATAAGAGAAAGCAATTCCATGCTTATTGCAACTACTCATTCTCCTGCAGTAGTAGACGCTGCCAATGTCGAGGAAATAGTTGTAGTCGAGAGAGGTCCTGAGGGTAGCAAGTTCAGCAGAATACCCGAACCCGAACGAATAAAGAAGTGGCTTAGAGAAACCCAAGTAACAGTGAGTGAATATGTATTCTATGGAGGGTAATAGTAGGAAAATACTAATAGCAGAGGATGTCTATGGTAGGGAATTTCTTAAAAGAATTATACATAGAATGAAGAAAATGAAGCTAATACCGCAAGACCTTAAAGTTGACGTAGATTTTGGTGCAAGACCCTGTAGGATAAAGATGGGAAGAATAATTAAATCGTATCTAACTGCACCTTATAGGCTAAGACAAGGAAAAACCATACGATAAAGCAATACTGCTCTGCGATGGAAATGGTAATCCTACTAGAGTATTTAGTAAGATTAATGCTCATGTTCCTAGAGGGCTCTCCAATAGAGTTTACATAATTGTATTAGACTATGAAATTGAGGAATGGATATGCATCTCCTTAGGTATCTCGTGGTCTCTTAAACCTTCAAAAGCATTAGACGAATATGTTAGGAGGAATATAAGAAAAGACGGGTATAGAAAACGGGATTTACCAAAATTTGCAGAGTACGTA
>CAYXRT010000069.1:0-3588 GCA_964467535.1 uncultured Desulfurococcales archaeon
ATTTGGCTAAGAATAACAGTAAAGAGCGAACACGTATATGAAGTAAGCCAAGAGCTACGCAAAGACATGAGAATTGCTAAAATGGAATAACATTGATCAAGTAATTAAGTATTAGTCTTCTTATTGGGTGTGGACTAGCTAGACCTATTATTGGGTCTTTACCCTGTATATGTGGATCTTTGCCTTGGGGTTATTGGCTTCATAGAATGCTATTGCTCTACGTCTGCTGCTATAGGCTTTCTCCCCTTTATCATCCTTATCACAATGAACCATTCTCTTCCCATGTTTCGGCATACTTCTTCACTTCGTGTAGTAGCCTGGCGCCTATTCTCTTTCTCCAGAGTGCTCTCCCGCAACGTGTACCCCGTAGTCTATATTGCTGCTCTCCGGATGGTAGTAGGTTAAACCCCACAGACTCTCCGTGGAGCCTAGCTATGAACACCACACTACCTCTGCGTGGCGGTATGTAGAAGCCCCAGCCCCTCTTCTACACAACCTTAACCTTTCTAGCACTTCTTGTTAGCTCCTCGTAGACCTTGACATTGACGTCATAGTTAGGCTCTTGGAGCCTATCTTCAAACGTGAAGAAGGCCCTACCGCACTCACGCCTAACACTCCACGAGACAAGAAACCTTAAAGGATCACTAGACAAAACCCTAACACTGTTTACCCGCTTAGTCTAGAAAGCCCTAAGACCAACAAGCCCACAAAGCCACTCTATAAACCATTATGCCGAGCAAAACATGGGCACGGTACCAACCCCCAAGACTATTATTACCTATTAAACACGTATCTGTAAGTGGCTTGGTTTACTGGTGTTGTAAAGTCTATGAATATACCGTCTGAACGCATGTCTTATCTAGCCAATAGGACAATACTGGTCATCGTATCAGAGCATATGCTTTGCTTTAAGCTGTTTTACTAGATGCCAGCCAAGAACCCCGCCCTCCGAGCACTTAAAACAATACTCTTGTGTCACACCAACATCACTCGCTTTATAAGCTCCTTTTTCCACTAACCGTATCTTAATGTTTAGTGTTTATTCCAGTTTCCCGAGATCCAACTGGACTACTTAATCATTTCTCTCCTAAGAAAATAGCTCAGCATCTCCTCGTTCATCTTCGTTTAGCTAGAAGAAGTTTAAATGCAAGGCATTTAAGTGGCGGGCCCGCCGGGATTTGAACCCGGGACCACCCGGAGGCTGGCTACAATATCGCTCTGTCCCATGTAGCGATGTATTTCTGGGACAGATACAATAAGAATTTATACCTATTTTTAGTATATGGGACAATTAGAGATTATTATGGGAAAATCTTATTGTTGTAGAATTCATAGTGTATATGTGGTGATTAGTGCTTGTCAAAGGTAGTTAGGGCAAGATACGAGAATGGTGTATTGAAGCCGTTGGAACCATTAGAGCTTAGAGAAGGTGAAGAGTTAGTTATCTTTATACGTAAGCGTAGGGTAAGCGAGGTTCTTGAAAAATATGTTGGAATTTTCGGTAGGGCTGATGTAGAGGAGCTAAAGAAATATGAGGAAGAGGCTCAGGCACAGTGAACAAGGTATTCATAGATACCAACATATTTTACAATATTCTATTCGAGACCAAGCTCACGCAAGCGGCTCGAAAGCTACTAGAAGACTATGAGGAATGCTTATTCCATACCAGCTTGACAGTCGTAAACGAGCTTCTCTACATATCTACAAGAAAATACTATCAAACCGTACAAGAGATTACTGGGTCTTACAGTATACGAAGACTGATAGCGAATAAAGGATATCCGGCACCTGTAATAAATGGTATACAAAGACTATTAAAAGACCTTGAAGTGGAAGTCTTGGTAGAAAACGTGAGGTATCAAGACATGATTGAAGTAGCTAGCCACCTTAAACTCTTACCAAGTGATGCTGTTATAGCATTGACGTGTAAACACTACAACATAGAAACCATTCTTACCTTTGACGAAGATTTCAAGAGAGTTCCATGGCTTAAGGTGATCCCTCAATCATCCCCGTAAATTACTGGTTGTATCACCCCTAGTTGATTACCCAGGCATTGCAATACTGGCTTGTCAAGGCTTCTTCGAAACCTTTGAGATTACGTTTAGGGAATGGGAGAAAAAGCTAATAATAAAGCCACGAACCAACTACGTAAAATGAAGACGACAATTACGTTTACATTTATTATAGGCTTCTAAGCAACAACTGGAGGCGTTGCATCTTCTTGAAGAGTTTATCACACTTTTAGATAATTCTTTATAGCCATTAGTATTCTATATGTATAAGGGGCCGGCTTGAATAATGTTTATGTTGGCTGTTTTATGTTCGAAACCTTGAACACTATGTTCCAAGATGTAGTATTATTAGGTACCATCACATAAGTATATTTTGGTGTCATCATTGAGGCTCGCAGTTTTTGTCTTGGCCTTAATAATTGTGGTGGGATTAGTTAGTATGGTATATTACTACAACCTAGAAGCAAGATTGAACCAAACACCTAGTTCCACAGGTAGTACGTTTACAAACACCGTATCTACTACAACAGTGGGGAATGAAATATCAGGACAGAGTTCCACTTCTTCATGGTCTACTCCTTCGAGCACCACTATAAATAGTCCAGTTAATGAAAATGAAGTAGAAACAACAGATAACCAGTTATTGAAAATAACGGATCCTAACTACGTTGGATGGAAGGGGACGGAGAGCCTCATAAAACCATATAGTAAGTATGTAGTAACACTCATGGGTACTAATGGATTTACAGGAGATTTCTTCTGGCCATTCGTTTCTTCCGAAAATCCATTAAAAGAGTTGTTAAGTATGGATGATATAGCAGTGATTATAGCCTCTATTGATAATATAACTGGAGTTCAAGTAGAAAATGTATATGCGTATGTTGTGTATGGGGTAAAGATAGAACGGGCCATCAAGAATGCTAGCATTCCCAACGCATCTTTGATAAAAGAGGGAAGCATTCTAGAGGTTAAGTTAACAGCATTTATCTCTAAAGACGCTATAGGGAAGAAAAACTTAACAATAAGTGATGTAGCTACCCCATTCCCATTGTTAAACCCAGGTAATACATACTTGCTGTTCCTTCAAATCACTACAACTGGTGTAAGAGTTTACTACGACTTCGTCTGGGGGCCATACGCTTATCTGATCAGGGATAATAAAGTCTATTCGTTGAACTATATAGAGTATCCAGTAGAACTAGAACCAATAGATTTCTTTGAAGACGAGAACATTTCCTGGGAGTGGGGCTCATATACATATAGTGAGCTACGACAACTAGCGATCCAGAAGTTGAAAGCATATGCTATTCCATTAAACGATTTTAACAAGAGCCTCCTAAACTAGCATCTACTACCTAGAGATGAGCCCCTTATTTATGAAGACATTGAGCATGTTATTAGGTAGAACTTGTAAACCATGGATTACCCGCAAAACTAAACCTTTAGAAGGTAAAATAACCATGTTTTAGGAAGAGTGGCGGGCCCGCCGGGATTTGAACCCGGGATCTCCGGCTCCGGAGGCCCGAGACTTATAAACCTCCGTTTCAGTAACTGATGAAGAACTGAAAACAAT
>CAYXRT010000070.1:0-3585 GCA_964467535.1 uncultured Desulfurococcales archaeon
ACGAGTAGAGCTTGTTTAGCTTTTTCCAATCCAACTATTGCAGTAAATGGATAAACTATTCTTCTTAAGAATTCTCTATTAGTCACTTTTTGCACCTCGTGATTTTATTCCATAAGGTATCTACTTTCTCCAACATTCTTGACCACGAGCTTACTTGTTCAGGTGTTACTATATCTATTGAACCTCCTTGTATATCAGCTGGTGCTGTTATATCATCTTCTAGAGCACCTTCTATTTCGGAGTAAATTCTTCTTAGTTCTTCTAGAATTTCTTTAGGAGTTCTCCAAACACCTCTAACAGCAGCCTCTATAAGCCTCCTCGTAATTTCCTCTAGTGCCCATACATTATGATCCATAAACCACTTCCTCATTTCTTCATCGAGTACATATGTTTTTGCAATCTCATTGAATATCCAATCTTTAACAACCTTAGCTGTTGCTGCCCAACCATATAGATGCAGGATTTTTCTCTGAAACTCATTAGCACCACGATAGCCGTGCTTCTTCATTTCCTCAATCCAAAGCTTGTTCAAGAGCTTTGCTCTAACAATTCTCTCCACTTCTAAATCCATAGACCTTATATCAGTTAATGAAATGTCACGTGTATCGGTAGTAACTACTTCAACATCATTTCGCTTACTTAAAGCTTTAACAGCATTATAGAATCCACCATGATATGCAAAGTAGCAGCAACAATTAAGTATATCATGTTCATCACTTACGTGATTTCTATTTACAATATCTACTTTCTCTAAGGACATCATGAGAGACTCATGTGCTGGTTCACCATATGTATCTATTCCATATGCATAACCACTCCATTGAATCCACACCTTAGCTAAATCTTCATTATTTCTCCAAGCAGAGGCCTCTATAGCAAGGTTTACGCCCGCCCCATAAGCTCCAGGAGGTGCGCCGAAAATCCTATACCTAGCTAACTTTTTTGCTCTTTCAGGTTTTATACCGATTCCTACAAGCTTCTTTACATTCTCAATATAATGCTTCTTAATGTAATTCATTTCAAGAGGCTCATTTAAAGAAATAACTTTTGCTATAGCTTTATCTATAATTTCAATAAAATTTGGTAAGGTATCCCTTACAATACTGCTAATCCTAACGACTACATCAATACGTGGCCTACCTAGTTTCTCTAACGGTATAACTCGCACATCCTTTACAGCTCCAGTATCATCCCAAACAGGTTCTACACCAATTAGATATAGTATTTGGGCAAGTTGTTCTCCATCAGCTTTATATGCGTCAATACTCCATAATACTTGTCCAATGCTTTCAGGGTATCTTCCATGCTTTTCTAAGTAATACTTGATAAGCTTCTCTGCAGTCTCTTTACCAATGCTCCATGCTGCTGGCGTAGGTAATGTACGTGGATCTATGAGGTAAAAGTTTCTACCTGTAGGTAAGACTTCTATCTTGCCTCTAGTAAGGGGGCCCGAAGCACCAGGTTCTATGAAGAATCCTTCAGTACCTTTTATGAGATTATCTACTTCACAACTACACTTTTTTATTAAATCAATTATGTCTAGTGCATATCTGAATGCTTTAACGACCTCCCTTATGGTGGCTTCATCAAGGTGTATAGTTTGAATAATCTTCTTTACTTGTACTTCAACCACCTTCCCACCTCTTCATTAAGAATGGAAATTATGTCTTCATCACGGACGTGTTCCAGTCTAATTAGCTTTTCTAAAACATTCACAGAAATTTCATAAAGTATGTGAAGGACTTCACCATTCCTGATCCCAAAGACCTTATTTATTTCCATGGGCTTTTTTCTAAGTTCATCATAATTTATTCCCAGATATCTTGCTATAACTCTCCTTAGCGATGGAACCTTGTAGCTGTCAAAGGCACATATTGTAGCTACATATTCAGCTAATTTCTTAGGCTCTGTAGGAGGAGATCCTAGAATATGTAGTCCCATATTTATTTGTGTATTTCTAATTGTATGAACATGTTTATGTATAGTTTCTATAACTTCATCGGGGTTATTGATATTTTTTGGTAAGGGTATATTTAGCTCCTTTGATTTTTCAATTAACTGCTTATATATTACCACGGCTCTAGCATGATCGTTCATTATTTTTGCATGAGAATACTGTGTTAAAAGGGTATCTATATCATCTAATACATCTGCAAGTTTCATTGGAGGATATAGATGATCTACTAGTACAGCATAGCTTCTTCTCTTAGCTATAACGCCCTCCATAGGATTAGAAACTACATAAACATATAAGTGGGGTACATCATCAATTGATATTTCAGGCCAACAAGTCCAGGATAGGCCAACGCCCTTACCTGGTAAGAATTCTAAGTAACCATGGGTTCCAAAGTGAATTATTGCATCTGCTTTGAATATCCTAGTGATCCATCTATAAACAGCTAGCCATTGATGTGGTGGAGGTATTGTAGGGTCGTGGAGTATCTTACATACTCTGCCATCACATCTTGCTCCAGCGCAACCACGTTTTGGTTGAGGAATTATCACTATGTTTCCAAAGCGTAATCCAGGGATGACAAACTTATTATTGTAAATCATGCCTACAAGAGCCTTATCTGTTTTACCAGATAGAATATCTCTTGGATCACCCCATTCCTTAATCATCCTTTCCTTGACGTTATCTGGTAATTCATTAAACCATTGCATATAAGTTTCTTTATCGACAAAGTCTAAAGCACCACCTCTAGCAACTATTTCTTCAACAGAAGTCCATCTAAATTCACTAACTGCTTTTCTTTCCATTATCAGCTTGACTAATTCTTCACCATTCTTTGGAATAACATCACCTACATTATAGCCCTTTATTTTAAGATGTTTTAATAATCTAGCAACACTTTCAGGGACATCAAGGCCTAATCCTACAGCAACATTTGCTTCAAGACCCTTACATGGAGGATTAATTAAAATTATAGCTATTCTTCTTTCTGAAGGCTTTTTCCTTCTAATATCAACCCATTTTCTGATCCTTCTTGCAAGGTATTCTACATGTTTATCAATAGGGATTATCTTCTTATCACCGTAGTCACCTATTTTTGTACCTGCTATAACAATAGGTTCTATAGCTCCATCGACTTCAGGCATCGCAATACGATATACTATAGTCATGTAATCTACTCCGTGTTCATCTCTAAGCCATTCCTCAGGACTCTTATAATAGGTTATAAGACATTGTATTATGGGGACATTAAGTTTCTTCAACAATTCAATTCCATGAACAACTCTAAATCCTTCAGTAGCCCATTTAGAGCTTTTACCATGATCTAAGAGGAAGAATGAAGTAAGCTTGATAAGAACATCAATTATTGGTTTGCTGTCCAAGAAAAAGAACTTACGAATTGAATCTTCATGACTAGGTGAACCAAGTTTATTATCACGAAATCCATATGTAAAGACAGATATAACACCTAAACCTAACGCCTCAAGTTTATTAATAAGCTTATCTACAAGAATAGTCCTTCCATAAAGCCAATCACTTCTATAGAATAACATTCCTATAAGAGGTTTAGAAGAATAGGGATACACCTTAAGATAATCTTTAATATCGTTAAACACACCATACCTTGGGTG
>CAYXRT010000071.1:0-3531 GCA_964467535.1 uncultured Desulfurococcales archaeon
GTTTGAGTATTGCTCAGTTAGGGCAGCTTTCGAGCATATACAGTATGGCCTTAGCTTTTCTAGCATCCACAACAGCTCTCGGCGTGTTCACGCCTTTAGCAGCTAACCTTGCTGCCTTAACTGCTTTAGCACTAATCTTCCTAGTGCTTGGGGGTATGTTGAAGTGGCTTCTCGCTGCAGCCCTGGTGGTAGTTATACCTTTAATGGCGGCGCTATGGCTTATACCTCCACTGCGTGGAGTAGTATCAGCTATATCGAGTCTGCTGGCAGGTCTCTTCGTATTCACACTAGTTGCGGCAGCACTCTCCAGACTAACAGGAGAGCTAAGTAGCAGCTTAAGCCTAGCACCTGGAGGAGTGGAGAACATAGTCTTCGCAATAGTAATGCCAGTAATATACCTAGCAGTAGGACCACTAATACTACAAATGATAGGAGGCCATATCGGAGGATTCTTCCTACCCTCAATTAGACACCTCCTCCGCTACGGACTCGGACTAGCACCCGTCATGCTACCATCCAGGACAACAGGAGCTCCCAGCATGCCCCCAACGGGGCCAGGAACACCACCAGCTGGAACTATAGTTGCTACAGGAGTAGGGGTCCTAGCTCCAGTAGTTGGATCCACTACACTAAGAAACCTAATAGCATACCAGTTAATGCAGCGGAGAATGTTACCCTCAATTATAGCTACACCAGCTAAGCCCATGATTAGAGAGGTGAAACATCCAAAACTCGAGACAGCTAAGGAGGTCACTTTAGCTATTGGTAAACGAGTAGCAGCTCACTACATAAACAATTTGAGAAGAGCAGGAGAAACCTTCAAGCAAACTATATACCGTGAAACCGGCATCTGGCTACCAGGCAGAACACCAAGAAAAGAAGAAATAGAAAGAGTAGCTCATGGTGTAAAGAGAATATATGAAATAGGAAAAACTAGTATTAAATGGATGGCATTGAGGGTGAGATCTGACTTAAGGGATGCTCATTTAGAGTCTAGAGGTTCTTGGAAATAATACTTTAAATTAATAATCCCTTTTCTTTTAACATAGCTAGATGTCTATAATATAGAGCTAAGAGGCCTTGTAGTTTTTCGTTTTTATAGTCGCCTCGTTCAATTATTTTGACGAACTCGTGATTGCTCCCTCGGGTTCTTTTAATGTATTCTACACCCTCCACTATAAGGTTGAATATGAGCTCATTAGCTGTTTTATCACCAGTTACATCATGCAATATTGAGTATGCTTCTTCATCAACTAAGTAAATCTTGTCATCAACCCATACAGCTCCTAAATATTTAAATACATTAAATGTAACAGGTTCTATCCATTCTCCTTTACTCTTAACCCTTCTTGGTCTCCAAGAGTCAGCATTCTCGATAACCCACATAAGGATCCTTGGATCCTCTACTTCCCAGCTACCATCATAGAAATGTGGTAAAGGCTCAGCTCTCTTTAACTCTTCTAATGTGAGCTTAACCCGTTTAGTCACGGTTTGCTCCCTATTTATCTGGTTTGTTTGGGAGATTTTCGTTTAGTATTTGTATTAGTTTTTGTAGGGTTGTTACTAGTTTTTTGTAGTCTTGTTCTGGTATTATGTATACTTTGTCTGTGTTTACCTCTCTTGGTATCGTTATCCTCTTTACTTTCCAGGTGTACGTTTTATCCTTGTGTACTCGTTTATGGAGAGTTGTTTTCACTTTCACCTCGTATACTCTTATGGATTCAACTAGCTTAATGAGTTGGGTTATGTGATCCTTAACCTCATTAGTACCACTAACAAGAATAACCTCAGTTATTAGTACCACGAAAATAACATGTTAGTACCACTAATAAGGGCTTTATATTTTCTTCCTGGTATCCGCAAGGATATAGTTGTATAATTTCCTGAAGTAATAGTTTTTATTGGTTACTTTATTGTAACCATGAGTTGGTTGCATGGATTGTAGTTTATGGTTCCATTACTTGGTTTCATAAACGGGCACGGGCGACTACACTCATCCTCTGCTTCCGTTTGTTTTATCTTATTAGGAGACGTTATTGTCGATTTTGAGTTCATTTTTGTTTAGCTTGGTGCATAATTCTTTCAGCATCCTGCTTTAGATAGTTAGGGAGATCAAAATATTCTATGAGACTTAGTGCCAAGAATGCAAGAAAGAATGCAAAATCAGGTCTCTCTTTGAGCTCATTCTCTGCTTGCCTTAATTTGATTTTACCATTTCCTCTGCTTCTTCTTTACGTAGCAGTTTTACCAATTCAGATAGTAGTTTCACAATTCTCTTGGATATAGAGTCTACTTTCTTTTTAACGCTTTGAGTGCTATACTGTTTTGTGCAAAACTCATTCATTCTTCGCTTACCTTACCTGAGGATTATTGGTGCTGCCTTTTTGGCTTCTTGTTCTATAATTTTCCTTTTTAGCTCTTCTAGTGTTATTGGCTTGTTTGGGTCTAGGCCTAGTTCTCTAATTTCCTCTTCTGTTGCTACTATGAATACTGGTTTTCTCGGAGTTCTTGATAACCCTAGAGCTTCTAGTTCTCTCCTAACTTTCTCTGGTATCGTCTTCCATGCGCGTTCGGGCATTTCCTCCCAGAGGATACCGTGATACCACTCTGCTGGCGCTATAAGCATTACCACTGGTAACTCTACTTCAGGCTTCTCCCCTGCCATCTCGTAAAGCCTGGTAGCAAGCCACTTCGGCAAATTAATATAGTGTTGAAGATACTCTCTACCCTTTGTCTTCACCCTCTTAGGTCTTACTGACACCTCTAGAACTAGGTACCTCCTACCAGCTAATACTGCTTCAGAAAACTCAGGCATAACCCTATCACCGTAGTTACAGTTGTTACAGTAGTCACCGTAAACTATATTTGTATACACTAATTTATAAACTTTACTGGAAGATACGAAAGTTTACACTAAACTTTATAAACCTCCTTAAATAAACACATAATATAGAGGTGAGATCTCTCAATGGTGAAAATTTCTGAGAGAGATATGATCAGAGTTTTATGCATCATCTACTTACTCTGCGGAGGCTCACCAAAGTGCCATATCCCCCTAGAAGCTATTGAGTCTAAAGTTCCAGGCCACGAGAGAGGGAAAATAAAAAAAGTCGTTAAAGAACTCGTAACTAGGGGATTAGTTTATGAGAAACCTCATGGGAAGGGAAGAAAATCGTATGGACTGACAAGGGAAGGAATAAGAACAGCCCTCAACTACTGCAAAGGAGAGTGACAGTCACTTTAGTTCTATTTATATTATACAGTAGAGGTAAGGTCACTTTACACCTGTTTAGGGGTAATGTGTTCTCACTCAGAACCGGTTCTGACCTTAAGTCAATGAAAGAGAGGGTTGACGTGAGAGAGCATCTTGTATGAGTCCTTACTAACAACTATGAGTGGGCGATAGGGTTCAGTATGAGATATGGGTTAATACGCGTAGACTACGAAACCAAAAAGAGATACCTACTGACCAAGCGCACTAATATTCCGTGAAATTGCAACAAACAAGTCTGTTCCTGAGGAACTACTAAT
>CAYXRT010000072.1:0-3426 GCA_964467535.1 uncultured Desulfurococcales archaeon
CTTAACACGGGCCACGCTAAACATGGTACACGTGGCCCGTGTTAAGCGGGGTCGACCCGGGCGAAAACCCAACGACCTATACACGGCGCGAAAACGTTCTCCAGATAATAATCACTATTTAGTTTAGAATATCTTTACAAGATTAGTCTTTTTGTATTCACTCAAGGACTAGGTCGCTCAGTTTTTTCTTCAACTATTTTACTTTAATTAAATGTCTAGGATACCCAACGTTATGTAGTTGTACTTAATACGCCTCCTTTAACCCATCACAATTAGCTTTCATTGTAGGAAGCCATGTAGTTAAAATGTGTTATAAGAATGAGCTATCTTATTTGGTGCGGGGGGTGGGATTTGAACCCACGCCGGCCTACGCCAGCGGATCTTGAGTCCGCCCCCTTGACCTGGCTCGGGCACCCCCGCCAAATCTAAGTTAATTATATGTAGAGTTAATTAGCGTTCTCCACCCATCGGTTGATCATGAAAAGTCGCAATGAGTAGATTATTGTACCTTCACTCAGGGCACCACGTAGAGGCTCACTTATAGTCACCTAGAGACCCATAGCCCTACAGACACGGGACCCCATAACATTAGCATGCCTAGTAGCATTAAAGAGTACTTAGAAGTATTCAGAAATAATTATAAAGTCATATCGCTAACGAAACAACCTTACCATTAATTATCTGTAATTACTCTTTAAAAACTGTAATTACTTCTATGGGGTTAAGAAGTGGTTAAATCAAATTCACTAATAATTTCAGCAATGATACTACTAGCCTTATCTAGCATAGCATCACTTATAGCATTAAATCTCATCAGCAGTAATCTAGCCTTAATGAGGAGTATTAGTAAAATGCTTAAGGTAAATGAAGTACCACTAGCAATACTAGTAGATCATAGTATAAACGCTACATGGATCTACAATTATGGAGATAAAGAAATAGTTGTAAAGGACATTAAGCCAGAGACATATAAGCTCATTGAAGTACCATTAATGAAGCCTACGAACATAATTAAACCTAAAACACCCTACATAATCAATACAACCAAGTTTACATTAATAGTTAAAATAGATGGCCTAGGTGTTGTTAAGGTTGAAGATTAAAGCAGTATCATTAGCTCTTAGCACAATAATATTACTATCAATAGCAATACCATTAGCAACACTATGGATAATATTAAATACGGATATGCTAAACACGATGAAGAAAGTACAAACAATATTCATTAAAAACATCGAAAGCATTCTAAACGATGTAAAAATAAATGCTATTCTCCGTGAAGGAAGACTAGAACTAATTATAGGTTCCAGAAGTGCGGTTAAGATTTCAAAGATAATGGTATATAATCTAACCAGCGGTGAAATAAGGGTTATTCAGTTAAATACAACCACGCCATCAAATATAATAAACATAACTTTAGCTAAACAATTCTCAACAGGCAAACTCGATGTAGTAATCATAGATGATACAGGTAGAATATATAGATATGATCCTAGATTCGACCCATTAATAAAAGATAACCCCTATAATAACGATCCGTACCTTGACCCTCAAGACTTCATAGTTAAAAATAACAACTCCTCAGAAACAGCAATATTACCGTTTCTCGTATTCTACGACATTATCGGCTTAAGAGTTTTAGAAGCCAACTACACAATCATCCTAGCTCATCTAAATCAGACAAATATACCAGGAGTAGAGGCATACATTAAGCTATATCATCCTTACGGTAGTAACACAGCTTACTATCAAGCCTACGTTAAAGTCAATGATTCTTATGAGCTAAATACTGGATGGAGATCGGGAACTTCAACTTCAGTGATATACAGTAATGTAAAGGAGCTATTAAACTACGCTAACATTAAGTTAAGCTTAGAGTATTCAATTAGACTAACATTTAGGATAAAAAATAGCAGATTATACAATGTAGCCATATATACTCTAGTAAACGTTAAAGCGGTTAATAATTCAACAAAGAAAGCGCTTATAGCAATACCAGTAGATGTTAAAGCAAGTGGTGAGCTGACCTTCAATACAGGAACCCTACCAGTCAAATGCACCGAACAACAAGACCCCTACCAGAATGCCTATAGGTTAACGCAATTTAAATATGTAATTCTAGAACCAAATAGTACATGTGAACTATTTCATAAAGCCTATTCATCATCATCATACTACACTATTTATGGAGCATTGGACGTAGTAGCTAGATCATATATAAGCGCAGTAACAAATGCGCAGATAGTAATAATATTACTTGAAGAAAGTTAACGAACTTCAACTTAATACCCCCCAAAAGGCGGGGGATCTACCCCCTCTATGAACCAATACTTACTGCCAGACAATTTATATACCACACCATATAGACTTCACCCTTAGAAGGGTGAAGATATGAAAAGAATATTATCATTAGCTCTCTTAATAATAATAGCCTTAGCTATTACACCACCAGCATCATTACTCCTCTTACCAGCAGTAATGATAACATCTGCTCAAGCAGCACAAGATGTAATACCAGTATGGACTGTAATGACTACACCAGGAGGAATACTAGACTTAACAGTAAACGCAACATACTTAAGAACAGTAGAAGGATGGAGAGGAACAACAATAGATGTATACCTATCAGACAATGGTTATGGAGTAATAAACGTTGAAAAAGACATAATGATAGCCGAGAAAGTATACATTGGAGCAGGCGGCTTAATAAACATAACAATAGTACTACCACCAGACATAAAGACTGGATGGTGGTATGTAAAGGTAACAGATATACCAAAAGAATATGCTATGGATGGAATAATATACTGGGACGTAGCAGTATCCATGAACAGAACACTAATAGCATCTCCAGACGTAATGTTCTATTACGATATAGGTCAATATGAAGGCGGAGTAAATAACATGAATTGGCAGAACTACGGTAACTTCACAGCATTATCATATGCAACAGTAGATAACCTACACAGACTAAACACTACAAGCACATTTAAGATAAGAGTCAATGTAACAGACTATAGTGCTGATCTATGGACGGACTTCGGTATTGTTACACATTTTGAATTCTACTTCTTAGTACCACATGAACTATTTGGAACATTAACTGCCTCTGGATGGGATAATTTAAAAGCAAACGATGAATTCATTGCAGGAGGAAACTACTTATCCGGATTATCTACAACGCCTGATGCTTATGTAGTAAACGTTACAGGAAGCCTTGCATCTAATGCACTATTAAATGTAACCAAGTATATAGACTTTCCAGGATTAGGTAAGATACCAGTTGGAGAATACATACCATTACTTGTAGGATACGAAAGTGTAGGAGGAGCAAACAAAGTAAGGTTTAGCTTCACACCAAAATATAGGACATGGATATTACCATCAACATCAGCTTCCTGGACAGCAAATGTACAAGGAAGAAAT
>CAYXRT010000073.1:0-3424 GCA_964467535.1 uncultured Desulfurococcales archaeon
TTTGTTATCAGCACTCAAGACCTATTTCATCCCCTTCAATTAGGTCATCGTTGCCGAGGTCATCATTATACTTAATTTATTATTCTCCTTCTGGTAGTACTTTACCAGGGTTTAATATGTTGTTAGGGTCAAATAGTTTTTTAATTGACTTCATTATCTCTAAGTACTTTTTATCAATGAATTTCTTAAGGTATTTTACCCTAGTAGTTCCTATTCCGTGTTCTCCGGTTATTACTCCTCCTAATTCTATGGTTAGGTTATATATTTCCTCTGCTAATTTTTCGTACATGTCCTTAGTCCATCCTTTAGACTTCATTATGTGGGCATGAAGATTTCCGTCACCTATGTGACCATATACAGGTATCCATGTTTTATACTTGTTTTCCAACTCGTCTATTTTCTCCATAAATTCATAAATTTTAGCTAATGGCAGTGAGATGTCAAGTATGTCTATGATATCTTTCTTTAATGAACTGTAAATTTCACTTCTTATTTTAAGTATTTCTTTTTGTTCATCACTTCTTGTCGCAACAACTGGTTCTAATGAAGTATATTTTTTCGTTATTTCATCAATCATTTCAAGTTCTGAATATACGAAGTCTTCTATCGACTCACTTACTGTTACTATTAGGTGTGCAAATCCTTCTTCAACGGGCCATTTTAATCCTAAATATGATGCTGATTTCTCAATAACATTTTTTTCAACATATTCCAATAGTAAGGGTATGATACCACTTTTCATTATTTCGTGTGCAGCTTTTATAGCATCTAGTCTTGAATTAAACGGTATAATCATTGTAGCACTTGCACGATATTTTGGATATAGTCTTAGATATGCTTTTGTTATAATTCCTAGAGTTCCTTCACTTCCTATTATTAAGTGCATTAGGTTATAGCCCGTGTTGTTTTTAATTGTTTTACCTCCAAGCATTACTATGTCTCCATTTGGTAATACTACTTCTATTCCAAGTACATAATTCCTCATGACCCCCGTCCTGACCGCTCTTGCACCCCCAGCATTTGTAGCTATCATTCCTCCAACAAATGCCCCCTCATCACCTGGATGCGGTGGGAAGAATAATCCGGCCTTCTCTACTTCTTCTATTAATTTAGATAGTGTTACGCCTGCTTCCACTTCAGCTATGAGGTTACCAACATCTACTTTGATACTATCCATTCTTTCCAAGGACAGAATTATTCCTGGTTTTGTAGGTATTGCTCCTCCAACTAATCCTGTTCCTCCTCCTCTGGGAAATATTGGTACTTTTTCCTCATTAGCTAGCTTAACTATTTCTGAGACTTCATTAGCAGTCCTTGGCTTGACTAGAACTACTTCATCTGCAGGTACTGGTCTAATATATTCAGGTGTTTCATCATAGAGGTAACGTTCTATAATGGCTTTATCTGTTATAACCCATTCATCTCCAACGATATTCTTTAATTTTTTAATTATTTTAGATTTTATCAATGACGTCTCTCCTCCTTTGAGCGTTTTATTTCCTCTATAAGTTTAGGTACGATCTCATATAAGTCACCTACTATACATAAATCACTATACCTAACTATAGGGGCTGTTGGATCTATGTTTATTGATATAATAATCTTAGAATCCTTCATTCCTGCCAGGTGTTGTGGAGCGCCTGATATGCCACATGCTATATATATTTTTGGCTTAACTATATTGCCGCTAAATCCTACTTGGTGGTCTTTAGATATCCATCCTGCATCTACAAGAGGTCTACTGACTCCCACTACCCCACCAAGGAGTTCTGCAAGTTCTGCAAGTAGTTTAAGATCCTCCTTCTTCTTTAACCCTCTACCTCCAGCTACAATTATTTCAGCATCAGCAATATTAACTTCCTTTTCTTTCACCTTACCAAGCACTTCTATACCATAAGTTTCAACTAGCTTATTTTTAGGAACTTTTCTAAGAATTACTTCCCCCTTTCTTGAAGTATCCTTCCTCAATGGTTTAAAGACCTTATACCTTATTGTAGACATGATTGGTAGTGTTAGGGTCTTTATATGAGCTATTATATTTCCAGTAAATGCAGGTCTTACTTGGATTATACTTCCATCATCTTCAACATACAGATCTAGGCAATCAGCCGTAAGACCTGTCCTAAGAGCCGCTGCTACTCTAGGAGCTAATGATCTTCCCCAAGGTGTAGCTCCAAATAATATTAGCTTAGGTTTAATTTCTTTAATTAAATCTAAGACTATGTTCTTGTGGAATATAATATTAGGTGGCATTGGTTCCACGTATTCATATACATATACCTTATCAGCTCCATAATGTATTAATTCTTCAGCATACTTTGAAGCAGAAAAACCTATAATGACGGCGTTAACTAGTCCTTTAGAATTCTTCAGTAGTTCCCTACTTTTACCTATAAGTTCAAATGTTACTGGATGTACTTTGCCTTCAAGGAATTCTGCATAAACTAATATATCTTGACTCATTATATTACACCTTCAGTTTTCAATAATTCTATTAATTTACGAACTCCCTCATCACCTTTAACAATGACTCCTTTTCTACCTCTTTCAAATGCGTAGAAGGCTTTAACAACTCTAGTTGCAGAACCTCTTAGACCTATTTTATCAATATCTAATACGTCCCTAAGGTATTCAGCATTCCATATCTCAATTTTAGCCCTTCTAGCTTTTAATAAGTCTCTGAGTTTAGGTTTTCTAGGTGTATTTACCTCTTTTGTTACGGAAATTAGTGCGGGTAATTTAAGCTTTAATAAATAGTATGCATTCCCGAAGTCAGATACTACCGTTATATTTTCTTTACTTACGTTTCTTATTTCAACAACATAAGATGCATGAGGAATTCCAAGGAACTCAGCTACTTCAGGTCCTACTTGACCTGTATCACCATCAACTGATTTCTCTCCACAGATAATTAGATCAAATTCTCTGATCTTTTTAATAGCTGATGCAAGTGTATATGATGTTGCAAGCGTATCTGCACCAGCAAATCTCTTATCACTTAATAGTATAGCCCTATCAACGCCACGTGCAATAGCATCTCTTAAAGCTGGTTCAGCATGTGGTGGAGCCATAGATATAACCGTAACAGTACCTCCAAGTTGCTCCTTGATTCTGACGGCTGCTTCAATGGCGTGAAGGTCAAAGGGGTTGATTTCTAGTTCTACAGATGATCTATCAACAACACCGCGCTTAACATCAAATTTAACTTTCTCAATATTGGGGGTAGGTTTCATGAGTACAATTATTTTCATATAAGCACCACTAACACTTCATTACGTCTATACCAAGATAGATTTTTCTCCTTTATATTCTTATTAATCAATAAAGATGATACGCTTATTTAAACCTTTTAATATAAAGTAATTCAAGGGATGCTGTGCGGCGGTCGTCTAGCCTGGACTAGGACGCCGGCCCCCCAAGCCGG
>CAYXRT010000074.1:0-3140 GCA_964467535.1 uncultured Desulfurococcales archaeon
CCTCTCCTTAAGAATCTCCTTTAAAGATAGAAGGGTTTGTGCCATACCCCGGGTGCCCCCGAGTATCTAGTAGACAGTTGGCAGTTATATAAAGTTTTCTACCTATAAGCTTATAAGTAGAAACCAGTACTCACCGGATGCTAAGTCTTAGCTCTAAAAGTTAACGGAAAGTTTTATATTGGGTGGTGGTGTAGTAGGTGGTGGAGGTGGTGTAAGTGGTGAAGTTTACTATTAGGGGTAAAGTCTACAATATTACGAGAGAGGATGTTATTAATGCTGTTAAGGATGTTGAACCTGAGCCTATCATCGGTAAAAGGAAGTATTATGTTGAGATCAATGGTAGACAATATCCTATAAAGCAGGTTATAAGTTTAGTAACGGGGTTACCAAGAATAGCATTTACAGCAATGGATGCCTATAGAATCTTAACCAAACTTGGATTTGAAATTAAGGAGGTAAAATAATACCCCGATAACGGATAAGGAGGTATTCACGTGAGAAAAAGGCTAAGTTGCCGAGAGGCCATTAAGAAAATTATTCTCGAGTTTGGTGGTGGACCTGTTACTGCTGAAGAATTATTTAATAAGGTTAAGGCAATTGGCAATTGGAGCGATGACACTATATGGCAGCACCTAATGAGCTTAGTTGTCAATCTGCCACCAGCCTATAAACACCGGCCTAATACTCCAGAAAAATTCCTATTCCTTAGAGAAGACGGTAAATACGAAACCTATGATCCAAACAAACACGGAATATATAGTGGAGGGATTAAGATAAAAGAGCACCCCAATAAAGATTGCGACATAATATTAAGTAGGTGTCTTTTACTCTTAGAGAAAATCAAATCATATATAAGAAAGCTGTTTACAAGAACTCCCATTAGCATAACTGAAGTATCTACCGAGTATCGGGACAAGCCTGGAGTATACATGTTCTTTAATAATGAACAAGTAGACTATGTGGGTTCAACAAATAATCTTTATAGACGTTTAAGACATGACCTATGGGCTAGTTTGGGTCAACCCCAACAACCACATGTATTTGGTAGGAAACTTTTAAAGAAGTTTCATAGCGTAAAGGAGGCTAGAGATTATTTAGGAAGACTAAAGCTTAAGATAGTTGAAACTGAAGATCTTGAAGAAGCAAAAGTACTTGAACAAATTCTAATATACCTATTAAAACCTACGTTTAACAATTAAGATACCCCTAATAGAATTGAAAAAAGTAATTAGGGAAATGAACTATAATCGGCTTAAAGTCTTTAACTACACATATATAAAATATGGTAAGCACTATAGCTAGTTGATTAACATGTGCCGCCTTTTCGGTTTATATGCTAATAGGTTTGTTGATGTTTATTTCAGCTTCTATGTAACACCCAAAGGGAGCTTTATAACACAATCTCACGGCAATCCTGATGGATGGGGTATCGCCTGGCTAGATGACGAGAGTTGGCACATCTTTAAAGAGCCTCTAGCTCTCTACAAGTCTGGTAGAGCTATGGAATTGATTAGGAGGATTATTCAAGGAAAAATTATAGTATCACATGTTAGACTTGCCTCAACTGGTGTTCCTAGATTAGAGAATACTCATCCCTGGCTTTATAAGGGTTGGGTTTTTGCACATAATGGCACCATCAGCAAGCTTGATTTACTTAGGTTTTTAAGGGAGGATTATAGAGCAGGTCTTGAGGGTGATACTGATTCTGAAGTATTCTTTCACTTAATAGTTCAGGAGGCTAATGAAGTAGGAGATCCTATAGAGGGTATTAGAGGTGCAATTAGCAAAATAGTTGGAAATAATATTGGATTTTCTTCGCTAAATTTTATTGCTAGTGATGGGGAAAGATTATACGCCTTAAGATATGCCAGGAGCCATTTAGACTATTACACACTATACTACATTGAGAGACCATGTGAAGGCTTAGAGTTAAGGAGGTTATCCAAGGAGACTAGACAACTAATATCTATGAAGCTAGCTTCAGGAGAGAAAGCAGTAATAGTAGCATCAGAAATCATGAGCAATGAACCATACTGGAGACTGATACCAAATAAACACTTAGCATTAATTGATAGAGATCTCAACGTAGAATTAATACGTATTTAAGCTAAATCAGAGTATTCGCACCCCAGAAGGTTGGAGGAATTCTATCAAGTAGGTAAAAAGAAAGAAGAGAATAAATAGTATGAATTTACTATATGTCTTGCCTTTTTGTGTACTTTAGCCAGTTATATTCGTCTATTGCTTTAGTTAATGGTCTTCCCAGTATTAGTTCGAGGTCGTTTCGTGCTTCCTCGTAATTGTCTATATTGTAGGTTTGTTTGTAGGAGTTTACTGCCTCTCTTATTTCATCTCTCATTTTCTCGAGGAATCTGTAATAATCTTCCCCTGAATCATTAACACCGTAGGCTCTTCTTATACTGGTATCCCACATAACAAAAAAGTTAGGAGCTAATAAGTGGAGTACCTTAGCTGCTCCTGTAGCTCCAACAATCTGCTTTAAAGCTTCATATAATTTTATAATGAGGGGTTTGTACCTGGCTAAGTTGCTAGTTAGGTCTAGTTTTAACTTTCTGAATACATTGATACGGATTTTCATTTGTTCAAGAGTTTTACATAGGCTCTCCAATAGTTTTACTGTGCATTCTCCTAGAGAGGCAGAGTCTTTGATTTTGTCAATGAAGAATGGCGCGTTCCAGTCGTATAGGAATGGGATTAAGCTTGAACACCATACTAGGGGGTCGTCATATTTTGGTATAACCTTAAAGGCACAACCATACGTACTATACGTAGCGATTTCTCCCATGTATTCTGATGCTTTGATGAGTTTTTCATAATGAACCATAGTATTCAACCTCTGAACGGTCTACCCTACTTTTATATTTACACATTATGTATTGTTAGATTTTGAGGTATACTATGTCTTTACTATGTTTTTGTGTGAATTCTTCTAGTTTCCGTGCTTTTTCGGGTTTTTGTCTGTGGTAGTAGTGGTCTCCTATTACCATTGCTATCTCTCTTGTTAAGCCTACCTCCTTAAGCATCCTGAGTATATTATATGCCTCCTCAACCTCCTTTACTACGTCTCTACCATACCGCTCAACACTATAATGGTAGTACTTTGTTTCCGCTATGAGAAG
>CAYXRT010000075.1:0-3111 GCA_964467535.1 uncultured Desulfurococcales archaeon
CTCTACGTAGGCCTAGACAAGATACCAAACATAGAGTTCAGGAAAGTATCTAGTGGTAAGCCCAACACTGGACCCGGTCTCTCTTCACCGGAAGTACTGTCGTGGATAAGGAACCATGACCTAGTAATATCCAAGGGACAAGGAAACTACGAAGACCTAAGCGACATTGGGGAAGTGTACTTCCTCTTAATAGCCAAGTGCCCAGTAGTGGCTGAGGACATAGGAGTTAGAGTAGGCGACATAGTCATCAAGCGAGGGTAGCTTGTCAAAATTTATTTCTGCTTCGGTAAAGTTAATTTTAGGATCCACACGGTAAACTCTCGGGCTAGACGCGTTAAAGCTTATTTCACCTACAAGACTACGACCCCTCAAGAAATGCGTGAGGCATGTTTAATCATTAAGGCTATAGTAGGAGGTAGTGGTTTCATCCTCTTCAGTAAGCTATCTGTAACTCTACTCTTCCTGTTCTTTATCATGTTTGCTAATGCTAGTGCCATGTTCAAACCCCCTGTACCTAATACTAGTGGATTCGAGATAGAACTTAAACATACTTTTACATCATTGGTTACATAGTAGTATAAGAACTGAATAATGCAAACTAGACCTTAACGGTAAGCGATATTTGCCTTAGAGTTCTTAACTGTATTGTGGGCATGAATATACCAGTAGAGTCTCATGTTAAATATGACAAAATTACGGACGCCCTTTATATATTATTGAGAAATAGAAGAATTATAGACTCCGATGAGGTTGCACCAGGCATAATAGTCGATCTTAATGAGAATAATGAGATAATAGGGATCGAGATCTTGCAAATTTTGAGACGTAAGTTGGATCTATTAAAACTATTAATGAAAGGTCTTAAGGCTTTGGTGGTTGTGGTGTGAGGATAACCTATAGCTTACATGCTCTTGAAAGAATGCGTCAGAGGGAATAAGTAAAGAACTAATAGTTTTATGCATTCAAGACCCAGATAGAAGTGGTGAGGAGAGAGAAGTTACTGCATTAGAGAGGTTGATATTCAGAGAGTGAAGACAATAGTCTAAGACGACCCCTATTGACCCTTACAGACTTATCAAGATCCTTAACAAGATTAAGGTTTAAGCCCATTAAATAGAAGAGATTTCACATCATGCTCATGAATGAGTTGGTAGCCGGAATTGTTGTATCTGCACTTTCGTAAGAAGCTTAAACATGGTCTCATAAGAGTGATTATAAGGGAAGCGGGTTTTAATCGAAGAAGAACACTTTGATCTTCTCGAAAAAGATTGCTAGTTAAGCCTTAATTTCGTAAGTAATTCTTTTATACTATATTTCCCTATGCTTTTGCTCAATGTTTGTGTCTTAAGGCTTGAACTATTTTTCTAATAGGTAAAAATCGGTCCGGCACCTTTCTCATATATTCAGCGTAAAGCTTACCGAACTTCTTAAGCATTTCCCTCTCCTCTTTAATGGCTAAGTAATAATGATGAAATGTTAAAGCTAGGGCTATGATAAGGGCAGGTGTGCTTCCAAAAGCTAAAGCTAAGCCAAAGAAGGCCAGTATAAGACCTAAGTAACCTGGATGTCTCACCCACGCATATACTCCATGTCTAGCCACGTAGTCTATCTCTTTGGTGTCTAAGTGTGCTTTAGGATGCTCCTTATGACTAAGGTAGTGTATGTAAAAGCCAAGTATAAATAACAACCACCCAGCTATACTCAATATCACGTTACTATAGTTTAGACCTAATAATCGTCCAATCACGATACCTGTGATAAGGAAAATCCATGTAAAGCTATAACATAAAGTCCTCTTTAATTTCATTAAAATCCCATAGTAATAGAAAACAACAACCACTATATGCTTTACGTATTATTGTGAAATTCCTCCTGTCATAGGCTTCTCGTGAATTTTTCCTTAGATACTAAATATCAAGGTAATGCACAAGAATGTATGAAAAGCCTATATTAAAATGACCTTCACCCATACCTTATGAGAACCCCATGGCAGTAGGTCTCTAACTCTATGCTTCCACTAGACGAGTGTTTCAAAATCCCATGATTAAATTTGCTACGAGCGGATGAGTATAACTCTTATCACTACTGGTTTATTTACAGCACATATGGACCAGAGGTGCTGATTAAGGCTAGAACAGGTCTAGATAATCAACTTGGAATTCGCGAAAGGTTAACACCCTAATACAATATCTCATAAGCCGCCGAACTTGAAGTCTTTTATCCCAGGTAATGACTACAACTTATTTAAAAGCTTCTTCATAAGATGTAGAACTGTTGCATCACACAGTGAGTTCTCTCTGTCGTTAACATACCTTTGGACTCTTCAATGAACTAAAAATAGTTCTCTTAATTTTACCTCACTAAGACGTTCTAGTGCGCTTTCTAAGGTCATAGAAACCTCTTTTCCAGTCTTCAGGCTTTTGATCGACAAGCAATGAACTGATGTATGTACTCAAGCATCCCCCATAGTATTTCAGGGTAATTTAAGTGTTGAATTATAAGTGCTAATATAACATTACAGTAATTTAGATAGCTCCTCCTTCGTCTTAGACGAAGATATTAAAACATAAGCACTAATTACCATCGTTAGCTTTCTCTCTTCTTTAGCTTCTTCTAAGCCTTCCTAGTCACCTCTTTACCGAGTTCAAGAGCGTCTCCCATACTAAGTTAGGCCCTGTAGTAACAATTTCAATGATTAGAAAGCTTCTTGGAAGTCTTAGCAAGTTCTTTAGAACTTACACCCCTAGCCTTAGCCAGCTTTACCACTTCCTATCCCTTAACCTAAATAGACCATTACTCATGAAGTAACACAACCCGAATTGCAGCACCTTAAGGAGTCTGTTTTTAGAGATGGAAATAAGGAGAAATTTTACTATATAACGTTCATGAGCCATATTAATTTCTAAGTACTTAAGTACTAATTATTGATAATTACGTCCTTAACGATTATTATGGACAATTATTTCATTGATAATTATTCAATTTGTCAGGTGATGTTCGCGTCTAATACACCAGTCTGAAAATCGTGAAGTACCCTGTAGATTAGGATCAATTAGAACGATATTAGAATTCGTGTGAGTTTATTTGGTGGGGCCGCGGGGATTTGAACCC
>CAYXRT010000076.1:0-3107 GCA_964467535.1 uncultured Desulfurococcales archaeon
TAGTAGATGATGTGAAGCTTAAGATGAGTGATGATAAACTCTTAATTGAAGTCTACTCAGAAGAAGATGTATCTGTAGAGGTTGAGAGGGCACGTGAAAAAGCACAACTTTTCGAAGATGTTTTCAATGTAATGATAGAAGTAAAACAGGTTCTCTAGTGGAGACCTGTTTATCTTGTAATGTTTCATCAGATAGACTCTCTATAATGTGCTCGTGGTTCATAACTCTTAGGCATTATATGATAATTTCCTGCTAGAATCTTCTAGCTATTTCGTTTGATTTAAAGTACTTGTTAAACGATGTATTTAAAACCTCTTAACTACATCTCCTTAGTTCTACTTTTAAATATCGACATCTTTACTCCAGTCTGCTAAACCTTCTCACTTAGTTTGAGGAATCGCTGAAGTTAACAATCGTTTGCTATTCTCTTAATTTGAGGGTAGACATCTTCTAATCGCTTTTTACCACATGCTCGAAGATACTTAGCTACTTTCTTACCAGTTGCATCTCTTAGTGTCCTTTCGAGATACTTTAGTAAGCCTTGTAGATCATTTCGATCAATATATTCGTTGGTTACTTTCCATAACTTCCTAGCCGAGCTCTCAATAAGACCTGATATACCTGTACTCTTAGCCCATTGTTGCTCAGCTACTTCCATTGCACCATCTACAACTTCTTTAATTAGGGTTCTGATTTTCTGTAACTTTTCTTTTGTACTCGTTACCTCCTCAACTTTAACATGTTGAATATCTATAGGGGGTAGGCTTATTCTCTTAGTAAATCTCAAGTAATTATATTCATCTATTGCTTTAAGAAGAGAGACTCTCAATTGTCTCTCTATTTCCTCTAGGGCTTTATTTAATGGTAGCCCTCTATCCTTAGCATACTCGCTCACTACCTGTTCAGCTATTCTTTTTGTTTTTCGTAGGAACTCTATATAATCCTCAGAGCTAGTAGAGACTCGATAGGCATTTCGAATATTATCATCCCACATTACAAAAAGGTCTGGTTTTAATAGGTGAAGAGCTTTAGATGCTCCTGTAGGCCCACAAACGTTAACGAATGCATTAAAGCAACTTGTCATTATAGATATAATTTCAGGATTGTTAATATCTATGTCAATGAGTCTTTCACCAAGTCTTTTTAACAGAGGGTTAACTCTCCTAACAGCCTCTACTAGATCGCGTAAATGTCCTCCGAGATTCTTGAATGCACTTTTACCCTTTGGATTTTGCTCATACCATGGTCGATTCCAGTTAATGAGAAAGGTGAATATTATAATACCTTTTGTCTCATCTGAGTGGGATTCATTGATCGCCTTAATTACCATTTCATAAACCACATCTCCCGTCTCAGCTAAGAATATATCATGTGCTTGTTTAAGCACCTCATAAAGCCTAGTAAAGTTAGCATCTACCATATTTTGAATATAGTTATCAATCTAAAATACATTTGTTCTTAACCTAACTTAAATCTCTTATTAGAATTTCAATCTCAGAAGTCATGACATCCATATTAGTCAGAAAAATGTTTTCGGGCCGTATCCTTAATACTTCTCGTTAAGGTTTTTTCTAAACCAATTATTGTAGATAACTTCGATACCAACCTCCCTATACAGTCTCCTTATCTCCATTTCGCTAATAAAGAACCTATCTTTCAATGTTGCGATAATGAAGGATACTCTGCTTAAGTAGACATGGTCAAAGATAAGTTCAGATATTCAAGGATAGTAGTAGTGGTATAAATTAGGTGAATAGTAAAGGGGTTCAGTGTTT
This sequence comes from uncultured Desulfurococcales archaeon, assembly GCA_964467535.1. Taxonomy (GTDB): domain Archaea; phylum Thermoproteota; class Thermoprotei_A; order Sulfolobales; family WANQ01; genus CAYXRT01. The sequence continues at coordinate 1,776 of CAYXRT010000076.1, forward strand.
ATATAAAGGTTTGCTATGTATGCTGTTATTGTAGATTACTACTCTTATCTTAAACATCCTTAGCACGTCTGATAGTCTATTCTTTATATGGGTTAGGCACTTTTCTTTGATTCCTTGGAAGTGCTTGGACCATCCTGATTCAATAAAACACACTACTACAAGTCCTGCTACAATTCCAATAAAATGAACGCCAATTCCTATAGGTCTTTCTTTGAATACACTTAATGGAGGAAATAAAGGAGCAGATAACAACAAGGTTAATACTGGAACTGCTAGAAGAAGAGGAAGAATAAGTAAATGAGTTGATAATTTTTGTTTCCTTAATCTTTTCCTTTCATTTTTGTTTTTGATGGTTTTAAGTATATAAAAAGGGAAAAGAAATGTACTCAAGATGAATATAAAAAGGTAGATGATTTGATAAGCGGGATAATATGTTAATAAAAGAATTAAGATGAAAGAACAGCCAACCCAAGAACTCGAGAGAGCTATGTTTAATCTTATTCCGAAAATATTCGTAACTCTGAAAAGATAAAGTAATATAGAGGAACTAAGAAAACTTCCTATTACACCAGAGAAACCAGCAATTCTTAATCCCTCTTTCGTAAATATAAATAACCATGCTAAAGAAAGTAAAATTGGAATTATAGTTAAGTTTAGTATCAATAGTTTATAGAATAACTTGATATTTTTGGTGAAAAAGAGGACTATTAATAGAAATGTTGAAGATATTAAGAATCCTTTGATGTTTCCCCATAAGTGAGTTTCATCAAAGTGTATGAAATGGTTTGACCACATAGTCAATAGGTTCGGTTTATTTCTTTCTAATATTAAAGATGATTGAACTTCTTTAGGGGTAAGATAGAAAATTACTATAAGTAGAATAACAATGCTAAAGATTGCAAAGACTCCTCCAATAAGTTGTTTGTAGTCCCTTTTTAGGTGCCTTAAGAGATTATCCACTAGTTTTCCCATATCCTTCTCTTCACAATAGTGTTATTTATCCACTAAAATATGTTTGCTATTACACATAATTGGAATTAAGAAATAAACAAGGAGCGAATGAGATAAAAATTGATGTATCCGCTACTGCTAGTAGTATAAATGCTATGGTTGATATGAGATTCTGTAGGTGTGCATACTTTGTAATAGTAGAAGTAGAGGAAAATGAGGTAAAAAATCATGAGGTAATAGAAGGAGGAATGTCCACGTAAGGCTATAGTGGTGGCCCTACTATGTCTATCCCCCCTTTTTCGCGAAAACTGCGTACTCGTCTGCATACTTTATGGTCATAGGCATTTTTAGCTTCTTGACTACCTCCTCCTAGTGAAGGAG
>CAYXRT010000077.1:0-2954 GCA_964467535.1 uncultured Desulfurococcales archaeon
GGCCTATTTCGTAGAGCAGGTGCGTCGATATGAAAATAGTTCTACCCTGCTTATTCAGCTCCTGGATAAGTCTCCTAAACTCCCTTGCGCCGTCCGGATCTATACCCGACGTAGGCTCGTCCAGCACTAGCAACTCAGGGTCCTTTAGCAGGGCCTGCGCTATGCCGAGCCTTTGCTTCATGCCGACAGACATTTCCCCATATTTCCTCTGCCTATACTCCCAGAGACCGACAAGCTTCAGGCACTCTCTAACACTCTCTGTAGGTTTCTTCAAGCCCATGAGCTTAGCTATTGCCATGAGATTCTGTTCAGCAGTTAAATCCTCGTAAAAGCCAAGCCCTTCGGGCATAAACCCGACCTTCTCTCTTATCTTCAAGGACTCCTTTACTATGTCGTAGCCTAGCACAGTTCCTCTGCCGCTCGTGGGGAGAACAGTACCCATGAGCATGTGTATCAGCGTGCTCTTGCCAGCGCCGTTTCTCCCCAGCAAGCCAAAGATGCTTCTCTTTGGAACTTCTAGGTTTACTCCGTCGACCGCCCTGACTTCTTTTCCACCTAATTTGTAAATCTTTGTCAGATTTTCAGTCTTGATAGGTGGTACCAATTTCTCCACCAAGATCATTGATGGTGAAACAAGCTATGATTTTAAGTGAGATATGCGTTTGAAACGCGTTTTAAACAAGGAGATATATTTAGTTTAAACTAAAGTTATATAGTGGGGTATACTGTGAAACTTCAATCCGTTAAAATGGTTCCCTTGCTCGCTATTTCCCTTATTTTAGGAATAGTTATCGGTCTAGCCCTATTGTTTATGTTCCCTAGTATATTGCGCTTCAAGGAGAATGCGGGCGGCATATATATTCTGGATGATGACTCTGCTCGTAAGGTCCTTATAATAGTGTACTCAGATAATAGGATTAACGTTACTAGATTATCGGTATTGGAAAAACCCATTGAGGTCAGGGTTATGCTGGTTAGTCCTCTGGGATGTGAAGGGTACGCTGTTGTGCTGTATAACCACTCAAGGAGTAATCTTACCCTATCTGACAAGCAGAAGGCTGCTACAATCAAAGTACTATATAGTTGTCGGGAAACTTGGAAATTGCTGGAAAGCGGATATAAAATCAGTAGAATAAAGCTGGTGTATCATGATGATATAAACAAAGCCAATGAGACCTTTGTAGTGCTTACCCGGGATGGAGAGATATGTATAGCGCTAGTTGACCTTTCCGCGGAGAAGGTCGAATCTCTTTCCTGTATAGGAAAACCCTAGAGGTGAATTTAGTGGAGAGGAGAACATGGTTATTAGCGCTTATAGTCATTATGGTGTCGGCAATAGTCCTCACTCTTAAACTATCCACTCCTGCCTACGTGCAGGTGATCATAGAGGGCAACTCAACAATTGTTAGGGAGATACCGAACCTCTATACGAATCGAGACGTGGTAACAGTGCTGGTGTTCTCCTTTATACTGGGCTTCTGCTCTGCTTATCTGCTGTTCCAACATGTGAGATCCGAAGTAAAGCTGAAGGAGGAGAAGGTGGATGTAGCGGAGACTGCAAAATTACTTAGTGAAGACGAGCTTAAAGTATACGCACTGGTAAAAGAAGAGGGACTGATATATCAACACGAGATAGTTAGAGCTACAGGTTTTTCTAAGGCCAAGGTCAGCAGGATACTGGATAAGCTCGAGGCTATGGGGCTCGTAGAAAAAAAGAGGAGAGGAATGAGTAACATAGTGTTGCTAAGGAAATAGTTGTTCGGCTTTTTGAACACTTTGTTCAGAAGCTTAGGTATTCACAGAAACTATGCACTTGATTATCTCAATGAGAATGTTAGAAAATTCAATTTAAAAGAAGAGTAAAGAATAAAATATTAACATCAGTATTAGTAGTGACCATTATACTATCGACTATAGCACGCCAGTGCTATAGCCCAACATAAAAATTCCAGCCAACGAACCCGTAACAGCGTTCAGTGTTAAGGGCTTGAATATAAATCCTGAGCAGATGAGCGACAACGTTGAGGCTCCCCCAGCTCCGGGCGGTAAAGGTGTGGGCTTTGTCTTCACCAAGATGATAGATGGCGCAGAGGTAAAAGTGTTCCTAAGCATACTTGAGCCTGCGGGAGGGAGTAAGGGCTATACTGTGAGGCTCGACTTACTGGTCAGGGCAGTGAGGAAGAAGAGGAGATGCCTTGACGAGCTCAGTGTTAGAGTAAAGTTCTGGATCTCTCTTGTGGTCCTCCGCCTTCCTCCTTCTAAGCTCATAAAGTAGTTTTTGGATGCTCGGGTACCCGCTCACTCAGATCACTAAGATACCGAGTGTTTAAAAGTACCTGTAGAGTGTATGCAAAAGTGTGGATATGCTAGGTGTGGTAGGGATACCGACCTAATCCTAGTAATCGGGGGTAGGAGGGTTACATTTGAACAGCTCGATATTTATGTAAAGACCCTAGCCAGGTTGAGGTACTACACTAGGGGTAAGCTCAAGGTACTATTCTCATAGAGAGAGCACACGAGTATTGAAGATCTACTATCTGGTGTGGTTGTCGTGGAAGCTGGTGAGATGGCTGACGTCCACAAGCCGTTTCTAATGGGTTTGTTAGCCCTCTCAGCATTCTACTACAGGAAGTTTACTGGAACCGGACTGGTTCCAGAGTTCATAGTATTGGAGGAGGCACATCAGGTAGCATTCGACCCTACTGTTAAGGGTCGAAGGTATGCCCCCGAGTTCTAGAATCCGTCATCACGGCTAGAACTAATATGTAGTTAGAATGATATTAAGAGATTTTATGTTCGTAATAGGCACTCCTCTGGAGATCTCCAGAAAGTCTATAAGAGAAATAGCCTTGTCCAAGTTCTATAACCGCTTTTTTGGTTTAAAGCTTAGTAATCTTTAATCTTGGGTACTTGGAGGTGAGCTCATAGGAGCAAAGCTTAAGGTTTTAGTTGAA
>CAYXRT010000078.1:0-2867 GCA_964467535.1 uncultured Desulfurococcales archaeon
TGATGTAACAAGTAAGAGCATCATTATTGATCCAGAGTGTCCTCAAAGAGAGCATATAGATTTTAGCTTAATTAATAAATTCACACCATTATTGAGAATATTAGTTAGAGAAATATATGGTATTATGATCTAATCGGAGCATTGATTCTCTAAATATATGGAGGTATTAAAGAGGATTATGATGCTGGAATTGGAGAATGAATGAAGAAGACAGTATGTTAGTGATGTCTATTAATGACTTGTAACTTTATACCATGTGTTAATGTTATATAAGCATCCAGGATCAGGAGCTAATACATCATTGAAATAACTATATGCTCTATCCCTACATCCACCGCAAATATTTCTATAAGGGCATCTACCACAAAAACCTTTAAGCCTCTTCAGGGTTTGTTTACTTTTCGTGATTTCTAATTATTTTTAATTTCCTATTGTGAATGGATGAACTTGGTGAACTAGGTGAAGAGGGACAAGTGGATGAAGCCCTCGTGTCGCCCAAGGGAGGCTTGCTCTGAAAGGGAGGCGCAAGGCATGAGAGAGCAGTCAGGATCCAAGGCTGCGTATTCTCTACCTGTACCACACACTCCAATAAATTCTACTATGGCCTTAACCATGGCCTTGTAACTAAGTGGAGAAATAGAAGGTGATACATCGCATACTTTTATGTAGGTGGAGACCCTACTCTACCATACTGAGATGCAGCTGTCAAGTTTTTGATTTTTCTCTTCTTGGACTCTTTATAAATAAATCTCATAAATTCCTCTCTTTCAATGGGATCTAAGTATACTTCAATTATGTCCCTACCTCTTCTAGCCAGTATGAAGTTATAAGAATACAACTCTATCCGAAAATGTAGGTCATACTGTTGCTCTGACATTGATATATCATACTCATATACTAGTTTGAATACATAATATACCTGAGGGCAAGACTAATGATATTAAGACGTAAGAGTATACCCGAACTTTTAGAATCAACTGGTAATCTTTTAAATTATGCTCGACTTAAACTTATGGCAGCATATAATGTTATATCAAACTCAACAAAAGGTAAAGCTCTTAATGAATCTACTTTAGTATCTGCTATGGCTGGTATACCTCTTCTTCCTGAATTCACAGCTAGTATGTATCTATCAGGTGCGTCATCAGATATTAGGAAAGCTCAAAAGAATCTGCAGAAAATATGCAAAGCCCTTAGAGAAGTTAAGGACGAAGAGTACAAATCAACGCTTAAACCATTACTAAATACTGTTATTGAATCTCTTTCCGAAATCGAAGATAAACTTAAGTTAGGAAGAAAAGGTGTAATTGAAGCCATAGAACTGCTTAACGAAACTATTGGAATAATTAATGAAATAACATCACATTTACGAGGATGAAAGTCAACATAAGCTTAATAATTTCAGAAATGAAATGCTATAGAAATAAATTATACTGCTATCGGGCTCTTAATAAATAAACAATGGAACTTATTTTGATACACTTTATCTATTAGGTCTATCTATTCTTACTCGTGGTGGTTGCTACGTTAAATGATAATTCAAGATCTCTCCTTTTACCCATAATTTTGAATGTGAGTGGGTCTACGATTCATATGATAAGAATAGTGTATAATAATAAACCTGACATATTATGGGCTATTCTCCTTACTCTTAAGGAGGGCAAGATTAGCGTACTTTCTGGCTTAATGTCGTCCTTACCAAATTCTGAAGTAGGTCAACTAGTACTCTGTATTGATCTTGCTGGTTCCAACGTAAGTGATTTAGATGAGCTCATTAATAAGATTAATAGTATTGAAGGAGTAGAACTTGTTGAAGCATGTCAAACAGAGTATCCAAACTTAATAGTTAACACACTAATAAAACCTATGATAACTGTTGGTGAAAGGGCAATAATAAATCACGCTAAGGGCTTAGCTTTGGCACTTGAATACTTATACCGTAGATTCCCTGTAGGGGAAAAGCCTTAATATATTATGCTGGTTATGAGGCAGGACTTAGATTAGCAGATTTAGCTAAAGAGACAACGGATGAAGAGGATCCACAAAAGCTGCTGGTAATATCACTAAGTATACTGCAAGCCTTAGGGTATGGTGTATTCAATGTAGAAAGTTATAGTGAAAAAGAGGGTAAACTCGAGATAAGGATTAAAGCAGAGGAGTCACTAGAATGCGAAATATTTAAAGGTAAAAAGAATAAACCATATAGCCAATTAATGAGAGGAGTATTAGCTGGTATAGTAGCTAGAACTACGAAGAGAAAGATCTCCTGTAACGAAATAAAATGCGTAGCTAAAGGAGACCCCTACTGCCAGTTCATTATAGAAGGTATATAAAGATTTCACTTTAAGAAATTACTTGACACTGTTAAATTCTATTCATCCATCTAATATGTAGTTACCACTTGTTACATATATCATGGTCCTAAGTCATGGTATTTATACAGAGTGTTCATAAGAATAATTTTTATAGTGTACAACCACATCATCATCATACTATTAATATCGCTAATAGTATCGTTGATAGAACACCTGTTAGATATATGCCATCAAAAGTGCCCGCTCCACCAATACTTACTACTTGAGCCCTTATTTTATCCCAATCTAGTATAAGATGTAGTATGTCTGCGCCTATTAGTGTTCCTAAAGTTCCAGAAATATATGCTATTGGGAATGCACAGAGAGGTCTTGGCGTAACAAGTAGTGATATTATTGTGGCAGTAAATGGAGGAATAAACATGGGTGAAACTATACCTACACCAGGTATAGGTCTTGAAGCTAAATAAGTTACAACGGTGACTATTGATAATGCAGCCAATGTTCTCAAGAGGAGGTCTACATAGCCAAACTGTAATAATTTAAACATTATAA
>CAYXRT010000079.1:0-2697 GCA_964467535.1 uncultured Desulfurococcales archaeon
TGTACATTATCAAGGAGCAAGTAAAGTGCTTCTAACAAGCTCTCAGGAGTACCTACATCCTTCCACCAACCAGTCACAATATCATATTTTACGGTATAACCGTGATCTATGAACCATTGAATAAGCTCCGTTATCTCATACTCCCCACGCCATGAAAGTTTTAATGAAGAAAACGCTTTCTCCACTAAATCGGGATCTCTAAAGAAGTATATTCCTATCATTGCCATATCTGATAAAAATTGCTTAGGCTTTTCAACTAACTTGACTATCTTATTATCCTCTATAATAGCTACACCAAATCTTGATGGATCCTTAACCTTACACAATAAGATGTAAACATCGGGCTCACTAGTTATAAAGCTTTCAACATATTTTTCTATTCCATGTGCTAGTATATTATCTCCTAGGTATACAACGAAAGGTCCTTCTATAAAACCATTAGCTATTGATATATGAATGGCATGGGCTATACCTAGCCTTCGCTCTTGCCGTATATATGTAAACCTAGCACCATAACGTGATCCATCCCCCAAGTACTCTTTAATTAAATGACCCAAGTATCCAACAACTATACCTATATCCTTAATACCTACATCAACTAAATGACATATCGGGTACTCAATCATAGCTTTACCTAAAAGAGGTATCAAATGCTTAGGCATAGAATAAGTAAATGGTCTTAACCGCGTCCCTTCACCTCCTGCTAAAACCAAGCCCTTTAACATCATTTCCCCACACCACGAAGTCTAGTATATTCTCTATAAAACACCTCTAATGAGTAATCAAGAGAATGGAAGTTAGTCCTCAATAAGGACTTTGCTCTAGAACAATCAAGACTAGAATCTCTAGGTCTTTTAGCCTTCCACTTCATTTTATCCATCGTAATAGGCTCAATAAGCCTCTGGTCGAAACCAAACTTCTTAGCTATCTTCATAGCGAAATCGTATCTACTAATCCTCTCGCCCGCTACGTGGAGAATACCATTAATATCATCACGTTCAACTATTTCAACTATAGCCTTAGCTAACAATGTATTTAATGTAGGTGATAAGTATTGATCAATTAATGCCCTAACCTTTTGACCCTTACTCAGCGCTTCTATTAAAAATTTACCAAAGTTTATACGACCCATACCAAACCCATAAATAGCACTAGTCCTCACAATTACCCACCTATCAATTATGCTCTTTACGATCTCTTCAGCAATAAACTTCGTAAGGCCGTAGAAATTTATTGGAATAGGTATATCGTCCTCTCTATATAAACCTCTCATACCATCAAATACATAGTCTGTTGACAAATAAATAAACCTTGATGCATTAATCTTTCTTGAAATCTTAGCTAAAACCCTTGTTGCCTCTACATTAACATTCCAAGCATATTGCTTATTCAGTTCACAACCTTCTACATCACCATAAGCAGCCATATGAATTACGATATTGGGCTTTACCTCCCGAACGAAATCTATTACCCTACTATACTCTGTCAAGTCAAGTTTAATTATACTTACGCTTCCACGTTTGAGGCTTATCGGATGTCTATTATATACAGCATAAACAGTATACGATCTCTCAGCTAATTCAAGAAGAGTCCTATATCCTGGAGAACTGCTTGCACCAGTTAATAATACTTTCAAGATACCGCCCTACACGTATTTAAGGTAATAGAATATTAAGAGGTTTAGCAAGAATTTCGGGAAACTCTTTAAGAAGAACTTTATATCTCTTTACAGTCCAATTCTTAATCGAGGGCTTCACAATACCCTCATCAAGTGCTCTCCAAATCTCTCTTACACCATCAGCAATCTTATACCTTGGAGTAAAGTTCAACTTCTCTTTAATCTTATTAAAATCAACTCTATATGACCTACGATCAACATCATGTTCCCTAAGATCAATACACTCTATAGGATCCCTATTAACAGCCCTACAAATCTCTTGAGCAAGATCTAAAATACGATAATTCTGCTCATTAGAACCCACATTAAATACCTCACCATTAACTACATTAGATTCTGCCTCAATAATTAACTCTATAGCACGTACAAGATCCTTAACATGAATTAACGGTCTATACTGAGTACCACCAAACACCTTCACCTTACCCTCAGTATAAAGTGTAAAAGTCATAGTATTAACTACGAGATCCAGCCTAAGCCTAGGAGAAAAACCATAAACAGTTGCTGGTCTCACAACCGTAACTATAAAATCACGATCAGCTAAAGGCAAAATATCCCTCTCACCTAAAGCTGCAGCCTTAGCATACGTAGTTAATGGATTCAAAGGACTTTTCTCATTTACTACCTTCTCTTGAAACCCATAAACGCTACAAGTTGAGAAATAGATATATTTCTTAACACCGTGCTTCTTAGATAAATTTGCAACCCTAACCCTACCACGATAATTTATATCCAAGGTAAACTCAGGTCTAAGCTCACCGGCAGGATCATTAGAAATAGCAGCCATATCGATAACAACATCAACGTCATTAAGAACTACAGGATCAAACCACCTAACATCATCGTGCACTAAAGTAAAACCCTTCTCACCAATTAAATCCCTAATAGGCTCAATACCAAAGAACAACCTATCAATAACTACTACATCATAGCCTCTCTCCAAAAGTCTCCTCGACATAACACAACCAATATATCCAGCACCACCTGTAAGTAATACCTTCATAGACTACACCGGGAGA
>CAYXRT010000080.1:0-2679 GCA_964467535.1 uncultured Desulfurococcales archaeon
CATTAGCATATGCAGTAATAGCATTTACAATGTTCTATCTATTATCAACAGCTTCATGGACAGGGTTTAATTTAAGAAGAAGGATAATGGAAGGAATGTTGGAGAACCAGTTACTACATGGATTAACGTTACCTGAGCTAACGTTATCAAATTTAATCATAGGATTTATATATCAAGTCCTTGGATTATTAGTATTCATAACATTGATAGTACTGGTAGTTGGGATACCACAATTTAATCCAGGCAATATTCTAGCAATGGTTACTGGAGTAATAGGTTTATTCATATTAATGTGGGGTCATGCAGGAATAATAGGAGCTTCAACATTGATAGCCGGAACCTCAGGAGTAATTGTAGAGCTTTCATCATGGATAATCCCGCTTGCGAGCGGAATGATAGCACCATTAAAGGGAATGCCAGAGATGCTGAGAATAGTAGCACTAGCGACACCATTTCCTTATCCATGCGAAGCAATAAGGTACGGATTACTTGGAGTAGAACCACTATTACCACTAGATATAACATTAACATTAAGCATAATAGCTCCACTCATATACGCCTCAATATCTTATATGCTACTAACATATACTTACACAAGAATAAAAAGAAGGGGATTAACAACACCTGCACTAAGATAAATTACATACATTACCTTTAATCTTAGATTCTACATCCCCCACTTAGATGTAAATATTAAAATACCGCTATTCGTTATCTGAATACGGTGAACGCCCTGATTAGGAAACCGACAATAATTGGAGTCGTAATTCTCCTCATAATAGTACCCATTATTTACTGGTACCATGTTACTCATACACAAATTATGTTGAGAATATCTACAACTACTAGTCTTTATGCTACGGGATTACTTGATGAATTAGCAGATAAGTTTATGGAAAAGCATCCAAATGTTATAGTTCAATTTATTGCTGTTGGAAGTGGTGAGGCATTACGAAGAGCTTCAATGGGTGATGCTGATATGGTTTTTGTACATGCTCCGAGTCTTGAAAAACAATACATAGAGGAAGGAATACTATTAGATGGTGCAATAATAGCCTATAACACGTTTGTCATAGTAGGACCAGTAAAAGATCCTGCTAAAATAAAGGGGCTCGATGTTATCAATGCTTTTAAGGAGATATTTAAGGCAGGAGAGGAGAATAGAGCACTTTTTGTTAGTCGTGGAGATAATTCTGGTACTCATGTAAGGGAGTTAGCTATTTGGAATCTCGCAGGCCTAGATCCTCATGGTAGGTCATGGTATTTGGAATCAGGTACTGGTATGAGTAAAACACTTCTCATAGCTAACGAGAAAAACGCCTATACACTAAGTGACATAGGGACTTACCTTAAGTTAAAGAAAGAAGGAAAACTTCCAAACCTTGAAATATTAGTTGATAAAGGAGATGTTTTACTGAACATATATAGTGTATATATTGTAAATCCGGAGAAGGTAAAGGGGGTAAAGTATGAGTTAGCAAAGAGGTTTAGAGATTTTGTATTAAGTGAAGGTCAGGAAATAATTGGAAGATATGGTGTTGAAAAGTATGGTAGACCTCTATTCTATCCCGCTAAAGGTAAGGAGGAGATGCTTAAAGAAGCATGGAATAGGCTTGTGAAATTAGGGTAATAACATTGATAGATCACGAAGTAATAGAAATAACCCTTAGGTCTATAACAGTATCAGGTAGTGCAACATTATTAGCATTAACATGGTGTATTCCCATAGCCTATATACTAGCTGGTTCAACTTCTAGAATATCCAAAGCCATAATAAGCATCTTAAATGCACTAGTAGGTTTACCTACAGTTACCGTTGGATTACTATTATATATGATTTTCAGCCGTAGTGGCCCTCTAGGATTTTTAAACATGCTTTATACGCCAATAATAATATCGATCGGTCAAGCAATACTGATAACACCGCTCTTAATATCATTACTTTACGAAATCTATACTAGTGGCAGATCAAAGTATTGGGAACTTGCATTAACTCTTGGAGCAACAAGAGTTCAAGCATCAACACTAGTCATTGTTGAGAGCCTTCCGCAAACAATAACAGCCATACTAATAGGATTTGGTAGAGCTATAGGAGAGCTTGGCGTAGCTCTTATGGTTGGAGGAAATATAAGAGGATATACTAGAGTACTTACAACAAGTATAGCATTAGAGGTAGAGAAAGGAGAATTTGAAAAAGCATTAATTTTAGGAGCAATTTTGTTGGCTGTAGTTCTCATGATAGTAATTAGTGTAAGGATAATTAGGGCTAAGGTAGAGGGACCTTGATAAAACTCGAAAATGTATGGTATATGTATCCTAATGGTATAATTGCATTAAGGAATGTTACAATAGAGTTCTCAAGTCCTATTATGGTTATTGTAGGACCTAATGGTAGTGGTAAAACAACGCTATTAAAAGTCATGGCATTGCTATATAGGCCTACGAAAGGCAAGGTCATGGTGAATGGTATGAACTACTGGAGATTAGATGAGAAGGATAAGCTAATAATTAGAAGAAGTGTAGTTTATGTACATGAGAAGCCCATATTATTGAGAAGAACAGTACTAGAGAACGTAGCCTACGGGCTACTAATTAGAGGAACTCCTAAACAATTAGCACTTAGAAAAGCATTGGAAATACTAGAAGAATTTGATATGAAGCATATAGCTCATAGGAGGG
>CAYXRT010000081.1:0-2629 GCA_964467535.1 uncultured Desulfurococcales archaeon
CTTTCAATTCTTATTGTTATTACTTGTTTTTTACGTTTTATTTGTCTGTTTTATTTGTTTTTAAGTTTTACTTTTAAGTTTAGAATTGAGGTATCAGCAGAACCATCAGAGAGATCATAGTGATATATTTCAGCCTGCTAATAGTATTGGTTCTTGTTCCCAGGTTCACTCGGGAAGCCCATATGGTTATTCAATATCCCACATTTGTAGCACCATGACAACATGCTAATGGTGGTTTTGTTTCTTTGTTTTATTTGTTTTAGTTTATTGAGCTGTTTTATTTCTTTGTTTTTGTTTTGTTTGTTGGTATTTTCTTGGTTTCTGGTATTATTGTTGGTGTCCATTGGGTTGGGTATAGTCCTGCTAGTTTTCCCTTTTGTACTACTAAGTTTAGTTTTTTGAGCTCTATCATGTGGTTTATTATGGTCTTTTCTTTTCTCCCTACGGTTTGTGCTAGTTCCTTTACTGTTATCCCAGGGTTCTCCATTATTATTTTGAGTATTTCCATTTTCTCCTTTGAGAGGGGGTTTCTAATACAGTGGATTATTCCTCTCGGTATATGTAAGTGCATGTGCATACTACCTTCAGGTTGCATATATAGTTCAAAATGTTTACCTTCAAGTAGTAAGGCTGTATAAACTATGATTACGATGACCCTCATTCCACCACTAAGATCAGCTATTATAGGCTCTGGTAAAGCATTTATAACTTGTTTAGCCTGGTATAGTGCTTTTGATGGCTCCTCGTACTCTAACTCTATTAGCTTTGGCTCTGGAAGGCCTATACTAAGACTTCTAGCTCGAAGACTTTCAAATGCCCTCTTAACGCCACCAATAGCAGGTTTACCAGTAAACAATACGACAACATCGTCTGGTTTTGCACTAGTCTGGTGAAGCCTCCTCTCAATATAATCCTCGTGAAAACCAAGAGTGAAAACGTAAGACCTCCTATATGAAGCCATGAATACCACAAGTAGAGTATACTGCATATGTGAGAGAAAACTTTTACCCATCCAATAATCCATTCTAAACGTAAAATAAATTGTTTATAGGAAATTAATACTATAAGGATAAGTCCTAATATTTAGCTAGAGTATCGTACACTATCTTCCTCTTCTGATAAAGAAGTAAGGTAAAATCTCTTAGTCTACTTCTTCTCTCCTTAGAGTTTAATGGTAATCTAGTCTTCCACAATATACTCCTTCCACTCTTCTCCTTAAACCAGCTGGTAACGTACTCTTTATCTACTTCGCCATTAGCCACTTTAAGAGTTAAGTTAATAAGCTCTTCATCATGGGCTTCAAGCTCAAATCCTTTACAGTAGAGTATAATCTCTGAAGAGATAAGAGCAGTCCTTTTATTACCATTAATGAATGGATGTCCAACAATAATATTGTAGAATACTAAAGCAGCATACTTAACTATATCGCCCCCGCTTTCAAACCATGCAGTATAAAGGGATAAATCAAGAACTCCAAGAGAAACTAATCCCCCATCACCACTAGTCAGAGAGACAATAATCTCATGAACGTAAATTACATCATCAACCCTAAGCTCTATGTAGGCAGCTCCCCCCTCTAACACTCATTTTCCCTCCTTCCCCTAGTACATGACTAAGTTCCCAGTTATCCTACAAAGGTATTACATACTCATAAGCCTTCCTTAAGCCCTCTAATAAACTCTCTCCTATGATCCTTCCACTTTAGAGTCAGTACTGAACTTGGCCGAGAGCTTACCAGCTTGAATTTTTAGTTATTTGGCTTATTGGTGAAGATGTTTATGCTGATTTTTCCTTCATTGTAGCACATTTTCGTCTAGAATTTAAATCACACCTAGACTACGGGTAGCAAGCCATATATGTTAAACTATGTTACGGATGGTTTAACTTGTAATTATTAGGTGAACTCTTATATAGCTAGTTTACTTAGTCTTGTATTGTGGAAGACATGAGGTTTGTATTAAAGGTTAGGAGGAAGGGTATTCTCATTTTACCTAAGAAGTTAAGGGAGAAGGCTGGTATAAGTGAGGGTGATGAGGTTATTGTGGAAGTTGAGAAGGATAGACTGGTTATGAGGGTTTTAAAGCCAAGAGTGGTTGATGTAGATCCATGTTTTGTAGAGAAACTACTTAGAGAGGAATATGAGCTTGAAAGGAGGAAGCATGAGAGGATATTTTATGGTAGAGAAGGCTGGTTCTCGACACTAGCGTTATAATAGAATACGTAATATTAAGGTCCCCATATAGACCTAAAGTAGTTAAACTATTCAGCCTAGCATCAACTGGTAATGTAGAATTATATACTAGCCCTATTACGTTAAGTGAGGTTCTATATGTAGTCCCAAGAGTATATGAGGCAACTGGAGTACATAACCCAAATAGTGAGGCACTAGACTATATAGAATGGGTTAAGAGGAAAACTATAGTAGTAGAAGTAAATGAGGATATAATGATTAGAGCTGGTGAACTAAAGAAGCAACTACACATAGCCCTACCAGACTGTTACGTTAACGCAACAGCTGAAACCGTAAAGGCTACTCCAGTCTTTAAAACTGTTGAGAAGGTAATGGAACCAGCACTAACTAAGCTAAAAAGATTAGGAGTAAAATTCTTAGAAGAAATAAAAGTATAAA
>CAYXRT010000082.1:0-2625 GCA_964467535.1 uncultured Desulfurococcales archaeon
TCTTAATGGTGGTTATGGCTTGTAGTGCTGCGTAACCTTCCTTAGTTAAGGTATACTTACCATCGCTATCCAATGTTATGAGACCCCTCAGCTTCTTCAAGTGAAAATCTAACTTACCACTGCTCTTTATCCCAAGCCCTCTCTTCAACTCTGAGAAGCCCGTAGGTCTCTCAGCGAGCAACTTCAAAATCTTAATCCTAAGAGGGT
Source organism: uncultured Desulfurococcales archaeon (assembly GCA_964467535.1). Lineage (GTDB taxonomy): Archaea > Thermoproteota > Thermoprotei_A > Sulfolobales > WANQ01 > CAYXRT01. Next base: position 208 of record CAYXRT010000082.1, read on the forward strand.
GAGCTATCGCTTCAAAGGTCTCATCAGACCCCATATCCCATCTCACCAAGTGAATTAAATCTATAGACTAAATATAACTCTAAAGTCGTAGACTAGGAGGTCAAGAAGGCTAGACCAAAAACAAACTTAAGGGTATGGAAATAGATTAACCAACCGTCAGCGAAGCTTTGTTAGTTTACTATAGTTGGCCACGGTATGATTATACGCCTAAATCCTTAGCTCTACACAAACATTACCTATAACTTTATGATAATGGGCTGTTATACTATTTAGGAAGGAGAGGAGATTAGTAGGAGGGTCGTTAAGGATTAGGATAAGGAGTACAGTAATATCTAACAAGGGTGTTTGGAGTATCTTGAGAAGCTTATTGGGTGTTTCAAATTAAGGTGTTATATGGTGACTTAAAGAGGTTGTTAAGAAGAAGTGCCCTTTGGTTGAGACGTACGATTAGAAGTTGGCTGGGTTATGATTATTTAAATTTTAACATCTTATATATTTATGGGGATGATTAGATGGTAATCTTTAAGAAGAAGCTTACGGAAATGGAAGCTCCTTCAGTACTTGCTGAAATTGTTAAAGTTATTATAACTAACTCAGCTATAGATCCTTTATCAATTATCAAAAAGTATATACCTGTCCCACTACCATCACTACCCTCATTACCTGGTAAGGAGCAGTTCGCTGATATAATAGCTAGGGCGATAGTAACGGGAATACCTAGAGAGAAGGCACTAGAGATAATAAAGGAGATCAAAAACCAGCTGAAAGACTATAAAATTTAAAAATTCAATGAACTCGCGCTGGTCCCTTAGTTAATATTACAGATATAGTTTTTATCTTCCTATGAAGTGTTGAGGGAGAGACAGGCTCTCCTCTTCTTATGTGTTCATCCATTATTACCTAAACATGTAAACTCTATCTAGTAATAAGCAAAATTACATGCTCTATTAAACTAAGCATATCTTCTAAATTTAAGAATGCTTTGCCTAACATCAACACTTAGAGCTACTTTCTTGAATTAATTGAGGTCAATTCTGATTTCACATAAGAATTTCCAAACCCTTAAGAAATAATCAGTACTTAAGCTTTTATGTTCTAGCGGATTTAACAATAGAACTGCTAGACCCATTATTAGGAGATCTACGGCTCAAGAAGATCTCGTGATGGAGAAACTCAGAGAAAATAATAGGGGAAATGAAAATAATGAACTAGTAATAGAGAGGATAAATCCATTAGAAGACTTGGCGGATTAGAATCTCATGGTGCAGACTATGTGAAAATAGAGATAAAGAAATTGGAGGCAGAAGCTAAGCAATAGTACATCACATATAATTAATACTGTGACGTTTCATACGTATACTCTAAGCATCCATGTCTTAACATACAGCAAAGAGAACAACTTAATAAACGAGCATCAGCTTAATAGCTTAGAGTTATAAAAACTTATCTGGGACAGAAGGGAAAGCAGCCCAAATATAAGGTATTTAAGCTGCAGATCCGCGGGATTTGAACCCGAGACCACCAGCTCCGGAGGCCAACACTTAATGCTCTGCCTCACAAGTTAATGATGAGCTAGGGACAGATCCAATAAGAATTCATACTCATTACTTAGTATACGGGAGAGTCCGTCTTGGAATTGAGATTTCTTAAAGCTATGTCTATTATAGCGCAGAGTTCTTGTAATTGAACCTCCCAGGATAACCAGCCAAGGCAATATGTTACTGAGAAAGAACGTATAGATAAATCCTTAGTTTCTATAGAGTTTCCCGGATAAAGTAGTGATAATGGTTATTAAGGCAGTTATAGTAAATATTCCGATAAGGTGATTATATTGAGTGAGTTGCTTAAGAGAATAGTTGTTGACCCTAAAGTTATGGCTGGGAAGCCTGTAATTAAGGGTACGAGAATCACTGTTGACATGATTCTTGAACTCCTAGCAGCCGGTATGAAGCCTGAAGAGATAGCAGAGGACTACAATATAAGTCTAGAGGATATCCGGGCAGCATTACTCTATGCAGCCAGAGTTCTCAGCAGAGAGGAGGTAATAGTTGAAACAAGAGCTTAGACTTCTACTTGACGAGAACATCGGATTGAAAGTTTTCAATGAGCTTAAAAGACTAGGATACCATGTACAATCGATACTAGTAGAAAGAAGAGGAGTCCCGGATGAGGAAGTTGTTAAGAAGGCTATTACTCGCAATAAAATAATAGTAACCATGGACAAGGATTTTGGATATCTCGCACAAGCATATAATCCACCGGGTGTTGTCATACTAAGGTTAAGAGATCCAAAGATATCAGACAGAATTAGGGCGATTCTAAGAGCATTACAATTAAAAGACAAACTATACGGCTACATAACAGTAGTAACTGATACAAAAATACGAAGACGACCGATTTCACTAAGATAATAAACAG
>CAYXRT010000083.1:0-2566 GCA_964467535.1 uncultured Desulfurococcales archaeon
CAATAAGTAAACCTAACCATAAAGGAGTTAATCTAACGTGAATTCCCCTCAAAACGTTATAAGCTTGGATGAACAAAGGATCATTTCTCCATAAATTATAATATTCACTCAGATCCTCAGATATTCCTAAAACTTCCTCGGCTAATTCAAAGTATTTAGCTGAATTAGTGATAGGTATACTAGAGTGTAATGTTACTCTCAACTTATTTCTCCCAGTCTCTCTTACACAAGCCACTATAGGTCTATGATAATCTAAGATTAGTAATAGTGAAGAACCATTATAGTTCCATGAGAAATTATACATAGAAGCTGTCAACTTAAAATTATAATCCTTCACCTTCACATCAACATCCTTAGAGGAAACACTACTCAATTTCACGCTGTAACACCCAGTAAGAAATATAGAAGGAATATAGTACTATATTTTTCAACCTACTAATTATGTAGACAATAAATAACAGTTGCATCAATATAACCTAAATATAAATGTTAAGTATGAGAATGGAAAGTAAAGACAGCATAAAAACTCTTGACAAAGATCAATTTAATTAATTATTTAAATTCCGTGACGTTAACCCCTCAGACAGGCAACTCGCATCTTAGTTCAAGGAACAAATGATTAACCAACTACTCCTTGACGTTGTCAGTAGAAGAAAAATATAAATGTAATAAATATAGTATATAGCATGGTGAATTATATGAGCATAAAAGGCACTAAGTATATACGTGACGTATTTAAAACAGCCTTAGTTATCTTATTATTCTTGTCCTGTATTTCATTATCTACAATGGTATTAGCTGGTTTTGGTAGTGCAGATAAAACAGGTGAGAGAACTAAGGCACATGTGGAAGCTTACATAGACCCATCGGGAGACTATATAAGCTCATATGGAAGAGTGGATGCACTAGACGGAAACTGGGTAGCAATGCGTTTAAAAATGGAATGGTGGTATTACCCCAATAATGATGGCCCATACTATAGAGAGGCTGCGGTAAGAGAGCAAGTTTGGGCAGATGGGAGTCTATGGTTTGATGCTTCACCTTATAATAAGAAAATTGATCATGTAGTAGCTACTGTATACGGATACTATTATGACTTTGCACCATCAAATCTTGATGTTGTAGTTTCTACATGGGCAAAGTCAGATCTAAGTTGAACTAATTGTTGCATAAAGTTAGACTTAAGGTGATAAGTTTTGAGAAAAAATAGATTACTCTCCCTTTATTTCTCTTTTTCAAAGTCTCTCTTACTTCTAATGATAATATTGAGTGGTGTGCAATGTATAACTTACGTTAATATTGTTGAAAGTAAATCCTGGTTCTGGCTTAGTAAAGGAGCATACGCCATTTACGAGTCAACAGGACCTGTAATTTTATTTCTAAACTTAACTAGAGAGAACAATGCAATTACATTGAGTAATATCATTGCCCACATTAGGTTAGCTTGGAGTATAATAGATATAAAAGAGGAGGAGCTGATACTACGGTTCAATATAACTCTATATAATATCTCAAAGGCTGAAAAATGGAATCTCCTAGAAGAACCTAGTGGACTTAAAATGATGAGCGCTAAAAACATCTCATTACCTGATCCCTACACCATGTCTAAGACTATTACTGTGAACATGCATAATAGAACTGTTTATTATAAAGGGAGATATATTGGCGAGTGGCATTGGTTTCTACATAGAGATGAGTTTAAGAATACTACACTCCATCTTGTTAGAGGATTTTACTTAGGATTAATAGCTAACCCTCCACCCTTAGAAGTTTATGAAAGGACTGAGGGAATAGCCTATGTATATCCTCTAAAGAATATTGTTATGGCTGGATGGTTAAAACGTACCTTAGGGAATTATAGTTTCCCCAAGAGTATCAGCGTTTTAGATAATGTGGCTTTACCTGATTCTAGATTAGCTGTAGCTTTAGCATTCTTTCATGGCACTTGTACTCCTATATACTATGATATGATTACTGGAATTATCGTTAGGATAGATCTATGGAGAGACATGGAACACCTTCACTATGCTGATAGTATTTTGGAGAAGGTGTTCGGTATAAATGAGTTCTGGTGTCGTTCTCAACCTTCAAAAGAGTTCCCTCCACGACCTATGCATGTGTATATTAAGCTAGTTGATACAAATATTCCCTTAAGTAGACCTACTTTTGGTGCAACGGGAACTATATGTTTAGCTCAGAGTTGGAATCTAACAATTTTAATGTTGTCAACTGCCATTATAGCTCTTTTGATACCAATAATAGTGTTTTATATTAAGAGGTCTAGACCTAGAGCTTAGGGAGGACTTCGAGTATGAGGTTTCTTACTCTTTTAGGTTTGATTATACTCCTTTCTGCTGTTTTGTCTTTACCTTTAATTCACTTAAAGTCTAGGGTTTATGGTGGAGGAGTTTTAGGCGGACCTTTACCTTGTGGTGTGAGAGCTTTCATGTACTTATTTAAAGGTGACATCATTGACTTCAAGTACTCATTTAAGGGTATAGGTGAGTGGAGTGTTAAGGTAGTAGTTGTTAAGCTTTCTACTAATGAAAGGTGGACGTATAATGAC
>CAYXRT010000084.1:0-2501 GCA_964467535.1 uncultured Desulfurococcales archaeon
GCCTAGCTATCCACTAATTATGCTTCAAGAGCTACCTCATTATCCATTTGCACCATAAATTTATGGTTCACCCGCAGAGTAATCATTTTTATTTTACTTATAGGCTTATAGGTAGAAAATTTTATATACCTCTGAGTGTGCTAGGTTGGTGTGGGGGTTGAGGGGTGTATGATTAGGGTTGAGGTTAGAGACTTCATGTTAAAGATTGAGCTTCCAAGAAGTCTTTTCACTAACTCTATGAGAAAGAGGATTTTAGCTAGGTACCTTAGCTACCCCTTAATGACATATCGAATTTAACCTCTTGTAAAGTTTCTAATCGGTTATATTAATCAATCAAAACACTAGCAATAAATCTATTTGATTTTTCCTCTCATTATTAGGAGTGCGTGAGGTATTTGTCTTAATATATGAGGCAATTATTAGAGATATAATGGTTATTAATGCAGGTAAGAAAGTATTAAAAACTTTGGCATCATCATAGAATTATGTAAGGTGAGCGGTGTGATGTATTGAGGTTACATATTTTATTAGCAATTTTATTAGTAGTAAGTCTATTAACGATAGGTTATGTAGAACCAGTAACTGCTAAAGCATACGATAAAAGAGTAATAGTCTTTATGGAGAAATACTCCTATGTATCCTTTAATGTATTCTATGAATTAATGAAATCTGAAGGGTTTGATGTCACAGTGAAAGGCGTTTCTGAAGTACCATCCGATCCTTCAATTTTAGAAAGATATGATGTGATTATTTGGATAAGTGGTAAATCCCCTCCACAGATAGTTCTTCAGCGTGTTAAGGATGGCGCAGGCCTCCTAATACTAAGTGATAGTAATAAAGCTCTTGTTATTGCTGGGGTATTATCTACTGAAGGAGGTAAGCATGATACGACATCTAGACTTGTAGATCATCTTATAATGAATGGGGTAAGATCGGTTTACTACGTTGGATGTGCTTTAAAGTTAGTCTCCTCAGAAGCATACCCGCTCATCATAGGAAATGATGAAGTATGGGGCTTTAAGAACCCCATACTCGCTGTTATTAATACTTACGGTGAAGGAAGAATAATAGCAGTCGGTGGTAAAACCGAGCCTGTCCCAAGCTACACACATGCATTTGACTCACTTTTCGAAGACGACTATATTAATAGAGAGGACAATGCACTCCTAGCAAAGAACATCATATACTGGCTTGCAGGCTTAAACGTGCCTGAATTCACATACGATTTACCTAAACTCATTGAACTTAAGGATAAGCTTACGTTACTTGAGACTAATATAACACGTCTTGCTCAACAACTTAAAATTATTGAACAAAGCATTAAAGAACTTAACTTAACTAAGGAAATTGAAGTACTCAAACATAACACAACAGTCCTTAATCAGCAACTTAAGAACATCGATCAAAAAATTGAAAACCTTGCCTTAATCGATGATTTAAGATTACATTTAAGTAATCTAACGAAAGAATTCCAGGTAATCTCAGATGACGTTAGATTACTTAAACATAACGTAGCAGATATATCACAACAACTTAAAGATTTTGAAGACTATGTTAAAGAACTAAATAATTCTAATAAAAGAGAGATTACTGCTCTAGCGGTTCAGATTAGAGATATAAAGCCTTACACTTATATCTCTATATTTGCTGTGATCATAGCCATAACAGCTTTAGCAATTACATTACTCAAACGTAAGTAACATAAATAAAGTAATGAAGTTAAGGAACTTCAATAATCATAAATGTAAACAGCAATATTTCTTTATAAATAACGTTTATGTAGTTTATTATAGAAGGTCTCAGATTCAATAATTTAGTCTAATAAAACTAATCTCTGTATCCAGAGCTTTAAGCACTATCCTTAACGTTATGTTACTGCTCCTTAACATAGTTAAGTAAGCCTCCACACCTATACCTTTCTATAGAATCAAGAAAGGGTTGTTATTGAGTTTAGATTTCTAACTGGTTAGATGCGGTTGTACTTCTATGAACTGATAAGAGTAGCATTATTAATGCTAATAAAATGCAATTTTAAATCAGCTAAAGGAGGGATGTTAAAAAGGTGCTTAGACATTTGATGCATTTTTAGAGTTAACTCTTATTAAAATAAGCGATAATATCTCTGACAGGGTGAAAATATTTAGAGCTTACTCTATTTTCAATTATCTTGGTTTAAATGTTGATAGGGGAGATGTACTTTGGAGTAACTCTCGAGAACAGTATAATTTCTACTTGTACTGTGCAGCTCTTCAGAAAATGAAGAGGAGGAAGCTACTTTACCTCTAAGTATTTCTCTACTAGTGCTGCCACCAGGTCTTCTACACTCTTACCTATTACTTCAGCTATTTTCTTAAGCTTCTCCTTAGTCTCCCTTGATACTGGTATTAGGTCCTTACTGTTATCTAGACCTAATGGCTCGAATACTATTCGGTTGGCTACAACTTTTACTCTAAACTTATCTCCACTCTTTATTCCTAGTTTCCTAGCTAGTGCTGCTGGAA
>CAYXRT010000085.1:0-2447 GCA_964467535.1 uncultured Desulfurococcales archaeon
GCATACTATAAGTCACTTCTATTCATAACTGGTGGCTCTATCTCTAGACCTCCTGGCTTCATAGTGAAACAGCCCTTCATGAGGGTATTCAAGCTATATAACCGATTTAAGCTCGACTTTCTGGAGAGTATGGTTACACCCTTTGCCCTTCATGGTATGAATAGGGAGCCAATAGTCTATAATGACTTTATCATTATGGGATTTGGTTTAGACGATTTCCGTAAATTCCATAATCAGATATTCATCTATGATGTTAGGGAGAAAACATACCATTATATTACAAGTGATGCAAAGCCACGTGATGGTGTTGCCTCAGCATTCAATTATAAAAGGAATAGGGTCTACTTTATTGGAGGACGTAATACATGTGACAACCCTCATGGGCTCCACGAGATCACCATTATGGATTTAAGTAGCAAGCCCATAGACGTGAGGGTATGGGCTGAACCCTACGGTGATAACAGGTACGCTATAATAAAGTCTGACACTAACACCTTCAGATTACACATTAAGTTAACTAGTAGACTTGAGCGAATAGTTCAAGCTAGCTTAGTTATTTTACGTGACTCTAATGTTTGTAAGAAACGTGAAATACAATTACACCCTAGTGAGGAAATAGATGAAGAGTATGTATTCGGGGAAAGCGGATTTTATAGGGTAATGGTATCATTAGTGGATAAAGGTGAAAAAGTAAATATAGAAACCAATACTATACACGCCATTAAGTATTGCTGAGGCTAAAAGGGATGATGTATGGTGTTTCAGTTGTAACTACCACTTATAATGAGAGGGAGAATATTCCTATTTTTGTGAGGAGGATTCGTGAATCACTAAGAAACCTTCCTCACGAGATCGTTATTGTCGATGATGATTCACCTGATGGAACATATGATGTTGCGAGAGAGTTAGCTGATAAAGCTTATAGGGTTCATGGTTTTGGCCAGACAAGAGGTTTACTTTATGGGATAGAGAGAGCCAGTTATCCCATAGTTGTCACATTAGATGCTGATTTGGAGAATCCTCCAGAACTAATACCAAAATTACTTGAAGAGTTTGAACGAGGAAACTATGATATACTAGTTGCTTCTAGAACAAGTTTACCAAGAGTGTCAGAGAGGATTACATCGAAAACTCTAGGGAGACTACTTGGGATTAGTGATGTCTATTCGAATTTTAGAATTTATAGGAGAGATCGTATGTTGGGTGTTAAACTTAAGCTAGGTGAAACCTTCGGTGGAGAATTATTAGTCACAGCTAAGAAGAGCGGCTTTAAGATAGGGGAGTACCTCTATAAGCCTCCACCAAGAAGGAGTCAGCCAAGAATAGGTGGAACATTAAAAGCCAACCTCAGGATAATATGGGCAACAATAAAACTTCTCACATATTACTTTACCGGTGATTAGCCATGTGTTTTGAATTTTCTAACTAGCTTTAATATTCGTTCTTTTTCAGTATTGGGTAACATTTGCCAATAGTTTGGACCTATAATGTTATCTATTAATCCTTGAAAAGATCTTAAGTCATAGGATAGTAGGTACTTTATTTTGTATTCTCTCATGGTAGCTACTGTTATAGCGTCGGTATAGCTGAACCCCTTCCTCCCTAGATTTTCTCTAAATATTTCTAGAGCCTTTGCCTCTAGGTTGCTGTCAGTATATAATACTTCAACTACGCCTTTATCTATGAACACTTCTAAGAATACTCTGGATGTTTCAGGAGCTATCTTATATTTGAGTATGTTGAGTGTTTCATCTAGTATATGGTTTGTTATGAATGCTTTGCCCCATTTGCCTTTAACGAGATGTGTTATGAGCCCTAGAGAGTCGAGGTGATGTTTATCTCTTAGACTGTAGAATGCGAAGAAAACTCCAGTATCAACTAGAACGGTCATACTAGTCTTCACCGTATAGGTATTTATCAATGTCTTCTGCTCGTGTTTCACCTACATCTCTAGCATACTTCAAGGATGCTAAAACATGGTTTAAGTCTCCCTTTACCTTATCGAGTTCCCTTTCAGCAACACTTAACGCAAACCTTAAGGCGTCAGTAAGGCTTTTACATTTAAGGAGTTTAGCTATTCGTTCAAGTCTCTCCTTATCCTCAATACTAACTCTAATAGTTGTGTACTTCAAAATGCAGTCCCTTAGTAATTATCTTGACGTAGACTATATAAACATTACTACATATCTACATATAGTACAATATATTTAACCTCAACATTATACCCAAGAGCCATGACACATAAATAATCTGGAAACGTGATGCACTATTTAGATTTCCTTGGCTTTAAATATATGTGTATGGGTAATGGTGAATTGCTATAGGTTACCTTTGCTCGTTCTTTTCTTATCCTTTCTGTCCTTCACATATTCTATTATATGTTTTATGTGGTTCTCTCTTCCCTTTAGTCTACTTAGTAGTTTTTCATCAGCTGTGTATACCACTGT
>CAYXRT010000086.1:0-2419 GCA_964467535.1 uncultured Desulfurococcales archaeon
AAGGTACCTGAGGAAGCTAAGATTAAGTTATTTGATGCTGTTAGAAATGAAATGACCTATGTGTTTAAGGGTTATGAGAAAATGCTTGATTTTGATGGTTTAAGACTTGATTTAAGTGATGGCTCGTGGATTCTTATTAGACCTAGTGGTACTGAACCTAAAATAAGAATTTATGCTGAAGCACCAACACAAGAAAAGCTAAGAGAAATAGTAGATAAAGCAGTAAGGCTGGTAAAGGATAAAGCAAGTATGTTGGGAGTTAAGATAATTCATATAGAATAACATTGTTCATTAACTATCATATTTATCATTTATCTAAGCAATTATTATATCACGAGCAAATACTGATACTATTCGAGGTTTAGGTGAAATGAATAATAGAATAGTAAGGGAGGAGGCATTTGATTGGTTAGAAGAAGCTAAAATGGATCTTCAACGTGCCGTAAGATCACTTAATGATAGAGATTATAGTCTTTCATGCTATATGTCTCAACAAGCCATAGAAAAGGCGTTAAAAGCTTTAATTATTGGATTTAAACATAAGAGTCCTCCACATGTACATGATTTAGTTGTATTATATGAGCATGTTAGAAATATACTACGGTTACATGATAACATTATTGAGAGATTACCTGAAGTTTCTCAATACTATGTCACTGCTAGATATCCCAATGCTGGTTTGCGTAGACCTTCAATAAGTTTTAGTAAAATGCAGGCTGAAAATGCATTAGAGGTTGCTAGGTATGTCGTTAGAAAAGTTGAAGAGATATTCCGTACCAAATAAAATCACCAAGGCAATAATGGATTTCGTAAGAGCTCTTAGAGAAAGATATGATGATGTAGAGGTATATCTTTTTGGAAGCTACGCTAGAGGTACTTGGATTGAGGATAGCGATATTGATGTTATCGTTGTATCTAAGTATTTTAATGGAATGAGCTTAGAAGAAAGAGTTAGGATTCTTAGAATGCTAGCAGATAAAAGTATACCATTCCAGATATTTGCATATACACCCAATGAATTTAGGAGGGTACTAAGGAGGAGTGCTATATTACAGGATGCTCAAGAGTATTGGATTAAATTGTAGTTATGCTTATCCATCGTATATTATCTTAATTCCTTGATTATTTCCTTCTTTTCTATTCATTCTTATGCTATCTAGCGCTTTTGCTGATAACATTATTGCTCTTCTAGCTATCTTTGATACACCTACACCTATTTTTAAATCCCTATGAGCTAACTCATTTAGTACATTTATTTTATCAAGGCTTAGGAGCATTAGTACGTTATCTCCTCCTAGGTAGTATACTATCCCTCCTACTTTCTTTGATAAGTTAACTACCTCCAGGTATAGTTGCATGGATTCTAGGTATGTATCGTAGACGCTCATGTACTTTGTTTTTAGGGTATAGTAGTTTATATCAAATTGAGCTACAACTATATGGTCATTACAGTACTCGTTGTATTCTATAAGTGTTGTATTTTCCTTTACTTCTGGTAGTAGAAGTGTTGCTTTTAATTGTGCTTCGTATGGTGTTTTTGCACATGTTACTGCTATTTTTATGGGTACTGGCGAGAAGTATTTGAGTGCTAATGGTAGCTTCTTTAATACTTTGTTATCTACTCCATTAGCTACTATTATCATGTAATCAAACCGCAAAGGTATTATAAATCCTCCTGCTTCCGAAACCATGCTTTGTAACTCATAGTATACTTTTGTTTGATTTAATTGTATTATATATTCCCTATCAAATCCTATGTTTTCAGTCCATTCCCTGTAGCCTACTAGTTCTAAGACCCCTATTTTCACCAAAAGCTACTACCCTTATCCGTGTAGTTAGAGTTAGTTTAAAAATAGAGTGGTTTAATAAAGCTAGGCACTTACTTACCTATATAGGGAATAGTTGAAGCTATAGTTAGACAATGACTGGTATTTTAGCTTTTCTTAATAATTCCCTAAATTCTTCAACATTTATGCCTGCGAGAATACTTGCTCTCCTAATATCACCTGTCTCTATGTAGTATTTTAGTGCTTCTCTTATCCTTGGAGGTTGCTTCTCTATAAAATTCCAATCAGCCATAACCCTACGAATTCTTTTAGCCTCTTCTTCAAGTTCAATCCATTTTTGAATTTTCTTACTCATTTTCTCTGCTGACATAGTACACGCTTCCACCTTACTACTCTATTATAGTCTCTACGGGGAAATATGTGTAGTGTGTCGTTCATGTATTCCCTTAAGATCCTTTCAGGATCGTTGCAGTCAATGGATAGGATTTCTTTTTCAATAGCCTTGATTAGTATTTCTAAAGACCTCCATACAGTGACAATGTTAACCTCTTCGAGGAAGTCTACAGCCATAAGTGCACCGTTTCTCCCTAGGTGGTCATTCCAATCATTTTATATAAATTCATGGTCGCACC
>CAYXRT010000087.1:0-2410 GCA_964467535.1 uncultured Desulfurococcales archaeon
GTAGTGGTACATATAGCTGCTGAGTGGCACCCCATGGAGATGGAAAATGATCCATGGGGCTTGCCATGAGGCGGCTAATAAACCTACTTCACATAGCTAAGGGAACCTTACTTCTTATAGGTTTTGGATTAAAACCAATTTTGAATAAGAACAAACTACCTTTAACAAATACAGAGTGGTACCATTCCTAAATGTTTTGAGGTAGAACCAATATGAATATCATTCTCCCTTACAGTAGCTAAGAGCTATCCTTACACCTTCCCGTGTTAGTCCATACGATTTTCTTCCTTTCTTATGCGATTTCTCGTAGATTAATTCTTTACTAACTGCTCTCCTTAAAACCTCCCTATAGTAGCCGCGGAGCCATGGGGGAACTTAGCTAAAATGGCTTCTTCAGGGACATGACACCAAGGGGAAGCACCACATAATCTATATTCCAAGGGAGATTGCTAGAAAGCTTTACGAGCTAGCTGAGAGGGATCTCGGGAAGAGTTACCAGTGATAACGTTACTATCTCCAGTGTCATGGTATCATGTGTTGAAGTGGAGAGAAGAACCCATACACGCATATAGAGAACTCCCAGAACGGATAAAGCTAGAACTTGAAGCACTAAACCTATCACCAGAAGGGGGCCATCAGACACTAACGGTTCTAGCAAAACCAGAAGAACTAAAACGGCTAGGCCTAAATCCAGAGAAGCCAATAACACTAGAAGAGTTGAAAAGGAGAATGATAGAACAAGAAGCCAAAAAAGACAACACTAATAGTCATTAGTAGGTAAGTTAAAGAGTGAAATTGATGAAAAACAGCATGATAGCTAAGACCATAATTTCGTTGAGAAAACGAACTCTGTATTTAAGATAAAAAATCTATTATGTTTCAACTAAGCCTTTTCCATGCTCATACACTTCCTTATATGATAGTGCATATTTTCTATACAATAAATTAATTGTTTTAAGAAACATCAATATACCATTCTTCTTTATCTTTATATCGAGAATGACGTCTTTGTAAAAATCTTTAAGCCTATCTGAATCCTTTATTATCTTCCTTAAGTCCTCATCTTCTAAGAAAGTTTTCACCTCAACCGCCTCTTTTACTAGTTTTTCAACCTCCTTATCCTTTAGCGCCTTACTTAACGTATATACCATGTTTAAAAGAGTAGGTTCTACTCTACGAAACTCAGTATTCATAGAAGCTTTATCTGGTGGCGATTTCTCTTTGTATGTACTTGGAGGCAAATAAGCAAGTGGATGTTTCATTTTATGATTCTTTAAAAGTGTCCAAGAGAATTCCCTTGATAATGTTAAATAACAAGCGATCGCCGCAGCTAGATCTAATGCTATTTTTCTTCTCTGCTGAAACGTATATAGTCTTATCTGTTGATAAGCCATACATGCTAAGAATACCGTTCCAAAAGCTACAAAGGATTGCAAAAGATATTTGATGATTTCGCCGTTCATGACCCCGTTAGTGGGTGTCCCCAAATTTCCCGCGGAGATTGTAGTGGCGCTTATAATTATATTCTCTATAAACAAGGCGTTTCACCAGTTGATCCACATTACTCAACTTAATTATATTTTTATTGAATATTATACCATGATTAACATGATAAACCGTCCTTTAATCCTTTTGTACCAACATTTTGCTATTGTACCATTAAAGCGTCTCCCCTATGTTTGGAGGAGAGTATGTCTGTTCGCGGGTTTAAGTCTATTACTATTAGGGAGGAGCTCTATAAGAAGCTTGAGGAGCTGGCTAAAGAGAAAGGTATGAAATCGGTAGTTGAGGTAATAAGCTTTCTATCAACAAAGTATCTTGAAGGGGTGAGGATAGATTATGATCCACGTTTATAGCTAGCTCTAAGAGTGTTAGGCATTGGGTGGAGTCCTGGGCAGCCGATAACAAGAGGTTGGAAGCAATTAAGGTATATGGGTACAATCCATGAAACCATAGTATACGCAACATTAGAACCAGTAGTACAAGAGGATAAGGTGATAATACGATTCATAATAGCATTAAACCCCTACCCCTTTCTAAAAACATGCCCTGAAAAGCTGAATGAGCACACTTTAAGGCAGTGTAGAAAAACTATAATTGAAAACATGATTAGCTAAATAAAACTTGATGAAGAGATTATGGCATAGAGGATAGTTGAAAAGATTTAAAGCCCTCGCTCTTGAAACTTTAAATGCATCTAGAAATGGTCATTGATACTTAAGCTAAAATTATACAATGCTAAAAGCATTAAGGAAAGCCTAAACTAAATTGTTACAATAAGTTTTCAAGTATACTATTCCCTCTACGGTGTAAAACAGTTTTTTATATTATGTTTCACTTTAATGTAAACTGGGCCACTAGAGGGGTTAACTTATGTGTAAAATTAGGATAACTAGGAGGGGCTTTAAGG
>CAYXRT010000088.1:0-2335 GCA_964467535.1 uncultured Desulfurococcales archaeon
AGACTGGTACCTAGTATATAAGCTTTCTCCAGTCCAGACTCCAGACAGGGCTAACGCTTTAATATAGAAGAATAGTTCATATAGATAGGATTTTGTGGAGTGCAAGACCATAAGAGAAAGTGGTAGAAAGTTATTGATAGCTATTGATCGTAGCAAGGGTAGGAAAATTGTACTGTACTCTATTGTTGTATCCTCTATAAAGGTAGGGGGTGAGCTAATGAAGTATGTTGACATATTTAAGCATGTGAAGTATCTTAGTAGACGCGAAAGGTCAACCTACTTTCCTAAAGCACTTAGAGCAATTAAATCTCTTATTGAAATGGATGTGCTTCTAGGTGTTGATGTGACTAATTATCTAGGAGTGCTTCTAGATCGTGTTGAGAAAATTAGTAATAGAGTGCTTATCGCCGTTACTGATGATTACCTAGTCAAAATCATTAGAAGTAAGCTTAAGGACTCATTAATTATAGCTGAAGGCTCTTTAAGAAAACATAAAATTATGCTAGAGAACTTAGGGTTAAAGCCCTCCATAATGTACGTTCTTCTAAGTATTGCTGATACATTGCTAGCCTATACTAGAATTCAAGTTGAAGACTATAGCAGAAGACTTAGAGATGTTAGATCAAAATTACCATTAAAATGGGGCTTATGAAAATGGGCTAGCTCCGCCCCAATCTCATCCCCCAGGGAATAGCCCCTGGTGGTCGAGGGCTTCATCCTAGTGGACATTTATATATCCGGGATATATAGCTATTACGGTTCTTAAAAAGAAACCTGCTATCTTCATGATCTTCTACAGTTAAGTTTCTTTAGGAGAGAGGAGATCAACTATTAAATTGAAAAGTGCTACTAGTCCTATTGCTGCTATTGTAGCTATCACTATTGCTCCTAGTATCGCCAAAAAGTCTTTTCTATCTTCATCACCAAATTCCTCGAGAAGCTTTCTAAGACCTAACCTTAATTCACGAGGATCATTACTGAAGGTTACTATTAACGTACGCGGCGATGCCCTAATTGTAGCTCCCTTTTCAGCAACTATTACTACCTTTTTACCAAGTTTGTTAGCCTCTTCAATTTCTCTCAAGAAAAGGCCATGACGTAAACTAGGTCTTGCGTCGGCAATACCTAACACTATATCGACTTCCCTTAGTATCCTCTTGAAATCCCAAACATTTTCCCAAGGTCCAATTTTAACTATATAACCTAGAGATTCTAAAAGTTCTCGTAATCGCATTAATCGTTCAAATCTACTAGTATCATGAGCTACGTACACGATGCGTATTGAACTAGGCTTGGACTGTCTATATTTACGGTAAACATAATATACTGTACTTTTAGGGTAACCCATCTTAATAATTTCGCTCGGTGAATAACCTTGTTCAAGTAGTTCTAGAATGCGATGTGAAGTAGAAGACATAACTTTCTCCCAAGTACTATAGATATTATCTTGAGGTATTTTAACTTTCCATATGTACTCATTTGGACTGTTCTTTTCAGTATATATGGGAAAAGTTTAAAAATCATGAAACAGTATCTAATATCGAAAGACCCTAAAGGTGGGACAGTGTACAGACTGGAATACATTACAAATAATCCTAAAGCAGCAGCTCAAGTTGGAGGTGCAATGATAGGAGTAACGTTAGGTTGGCTTATAATGAGATCACCAGCAGGTGGATTAATTGGAGGAATCATAGGATTAACTCTAGCAACACTCTTGGTAGAATCGATGGAACATGCTAAATATGAACAGATATCGTTACAGGAAGTCTAAGGCCTATATTAATCATACGTTACGGCTGAGGCAGGCTTGCGTGGCCTTAGCGCTTATAAAAGATACATCATCTTGGATCACCGCTCACTTATGGAGGATTTAATAGCCAAGCTACTTGATGTTAAATCATTCACCTACGGGCTGTAATGGATTTCCTTTACCCAAATTAAGTGTACTAGTTTAAGAGCTCATTAAGTGCGTACAAAAATTTATCGTAGGGTACTCCTGGTTTACCTCCGTACCTATTATCATAAAATCTTATTGCTTTGAGTATTGCTTCAAATATATTTCTTCTCTCATAGTAATTATATGACTCATACTTGATCCATCCATCTATATTACCTTTTCTCTTGAATATTGCTTGCCACACTCTATCACCATAGCTTATCCTGGTCTCGGTAAGTCTAACATAACCATCACGTTCAAGTTCTTTGAGAAACTCCTTAAGATCTTCTGGTAAGTCGTTAAACTTTAACTTGCTTTCTTCACCCATTAACTCCTTAAGTTTGGCTTTAAGTTCATGATTTTCCCTCTCAAGCTGAAGTAGTTTCTCCTTGAATGGCT
>CAYXRT010000089.1:0-2315 GCA_964467535.1 uncultured Desulfurococcales archaeon
GAAGCTGTTGATAATAGATAGAACATTGTAAATGCTATTACTGCATATGCTAATGCTATTGGTATATCACTCGCTTTAAAGAAGAGAATCATTGGCAGTATGAATAATGTACCCCATAATGCTGTTGTCAGCGTTGATGCAATCATTCTTATCTTAGCTCTAATAAAAACCTTTAATTCTGCTCTAAGTGTTGCATGTATTCTTTGAATAACTTTAATCATTTTAGTCCACCCGCTCTCTTTACCTTTAATTCAAGATACTTGTATGTCTTAAGACCTATAGGGGTGTAAAGTATTGACAATACTAGTATTAATCCTATGTTTAATAGTATGAGCTTTATTTCAGGATTATCATATGCTATCAACATTCTAGATGCTTCAACAGCGTAGCTAATAGGCATTGTCATGGATAGTACCTTTAACCAGAGTGGCATCAATGCTACCGGATATAAGACTCCTGATAAGAACAAAATTAGTGGTCTTATAATCCAATATATTGCCCATTCCCCTTTAGATAATATTAGAAGTCCGCCTATAATTAACGCAAATCCCATTAAACTTAATGCTCCAAGTGCTGCAATGGAACTAACAATTATAATGGCTATACCTGTCTCTACTCCCTTAACATATATTGCTGTTGGAGCTAACGTTAACATAACCCATCCTAATGTTAATACTAGCCTTGGTATTGGTGATGCTAATATAAATTTAGTCATGGATGCTGGCATTAACATTAAATATGATAGAGTACCCAATTGTTCTTCCCATATAAATCTAGCACCAATATCATCAAGCATTACGAGAGATACAAGTAACGTTAAGCTTGATGAGAGGAAGAAAAGTAAAGGATCAGCTGGTATCTTTTCCCTAAAATATCTTGGAGATCCAAATATAGTTCCTATAAATAATATTAGTGCTGTTAATATATAGGGGTAAAGGATTAAGGCGATAATGAGGCTTTTCCTCCTGATGAATTCTGTGAAGAAGCACTTAAATTCAGCTATTACTATATCGATGTACCTTGGCTTCACTACTTAGCACCTGTTAGTTGAACAAATACGTCTTCAAGACTTGGTTCTTCAACAGCAATATACCTAATATCAATGTTTAAGCTTGTAGTGATCTTTATTATCTTTGTAATCTCCTCTTCAGGTTCTTCAACAATAACCTTTACTTTAATCATCTCAGCATCTTTTTCGCTATAAACTCTATTGTATCCATATTCCTTTAATTTATTTAAAAGGAGCTTTACCCCAGGTTTATCATCAACTTTAAGTGCTATAGCTCTAATACCTTTAACTAGCTTTTTAAGCTCCATAGGTGAACCTGAAGCAACTATAAGTCCCTTATTTATCAATAGTATTCTATCACAAACTATTTCAGCTTCAAACATGTTATGGGTGGTATATAGTATTGCTTTATTTTCTCTATGGGCTAAGCTTCTTACAAGTTCACGAATTTTTCTAGCACTTGGAGGATCAAGCCCTAGCGTAGGTTCATCCAATAATAATACTGGAGGATCTGGAAGTAGTGCTCTTGCAAGGCTAAGCCTAGCTTTCATACCAAGTGAATACTCCTCATAAATTCTATCAACTGCGCCAAGTTCTGTAAGACCAACAATTTCTAGTACTTCCTCGACTCTACGCTTAAGGTATTCTCCTTTAAGACCATAAAGTCTACCAAAATATTCAAGATTCTCTCTACCAGTTAATATGGGATAAAATCCCTTTTCAACAGTTAACATAACACCTATATTCTCTCTAACCTTATCAGGATCCTTAACAACACTATATCCTTCAACAAATGCTTCACCATTATCTGGAAGCAATAATGTCGCAAGTATCTTTATTGTAGTTGTTTTACCAGCGCCATTAGGTCCAAGTAATCCAACAACTTCGCCATGCTTTACGGTAAAACTAACACCCTTAAGAGCCTCAATAACCTTCTTTTCTGACTTAAATAATCCCTTCCTAATTTTAGTAACATACTTCTTTACTAGTTCTCTAACCTCAATGGCATACCGCATTACTAAATCCCAGGCTAGGAGTAATATAGCTCCACAGGGATAAGTATTTCGTGTGATTAATATAAGCACGATAATAACCACAATTTGTGTAGCTTACTCCATACATAGTTAATATCTGGGGAAGAAATCGTTAATGCTAGATAAGGAATATTCTGATTCCTACTAAATGCTCATTCAAGAATATTCAAGGTTCAAGGTTATTTTGCTAGAATAGAGCTTCAGTAGAATGGGGGATATGGTGGACCGGCCGGGATTTGAACCCGGGACCTCTCGGATGCCAACCGAGCGCT
>CAYXRT010000090.1:0-2297 GCA_964467535.1 uncultured Desulfurococcales archaeon
GAGTTTATTGCTGATACTCATAGGGTTCTTGGTGATAGACCTATCTATTACCCTGATGTTATTAAGGGTAGCTGTCTTATACCAAACACTATTCTACTTAAAGAGTGTTATCCAGAGTCTAAGTTTCTTGAAGCAATTCTTGAATCTAATAAGCTTAGGGAGAAGGAGGTTAAAGATCCTGAAATTAAGAAAGATATTGGAAAGGTTAAGAAGCTATGGGAGCAGCACATTCCTAAATGGTACTATGAGTAATTATTCTACTCGGGAGTGGAATAACAATGCTATTCGAGTCACGCATACTTGAAACCTATATTAACAAAATATGCTTCGGGAGGGAATGTAAAGTTGAGTAAAAGAATTATATTCACGGTTACACGTGAACTTACTCATTACGACGAACTTGCTATTAGGTTCTCCAGCGTTCTTGAAAGACTTAATGTTAAGTATGCTATTGTTGCTGGTCTTGTTGCAATTTTACTTGATAGGCTGTTTCCATTTCGTTGATACTTTAAGTGATTTTTAACTTCTGTTGCTTATAGGTTTAATTGGTTACCGTAGATTTCCGAGAGCCGTAGTCTAAAATGGGCTACGGTGAGGGGGTCTGCGGGAAGCGTGATGAACCACCTACCGTGATTAAAAGTATTCAAAAATACCGAGAAATAACGGTAGGTGGGGAACGCTTAGAGAGACAGAGGACGTAGACTTCATTCTTGAGCCTACGGACATTAGGAGAGTTTATAGAGAAGCAAAGAAAGAAGGGTTTGAAGTTTTAACGGGAGAAGATAGTCTAGAACTTGACTTTAATAAAGCTAGAGTAAGGTTCTACTTAAAACCATATATAATACCAAATATTGAAGTCAAGAAGGCAAGAAACATATACGACTTCTATACTCTTAAGAATAGAGTAATTGTCATATTAAATGAGTATAAGCTCTTTATTGCTCCACCTGAAATTCAAATACCATACAAGCTATGGCTCGGCTCAAGCAAAGACTTAGAAGACGCTAAATACCTCTACATGCTCCTTAAAGAGAAAACCGAAAGAGAAGAACTATTAAGGTTCCTAAGAGAATTTGGTGTAGAAGAAGTGTCTAGGAGGTTGCTAGAGTCATGAACATAATGGAGGAGAGGACAAGAGAACTTAAAAGTCACTTAAGAACCATAACAGACGAGGTAGAATTATTAAGAGAGAAACCTGTAGAGTACTGGAAGTACTATGTGGAAATACACAATAAGAATATAAAAGCTCTAAGAGACCAACTCTTAAAGAATAAAAAGCTAAGAGAAAAGTACATAAACTTCCTCAAATGGAAAACAAAATTCAGAGAGGAAGAAGAGAAAAGAAAACTACAAAAACTCACACACTCTAAAACATAACGGTTACGTAGATACTTCACTCTCCACCACTCTCTCATATACTTAGAGTTAAACTCCTTACTCTCACCTCAACTTCTCTTCAATACATGGTTTCTCCCCGCATACTACATCCTTAATGAACTGAATTTCATGGTGTAAAACCTGCAAAGGCAACTCACACATTGTACATGATTATTGAAATGTTTATTATGGTCTAGGTGGATACTTAATATTCACATGAAGTCCACTAGTGGTTATGACTGATGCCTGGGATGTACGTAGTTCAAAATCTGTACTTAATGGTTAATTCTATCCTATTTATTTCAAAATTTAATCTGCTAAAATATTTTAAGGATGGATTCCGAGAGCTATATGGTGTCAGAATAATTTTAAGTATTTAGAATTCTAATGTATTCTGGTGCAGGATGCGAATCTGAGTATTGAGATTCGCGTTGGTAAGAGAAGAACCATAGTTATCCCCAAAGCGGTTGCCGAAGCTCTTGGTATTGATGAAGGTTCTAAGCTAAAGTTAGAGGTTAAGGGAGATTGTATAATCCTTAGATCGATCCCAGATGCCATACAGCTCTCGCTACGTGGTGAAAAGATAGCTAAAATTAGTCTTAAGGAGCTAGAGGCTGAAAGCATTGAGCAGCAGAAGAAGTACATTAACAGGGCTTAAAGTACTTATAGACACTACTTTCCTCCTACCTGCACTAGGAATTGATGTTGAAGAAGAAGCTATGGATGTTATACCTCTCTTTCGCAAAATAAAGGTATATTACCTCGAAGTAGGTGGTTGCCCGTGCATTATATTTTAGGTATTTTTGAAATTACAGGAACTTGCACGGGCTTCCCCTTCATCCCTTCTTGGGTTTGCATCTGGTTGGGGGCTTTCAGGGCTTCCACATAACCACGAAGCCCCACATCTCTGGTTAAAGACT
>CAYXRT010000091.1:0-2198 GCA_964467535.1 uncultured Desulfurococcales archaeon
CTCAATTTCACGCTGTAACACCCAGTAAGAAATATAGAAGGAAGATAGTACTATATTTTTCAACCTACTAATTATGTAGACAATAAATAACAGTTGCATCAATATAACCTAAATATAAATGTTAAGTATGAGAATGGAAAGTAAAGACAGCATAAAAACTCTTGACAAAGATCAATTTAATTAATTATTTAAATTCCGTGACGTTAACCCCTCAGACAGGCAACTCGCATCTTAGTTCAAGGAACAAATGATTAACCAACTACTCCTTGACGTTGTCAGTAGAAGAAAAATATAAATGTAATAAATATAGTATATAGCATGGTGAATTATATGAGCATAAAAGGCACTAAGTATATACGTGACGTATTTAAAACAGCCTTAGTTATCTTATTATTCTTGTCCTGTATTTCATTATCTACAATGGTATTAGCTGGTTTTGGTAGTGCAGATAAAACAGGTGAGAGAACTAAGGCACATGTGGAAGCTTACATAGACCCATCGGGAGACTATATAAGCTCATATGGAAGAGTGGATGCACTAGACGGAAACTGGGTAGCAATGCGTTTAAAAATGGAATGGTGGTATTACCCCAATAATGATGGCCCATACTATAGAGAGGCTGCGGTAAGAGAGCAAGTTTGGGCAGATGGGAGTCTATGGTTTGATGCTTCACCTTATAATAAGAAAATTGATCATGTAGTAGCTACTGTATACGGATACTATTATGACTTTGCACCATCAAATCTTGATGTTGTAGTTTCTACATGGGCAAAGTCAGATCTAAGTTGAACTAATTGTTGCATAAAGTTAGACTTAAGGTGATAAGTTTTGAGAAAAAATAGATTACTCTCCCTTTATTTCTCTTTTTCAAAGTCTCTCTTACTTCTAATGATAATATTGAGTGGTGTGCAATGTATAACTTACGTTAATATTGTTGAAAGTAAATCCTGGTTCTGGCTTAGTAAAGGAGCATACGCCATTTACGAGTCAACAGGACCTGTAATTTTATTTCTAAACTTAACTAGAGAGAACAATGCAATTACATTGAGTAATATCATTGCCCACATTAGGTTAGCTTGGAGTATAATAGATATAAAAGAGGAGGAGCTGATACTACGGTTCAATATAACTCTATATAATATCTCAAAGGCTGAAAAATGGAATCTCCTAGAAGAACCTAGTGGACTTAAAATGATGAGCGCTAAAAACATCTCATTACCTGATCCCTACACCATGTCTAAGACTATTACTGTGAACATGCATAATAGAACTGTTTATTATAAAGGGAGATATATTGGCGAGTGGCATTGGTTTCTACATAGAGATGAGTTTAAGAATACTACACTCCATCTTGTTAGAGGATTTTACTTAGGATTAATAGCTAACCCTCCACCCTTAGAAGTTTATGAAAGGACTGAGGGAATAGCCTATGTATATCCTCTAAAGAATATTGTTATGGCTGGATGGTTAAAACGTACCTTAGGGAATTATAGTTTCCCCAAGAGTATCAGCGTTTTAGATAATGTGGCTTTACCTGATTCTAGATTAGCTGTAGCTTTAGCATTCTTTCATGGCACTTGTACTCCTATATACTATGATATGATTACTGGAATTATCGTTAGGATAGATCTATGGAGAGGTATGGAACACCTTCACTATGCTGACAATATTTTGGAGAAGGTGTTTGGTATAAACGAGTTTTGGTGTCGCTCCCAGCCTTCAAAAGAGTTTCCTCCACGACCTATGCACGTATATATCAAATTAGTTGATACAAATATTCCCTTAAGTAGACCTACCTTTGGTGCAACAAGAACCATATATTTAGCTCAGGGTTGGAATTTTTCAATTCTAGTGTTGCCGATTGCTATTATAGCCCTTTCAATATTGATAATAGTGTTTTATATTAAGAGGGCCAAGCTTAAAGTTTAGGGAGGACTTCGAGTGTGAAGTTTCTTACTCTTTTAGGTTTAATTATAATCCTTTCTGCTGTTTTATCTATACCTTTGATTCACTTAGAGTCTAGGGTTTATGGTGGAGGGGTTTTAGGTGGACCTTTACCTTGTGGTGTGAGAGCTTTCATGTACTTATTTAAAGGTGACATCGTTGACTTTAAGTATTCATTTAAGGGTATAGGTGAGTGGAATGTTAAGGTAGTAGTTGTTAAGCTTTCTACTAATGAAAGGTGGACGTATAATGAC
>CAYXRT010000092.1:0-2113 GCA_964467535.1 uncultured Desulfurococcales archaeon
AGCTTAATATTATAATGTAAACCTTAATTGTTATAGAATTCATAGAGAAAGAATCAACACTTAAAAATGGGTTGTATAAATTCATAAGTTACGATATGATTTTCTTCACCTTATCAGATTTAAATTCTAATTCTTTTAGATGCAATTAAATTTCAAAGAGCTTACATTTATCCTTTAGTATTTTCTTTCTCTCATTTAGGATTTCAGATAATAGTTTAACCGTTTTTGTTTTCCTCCTTAATAAGTTCCTTAATAATCCCTACTCCATTACCCTGGCTTCTTGATATATTCTCGGCATTATCGATGTAAATTAGTGTAGATTTATCTATACATGTTACGTTCGGTAAGTGGGGTGGTAAATAGTTTATATGTTTGAATTCTTTAGGTAATTGTTGAGAGATATGTAGTGGTTTCTAGCTTCTAGTTCCTCTAGTGTAGGACGTCTATTACGTTAAATGACTTTGTATTATGTAGTGTTAACTGCCTCTTCATGAACTATTGCTGGCTCTTTAATTCTCTTCTTCTCTAGCAATGGTAGATCATGTTAATGGCTATGAGATTTATGGTTGGTCTTTCCTTTCTAAAACTTACTGCTATATTAGCTTAAATGTTATTAAGTGTTCTAATATTATTAGGTGTATTTGGTATATGTCGGTTACTGTGTCTATTAAGGTTCGTAAAGAGCTTGTTGAATTAGCTGATAAGATGGTTAGGTATGGTATTGCTAGGAGTAGGTCTCATGCATTTAATATTATGATTGAAAAAGGGCTTAGCGAGGTTCTTAAGGAGGTTAAGTTTTGGGACCAAGTATATGAGAAGGTTAAAGAGTTTCAGGAAAAGGATTATAGGATTAGGCATGGAGGTCTTACTCGGTTGTTAGAGGAGGATAGGGGTAAATGATATACATTGATACTAATGTAATTATAGCTTTTATTGATGAATTAGATCCAAGTCATAGTAAAGCTATTGAGCTTCTAGAGTCCATGGAAGGTGATAGAGTTGTTAGTAATCTTACATTAGTTGAATTGGCATCAGTGTATTCTAGAGCTAGTTTAAATGATCCATTAGCTCTCTCCCTATACTCTATAAAACGAGTTGGTGCAAGGATGGTTGATGCTGATTTTAATGAAGTACTACAGCATGCTTTTAAATTGGCTCCATTTCTAAAACTTAGAACGTTAGACTTACTCCATATAATAGCATGTAAGGTTATTGGTGCAAAACTTTTTGTGACATTCGATAAAGATATTATATCAAAATCCGACTTGATAGATAGGATAGGTATTAAAGTAATAACTAGGTAGTAAAACAACCTATTATAGTATGCAGCTTTATTACTTCGCTTTGGCTTGTTGAAGTACTTTTATTGCTTTAAGGTGTTGAGGTAAAGCCTTCACAATAAGAGACGAGTTTAATGCTTCCTTGAATAATTCGTAGTGTGATATTTTATATGTCTTGCTCATTCGCTCCCATAATGTTTTTGATCGTTCTCCTTTCGGTATTTCTATGTTTTTAAGTTCTTGAGCTAACATTAGGAGATGGTCTTCTATTTCATGTTGTTTAACATTTATGTAGTCTAGCCCATTTACAGCTATTGCTGTTAGGGAATGTTTGTTTCCCTTAAGGCAATCATATACTCCATATCTATTTTTGCCTTCTATATGTCTACATTCTACTCCATGAGTTTTTAGATTATTGATGGCCTCCTCTATAACATTATTTGGATCGTTAGCGTCTTGATCTATTATGGGTATTGCTTTAATATATGCTCTTTTAGCTTTTTCTAGGATTATGGCTAGTGATTTAGCTAGAGCTGCTATACCTGTTTCTTGTGGTTTTACTATGCTTGCTACTTCTTTGTGGTCAATATAGTGAAGTAGTGTTGATATTATTTCTGCATCTCTTCTTCCATTCCCTATTACAACATACATGTTTATTTCTTTGGGTGTATACTCTATTTGCAGTCCTATTTTATGGGATAATTTAATTATATCACTAGCTATTCTATTAGGGACGCTAATTAGGTGAATTTTCATATTAGGAGAGCCTCTGCAAGTCTTGGATCAATACCTGATTTCTCTAGTTTTTCTACTTCATCAATGGTAAGCTCTCT
>CAYXRT010000093.1:0-2113 GCA_964467535.1 uncultured Desulfurococcales archaeon
AGTTCTTAATTGAATTGAAGTTAACCTAATTATGTGTACTGAGAGCTAGATTGCTTTAACTTTCTTAACTATTCCTGGTCTAACTTTATAGATTACTTTATATGCACAATAAGGGCATCTAATTCTTGGTAGTAGGACCTCTAATTGAGCTTGATCGAACTCTCTTCCGCAAGCACCACACTTGTATCTAACCATGAACCATGACACCTTGTATTTTATTAAGAAATAACGTTTATAAGAGTTCTCCTCGTAAGTATAGCGTAGTAGAGGATCATGCCAAAGGATTATTCATCAATATTTGGAGCCCTTCCTCCAGAGATATATGAACAATTAACAAAAGAAGAGCAAATAATCAAGATAAGGTTAGAGAAGAGGAAATTTGGCAGAGAAGTAACAATCATTGAAGGCATTGATGAGAAAGAATTTAATTTAAAGAAACTTGCTTCAACATTAAAGTCAAGACTAGCAACTGGTGGTACAGCAAAAAATGGTAGAATTGAATTACAGGGAGATCATAGACACAGGGTTAAAAAGATACTTGAGGAAATGGGCTTCCCACCAGACAACATCATTATTATTGAGTAAACTCAATAAATTTTGAAGAATATTGTTTTTTCCTCTATTGTGGAAGAGTTATACCTAATTCTTTAGCAAGCTCCTTATACCTATTTCTAACAGTTACCTCTGTGACACCAGCTACTTGAGCTATTTCTTTTTGTGTTCTTCTTTCATCGTTTAGTAATGCTGCAATATATATTGCAGCTGCTGCAAGTCCTGCAGGATCCTTACCAGCTGTAATACCCTTATCTCGAGCTTTTCTTAGAATTTCAATAGCTGTCTTCATTGTTGCACCGCTAAGCCCCAGCAAAGCTGCAATTCTAGGTACATGATCTATTGGATCAGCTATGGGTACACGTACACCAAGTTCTCTAAGTAGTAATCTATAACACCTAGCAACCTCTTTCCTATCAGCTTTAGTGTATATTGCTATTTCATCAAGAGTTCTAGGAACTTTAAGTCTTCTACAAGCAGCATAAACAGCTGCAGCAACAATACTCTCAATACTACGTCCACGTACAAGGCCTTTTTCAACAGCTTTTCTATAGATTAATGCAGCTTCCTCTTTAATAGATCTCGGTAAGCCTAGTAGGCTTGAAATTCTTTCAAGTTCATTCATAGCTTGTGCTAGATTACGGTCAATACTACTCTGAATTCTAGCTCTAATCTGCCACTTCCTCCATCTCAAAACTTCAAGTCTCTTCTTTGGCTCAAGTTTCTTACCAGTAGCATCACGATCCCTCCAGTCAATTACAGTCGATAATCCTTTATCATGTACTGTAGGTGTTAATGGCCCTCCAACTCTACTTCTACGCTCTTTTTCTTCAGGTGTAAATGCTCTCCATTCAGGTCCTTGATCAACTACATGTTCCTCTAAGACTTCACCTGTTTCAATGCAGATGTATTCACCACGTTCCGGATCGAATACGATTTTATCTGGAGGACATTTTGATTCTCTATGTTCTTGGGACATAAGGTATCACCTCTGGGACTGGTAGAAAAACTTTTATCCCCTATTTATAAGTTTTACGCGAAAATAATATATAAACCTTTTGTAAGGCTAAGCCTTTACAGGCTACTATACTGAGCAATAACTATAATTGTAATACTCCTCTTAAATAGCTAGATGAATACAATAGCATATATCATTAATGAGCTAGGGAGTCTCCATAAAATAAATTATCATAGGCGTAAAATAGAAAACCTCAGAGCAAGTAATAGTAGAGCTATGAAGCCGGGTCGTCTAGCGGTCAAGGATGCGGGGCTCTGGACTAATTAAAACCCATTGGGAGAACCCCCGTGACCGGGGTTCGAATCCCCGCCCGGCTACCACTACATATTCTATCTTAACAAACAACAAGGATATGAAACTATTAAGTTAAGAAAAGCTTAATAAACCAAATAATAATAGGTAAAACCCTGGCGGCCCGACCCGGCCATAGCGGCTGGGCAACACCCGGACCCATATCGAACCCGGAAGTTAAGCCAGCCGCGTTGGGGGTCGCCGTGGGGTCCGCGAGGCCCCGCAGCGCCCCCAAGCTGGGATCGGGCCGCC
>CAYXRT010000094.1:0-2063 GCA_964467535.1 uncultured Desulfurococcales archaeon
AAGATTAAGGTGCTTAAGGTAGCCTTAGAAGATCATCCGATAGACACTTTAGAGTTTCTAGCTAGAAAGTCTAGGGGTAAGACGAAGGAAGCGTTAGAGTTCCTTCTAGAGTTCCTTCGCAGGGAAATTCTCATTGAGGAAAAGCCTGAAAAGCTCGAAGACCTAGTGAAGAAGGCTGAAGAGATAATAGACGAATACTCTATACCATTAATTGAGTATTTAAGACATGAAGTGGATAGCTTAGTCGAAGTAGTACATAGTAGGGGGTATGAGTTTAGAATAACACCCATTACAACCATTGCTATTCCTAGTACTCAAGCAATCAAAGTAGTACCGGAACAACAGCTCGCATGGACATCTTCGGCGACAATGTACCGATATGCTGGCATTAGTATAGAAAAACCCTTTGAGACGCCACAAGGAAACTTCCAAATATCAGAGGGTCTGGGAGATGATGTGGAGTGGATTACAAGATAAAGTTCTTTAGAATCGCTGTTAGATTTCTCGGCGCTACTAGGATTGACTTGTATGAGCTAGTCGATCTCTTTAGGGGTCTAGGATACACTATAACAGCACGGCTACCACCCAAAAGTTTTAGAGTATCTGTGGGTGGTAGTGGACCAGTAGCGATTAAGAGAAACGTTACCATTGACGTAAATACTGACAGATTAATTGTTGGAGTTTCATCACCTGAACCTGAAGAATGTATTAATGAGTTTGTAATTATGGAGAAAGCGGTTACATCTAGGTTTAATTCATTAAGGAAACCATATTTTTACGAGATGCTTACAGAGTTAGAGATCGAAAGCAGTGGAATCGAGCCTATGAAGTTCCTACAGAGGCTTTCAAGAGAGAATGCCATAGTCAAGAAGCTGTCTAGTGCTTTAGGGGAACCACTTTTCATATTCGGTTATAGGTTAGCTAAGAAGAATTCATCACCTGAGGATGCTGATTGGGTTGATATCGAAATAATACCCTACCTTATAAGACCGCATTCTTCGATATACATATCTATTGTCTACAGGTCTAGTGAAAGGGAAAGGGTGCTAGAGAAGGGGAAGAAATTGAATGCAATTATAGATGTAATAAGCGATTTGATCAAAGGTGTCGAAGTTAGTGGAAGGTGAATCTATTGGGGTATACGCCCCAATGTCACACTCTTTTTCTTATCGAATCATTTGACTTATATGAGGTTCTCGATAGACTAATTACCGATATAAGGGAAGTACTAGGTATGGAGGTTTCTCCACCTGAGAATCTAAGAGTTGTAGTTGAGACTAGGAGATCCTTCGCCAGAGGAAGCTATGATCCTGTATGGAGAATAATAACACTATATGGCAATGATTGGTGTAGGAAGACGTTTATACATGAGTTATTTCATGCCATATCCGCTTTTTCTCAAATTCCTGAACTACGGAAAATAGCTAAACTCGAAAGAGACTTTGTCGAGGGATTAACAGAGTTCTTCACGGGATACGTACAATACATTAAATATAGGGAGTGCTACAGCGCATGGATTAAAAGTAGGTATCCTGTTTGCGCTATATCGTATGAGAAGGACGTGAAACTTTTTGGAGCCACAGCACAAGTACTGATACCAATTTCAGATCTCGCTAAGATATACGTATATAATCCTAGTATTGACTGGTACGAACAGTATAGGGGGTTCCTAGATAACTACAATATGGAGGATTTCCTAATAAATAAACCTAAGAAGAAGAGAAAATGGCCTTCCCGCACTTTATTTGAAAACATTATTGTAAAGATTCTTAGAGAGAAAGCCTGTGAGAATTTAGTGGGCGAATTCAGAGACTTGCTATATGAAGCCTCCATAAGTGAAGTACTAAATTAGAATTTCTAAATATTCCTCCAAGGAACCTATTGATCATGTTAGAATGAGCTTACATTAATTGATGTGACTATGCATATATCCAAGAAGTAGATGATCTATTGGTGTTCCCATGTCAGACCTTAATCATTCGGAGGTTTATAAAAGAAGGATCAGCACTCAAGACCCCAATCATTCCCTATTATAGGTCAGTCCTGCCGAGGTCATCATTAAA
>CAYXRT010000095.1:0-2010 GCA_964467535.1 uncultured Desulfurococcales archaeon
TCAGAATAAAAATAAGTTAGGAGAAAGCTCTGTAAAGCATTAACATTCATAGCCTCTTAGTCATGATTCCCCTTTGCTAATGAGAATAAGCAGGTGTTTCTGAGAAGACACTTACTACATTTAGGTTCTTTTCCACATATGTTTAGACCTTCTTCAACACCCTCCTTACCTTTCGGTGGCCCTCTACAATAGTACCAGATGAATTTATCGAGAATTCCAGGAGCCTCATCTAGGTCTATGCCTAGTACTTTGAATCCATTAAGGTATTTTTTACAGAAAGCTCTTAACGCCTCTTGTAAATGGTCTCTGTCGAGGGGGTCTCCTTTATTGCTTGAGCTACATGCATGGAATAATCCAGTTCTTATAATGAACCTTGCTTCATGACGATCTATAGGTACTCTATCCCAGTATCCTACACATCTTAGAAAATCATCTCTACCCTTAATACCTAATATTTTTGTTTCACCATTCCTAGCTTTCTCATAAAGGTCTTTAACCCAATCATGAAACTCCATAGTTTGCAGCTCATTGAGTAATTGTATAATCTTCTTTCTTACTATTTCTCTTCTCCTTCTAGGCCCTATACGATTAATTAATTCTAGTAGTTTCTTCTTACCTTCACCTTGAGTTAATCCTTTAACACCATAGTGGTGTACAAGATTATATAGTTCCTTACGTTCATCCCCTTTAAGACTATAATACCAAGCTTGGGTAATAATAGCCTCAAGTAGTAAGGCAAAAGCCTCCCTATAACTAGGATTACTAGAATCCCCACTTTGCAGGTCGTCTTTAAGTTGATTGTAATACCCAATTTTCTCCCTTATTTGCTTACCAATCTCCTCATGGCTCATTAAGTGTTCAATAAGTCTCTTTATATCATAAGCAAGCACACTAATATCAAAAGTTGTACCTGTCATAATATCACATGTTAATTATACTCATCTTCATTTAATAAACGTTTAAAGATAGAACTCTCTAAGTGATCCTTCTTATCCTTCAATATGCTTATTAAAGACTATTGTTTATTCCCCTTTTCATCTTAAAGTTGCCTCTAAACCCTAGTTGAAGTATCTAAATACTGGTACTACGTCAGAAGTATGATGTATATAAGATGTGTCGTTGTAGTGTAGTTAATCATGTAGGGTGCTAGGTTCTACGGACTTAGAGTTGCTGAAAGAGTTAAACATCATTTTAGACAAATATGATTAATTCCAAGTTATAATAGTCTAACTATTCATTTTCTGTTCATCCTCTGAAAGAGGAAGGTCATATTCTGCAAGAATAAAATTTATGTGAGTAGATGCTTTTACATAATTTTTTCTCCATTCTTCCTAAATATATGTAGTTTTCTTAAGTTAAACGATATACCCACATGGTCATTAGGTTTCCATAGTGGTTTACTGAGTGATCTAGCTATGATTTTAATGTTGCCTATCCTTAAGTGTATGAGCATATCAGGACGTAGAGGCTCTATAAGCTCGATAAATGCTGGGATGACATTACTTGAGCCTTCAGGCATTATTGCTATATCTTCTGGCCGTATCCCTAAGACCACCTCCTCTCCTTCGGGAACATCGATTTCTTTGCCTCTTTCAGGTGGTAGGTTTATTGCGAAATCTCCGCAGTCAAGTGTATAGACTCCATTTTTCAATTTAACTATACACTTTATGAAGTTCATAGAAGGGCTCCCTATGAAACCCGCAACGAACGTATTCTTGGGTTTCTCATAAACTTCTTCAGGTGTTCCCACTTGTTGCAAAACGCCATTCTTCATTACCGCTATTCTATCACCTATGGACATAGCTTCTGCTTGATCATGCGTTACATATACTGTTGTAACTCCTAGTCTCTTCTGGAGTTTTCTAAGCTCTGCTCTCATCTGAGTTTTCAACTTTGCGTCTAGATTACTTAAGGGCTCATCTAATAGGAATACATTAGGCTCTCTAACAATAGCTCTAGCTAGAGCGACTCTCTGCTTTTGGCCTCCAGATAGCTGTCTTGGCTTCCTAT
>CAYXRT010000096.1:0-1875 GCA_964467535.1 uncultured Desulfurococcales archaeon
TATCATATATTATCAATTCTATTCCTTCTCTTGAAATCATTCTTGAGTAGGCTGTTATTTCTTCATTAATATCGGTTAATAGAGGTTTATTGGCTTTTCCATCAGTTATTAATATCGCTGTAACGTGAGAGTTGTTGTACTTTGTTTTAAATAATTTAGCTGTTTCAATTATTTTCTTTAGTCCGGCTGATAATGGCGTTCTTCCACCAGTTGGTACTTTAGGTAAGAGCTCTATAACTTTATTATAGTTACGCGTTATTGGGATATAGTATTCTATTCCATTACCTCTAAAGGTTATAAGTGAAATCCATGCCCTCTTAGTATACGATTTTTCAATAAGTTCCTCCGCAACCTTTTTTGCAATAGCTATTTTCTTAAACACATTCATACTACCACTGGTATCAAGAGCTATTATTACTAATTCTGGTATTCTTGTCCTTCTAATTCTTACAGCAAGTATTTCATTAAGGAGATCATCTTTGATGAAGTTTAAGGTCCTTAATTTGTTTACGGATAAATTGACTATTGTACCAACGATATCTATGTCAATTGGATTGCAGACCGGAAAAACATAGGATATGGGCACACCGTAGGGTTTGTTTATTATAGTTGAATATGTATAACGAGATCCCCTAATGGATGATCTTTCTTCTTTAATTTTCTTAACGACATTATCCGTGACATTTAAATCGTCTTCAATTGGTGGGATAATTATTGTTGCTTCTCCAGGCTTATTTAAATCAATTTTATTAGATTCTATAGGCTTTACGTGAGAATTAAGCTCCCTACTAGTTCGTATATGGTTATTTGTACTACTAGTATGGTTGCTATGTTTATGTCTATCACTTTCTCTATGTTCATGGATTTTATGCCTATTGTTGAGGGAGCTGGTGGATTTTCTATGTAATTCTTGTTTAAACGGTTTCAGTGACATTCTATGCGGTAATGCTAGTTCCATAGCCTTCTTCAAATCATCCATTGTAACACGCGTTCTGCCCTCCAGGGCTGCTAGCGCTTTTGCTGTTCTAACGGTGGTTATTTCAGCTCTACAGGTCTTTACCTTCATTTCAACAAGCGTCTTGATAAGCATTCTTAATAAATCGTCATCTATTGTAACTTTAGGTAATATCCTTCTCGCCTGTATAATTCTTTCTCTAAGCTCTTTTTCCTTGGCCTCATATTTCTTGTAAAATGATATAGGATCTGTATTGAATTCTTCAACTCTTTTTACAATTTCTGCTCTAGTTTCAGGATCCATGGGTGCTTCAACATTTACTACAAGTCCAAAGCGATCTAGAAGTTGAGGTCTTAATTCACCTTCTTCAGGATTCATACTGCCGATGAGTATGAGTCTTGATGGGTGTTTAAATGATATGTGCTCTCTTTCAATAATGTTCCATCCATATGCAGCTGCATCAAGTATTAAATCAGCTATATAATCATCAAGGAGGTTGACTTCATCAATATAGAGTATATTTCTATTCGCTTCAGCAAGAATACCTGGTTTAAGAGCTCTTACACCTTCCTTGAGAGCCTTCTCAATATCTATTGTTCCAATAAGCCTATCTGGAGTTATACTTAAAGGTAAATCAACAACCTTCATCTTCTTTTTTACAACAGGAAGATTATCACCATTAAGCCATCTTTTATAACAGTTATCACACATTTCCATAGGATTACTTGGATTACAATTAAATGGACAATCTTTAACAACTTCGATTTCAGGTAAAACATTAGCAAGAGCACGTACTAGCGTTGTTTTACCTGTACCCTTATCACCTCTAAGAAGTACTCCCCCAATCAGGGGATTCACGGATACGACGAGTAGAGCTTGTTTAGCTTTTTCCAATCCAACTATTGCAGTAAATGGATAAA
>CAYXRT010000097.1:0-1691 GCA_964467535.1 uncultured Desulfurococcales archaeon
TCGGCTCTGAAGACAAAGAATATATTAATCCATTTCAGTGTCAGTTATGGAGAATAGAGCGGGGTTGAAGAAGTCTCTAGTAGAATTCAAGGAAAAGAGTGAGAGAACATTAAGATAAGGAAGTCAACGTATGAGCAGATAAAGAAATTACTAGATATCCTCGGTATTAAGAGATATAAAATCGTTGACTTGTCAATCTTGATACCATCTTTTCCCATGAGTGAGAATATTGTAATATCTCAAGAGGAGATAGATGAGAAATTGATGGTGTAAAGAATATCTTGGATACAATGAAGAGGAGCTTTACGTGGATTGAACTAGATCTTGTACGTATATCGAAGAAGCTTAGCCGCCGCAACCCTGCAACACTTGAGCCAATGGATAAAGGGTTAAAAATGGTAAAAATTTTAAATGTTCTTTTAAATACAGGACAGAGGTGTTATGAAATGAATGAAACTGAGAAAGTTGATATGGAGAAATTGCCAAAGTTCCTCCCCATCTGTCATAAAGAAGCCGAAAAGCTTTACATAATATTCACTTGCTCTGGTGCAGCTAGCGTTGGAGAAATTGGACATGAGGTCGGCGTTTTACTCACTAACGCTGGACAATCCGCCCGTTTATGCTGTACTACTGCAGTTGCCGCTGGATCAAAAATGCATATCGACATAGGACATAGGGCGAAGAAGGTAATCGTCATAAATGGCTGTCCGATGAAGTGTGTAACTAAGGTGATGAAAAAGGCGGGAATTAAAATCGACTACGATTTCACCATTACGGATTTTGGAATTGCCAAGAAACCGACCCTTGACATAAGTCAGGAAGACGTTCTAAATATTGCTCTTCAAATTGCTGAAAAAGTAGGAATGAAACTAAATGTTAAACTATAAGTTAAAACTAAGCATTCGAAAATTATTATATGATAAGGTATAATTAAGAATGTCTTGAGTGAGAGTATTTGGAAAGTGTTCTCGGAAAAGGTTAAAGATCTAGGCATTACTACTCCAGCGAGAAGTGGATGAGTATGAAATTAAATGATGGCCGAAGAAAAACTATGATGTATGTATTAGATGCAAGCTCAGCTTTTGTAACATACGAAAGAAAACTTTGACCAGGATACGAATACACTAGACCGATATAATGCGATAGAGTTTCCGGATAGGGCTTATTTAGGGAAATGGTTACTTACTCTTCCCTATGAACCAATGCTTAAAAATCACTTATCCATCTAGGTCCAAGCATCGACAAAGGCTTGGACAACCGCTCTATTAACTCCTTCTTATAATATTTTAATAGGTAGAACACAGCTTCTTGTTTACTACTCTCGTAGTACGGTGTTGAGTAGTGCTAATATGGGATTTTGTTTATTCAGCTCTTCTTCTGTCATTATCTAGTAGGGCTTGATTTAAGTGTAGTGATATTACTTGCTTGTTCCTAGTAGTCTATGCAAGGGCTTTAACCTGTTTCAAGTATTTTGGCAGGCTTCCTATTACATATAGAAGATATGGAAGAACCATAGTGTATTTCTAGCTTTGCCATTCCTATAGAATACAAAGACTCTATTTTCTCTTATTAGATAGAGTAGCTCCATGTATAAAACATATTGGAGACATTAAGGAAGGACTTATATACAGGTTTATATGTGGCGGGCCCGCCGGGATTTGAACCCGGGATCTCCGGCTCCGGAGGCCGGC
>CAYXRT010000098.1:0-234 GCA_964467535.1 uncultured Desulfurococcales archaeon
ACTACTAGGAGAGCAACATCAGGGAGAACAACCCAAGAAGACACAGTAATTACTAATAAGATTATACAAAGAGTTTGTCATTAGAACTACAGTTAATAACCTTGTTTTCTAAAAACAAGTAGGTGATGCAATACATGATCATGTTTATCTACTAATTTAAGGCCTATCTTTCCGTACCATACAATTACTGTTCTTATCCTTGGATAGTCGGAATCAAATAGAATCCAGCCTATT
>CAYXRT010000098.1:244-1597 GCA_964467535.1 uncultured Desulfurococcales archaeon
CTTCAAGTAGAGCTTTCTCTTTATTAGGTAGTTCGCCGAAAACTGCAATCATGTAAACTACATCGAATACTCTATCCTTGAGCGGTAGATCTAATGTCGAGCCTACCATAGGTTCAATATTATTCAAAGACCTTATTCCAAGCTTTTTCCCTTAATTTTAAAATCATAGTAAGCTTTGTATCCATAGCTATAGCATAACTTGAAGTCCTTACATATTTTCAGCTACTATACTATTCAATATCCGGCAGAGGGTAAGCCTGTAAAGTTTTCCGATAACTAGAGCCCCCCTCTTATAATTCGAAGTCTAGGTATGGTATTACAAGACATTTTTTATTAAGGTCTAGAACAGAGTCTCATTCTGCAAGAATATCTAGTAACCAAGATAACTGGTGCCATCGTATGGAACTAGAATCTAAAAGAATTAATGAAGACAGAAGTCTATTCTCACTCCCACAAGAAATAGAGAAAGCGTTGATGAAAGTTTCAAGAATTCTCCAAGAAGCGGGAATCAGATGGGGTCTCGTAGGTAGTACGGCGGGTTACCTTAACGGATTAAGTATCAAACCCAGGGATATAGACATCATTGTTGAAACAAGTAAAGTATATGAGGTCGATAAAATATTTGCAGCAAAATTTTACACCTTAAGGCGAATTCAATACAGTTCAAGTAGAATTTATTCAAGTCATTTCGGCATATTCGACGTCTATGGTACTAGAATAGAAGTTACGGCCGACTTAACTATTTGTAGAGATAACATGTGCTTAAAAGTAGACTTCGAAGACCTTTACTCATGTTCGAATAGTATTAAGATAGAGGATAACATTATAAGATATGCACCTATTGAGTGGCAATTGGTTGCCAACATATTAATACCCGGAAAAGAAGAACGCGTGAAAGCTATAATAGAACTCATCAAAAACAAGGAATTAAACATTGAAAAAATAAACCACATACTTAAACATGCATCATCAAACACTAAGAAATACATAATGGAAACTATACGTCAAGCAATTAAAATCAATACAAACACTAACACGATGAGTTAGTGAGGCTACGGGGATTTGAACCCTGGATCACAGGGAACTCAGTCATATGTCAGAGCTTAAGTAAGTGGCATATAGCTGATATGCCAAATAGACGTAACTGATATTCAATTAATGCTATCAAGATGTGTATTAGCTGAAGTACGATATGCCACATAACATAGGGACTATAGGCATTAACCAGTATCCTTTATAATTTGTTGTTATTAATGATTACTTGATAGACTTGAGCTAAATTGTTAGGATACTTGAGGTACTTGATAAGCTACCTGAGCATTTAAGGTAGTTGTTTACGGTACTTGGTATTAT
>CAYXRT010000099.1:0-1546 GCA_964467535.1 uncultured Desulfurococcales archaeon
ATAGGAAGCCAAGACAGCTATCTGGAGGCCAAAAGCAGAGAGTCGCTCTAGCTAGGGCCATTGTTAGAGAACCTAACGTATTCCTATTAGATGAGCCCTTAAGTAATCTAGATGCAAAGTTGAAGACCCAGATGAGAGCAGAGCTTAAAAAACTCCAGAAGAGACTAGGAGTTACAACAGTATATGTAACACATGACCAAGCAGAAGCCATGTCCATAGGCGACAGAATAGCAGTAATGAAGAATGGCGTTCTACAACAAGTAGGAACACCTGAAGAAGTCTACGAGAACCCCAGAAACATGTTTGTCGCAGGCTTCATAGGAAGCCCCTCCATGAACTTCATAAAATGTATAGCTAAATTGAAGAATGGAGCCTACACGCTTGACTGCGGAGACTTCGAGATAAACCTACCACCTGAAAGAAGCAGAGAAATCGATATTTCCGAAGGAGAGGAGGTGGTCTTAGGAGTACGACCAGAAGACATAACAATAATGCCTGAAGAGTCAAGTAATACCATCCCAGCATCTATCGAGCTTATAGAGCCCCTACGTCCTGATATGCTTATACACTTAAGGATAGGCAGCATTAAAATCATAGCTAGATCACTCAGTAACCCACTATGGAAACCTAATGACCGTGTAGGCATATCCTTTAATCTAAGAAAACTACATATATTTAGAAAGAATGGAGAAAAAATTATGTAGAAACATCTACCCTACATACAATTTTATTCTTGCAGAATGTGACTTCCTCTCTTAGGGGATGAACAGGAAATGAACAGTTAAACTATTATAGTTTGGAATTAATCATATTTGCCTAGATTTCTTGGGTATTCCGTTCTAAACTATAGTATTATAATGTATAGTCTACTATCTGTTTTTGGTGTTAGAGTGGGGTATATTGATCTTCCTAAACTTATTGTGGCAGTGATTCTATCTATTCTCTTCACAGTAACATTATTCTACTTAACATTTGAGTTACCCCGCATCTTAGATAGAGTGCTTCATAATTATTTTCCAGATGTCTTCTGGCAGCGTGAGTTAAAGGAGCAGGTAATTGAGACCTTGAGACCCTACGGTTACTTGGCTTTAACTGTTACACTTATTTTGATCGTGGTGGGGTTTGCTGTTAAGAAGGGTTACTTATCGATTTTAGGCTCAGTAGCTATGTATTTACCTATTTTCGGCTATTTCGCTTTTGCCATGTTCTTTTTAGCAGGCTTAGGCGTTTTGAGAGTTCTATGGCTACCACTTCTAGAATTATCTCTTGAAACATTAAAGTTAGGTCATATAGTTTACTTTCCATTCATATTTTGAAAGTAATACCAGAAGGGTACCATTGGTTTGGTATGGTACGGCTAATAGCTTTGATTATTACGGGTTTAGGTCTTCTAGTATTCTCACTAGGTGTTACTACATGGCTCTATGGGGGATTTAAGGGGTACAAGATTATTGATTTCTGGATTTATAAGTATAGTAGGCATCCACAGTACCTAGGATTACACGTTTAGAGGGGGCTAAATGTGATAAATCCTTACTCCCATGTT